>NZ_CP087995.1:2637500-3052300 GCF_023650455.1 Pseudoalteromonas sp. SCSIO 43095
AGCACGGTGGTTCCACCTATACCTGAATCAAATACCATGATGTGCGCTGACAAACTACCATTCCTACTCTTTACTAAGAACGGCAGTTTGCCATGTGGCTTTTGTAAAAGAAAGTAGTTTTACTCAGTGCCTAGCTTTGCAGTAGCGGCGCTTAATTTATCTAAGTTTTCAAACATGGTGTTAGTGTAATCAACCAGTTTATCTATTTCTTGTTGATCTTGATTTAGCCATTGAATGATACCTGATAGCTGGCTTTCTAATCCTAGGGTGTGCGCTTTAGAGTAAGCCGATTTTAGATCATCATTAAAAGGGGCAACACTTTCGGCAATGGCTTTTTCTGATGCTGGCTTAATTTGTTCATACTCTTTAATGGCAGCAACGGTTTTGCTTTGACGTAAGTCCATTGAGAATGCCACCAGCTGTTCATTCCCTAAACTGAGTTCTTGGGCTTGTTCAAATGCTTTGTCTAAATCGCCACTGAAAAAGGTTTTACTGACATCTTGTAACTCTGCCATTAAATCATTTATGGCTTGCTGCTCGTCTTCATTAAGCTCACCATTTACTGACATCGAGAAAGAGAGCTCACGGGATTCAGAAAATTGCGTACTAAATGATTGTGAATCATCTGTTTGTTGATAGCGACTAGATGATTGCGATTGATAAGCATCTGCAAAGCTAATACTCACCTCATCACCTTCTGCTGTGGTGAATGTGTAATCAGCAGTATTGCTTAAACTTACATATTGCGCCTGACTTACAGTTACGCTTGCAGGTTGAGGGTTAAATAAGTTCTGCTCAAATTTATCGAGGCCCCTAAAGATACCCTCTTTAGATTTATCAATACCCTCTTCAAGTTCTTGATTAAATACGCCCATGCCTTTTAGTTCATCCACAGCCTCATCAACACCCGTTTGCACTCCTTTACGTGCCTGATTTAGCATATCTTGCAGTTTGTCGTTATCGGCACCATTGGCTTTGGCTTTTTTTACCGAGCTTGTCACAAAGTCTAAAACATTTTTGACTACTTCATTAAAATCAAACAATGGTTTGTCTTTTTTCGCTTCAGCAACCGGCAAGCCTAATTCTTTTGCCATTTTGTCACCCAATACGGCAGCTGCCAATTCATTTCCGCGTTGCTGATAACTAGTTGGTGGAGAGTCTATTTTAGGCTGTGGCATTGCTTGTTTAGTATTGTATTTATTGGCATTGCTGTTTGGAACAAAACTAAAGTTACCTATTTTCATGAGAGGACTCCTATTTAGACTTACTCTTATATCGACCAAGAAAGCCTATACTGTAGTAAAATGCTCAAAAAAAGCTCACTATATTTGATCAAAACTAGACAAATACGCTTCGCCCCCTACAATATCGCCGATAAACAGATCTCAACGATAAGGTTATACCGTTAATGGCAGTTATAAATATAGATACCACGCAGTACGATGCACAATTAAATGAAAAAGAGCAGCGTATTACAGAGCAATTCCAACATTTTGGTGTAAAACAGTTAGAAGTATTTAGCTCTGAGCCCATTAACTACCGCCAACGTGCAGAATTTAGAGTATGGCACGATGGTGACGATCTGTTTCATATTATGTTTGATCAACAAACAAAAGATAAAATACGTGTTGATACCTTTGACCCTGCAGCTCCTTTAGTAGGTGAAGTTATGCAGGTGATGATTGAAAATTTAAAAGGCTGCGAAGTACTGCGTCGTAAATTATTTCAAATAGATTATTTATCAACCCTCAGTGGTGAAATTTTAGTGAGCTTGCTATATCACAAGCCACTTGATGAACACTGGTTAACTGAGATCAATGCCTTAAAAGAAAAACTAAGTAGCCAGTACAAAATTGACTTTATTGGCCGTGCACGTAAGCAAAAAGAAAAATTGGGCGATGACTTTGTTACTGAGCGCTTAATGGTGAATGGCCAAGAGCTAATCTATCAGCAGGTAGAAAATAGCTTTACTCAGCCTAATGCGAAGGTGAATATTAAAATGTTAGAGTGGGCACAAGAGTTATGTAAACCACTAAACAATGATTTACTAGAGCTGTATTGTGGTAACGGAAACTTTTCAATTGCACTTGCAGGCTCATTTAATAAAGTGCTGGCAACAGAAATATCAAAATCGTCTGTGCATTCAGCGCAATATAATATTGCTCAAAACAAAGTAACTAACTTAGATATTATTCGCATGTCGAGCGAAGAGTTTACTCAGGCAATGAAAGGCGAGCGTACTTTCTCTCGCCTAGATGGCATTGACCTTAGTAGTTACAACTGCCAAACCATTCTAGTCGACCCACCTCGTGCCGGCATGGACACGCTTACGTGTGACTTAGTGGCTAACTATGAGAATATTATTTATATATCATGTAACCCAGACACATTAGAGCGCGACCTTGATCACTTAACGCAAACCCATGAGGTTAAGCGCTTTGCAATATTTGATCAGTTCCCTTATACACACCACATTGAATCTGGTGTGTTTTTACAACGTAAATAAAAAAAGCATTAAACAGCGCACGTTGTAAAAATAAAAAAGCTCCTTAAGGAGCTTTTTTATTTAACCAAATTACTTATTTATTTGCTAAGTAATTAATGAGTGCGCTTACATCTTCTGGCGATGAAATGCCTGACTCACCACCTAGGTTAAGCTTGTATTTACCATTAACGATAAACGTAGGAACGCCACGAAGTGCTCCTTTGCCTTTAAAGTAATCTTGGTCACGTTTCATTTTAGAGCTAAGTGTACGTACCGAGAAGCTTTCAAATAATTTATCAAACTTGTCGCCATCTACGCCTTGCGCTAAGAATACGTCTTTTACATCTGCCAACTCATTAAATCGTGCGCGCTTTGCATGGATATGATCAAACATCGCTGAAATAATTTTATCTTTTTGTGGTAGTACTTCAGCAGTAGCTAATGCTTGGCTGATCATGGTTTGATGTTCTGGGTCACGTACACCCACAAAATCTACATGACTTTTCTTAAACTTTACGTTTTTATCTAGCTTAGGTTTGATTTCGGCCAGCAGTGGTTCCATGTTATTACATGCAGGACAGTAAAAAGAGAAAAACTCTTTTACTTCTGGTTTTCTCGTTGCACGATCAGAGACGACATCGTAATGTACGCCCTCTTCGTAAGTGGCAGCAAAACTGGTTGCAGCTAAAGGGAGTAATACAGCAAGTAACCCTGCTTTAACTAATTTGATCATTATTGTGGTGCTCCAAAAATTATAGTTTTAGTAAAAAGCTAATTAACTCATCAAGTTCTTGTTGGCTCTTGATTGTATTAATATTGATTTTATATTTGTCATTTACGATAAATGTAGGTACGCCAGTTAATGCGCCAAGCTCAGAATATTTATTCTGCTTATCTTGCATGGCACGTTCAGCTGCTATGATAGGCAAACTAGCAATATCATTATCAAATGTGCTGTTATCAATTGCGTTAAGCTCTAATAACTTCTTAACGTCTTTAATTTCTGTTAATGGTGCACGCTGAATATGGATGCTTTTAAAAATTTGCGCTGTTACTGCTTCGGCTTGACCATGCTTTTTTGCGATTAAGTAAGCAAAGCTTAAATTACTTTGCGCTTGTGGTGAAACGCCTCCCAAAAAGTTGACATGATTTTTTACAAATTCAGCCCCTTCAGGTAAGTTTTCTGCAATCCCTTTGGCTACCGGCTCAAATTTAAAACAATGTGGGCAATAGAAAGAGAAAAACTCGGTTACATTCGGGGTTTTACTTTTTTCAACATCAATTACAGTGTATTGATTACCCGCTTCAAAGTTAGCAGCTAATGCTGCAAAAGGTAAACATAGGATCAGTAAACTTAGTTTTAATTTTTTAAGCATGAATATCTCGTTATACTTCTTTTAAAATAAAAATATTATGGCAATAATTTTAACGGGGCTTCTTGCAAAGCTGCAAACTGCTCTTTAAGCGCTAAAATTTGTTGCTCCCAGTATTTGTCATCTGCAAACCATGAAAAGTTCCGTACAAAAGCAGGATCACTCCAACGTTTTGCAACCCAACCCATGTAATGAATCATACGCATGGCGCGAAGCGGTTCGATCAGCTTCAGTTGTGAGTGATCAAAATCACAAAACTCTTCATACGCATTCACTAAAGTGTCTAACTGTAACAGCTGTGTTTGTCGATCGCCACTGAGCATCATCCATAAATCTTGAATTGCAGGTCCTTGGCGGCTATCGTCTAAATCAACAAACATCAGCGCATCCCCAGCCCATAAAATATTACCAGCATGGCAGTCTCCGTGTAAGCGAATACTATCTACATTTTTATATTGCAGCTGCGCTTGGGCAATGACTAAATCTAAAATAGTGTAAAAGGAAGTCTCTAATCCCATAGGGACTAACTTACTTTTTTGTAAATGAACTTTAGCTGTATCTAAATATTCATCACAAGTAATGGTCGGTCTTTGGGTAAAGGGTTTCGTTTTGGCTACTTGATGCATACGACCGATTAAACGCCCGAGCACATCGAGTTGATCTAAATTGTCCACCTCAAATAAACGCCCGCCTACACTTGGGAACAAAGTAAATAAATACCCTTGATGTTCAAACAAGCTTTGCCCATTGTGTTTTATTGGCGCCACCACCGGTACTCCAGCGGCGGCTAGCTCAAAAGCAAAGTCATGCTCTTCTTGAATTTGCGCTTTGCTCCAGCGCTCAGGGCGATAAAACTTAACGACGTAACGCTTTGCACCCTCGGCCACAAATTGATACACCCGATTCTCGTAGCTATTTAGCGCTAACAACCCTGACTCAGCATAAATATCCACGCTTTCTATGGCATCCAAAATAAGATCTGGGGTTAAGTCAATAAAGCTAAATTTACTCATATACTTCTTATATAAAAAGAAAAGCGGGAATATCCCGCTTTTTTGTTAATAACAGTGCTCGTTTGCCTTTAATAAAGCGACTTATCGTGCCTTAAAAAAGTTGCTTGGCTGCGATATTTTATTATCGGGCTCGTTTATTGGCGACAACACAAAGTTAAACTCGGTCATTGGCGCTTTTAAATCATAAGGATCCATTACCAGTGATAGCGGTACATTATGCGATTCACCAGCGTTTACTGTAAAGGTAGTATCACCTAAGTATTTATAATTATCTAACCCGGTTACATCAATAGAGAATGTTTGCTCGTATTGTGCTTTGTTAATTACTTTTAAGGTGTAGGTGTTTTCAACTAAACCATTAAAATCGACACGATACAACTGATTGCGGTCGCGAATAATATCAAAGTCCATGGTTTTACGCATGGCGATATTAGCAACCAGCGCACCGGTAAGTAAGATTAAAATAACACTGTAACCAATCAGCTTTGGGCGCAGCGGATGGGTTTTATTCTCCGGTGTTTCTAAATTACGCTCGGTGGTGTAAGAGATAAGGCCCCGAGGGTAATTCATTTTATCCATTACGCCGTCACAGGCATCAATACAAGCACCACAATTTATACACTCATATTGCAGACCATTACGAATATCGATCCCGGTTGGGCAAACCTGCACACACAAGTTACAGTCAATACAGTCACCTAAACCCAACTCTTTTGGGTCTTGTTTACGCGAACGTGGCCCGCGGTTTTCACCACGCGCTTCATCGTAGCTTACAGTAAAGGTGTCTTTATCAAACATTGCTGACTGAAAACGTGAGTATGGGCATATATGTAAACACATAATTTCGCGCATCCAACCCGCATTACCATAAGTACAAATAGTAAATACAATAATACTAACTAAGGCATAACCGCCCACATTAAAGGTAACAAATTCAGGCAGTAGTTCGCGAATAGGCGTGAAGTAACCAACAAACGTTAACGCAGTATATAAAGAAAATAGTACCCAACTAGTGTGTTTAGCTGTTTTACGCCAGAACTTGTCAAAATCCATCGGCCGTTGATCTAACTTTTTACGTTGGTTAGCGCTGCCCTCAAACTTTTCTTCAAACCAAATAAAAATGAAGGTCCATACTGTTTGCGGACATGTATAGCCACACCACACTCGACCATAAAAAGTGGTAACCAGAAATAAGGCAAACGCTGCTAGCATAAATATAAATGCAAGAATGGTGAAATCTTGTGGCCACAGGGTTAAGCCAAAAATATTAAATTTTTGCTCCATTAGCTCAAATAAAACAGCTTGTTGACCGTTAAAGTTGATCCAGGGCAATAACATAAACGCCAGCATGCCTAAAAAGCCAATACGTTGTCTTAGTAATTGATGGAGCCCTGAAACAGCACGCACATAAATACGGTTGCGTGGGTTAAATCTATCTTCTTGTCGGCTCAGATCGGGTTTTTGGATCTTAACCTCTGTTGGTATGTTTTTTACTTTAATTTGCTTATCCATTGAAGTTCCTCAACGCCGCTAGGAAATAAAAATTCAGCAATCTTTTTGTACTTTTCGCCTAAGTGTAGCAACTTACATGCTAAACATAATACGCTTTAGGTCGCACTTGTATACTTTCAGATATTTCAGAAATATCTAATTACTCCCCTTATTATACGCATATTGGCTAAAATTACTGACTAGATTGCTAATAATTTATTCAACTTGTGACTTGCTTTTAAGGTGTATTTTATTACACTTGCCGGCTACTAACGTGGTGTTTGGATCAAGGTTTGTGTATTTATGAAGAAATTTTTTATACTAGTGGTTGTGATCCTAGCATTTTTTACCATTGATCACCCCTTGGTAAAAGAGCCTCGTGAGCGCTTACTCGGTGATGGTATAGGCTTGTTAAGCAGCACAACTAAAGTTGATCGTTTTCCTGTCGCAACCATGACAAGAAACAAAATCAATAAACAGTTAGCACTTTCAAGATCCGAAGAAGACTATATTAATAAAACGTTTACCAATGATGAGTCAGTAAAGTTGTTTGAACTACGCTATTGTCGTCAAGGCGATCTAAACCTTTACTTTTATTCAGAACGTTTAACAACGGTATGTCGCATTATCAAAGAGTCATTAGCGCAATCGAGAGTGAAATAATGGATTTTTCTGGATTAAATAAAAAAGCAAGTAACTCATTTCACAAACATCGCACTATGCTTAAGCAGTTGGCACAAGGTAAAACAATCAAATGTGAGCATTGCCAGGGTGTATTAACGTTAAATTTAGCCACCAGCAAACCTGGTAAGGGAGTAATACAGTGCAAACAAGGTTGCACTGATATTGAATTAGAGATTGGCGCTTAAGGCTGTAACTACTTATTCATCCCACCCTTCATCGGTATACAAACCACTATTAAGCGCGACAATTTCTATAAGTTCAGCAAAACCTAACGCAAAGTCGCCCATTAATTCATACTGCTGCGCACACAAATGTAATTCATCGATATTATTTTGCTGTGCAATCTGTGCAATCGTTGGTTTATCTAATGCAAAAAAGCTAAGAGTCGCCTGTGCACTTTCAAGCGCTTGCTTGTATTGAATATCTAGTTGCTCACTCTGAAGTAACTTATGAGTATACGTTTGGCTTGCAGTTAAAAAACCTGCAGACCACTGCTGACAAAACTCAAGGTCAAACTCAGCGGGTAACTTATAACCAAGTTCAAATACTTGTTCACTTACTTGGTGATGTAATGCCATAAACAAAAACAACATGTCTTCATCAAGGTCATTCGCGGTATTAGGGAGAATTTGCTCTAACCATTGATGTACTTCTAATGGCTCAGGTGAACAAATAGTGCCAAATAAATAACCTTGGCTTTGAATAAGGCTCATAGCGCCAGGCTGGGTAGTTAAAAACTCGCTGAGCAGCTTGGCGTGCTGCTCAGTAAACTGAGGTATTTGCATTAAAACTCTTTTTTGTAAAATATTAAAATTTAAGTGGATACCGACCTTGGTTATCTGGTCTACCTAAAAACTTCACCGCGTCATGGACTTCTTTCGGTAAAGTGAGATCAGGTTTAACATATCCCGCTACTTTAAAATCAAAATTGGCTTTTAGTGTAGCATCAGCCTCTAACCCTAATCTATTATTTGGCTCGATAAGTATGGCTACATCGCCCGACTTACAACTTAGTTTACCGCTTAAATCGCCTATATTAAACCAGCCAGCTAGTCCTTGCACATCAATATCAGGGCTGGCTATTTCACCTTGTAATGATTGGCAATAAGGAGCGCCTGAAACATACTCATCGAGCTCTAAAATAACGCGTCCTTTAGCAGTAACCGGTAACGGTAAATCAATGCGCTGCATAGTGCGCTCAACCGTTGAACGCACTACAGTATCAGTTATTCTAAGTTCATCATTTGTAAGAGAATAACTAATATCTGCATACCCAGAAATGTCATCACGTTCGCGAGGATTACCAAAACGTAAGTTAGTATTCACTTGAGCTTTAAAGATTGACCAGCCTGATATATCCCAACGTACATTATTCAACTGTTCACCTTGAAAGCGAAGCTGCATTATTTGACCTTGCCATAGCGTACCAAAAGTTTGCCCTACCTCTAACTGCGCAGGTAAGTAAGGTTTAGCAAAATTTAAAGCCACTGCAGCGGGCAATTTTATAACGCTAAAAACAAGAAAGCTAATTACAAAAACGATGGATAAAATTATTATTTTTTTCATTAACTACTTCTCTAATACTAAACGGCTAACGCGTACATAACCGGATTTATCATCTTGGCTTAAATCTAAATTTTCTACGCTTAAACCATGCTGATTAACCAGCTCGTCAATCCATTGGATTAATTGATTAAACTCCACTGAGTCGAGTGTTAAACGAAGTGAATTATCATTTGGCTGCATTTTACTAATATTAATGCTGTAACGACCGCGCGTATTATTCACTATTTGGCTGAGGTTTTGATTGCTCACCGCTTGCGCTTTTCCTGCTGCTTTAAGTTTAACGATACTGTCGTCTACCCATGCTAGCAATTCTTGTTGTTTTATTTGTGATTGTTGCGCATTTTCTATTGCCGTATTTAAGGGTCTAAATATACCCATTACCAAAACAAAAATAATAAATACACCACCCGCAACCATTATTAACTGCTGCTCTTGTTCTTTTAATGAACCCCAATATTTCATGAACTGTTGTTTCATTGTGCACCTCGCAGTCTAATTTCGCCGACGATATAATCACCATCATTATTTAACGACCCCTGCTCAACAGTCACACCTTGCTGCTCAAGAATGGCTTTAACCTTACCAAAGGTTTGAAAGTCTTTTGCACGAGCACGAATACGTAATTCATTACGGCGCTTATCAAAACGTAAGGTTTGCGGTGTAAATTCGCTCACTTGTGAAAATACACTCACCAGCTTGCTGGTTAAATCTAAAAAGCCAGCATCGCTCGTACCTTGTACTTTATCCAGTGCTCCCTGTATTTGATTTTTAATTAAGTGAGGGCGCACCCGCGTGCCTGGAAAGGCTTTTTGAAATCGCTCTACTACTTGTGATTTAGCTACCTCAAGCTGCGAATCAAGCTGATGTAATTCAACCGCTTTAATAGCCACACTCGATAGCAAAGCAATAACACTAATTATGGTGGCACTTTTCCAGTAACCCCACCATAAAGCCGTTTTCTTTTTAATCGTGTAAGGCCCTTGACGCAAATTAAATTTAAGCTGATCTAACTGCTTAGCAAATAATGCTAACGGCAGCTCATAGTCACTGGTTTGCGGATGCAAGGTAAGCGTTTCGGGAAATTGCTCTGCAGGGCTGTAATGTTTTATATCAGGGTTACCTAAAGCCGTTAGATACTCCTTTAACCAGCTGCTTTCAACCGCACCGATATGCCAGTCACCTTTTTTAAATAGCCATTGCTTGTTGAGCTCAATTGCCGCTACACAAGGCTCTTCTGCACTGGGCAATAACAAGCCATCTGGCACTATTTTATGAGCACTGAGCTGGTGTTGCTCAAACACCTCTAACCAGTGCTCAAACCAATCACGGTTCATTAGCGCAACCCTAATTGCATGCTGCGCTTCAACCATTGTCGGTTCCCCTAGCGCTATATAGATATCGTCTATATCACAGGCAATATCCTCTTCGAGCATATAAGGCAGTGCTTGCTCTAGCTTACGGTTCCATTTAGTTGGCAGTATCACCGTTTTTAATTGCACTTGGTCGCATGGTAAAAGTACCACGAGCTCTCGGGTTGATGCTTTTTCAGTTAACTCACTTAACTGGCTGGCATTTTGTAACTCGCCACTGGCTATTATTTCTTGTTCTTGTGGTGAGTATATTAACCAGTTAAGTAAGTCTTGTTCGGTTTGACCCGTGCGGATCAACAGTATCTCTGTCACTGTACGCCTCCAAATTTTCGCGCCAGTATCGTTACCTCGCCATTGCTGGCATACAGTAATGTGGTCATCGAAAAACGCAAATCAACAAATTTTGCCTGCGTTTGTAATTTAAAATATTCACTTTTCACACTAAAAAGTTTTTCTACTGCTTTGATGTTTTTACCACCTTGTTGTAATACAGATTCAAAAAACTCTTCAATATTATCAAAACCATTTTCAGGACGCGCTGCAATTACCGCTTGAGCGCCTGAAACACTAAGTTCATCTATTAAGCCACTGAGTAATAATGCTTGCTCTTCAGTGATTGTATTAACATTGATTGAAAGTAATGTGCTACCTGGGATCACACAGACAAAAGGCAGCACTTTTTCCATAACCAAAGGATTAAACCCTTTAATTAAACGCAGTTCAGACACCGATGCAAATAAGCTATTAGCCGTCATATATGGAAACTGACGCGATAAATACTCGCCTTCTTCAGCTCCTGAGCGATAGGTTATACTGTTCTCATCAAGCCAATCAAACACACTGTCGGCCATCCCTTCTTCTGATTCATCACTGGGTAAATCATCTATATTTTCTAAAATAGCAAACAACGCTTTATGTGCAGGGTTCGTTTTATTACCGCTATTTGGGTCTGGCTCAACCCCAAGCGCGTTTAAATTTAAACACGCTTGTAAATCAGTCAACTGGCCGCTTAACGTGCCGTTCTCAACAGGGTACTTTACATCACCTTGCTTTGCCCACAGCTGCGCTAAGGTGGTTTTTTCTGGATCGTCTTTTTTACTTTGAATTAAGCCTTTAATAGCTAATTCTTCAGCACCATAGGCATACCATTTCGCTTGTTGCTGACTTTGTAAGTTAGTACTTCTTTGTACTTGCACCATTAAATTAGCACTCATTTCAACGGCTAAAATAGCTGCAAGCGCTACAATAAATAATACAATAACCAAAGCCGCGCCGCGCGAAGATTGTTGGTTCATCAAGGCGTACCTCGGCCATTAGGTTGCGACGGGTTAGTCCCCTCAGTTACTGGTTTAGGTAGCTCTTTACCGAGTCCTGGCACTAAAAACACACGCCTAATTGGTTCTGCGTTCATTTGCTTTAACGTTACAGCTACCGCTTTAGGTAACGCCTTAATTTGCCAGTTTTCTTGCCACTCTGCGTTACCATCTAAAAACTCAAATTTAAGCTCTTCTACGTCAGCTAAAACAACTTGGCTACGAGGCTCCATATTATCGAGTTGATCAACATAAATGCGATATACGCGTTCTAACTTGTCATCAATGACGCGATAACCAACAGCTTGTAACTCTGAGCGAGGAAGTAAGTTAATGGGATTCATCCAACCATCACGTACAAAGGCAATACCATCAAGCTGGCTTTCTATAATGTAGCGTCCAGCAAGTAAGTATCCCTCTTGAAAATCTCCAGCTTCATTACGTACTTGGCGTTTAGTCATTTGGCTAAAGTCTTGATCCATCAATCTAAATGCAGTTTGTAAGCTATTTAGTTCAGCAATTTTTTCATCTGATGCTTGTTTAGCTCGCGTTGTGGTATCAAGTATTTGGTGGGTGGCCATAATCACAAACGCCAACACACCCAGTGCCACCATCACTTCTAATAATGTAAAACCGCGCTGCTTCACTTAAGGCTTACCTTTATTTAAGTAAGTGCTTAACTCATAAATTGAATTTTCATACTTATCATCCGTAAACACATTAATAGTGACTTTTACAAAGCTCTTGTCGGCAGTGGGCACAACATCTTGGCGCCAAAACCATTCAATACCCGCCATCATCTCACTGCCGCGGGTACCATTTTTACCTTGCCATTTTTCGCCTTTCGTTCGTTGTTCTACCAATACATTCTCAGCGACCCATGAGCCATACGTTTGTTCTTCAATACTTGATAAGTGATGAATATGCTCACCGGTTGCTTGCATTGCCGCAATACCAGCCATGGCACAAATACTCAGTGCAACTAAGACTTCTAATAATGTAAACCCGTGGTATTTTTTCATTATTGGGGCTCTCGACGAAAATCGACTGGGGCTGCAAATTTACCTTCAATAAAGTACACCGGCTCTGGCTGATCTTTTAATTCAAGCATGAGCTGAAACGCACTTACATCGGCAGAGGATAAAATAAGTACTTGCGGTACTTTTAACTTTTTAAGCTCTAATAAACTATCTTCATTGTTACCACTCATTAGCTCACGCCAATTTGACTGCTCTAGTAAGTTATCTTGTGCCCAAGGTAGGTCTTCAAGATTAAGTGTTAATTTAAATTGGGGTTCGATCTCAATTGGCTTAAATAAAGCTTCACGATCAAAGCTAATCCATTTTTCGCCATCAAAAACTAAAAATTCAAGCGTATTTTGCTCAACTAAAAGGCCTAATTCTATTTGATTAAGCACCGCAAATTCCGATGCGGCATTAATGGTGGTATGCAGCCTATTTGCTTGCTTGTCTAACGCTTCTTCAGCGCCGCCATCTAAGCTGTATACCACCATTTTGGTGGCAAAGGCGATGATCACCAATACCACTAAAATTTCTATTAAACTAAAACCATAATGCTTTGCACTCAGGTGCTTAGGGCTTACCTGCATGGCAAGCCCCAATGTATTATGTTTAAGTGCATGGTAAAGTTATTGGTCATTACTGCTTATCTTCATCCCAATTACCAATGTCATCTTCGGTGGCTGGTTCGCCATCTGGACCCATCGAAAAGATATCAAATTTACCTATTTCTCCAGGACTGATTAATTGGTAATTATTACCCCATGGATCTTCTGGTAACTTGCTAATAAAGCCACCATCAGGAAAACGCTTAGGAATGGGCTCAATACTGGTTTTAGTAACTAATGCCTCTAAACCTTGCTCTGTACTTGGGTAGCTTTTATTTTTAAGCTTGTACAAACTCATAGCATCTTCTAACTGCTGAATATCTAAATGCGCTTTATCAATAGCCGCTTCTTCTTGCTGGCCCATAATATTAGGTGCCACAATCGACATGATCATACCGATGATAACCAGTACCACCATGACTTCTAATAAAGAAAAACCTGATTGTTTATTCACGTTATTACCTCGTTATTCTAAAAACACTAAGCAAAAATGATTTGTTTAAATCATTAATATAAAAAATACTTAAAGACCTACGGCCTTGTTCATTGCCATAATTGGCTGCAAAATTGCCATTACTATGAACAGCACAATCACTGCCATAGACGCAATCATTGCCGGTTCCAATAATTTTAATGACACATTAACCATACTTTCAAACTCGCGATCTTGATTGTTAGCAGCACGCTCTAACATTTGCTCAAGTTCACCGGACTTTTCACCACTGGCTATCATATGTAGCATCATTGGTGGAAACAACTTAGTTTGCTGTAGTGAAGCACGAAGACTCGCCCCTTCACTAACTCTTTCTGCGGCATCAGCCACTGCTTGCTTTATTTTTTCGTTAACCAACACCCCGCCTGAAATACGCATTCCTTCAAGTAGCGGCACTGAGCTTGACGATAAAATACTTAATGTACGGGCAAAGCGCGCCGTGTTAATCCCTCTGGCAACCTTACCTATGCCTGGCATATGTAATACTTTTGCATCCCACCAAAACCGTACTTTAGGCTTTTTAAGTGCATATTTAATTCCAATAGCAATCGCTGTGATCGCTAATAAACTAACAAACCAATAGTTTTGTACAAAATGACTACCCGCCATGACCCATTCGGTTGTCCAAGGTAATACTTGTTTGGTTTTTTCAAACGTTTTTAGTATTTTAGGCACCACAGTACCTAATAATACTGAAACAATACCAATAGCGAACACGACCAAAATAATGGGATACACCATCGCTTGCGTAATTTGGCTACGCATGTGTTGGCGTTGCTCGGTGTAATCAGCCAATCTGTTAAGTACTTGATCTAAGTGACCTGACTTTTCACCTGCGGCCACCATTGCACGGTATAAATCGTCAAATACGTGCGGAAATTCACTCATCCCATCAGCAAGCGTATACCCTTCCACCACTTTAGAGCGCACAGACATTAACATACGTTTTAGCCGTGGTTTTTCACACTGCTCAGCAACCGCCATCACGGCACCCTCAACGGGTAAGGCTGACTGAATTAGGGTTGCAAGTTGACGTGTAATCAAAGCAAGATCTGACGTTGATATTGTCGGCTTAAATAAAGAGCCTAATAATGGCGCTTTTTGACCTCGAACTTGTTTATCATCTTGCGCAGCTGGCAGCACCTCGAGGGGGGTTAGCTTTTGATCGCGTAAAAGTTGGCGAACTTGCTTTGCTGTATCCGCTTCTAAAATTCCTTTTTTTTCTTTTCCCCGGCCATCTAATGCACGGTATTCAAACGCCGCCATTGTTAGCCTTCCTCACGGGTTACGCGTAATACTTCTTCAAGCGTTGTTTTACCCGCAAGTACGCGGCTGCAGCCATCTTGACGAATACTTGGGCTGCGTTTACGAATATATTTCTCTACGCTTTGCTCACCTTTACCGCTGTGGATCATTTCACGAATGGTTTCGTCGACAACTAATAATTCGTGAATACCTGTACGACCACGATAACCGTTAAAGTTACACTTTTCACACCCTACCGCGCGGTAAATCGTCGGAGCATTGTCAAACGGTACGCCGAGTAATTCACATTCACGCTCATCTGCAATATGCCCTTCTTTACAGCTATTGCATAAGGTACGTACTAAGCGCTGTGACAATACGCCGAGTAATGATGACGACAATAAGAATGGCTCAACACCCATATCTTCCATACGGGTAATTGCACCTGAGGCGGTATTAGTATGCAATGTAGACATAACTAAGTGACCAGTCAGCGATGCTTGTACACCAATTTGAGCGGTTTCTAAGTCACGTATTTCACCAACCATAACCACATCAGGATCTTGACGTAAAATAGCGCGTAGGCCACGGGCAAAAGTCATATCAACCTTGGTATTAACCTGTGTTTGGCCAATACCTGGAATTTCATACTCAATGGGATCTTCAACCGTTAAAATATTGCGATCCCGCGAGTTAATTTGACTCATACCCGCATATAAAGTAGTACTTTTACCAGAGCCTGTAGGGCCTGTAACTAAGATTATACCGTGAGGCTTACTAATTAAATCAGCAAATAGCTCTCGGTTTTTCGCGGTCATGCCTAAATCTTCAAGGTTTAAACGCGCATTGTTTTTATCAAGCAAACGCAATACGACTCGCTCACCAAAGCTCGATGGCATGGTCGACACACGCACATCTACAGCGCGCCCTGCAATACGTAAACTAATACGGCCATCTTGCGGTATGCGTTTTTCTGCAATATCGAGTTTGGCCATTACTTTAATACGCGATACCAGCAAAGAGGCTAATTTACGATTAGGTTTTAAAACTTCTTTGAGTACGCCATCCACTCGAAAACGAATAACCAGTTCTTGTTCAAACGTTTCAATGTGGATATCAGAGGCTCCTTCTTTAATGGCCTCACTCAACATGGCATTAATGAGTTTGATAATAGGCGCATCGTCATCACCAGCAAGTAAGTCTTCAGTTTGAGGAAGCTCATCAGCTAGTGAGAATAAATCAACCTCATTACCAATGTCTTCCATCATTTGCTGAGTTTCTGAGCTATCACGTTGATACGATGCTTCTAATAATAGCTCAAACTTATCATCTTCTAGTTGCTCAAGTGTAAAGCCATGTCCTGCAATACGGCGCACTTCTAATAATACATCAACATCCAACTCGCCACGGTAGTAAACAACTCGGTTATCCTTATGTTTACTAAGTAACGCACCTACTCGTCTGGCATATGAAAACGGCAAACGCTTTGCTGGCAGCTCAATTAAGTCATCTTGAGCAAGCTGTTCATCATCACTGTGAGTAATTGGATGAACAACATCTTGATTAATATCTTCTATCGCATTAGTCATCATTACGCTCTTGTGCATTTTGTTTGCGTAAATGCTCTTCGTAGGTAGGAGGTAGCACTAGTTCGTCATTCCACTCAGGTAAAATAGGCGTGTCTGACTTTGGCATCAAATTAATACCATCTTCACGTTTTTTAAATTGCTCGCCGCGAATAAAGTTATATTTATTAAAGCTAAGTTTATTCATGTTAACGCCATCGCGAATAATGGTCGGTCTTATAAATACAATAAGATTACGCTTACGCTTTGTTGTATTAGTTGACTTAAATAAGTGCCCTAAAATAGGGATGTCGCCGAGTAATGGTACTTTTGACACGCTTTCTTGTACATCTTCATCTATCAAGCCGCCTAATACCACCATGCCGCCATCATCTGCCATTACGGTTGTTTTAATTGCGCGCTTATTAACTGAAATATCAACTGCCGTTGCACCACTTACACTAGAAACTTCTTGCTCAATGGTTAATTGCACTGCAGAACCATCATTAATTTGCGGTGTCACTTTAAGTTTTATACCCACTTCTTGGCGCTCAACCGTTTGGAATGGGTTCGTATTATTACTACCTGTTTGCGAGCCAGTAATAATTGGCACTTCTTGGCCAACTAAAATAGACGCTTCTTCGTTATCCATAGTGGTAATAGAGGGAGTCGCTAGAATATTAGAATTAGTATCAGTTGAAACCGCTTGTACGATTGCGCCCCAATCGTTTTTAATCACACCCATGGCTAAACCATTAATACCACCAAGTAATGATGCAAGCGGGCCGTAGTCGCCTTCAGTTGTTTCATCATATTCGGTAACAGTACCCGTCTCTGTTCCAATAATCGTTTTAGTTACTGTTTTATCACGAGCTTGCTCAGCAGCTACAGCTAAGGCACCGACAGGCACAGTGGTACCATTATTAAATTGCAGCATGCCGCCTTCTTCTGAAATCCATTGCAGGCCAAAGTTAACGCCATCGCCTTCCATTACTTCAATAATAATGGCTTCCACGAGTACTTGCGCGCGGCGAATATCTAAGCGCTCTATCACCGATTCTAGTGAACGCATCGTATCTGGCTGAGCGGTAATAACTAATGAATTAGAATCTGGGTGAGCTTCAATGCTAGTGTCGTTTTTATTACTACTACGTGATTTAGCAGCTCCACCTTGCGTGTCCTCTGCTAGCGATTTGCTCACACCTTGGAGTACTTTTACTAAATCTTCGGCCTTTGCGTAATTGAGGTAAAACACTTTGGTATTACCTTGGCTTTCCAGCTCACCATCTAAACGTTTAATGAGCTCAATGGCCCGTGTGCGTGCTTGGCCTTCACCACTGACAATCACACTATTAGTACGACCATCAGCCACTACTTTAGGAATTAAAAACTCAGGTACGCTACCCTTACCACTATCTTTATAGATATTTTCAACTACTGAGACAACATCATCAGCCGTTGCAAACTTGAGCTTAACGATATCGACTCGCTTATCACCCGCTTGGTCAACAGAGCGAATAATTTCTACTAAGCGGTTCACCGAGGCTGCATGACCAGTTAGCATCATTACGTTGGCCGCATTAAAGTTAGCAACGTGACCACCGTCTTTTTGGTCGCTAAATTGGCGAACTAAAGGACCTAATTCTTGTACGCTGACATTTTTAACTCGTACAACCCGTGTAATCATCATATCGCCAAGCGCTTGGCTATCAGCAGTAATTAATGGCACATTTGACTTTTTGGCATCTGAGCTTTTTTCTATTTTTATTATGTTGTTATCCATTTCGACGGCTGAATAACCGTAAACTTCTAAAACATTTAAAAAGAACTGATAATAAAGTGCCTCATCCATTAATTCATAACTGCGTACATTTACTTTGCCACGCACGTTAGGATCAATAATGATGGTTTTATTAAGGTTTTTGCCAACAATATTAATAAACTCATTAATATCTGTGCCCTTAAAGTTAGCAGCGTATTCAACAGCAGCAACCGACATAGAAATACTTGCCGCTAAAAAAAGTGCTGCATACTTAGCTAACCCTTTTTTAATTTTTTTGAGGTGTAGCACCTGAACCATTATGTTAAAACTCCAAAGCTAAGTTATTGCAGACTAAATAGTACATCTATTTGCTCACCATCACGCTCTATTGTGATAGTTGCATCTGTACTGTTTCGCAGCTCATTCATTGCTGCCATTGCCTGTTTTAAATCTGTTAATTGATAACCGTTAATTGCCACGGCTAAATCGTTATTTTGTAATCCCATTTGTTTAAATAGTTCGGGCTCTTTACCAGGACTCAAACGATAACCTATAAGCTCCCCATCATTCATCGCTTGAGAAACACGTATATAATCAAATAGCTTGCCAGGTTCTTCTAAAAGCTCTTCGCGAGTTTCTATTAATGCTTCTTTCACCTCAAGGTTGGCAGTGGCATCAATTTGTTCATCGCTTTGTGCTGAAGGCGCTAAAGGCCCCATTTCAGACTCATCTCGCGCAGCGAGTACCGGCATAGACACTGTTTTGGTAAAGTCGAGCCCATCAAGCATTAAGGTTTCAAAGCGACCACTTACATCTAGAATCACACGATCTGGGAGTATTTGCGATACTTTTGCACGTGTACCTTGCACCACATCCTCTACTAAATAACTCGTCTGGCGACCTTGCGATTCAATAATAGCCATTCCCGCCTTATCATCATTACTAACAGCAACAATACCGGTTAAGTTAATACTAAGACGCGTTTCAGGGGCATTATTAATGACTTTAGTTTGCGAAGCAGTATTGGTGTTTTTTGTTACATTTACTTTACCAAATACAAATTGCTCAATGATCGAATCTATAGACTGGTTATTGCCACCCACAGCTTGGTTAGAATAGCTGATAGGGGCAAGAGGAGACATTACTGGCTGCGGCCATAATAGCCACATCAGTTTTGATAATAAAAATGCAATATAAACAACAACTAAAACCATAACCATTGCGCTTAATTTCGCATGCGGTAAACGGTTTAATAACTGCTTAAATTGTTGAACGTGCTGTTCCATAGGTAGTGTTCTTATTTTAATTTATAACGAAATCACTCAGCCATAGTACCTTTTCATTTTTCATTCAACAAGCACGCTAATATTAAACTTTGTAAACAGATTGATTTATTTATCGTATCAGCTATCAAGCAATAGCTACATGCGGTAACGGTTTCGTGATAATTTACCTAGGCAGTTAATTTACTAGGGATGTTTTATGACAAAGAAAACTAAACTCAATGACAGCTCAGAAAACGCTGACGCACTTAAAGTGAGGTTGGACAAATGGTTATGGGCGGCTCGATTTTATAAAACGCGTGCAATAGCTCGAGAAATGGTACAAGGCGGCAAAGTACATTATAATGGGCAACGCAGTAAGGCTAGTAAAATTGTAGAAATTGGCGCAGTTATAAAGCTAGCCCAGGGCGTTGATGAAAAAACTGTCACAGTATTAAATATACTTGAAAAGCGCCAAAGCGCCCCCATTGCACAGACCTTGTATCAAGAATCTGATGCAAGTATTGCTAAGCGTGAAGAAAATACTATCGCACGCAAAAATAACAGCTTCTTTGCACCTCATCCGGTTAAAAAGCCTGATAAAAAGCAAAGACGCGAACTTTTAAAAATGAAATCAAGTTAGGTATAGCCGCTCATGCAACAAGATTTACTTCATCGCTATTTATTCGACAATCTCGATGTTCGTGGCGAACTCGTACAAATAGACAACGCTTACAATGAAATGATTGCTAAACACAATTACCCAGAGCCCGTTAAAGCATTACTAGGTGAGCTGCTTGTTGCAACCTGTTTATTAACAGCAACATTAAAGTTTGAAGGCGAAATTGCCGTTCAACTACAAGGTGATGGGCCGGTAAAATATGCCGTTATTAACGGTGACGACCAACAAAATATGCGTGGCATAGCACGACTTCAAAGTGAAGTGACAGGGTCAACAGTTAGAGAGCTTATAGGCCAAGGTTACATGGTTATCACTATTACTCCAACGCAAGGGGAGCGTTACCAAGGTATAGTGCCTTTAGAGCATGATACCTTAAGTGAATGTATAGAAAGCTACTTTGAGCAATCTGAGCAATTAAAAACGCGCCTTTGGTTTGCAACCGACACCACAGAGGGAAGCGCCAAAGCATGTGGGCTATTTTTACAAGTGCTACCTGTTGATAAACAAAAGTCGATTGAAGATTTTGCTCACTTAGAAGCACTCAGCAATACCATTAAAGATGAAGAGCTATTAGAGCTCGATGCCAATACTATTTTAACGCGTCTTTATCATGAAGATAATCCACGCGTATTTGATCCTCAACCAATTCAATTTAAATGTGGCTGTAACCGTGAAAAAACGATGACGGCTTTAGTTAATGTTGGTCAACAAGCGCTTTTGGACGATGTTGAAAAAAATGGTGAGATTAAAATTAGCTGCCATTACTGTTTAAAAGATTATGTGTTTAACGAGCAAGATATAAAAAGTATATTTAACTAATCTACTTTTATAAAACACAGCACAAAATAGCCATAATTTTTTATGGCTTTTTTGTGCCTAAAAAATGACACCGGTATCACAAGCTGAGTATTTTTCATGACACCGGTATCATTGAAATTATTCATGTTTTTTCTTAATTTATATGTTTTTACGGCGTTTATAAGCTCGAATATCCTTAATCCATCTGTTACTATATTTGCAGCTTAAAGGTTACTAAGACCCAGAGCTATCCCGTTCAATCTCACACAATTTAGGTATAAACATGACTTCAAGCGCTACCCGTTTTGTCGATCTAACTGCAGCTGAACTTGTCGAGCACGCTATCAGCCGTGGCGAAGGGACTTTAGCCGCAAATGGTGCTTTTGTAGCTAACACTGGTCGTCGTACCGGTCGTTCTCCAAAAGATCGTTTTATTGTTCAAGAATCAAGTACTGAAAATGAAATCCAATGGGGTAATGTAAATCGCCCATTCGATGCAGATAAGTTTGACGCGTTATGGGCACGTGTAGAAGCACATGTGCAAAGCAATGACCACTTTATCTCTCACCTTGAAGTTGGCGCTGATCCAGAGCACTATCTTCCAGTGGTTGTAACAACAGAAACTGCTTGGCACCATATCTTCGCTAAAAACATGTTCATCCAACCACAATCATACAACAAAGCAGACTTCCCTCAGTGGCAAGTAATGAATGTACCTTCGTTTGTATGTGATCCAGAACGCGATGGTACCAATAGCGATGGCACAGTTATTATTAACTTTGCACAACGTAAGGTGTTACTTGCTGGCATGCGCTACGCGGGTGAAATGAAAAAATCGATGTTCTCTGTGCAAAACTTCCTACTACCAGCGAAAGGTGTATTACCAATGCACTGTTCTGCTAATGTAGGCGAAGCAGGCGATACTGCGTTATTCTTTGGTTTATCTGGTACAGGTAAAACAACATTATCAGCAGATCCAACTCGCTTCTTAATCGGTGATGACGAGCACGGCTGGGCACCAGGTAGTGTATTTAATATCGAAGGTGGTTGTTACGCTAAATGTATCGACCTTTCTCAGAAAAACGAACCTGTTATCTGGGACGCTATTCGATTCGGTACAATTTTAGAGAATGTGGTACTTGATGAAAACCGTGTTCCTGATTTCAACGATACCAGCCTAACTCAAAATAGCCGTGCAGCTTACCCACTAGAGCACGTTGAAAAACGTAAAGTTGAAAACCGCGCAGGTGAGCCTAAGGCTGTTGTTTTCCTAACATGTGATGTGAGTGGTGTACTACCGCCTGTATCTGTACTAACCGAAGAAGCTGCAGCATTTCACTTCCTAAGTGGCTACACAGCAAAAGTAGGCTCTACAGAAATTGGTTCTACTAGCGATATTGAATCAACATTCTCAACCTGTTTTGGTGCTCCTTTCTTCCCACGTCCTGCAGGTGTATACGCAGAGCTTCTAATGAAGCGTGTACGTGAATTCGGCGCTAAAGTTTACCTAGTTAACACCGGATGGACAGGTGGCCCTTACGGTATTGGTAAGCGTTTTGATATTCCAACAACACGAGCTGTTGTGGATGCAATCGTATCTGGAAAATTAGCCGATGTAGAAACCCAACACATTGACGTGCTAAACCTAGACGTACCAGTTGCAGTACCGGGCGTAGATAGCAAACTTCTCAACCCAATCAATACCTGGGAAGACAAAGCTAAATACGCAGAGTATGCGGCTAAGCTAGCATCTGATTTCACAGAAAATTTTGCTAAATACGACGTATCTGACGAAATTAAAAACGCAGGTCCTAAAGTTTAATAATCACCTTTAGCCTGATAATTAAAACGCCAACCTTGAGTTGGCGTTTTTGATCCGACCTATTTTACTTCAGCAATGTAGTTACTTTAATAATTGCTTATAAGTCACCTATTAGCTAAAAACATTTTCCCTATGTTTTTGCGAATTTCTTAATAAAGGCTCACCAAGAGCCTATTAAGCTGTAAATAGCAGTTAGTAGTTTGTATATCTCAAATTAAACGCTATTAAACTATGTCACATTAGTACAGTTACGGGTTGTCATCAGCAATGAAACAATACTGTAGGGTAAATCTGTCCAACACCTCACTCTTTAGCCTGTTAGAGCACACCAAACAACACTAGCTATTACTGGTAAACTCCTACGAACACAAGAAGGCTCAAGTCATTCGAGTCTTGCTTGCTTTTGGAGTGAATGTGCTACTTCTTGTGACAGCATAGCAGAATATCGTTGCAAAATAGCGGGGAGAGTCATTATCAAGGCATGGAGATGATAATTTAAGGACTAGTTTAAAGTACAAGGTGAATAACTGAGATCAGTAAAGAGTAGCAGGGCTGATAATAGTACTTCAAAGTTTATAGCGCATGGCTTAAACACTGACTTGTATTTGGAGTGGGTATACTACTTCGTAGCGACAGCGCAGTAGCATGTCGTTGGGTCGGTTCTTGTCAATTTTCTTCCTTTAACCTAATGCCTTTCACCTTTATTTTTCACTTTCCTGCAGACATAAAAAAGCCCGACTCTTTTGAATCGGGCTTTCTTGTATTTGGAGTCTGTGCGCTACTTCGTAGCGACAACGCAGTAGAATGTCGTGGTGCCCACAGCGGTAGAGAGCCACATAGCAAATGTATAGAGTCGGCATTAGGCGCTTATTATTTTCCTTTTACCTGATGCCCTTTACCTTTCACCTGCGTTTTTACTTTTCTGCAGACGTAAAAAAACCCGCTACATTACTGTAACGGGTTTCTCTTATTTGGAGCCTGGTAATGTCCTACTTTCACATAGCAAATGCTACACTATCATCGGCGCTGTTTCGTTTCACTACTGAGTTCGGCATGGGGTCAGGTGGGTCCAAAACGCTATTGTCACCAAGCAAATATGGTGCAAAGGATTAATGACAAAGCACGTAGTGCTTACATTTCCTTTGCGCAAGGTGCCTCAATGTTAACGCTACGCGCTAAGAGTCACCTCATAAATTTGGAATTCTGATAATAAAGTTTTCAGTAATCTACTTTAGTCTATTAACTTCTTGCTTAAACTGTCGCATAAAACGCGTTTGGCGTTGTATGGTTAAGCCTCACGGGTAATTAGTACAAGTTAGCTTAATGGCTCACACCACTTCCACATCTTGCCTATCAACGTTGTCGTCTTCAACGGCCCTTCAGAGACTTTAAAAGTCTAGTGAGAACTCATCTCGAGGCCTGCTTCGCGCTTAGATGCTTTCAGCGCTTATCAGTTCCGAACGTAGCTACCGGGCAATGCCATTGGCATGACAACCCGAACACCAGCGGTTCGTTCACTCCGGTCCTCTCGTACTAGGAGCAACCCCTCTCAATTCTCAAACGCCCACGGCAGATAGGGACCGAACTGTCTCACGACGTTCTAAACCCAGCTCGCGTACCACTTTAAATGGCGAACAGCCATACCCTTGGGACCGACTTCAGCCCCAGGATGTGATGAGCCGACATCGAGGTGCCAAACACCGCCGTCGATATGAACTCTTGGGCGGTATCAGCCTGTTATCCCCGGAGTACCTTTTATCCGTTGAGCGATGGCCCTTCCATTCAGAACCACCGGATCACTATGACCTACTTTCGTACCTGCTCGACGTGTCTGTCTCGCAGTTAAGCTGGCTTCTACCATTACACTAACCGTACGATGTCCGACCGTACTTAGCCAACCTTCGTGCTCCTCCGTTACTCTTTGGGAGGAGACCGCCCCAGTCAAACTACCCACCAGGCACTGTCCGTAACCCCGATTCAGGGGCCAACGTTAGAACATCAAAACTACAAGGGTGGTATTTCAAGGACGACTCCACAAAAACTAGCGTCTCTGCTTCTAAGTCTCCCACCTATCCTACACATGTAGGTTCAATGTTCAGTGCCAAGCTGTAGTAAAGGTTCACGGGGTCTTTCCGTCTAGCCGCGGGTACACAGCATCTTCACTGCGATTTCAATTTCACTGAGTCTCGGGTGGAGACAGCGTGGCCATGGTTACACCATTCGTGCAGGTCGGAACTTACCCGACAAGGAATTTCGCTACCTTAGGACCGTTATAGTTACGGCCGCCGTTTACCGGGGCTTCGATCAAGAGCTTCTCCGAAGATAACCCCATCAATTAACCTTCCGGCACCGGGCAGGTGTCACACCGTATACGTCATCTTGCGATTTTGCACAGTGCTGTGTTTTTAATAAACAGTCCCAGCCACCTGGTCACTGCGGCTCCCGTCCGCTTAGAGAGCAAGTCTCATCACAGATAGGAGCGTACCTTCTCCCGAAGTTACGGTACGATTTTGCCTAGTTCCTTCACCCGAGTTCTCTCAAGCGCCTTAGTATTCTCTACCTGACCACCTGTGTCGGTTTGGGGTACGATTCGGTATAATCTGAAGCTTAGAGGCTTTTCCTGGAAGTATGGCATCAGCAACTT
Organism: Pseudoalteromonas sp. SCSIO 43095; assembly: GCF_023650455.1. Lineage (NCBI taxonomy): Bacteria > Pseudomonadati > Pseudomonadota > Gammaproteobacteria > Alteromonadales > Pseudoalteromonadaceae > Pseudoalteromonas > Pseudoalteromonas sp. SCSIO 43095. The sequence goes on from NZ_CP087995.1 coordinate 2,662,696, forward strand.
CGTCACCTTGGTGACTCGTCTCGTGTCTCAGCCTAACAGCAACCCGGATTTACCTAAGTCACTAGCCTACACACTTTCACATGGACTACCATCGCCATGCTTGCTTAGCCTGCTCCGTCCCCCCATCGCAATTATACCAAGTACGGAAATATTAATCCGTTTCCCATCGACTACGCCTTTCGGCCTCGCCTTAGGGGTCGACTTACCCTACCCTGATTAACATGGGATAGGAACCCTTGGTCTTCCGGCGTGCGGGTTTTTCACCCGCATTATCGTTACTCATGTCAGCATTCGCACTTCTGATACCTCCAGCAAACCTCCCGGTTCACCTTCAACGGCTTACAGAACGCTCCCCTACCACTCAAAATAAATTTTGAATCCGCAGCTTCGGTGCATAGTTTAGCCCCGTTACATCTTCCGCGCAGACCGACTCGACCAGTGAGCTATTACGCTTTCTTTAAAGGATGGCTGCTTCTAAGCCAACCTCCTGGCTGTCTGGGCCTTTCCACATCGTTTCCCACTTAACTATGACTTTGGGACCTTAGCTGGCGGTCTGGGTTGTTTCCCTCTTCACGACGGACGTTAGCACCCGCCGTGTGTCTCCCGGATAGTACTTTACGGTATTCGGAGTTTGCAAAGGGTTGGTAAGTCGGGATGACCCCCTAGCCTTAACAGTGCTCTACCCCCGTAAGTATTCGTCCGAGGCTCTACCTAAATAGATTTCGGGGAGAACCAGCTATCTCCCGGTTTGATTAGCCTTTCACTCCTAACCACAGGTCATCCCCTAACTTTTCAACGTTAGTGGGTTCGGTCCTCCAGTTGATGTTACTCAACCTTCAACCTGCCCATGGCTAGATCACCGGGTTTCGGGTCTATACCTTGCAACTATTCGCCCAGTTAAGACTCGGTTTCCCTACGGCTACCCTAATCGGTTAACCTCGCTACAAAATATAAGTCGCTGACCCATTATACAAAAGGTACGCAGTCACAGAACAAGTCTGCTCCTACTGCTTGTACGTACACGGTTTCAGGTTCTATTTCACTCCCCTCACAGGGGTTCTTTTCGCCTTTCCCTCACGGTACTGGTTCACTATCGGTCAGTTGGGAGTATTTAGCCTTAGATGATGGTCCACCTATATTCAGTCAAAGTTTCACGTGCTCCGACCTACTCGATTTCACTTAAGATGCGTTTTCATGTACGGGACTATCACCCTGTATCGTGGCACTTTCCAGAGCCTTCCATTAACACATAATAAGCTTAAGGGCTGTTCCGATTTCGCTCGCCGCTACTCTCGGAATCTCGGTTGATTTCTTTTCCTACGGGTACTTAGATGTTTCAGTTCTCCGCGTTCGCCTCGTTAACCTATGTATTCAGCTAACGATACCTGCAAGCAGGTGGGTTTCCCCATTCGGAAATCCTAGTCTCAAGTGCTTTTTACTAGCTTGACTAGGCTTATCGCAAGTTAATACGTCCTTCATCGCCTCCAACTGCCAAGGCATCCACCGTGTACGCTTAGTCACTTAACCATACAACCCAAACGGGTCTTTGTTTTGTGACAGTTTAACTTCGCCAGAAGTTAATATTGAATACTAAAGTAGATACCAATTAATCATTCGATTGAATAATTAATGGCATTTTTTACTTTTGAAAACTCTGTACAAATAACATTGTTATTTATACGAATTTTATTATCAGCTTTTCCAAATTTTTAAAGAGCATATTAATTAGTTAAGCCAATGGCTTAGCTAACTAACAATCATCTGTGTGGACACTTCGAACAAATAAGTTCTAAATCGTATAAGGAGGTGATCCAGCCCCAGGTTCCCCTAGGGCTACCTTGTTACGACTTCACCCCAGTCATGAATCACTCCGTGGTAAACGTCCTCCCGAGGGTTAGACTATCTACTTCTGGAGCAACCCACTCCCATGGTGTGACGGGCGGTGTGTACAAGGCCCGGGAACGTATTCACCGCGTCATTCTGATACGCGATTACTAGCGATTCCGACTTCATGGAGTCGAGTTGCAGACTCCAATCCGGACTACGACGCACTTTAAGTGATTCGCTTACTCTCGCGAGTTCGCAGCACTCTGTATGCGCCATTGTAGCACGTGTGTAGCCCTACACGTAAGGGCCATGATGACTTGACGTCGTCCCCACCTTCCTCCGGTTTATCACCGGCAGTCTCCTTAGAGTTCTCAGCATTACCTGCTAGCAACTAAGGATAGGGGTTGCGCTCGTTGCGGGACTTAACCCAACATCTCACAACACGAGCTGACGACAGCCATGCAGCACCTGTATCAGAGTTCCCGAAGGCACCAAACCATCTCTGGTAAGTTCTCTGTATGTCAAGTGTAGGTAAGGTTCTTCGCGTTGCATCGAATTAAACCACATGCTCCACCGCTTGTGCGGGCCCCCGTCAATTCATTTGAGTTTTAACCTTGCGGCCGTACTCCCCAGGCGGTCTACTTAATGCGTTAGCTTTGAAAAACAGAACCGAGGTTCCGAGCTTCTAGTAGACATCGTTTACGGCGTGGACTACCAGGGTATCTAATCCTGTTTGCTCCCCACGCTTTCGTACATGAGCGTCAGTGTTGACCCAGGTGGCTGCCTTCGCCATCGGTATTCCTTCAGATCTCTACGCATTTCACCGCTACACCTGAAATTCTACCACCCTCTATCACACTCTAGTTTGCCAGTTCGAAATGCAGTTCCCAGGTTGAGCCCGGGGCTTTCACATCTCGCTTAACAAACCGCCTGCGTACGCTTTACGCCCAGTAATTCCGATTAACGCTCGCACCCTCCGTATTACCGCGGCTGCTGGCACGGAGTTAGCCGGTGCTTCTTCTGTCAGTAACGTCACAGCTAGCAGGTATTAACTACTAACTTTTCCTCCTGACTGAAAGTGCTTTACAACCCGAAGGCCTTCTTCACACACGCGGCATGGCTGCATCAGGCTTGCGCCCATTGTGCAATATTCCCCACTGCTGCCTCCCGTAGGAGTCTGGGCCGTGTCTCAGTCCCAGTGTGGCTGATCATCCTCTCAAACCAGCTAGGGATCGTCGCCTTGGTGAGCCATTACCTCACCAACTAGCTAATCCCACTTGGGCCAATCTAAAGGCGAGAGCCGAAGCCCCCTTTGGTCCGTAGACATTATGCGGTATTAGCAGTCGTTTCCAACTGTTGTCCCCCACCTCAAGGCATGTTCCCAAGCATTACTCACCCGTCCGCCGCTCGACGCCAGAGTAGCAAGCTACTCTTCGTTTCCGCTCGACTTGCATGTGTTAGGCCTGCCGCCAGCGTTCAATCTGAGCCATGATCAAACTCTTCAATTAAAAAGTTTTATGTCTTTCGACAGCTCAATGAATTCTGAATTTATTTAATATCTTTCGATATTGAATTGACTGTGCTGAATAATTACTAAAAGTAACTATTCTGTTGGTCACTCAGTTTCTCTTTCGAGAAATCACATTGAGACTCTAAATTTGTTTGCCTCGTTACTTGCTCAATAAAGAACGAAGTAGCTTGGCTGTTAGAACTCAATCTGTACGAGTGCCCACACAGATGATTGCTTTATATTGTTAAAGAACGTTGCGATTAAAGCGTTTAACTTTATCTCGCTAGGGCTGCGCATATTACGCGTTCCTATTTTTTTGTCAACACTTAATTTTGTTAAACTTGAAAGTTTTCGAAACTAAGTTTTACTCAACTCACTGAGTAGCTTGTGCCTCGCTATGCGTTGCGTTCTGCCGTCTCAGTGGGGTCGCATTATAGGGAGATCCGAAAACAGATCAACCCTTTTTTGAAGAAAACTTAAAATAAATGACTGTTCGAACAAAATTACAACTAAACGCTTAAAAAGACAACTAAACTCAAGCATATTTAGCTTCAAATGAGGTTATAAGATATTTTTTAATGATACGTGTTGATGCTGATGTTGAAATCGCTTGTAAATAGCATCCGATTTCTTGCTATAACTATTTTAGCTAGTAGAACACTAAGGGCATTTGGCAAAAAACATAGCATATATAGTTAAGGCTTTCTTAACTTATGTATTTACTGTTTCAACCTATGACGTTAATCACAACCTTAAGTTATATAATTAGCTTATTTTTACCAATTATAGATAAATAGCATATATAGGTTAGGGGTAACATGAAGAAAGTATTTAAATAAGCGAACTATATTTCTATTAGTAGCAAATAGACTGCCTTTATTGATATGAGGCTGTTGTTTATTATTGATAAAAAAATTGGGGAGGACTTGTCGCGACCCTATTACCATGTGATAAATTTTAGGTATTAAAAAGCCGAGCATAAGCTCGGCTTTTTGGTGTCTCTTTAAAGACTTACTCTGCAGACTGTGCGTCTTCTTGAACTTCTTCGCTCGCCGCTGGGCGACCAACTAGTTCAATATAAGCCATTGGTGCATTATCACCAGCACGGAAGCCACACTTAAGAATACGAGTGTAACCACCTGGACGGTCTGTATTACGAGGACCGATTTCGCTGAACAATTTACCAACTACTTCATTATCACGCGTGCGGGCAAATGCTAAACGGCGATTTGCTACGCTGTCAGTCTTAGCCAGTGTGATTAAAGGTTCAATTACACGGCGTAACTCTTTCGCTTTAGGCAAAGTAGTTTTGATGATTTCATGTTTCACCAAAGAACCTGCCATATTGCTGAACATCGCTTTACGATGGCTACTGTTACGGTTTAATTGACGACCACTCTTACGATGGCGCATGACCCTATCCTTCTAACTAAACTAATATAGTGATTTAGATTATTCAGCTAGGCTTGCAGGCGGCCAATTTTCTAGGCGCATACCTAGAGAAAGACCACGTGAAGCTAGCACGTCTTTTATTTCAGTTAGAGACTTCTTACCTAAATTAGGCGTTTTAAGAAGCTCAACTTCAGTGCGCTGAACTAAATCACCGATATATTGAATTTGCTCGGCTTTCAAACAGTTTGCTGAACGTACTGTTAGTTCAAGATCATCAACTGGACGAAGTAGAATAGGATCGAATTCTGGCTTCTCTTCTTTCTCTTCTGGCTCAGTTACATCGCGTAAATCTACGAATGCATCTAGTTGCTCAGCTAAGATAGTAGACGCACGGCGGATCGCTTCTTCAGGATCTAAAGTACCGTTTGTTTCCATATCAATGATTAACTTGTCTAAGTCTGTACGTTGCTCAACACGGGCTGATTCAACCGAGTACGCAATACGTTCAACTGGGCTGAATGATGCATCAAGCAGCAATCGACCAATTGGACGCTCATCGTCATCAGAGGATAAACGACTAGATGCCGGCACATAACCACGACCACGCTCAACACGAATACGCATGCTGATCTCGCTGTTATTTGTAGTTAAATTACAAATAACATGATCTGGGTTAGCAATTGTTACATCGCCATCGTGCTGAATATCTGCCGCAGTCACAGGGCCTACACCAGATTTAGTCAGGGTCAGAAAAACTTCATCTTTGCCTTCTAACGTTACCGCTAGACCTTTAAGGTTTAGTAGTATTTCAATGATGTCTTCTTGTACGCCTTCTTTCGCGCTGTACTCATGCAATACACCGTCGATTTCAACTTCAGTTACTGCACATCCAGGCATAGATGATAACAGTATACGGCGTAAGGCATTACCCAAAGTGTGACCAAAGCCACGCTCGAGTGGTTCTAAAACTACTTTAGAACGCGTTGGGTTTATAGCGTCGATATCGACTAACCTTGGTTTTAGAAATTCTGTAACAGAACCCTGCATTTTATCCTCTCTTAACTCTTAACTTTACTTAGAGTAAAGTTCGACGATTAGTTGTTCATTAATGTCCGCAGACAGATCTGAACGCTCAGGTAGGCGCTTGAAGCTACCTTCCAATTTCTTACCGTCAACTTCAACCCAAGTCGGCTTTTCACGTTGCTCAGCCAACTCTAGAGCAGCGATGATACGTGCTTGTGTCTTAGACTTTTCACGGATTACAACAGTATCTTCTGGAGTAATTACGTATGAAGGAATGTTCACAACACGACCATTAACTAGAATCGCTTTGTGGCTTACTAACTGACGTGCTTCAGCGCGTGTGCTAGCAAAACCCATGCGATATACAACATTGTCTAAACGTTGCTCTAAAAGCTGTAACAAGTTTTCACCTGTATTACCTTTAAGGCGAGCAGCTTCTTTGTAGTAGTTACGGAATTGCTTTTCTAATACACCGTAGATACGACGTACTTTTTGCTTTTCACGTAATTGTAAACCGTAATCAGATAAGCGTCCTTTACGAGCGCCGTGCTGACCAGGTGCAGTCTCAAGTTTACACTTAGAGTCGATAGCTCTTACGCCGCTCTTAAGGAACAGGTCAGTACCTTCACGACGACTCAGCTTGAGCTTAGGGCCCAAATATCTTGCCATGTTATTTCTCCTAACCTATTGTTAAACGCGACGTTTCTTCGGTGGACGACAACCATTGTGTGGTATTGGCGTCACGTCAGTAATGTTGGTGATACGGTAACCAGCAGCATTCAAAGCACGTACAGCAGATTCACGACCTGGACCTGGACCTTTGATGAAAACTTCTAGATTTTTTAAACCGTATTCTTGAGCAGCAGTACCTGCACGCTCTGCAGCAACCTGAGCAGCAAATGGAGTAGATTTACGTGAACCACGGAAACCTGAACCACCGGCAGTAGCCCATGATAGTGCATTACCTTGACGGTCGGTAATCGTTACAATAGTGTTGTTGAAAGACGCATGAACATGAGCCATACCATCAGCAACTTGCTTTTTAACCTTTTTACGACGAATTGGTGTCTTAGCCATTTTACTATCCCCTTATCGCTTAATAGGCTTACGAGGACCCTTACGGGTACGCGCGTTAGTCTTTGTTCTTTGACCACGAAGTGGTAAAGAGCGACGGTGACGTAGGCCACGGAAACAACCAAGGTCCATAAGGCGCTTGATATTCAAAGTAACTTCACGACGAAGGTCACCTTCTACAGTGTACTTGCCAACTGCTTCACGCAATACGTCAAGTGTTTCGTCTGAAAGTTCACCGATTTTTGTGGTCTCGGCGATACCAGTCGCTTCTAAGATAGCCTTAGAGCGAGTCTTACCTATGCCATAAATAGCTGTTAAACCAATAACTGCATGTTTATGATCAGGGACGTTAATGCCAGCGATACGGGCCACTAACACATCTCCTATATTTGAACTTGGTAATCATCTGTTTGAAAAGCCCGTAAGGATACTCAAACGAAGACCAAATCACAACTAAAAACACAGGCCGAGAAACCTCAGCCTGCACGACTGTTTACTTAGCCTTGCCTTTGCTTATGCTTAGGCTCACTGCAAATTACGCGTACTACACCAGCACGTTTAATAACTTTACAGTTACGGCATATTTTCTTAACGGAAGCACGTACTTTCATTGCTCAACTCCGTAAACTGACCTTATCGACCGTAGCCTTTAAGGTTCGCTTTTTTCAGCACAGAATCATACTGATGTGACATCAGATGCGTCTGTACTTGTGCCATAAAGTCCATGATTACTACAACGATAATCAAAATTGATGTACCGCCGAAATAGAATGGCGTTTGCCATGCCATAGTCATGAATTCGGGCACCAGACAGATAAAGGTTATATACAAAGCACCTGCCAATGTCAGGCGTGTCATCACTTTATCAATGTATTTAGATGTCTGCTCACCTGGACGAATACCTGGGATAAATGCGCCAGATTTTTTCAGGTTGTCTGCTGTTTCACGCGGGTTAAAAACCAACGCTGTGTAGAAAAAGCAGAAGAAGATGATAGCCGCAGCTAAAACCATTGCATACAAAGGCTGACCTGGAGTCAACGTTGTAGCAATTGCTTGTAGCACATCAGCAACCGGACCTTCACCCTGGCCGAACCAGCTTGCAATTGTACCAGGGAACAGAATTATACTGCTAGCGAAGATTGGTGGAATAACACCCGCCATATTTACTTTCAGAGGTAAATGCGTGCTTTGAGCAGCAAATACTTGACGACCTTGTTGACGTTTGGCGTAGTTAACAACGATACGTCGTTGACCACGTTCAAAGAATACAACAAGATAAGTAACAGCGAATACTATAACCGCAACCATCAACAGTACAAAAACATTCAAATCACCTTGGCGCGCCATTTCGGCTGTCGAACCAATAGCAGACGGCAGGTTAGCTACAATACCAACAAATATTAGAACTGAGATACCGTTACCGATACCACGTTCTGTTATCTGTTCGCCCAACCACATAAGGAACATAGTGCCGGTTACTAAACTCACCACAGCGGTGAAGTAGAATCCCATACCTGGGTTAACAACTAACCCGTTCATCATGCCCGGTAAGCTTGTAGCAATACCGATTGATTGGATAGTAGCAAGCACAAGCGTGCCGTAGCGTGTGTACTGGCTTATCTTTTTACGCCCTTGCTCACCTTCTTTCTTAAGCTCTATAAACGGCGGATACATATGCGTTAATAGTTGCGTAATAATCGAAGCCGAGATATACGGCATGATACCCAGTGCTAACACTGAAGCTCGCTCAAGCGCACCACCGCTAAACATGTTGAACATCTCAACAATGGTGCCCTTTTGTTGCTCGAAGAAATCGGCAAGTACAGCGGCGTCAATCCCAGGGATCGGCACAAATGAACCTAGACGGTAAATTATGATAGCACCCAATACGAAGAGTAATCGGCGCTTCAATTCCGAAAGTCCACCTTGTGCACTTTGTGTATCTTGACCTGGTTTAGCCATTAGTACTTCCTTAGTCTTCTACCTTGCCTCCGGCAGCTTCGATAGCTTCGCGTGCACCTTTAGTAGCCTTAAGGCCTTTAACGGTAACAGCGCGTGAAACTTCGCCAGATTTAACAACTTTAACGAACTGAACGTTCTTTTTAACTAGACCAGCTGCTTGTAACGCGCTTAGGTCTACCACATCGCCTTCAACTTTAGCGATTTCGTATAGGTTAATTTCTGCAGATACTAATGATTTGCGAGAAGTGAAACCGAACTTAGGTAGACGACGTTGCATAGGCATTTGACCGCCTTCGAAACCAACGCGTACTTTACCGCCAGAACGTGATTTTTGACCTTTGTGACCACGGCCACCAGTCTTACCAAGACCAGAACCTATACCACGACCAACACGTTTTGGAGCAGTTTTTGAACCTGCAGCAGGTGAAAGTGTATTCAAATGCATCGAATTACCCCTCTACCTTAACCATGTAATAAACCTGGTTAATCATACCACGCACACATGCTGTGTCTTCTAACTCAACAGTGTGATTGATACGACGTAAACCAAGACCGCGTAATGTAGCTTTATGCTTCGGTAAACGACCGATAGAGCTTTTTACTTGTGTTACTTTTACAGTTTTATTAGCCATGGTTTACCCCAAAATCTCATCTACTCGAAGACCACGTTTTGCAGCGATCGACTGAGGAGAATTCATGTTCTCAAGAGCTGAGATCGTTGCACGTACAACGTTGATCGGGTTAGTAGAACCGTAACATTTAGAAAGTACGTTCTGCACACCAGTCACTTCAAGTACTGCACGCATAGCACCACCTGCAATGATACCAGTACCTTCAGATGCTGGTTTCATAAACACTTGTGAGCCAGCATGACGTCCTTTAACAGGATGCTGTAATGTGTTGCCATTTAGGTCTACGTTGATCATGTTACGACGTGCTTTTTCCATTGCTTTTTGAATAGCAGCTGGAACTTCACGTGCTTTACCATAACCGAAACCTACTTTACCTGCGCCATCACCAACTACAGTTAGTGCAGTAAAGCTAAAGATACGACCACCTTTAACTACTTTAGACACACGGTTCACCGCGATTAGCTTTTCAGCTAGATCAGGCTGTTGTTGCTTTGCTTCTACGTTAGCCATTGTCTACTCCTAGAATTGCAAACCGGCTTCACGCGCAGCATCAGCTAGCGCCTTCACACGGCCGTGATATTTAAAGCCACTGCGATCAAAAGCAATCTTTTCGATGCCTTTGTCAGCCGCACGTTCAGCAACCGCTTTACCAACTGCTTGTGCAGCTGCAACGTTGCCTGTGCCTTTAACTGTTTCGCTAATCGCTTTCTCAACAGTAGAAGCAGCAGCCAGTACATTACCCTCAGCGTTTACAACTTGAGCGTAAATGTGACGTGGCGTGCGGTGGATAACAAGACGCGTTGTGCCTTGTTCAATATAATTTCTACGAGTGCGTTTAGCACGACGTAGACGAGCTGTTTTTTTATCCATCGTCTTACCTTACTTCTTCTTAGCCTCTTTACGGCGTACATTCTCATCTGAATAACGAACACCTTTACCTTTATAAGGCTCAGGTTTACGGTATGCACGAATGTTAGCAGCTGTTTGACCAACTAACTGCTTATCTACGCCCTTAACTAGAACTTCTGTTTGGCTTGGAGTTTCAATCGTAATTCCTTCAGGAACTGCGAAATTAACTGGGTGCGAGAAACCAAGAGTTAAGTCTAAAACTTTGCCCTTAGCTGCAGCACGGTAACCAACACCTACTAACTGAAGTTTCTTCTCGTAACCTTCATGCGTACCAACAACCATGTTGTTGATTAGAGCGCGAGCAGTACCTGCTTGTGCCCATGCATTGGCTACGCCTTCACGAGGTAAAGTTGTAATAACGTTGTCGTTAACTTGTACTTCAACTGCATCGTTGATAGTACGAGTAAGTTCACCGTTTTTGCCTTTAACTGTGATTTCCTGGCCTTTTAATGTAACTTCTACACCGGCAGGAACGTTTATTGGTGCCTTTGCTATGCGAGACATAGTTCCCCTCCGATTAAGCTACAAAACCAATGATTTCACCACCAACGCCTGCACTACGTGCTGCGCGGTCTGTCATTAGGCCTTTAGAAGTTGATACGATAGCGATACCTAAACCACCCATTACCTTCGGTAATTCGTCACGTCTCTTATAGATACGTAGACCAGGGCGACTTACACGCTGGATATTTTCAATAACAGCTTTGCCTTCGAAGTACTTTAACTCGATAGAAAGCTCAGGTTTAACATCACCACTTACTGCGAAGTCTGCGATGTAACCTTCATTTTTTAATACATTAGCTACTGCTACTTTCAGTTTCGAATTAGGCATCGTTACAGATACTTTCTTCGCTGACTGACCGTTACGGATTCGTGTAAATAAATCCGCGATAGGATCTTGCAAGCTCATAGTCTTACTCCCATGATTCTATTACCAGCTAGCCTTTTTAAGGCCAGGAATTTCACCGCGCATAGCTGCTTCGCGAACTTTAATACGGCTCATGCCGAATTTGCGAAGGAAACCATGTGGGCGGCCCGTAATGTTACAACGATTACGTTGACGTGCAGGGCTAGAATCACGAGGTAAAGCTTGTAGCTTAAGTACCGCGTCCCAACGATCATCTTCAGATGTATTAACATCACTGATGATAGCTTTTAGTGCTGCACGCTTTTCAGCGTACTGAGCAACTAGTTTAGTGCGCTTTGCTTCGCGCGCTTTCATAGAATTCTTTGCCATAACCCTACCCTTATTTCTTGAATGGGAAGTTAAACGCTTCTAACAACGCACGGCCTTCCTCATCTGATTTCGCAGATGTAGTGATTGTGATATCCATACCGCGTACACGGTCTACTTTATCATAATCAATTTCTGGGAAGATGATTTGTTCACGTACGCCCATGCTGTAGTTACCGCGTCCATCAAAAGACTTAGCACTCACACCACGGAAGTCACGGATACGTGGGATAGCGATTGAAACCAAACGCTCAAAAAAGTCCCACATACGCTCGCCGCGTAAGGTTACTTTACAACCAATCGGGTAACCTTCACGCACTTTGAAGCCAGCAACAGATTTGCGTGCTTTAGTGATTAAAGGTTTCTGACCAGAGATAGCTTCTAGATCCGCAACAGCGTTATCTAAAATCTTCTTGTCAGCTAAGGCTTCGCCCACACCCATGTTTAATGTGATCTTTTCGATCTGAGGGACTTGCATGACAGAGCTGAAACCAAACTTCTCTTGAAGTTCAGCAACTACTTTGTCTTTATATACTTCATGCAGTTTCGCCATCATTCTACTCCAACTATTAGATAGTTTTACCAGTAGATTTAAAGATACGTAATTTCTTACCATCTTCAATCTTGAAACCTACACGATCTGCTTTGCTCGTTTCCGAGTTGTAGATCGCAACGTTTGATACGTCGATAGACGCTTCTTTCTCAACAATACCGCCAGCTTGGTTCAACTGTGGAACCGGCTTTTGGTGTTTCTTGATTAAGTTAATGCCTTCGACAAATACTCGACCAGACTCGGTTACAACTGAAAGCACTTTGCCGCGCTTACCTTTGTCTTTACCTGCTAGTACGATTACTTCGTCATCACGACGGATTTTTGCTGCCATGATAGACTCCTTACAGTACTTCTGGGGCTAGTGAAACGATTTTCATGAACTTTTCATTACGAAGTTCGCGAGTCACAGGGCCGAAAATACGAGTACCAATAGGCTGCAAGTTATCATTTAAGATAACAGCCGCATTGCTGTCGAAACGGATCAATGAACCGTCTGGACGACGAACGCCTTTTTTGGTACGCACAACTACCGCGTTTTTAACATCACCTTTCTTCACTTTACCGCGAGGAATCGCTTCTTTTACAGAAACTTTAATGATATCGCCAATCGCTGCATAGCGACGGTGTGAACCACCAAGGACTTTTATACACTGCACTTTGCGAGCGCCGCTGTTATCAGCAACTTCCAGCTGAGTTTGCATTTGGATCATGTTAATGACCTCCGGTGTAGTAATTACAACTTGTCTTAAATTTGTTTAAAATCAAGACATTTCGATTGAATTCCACTCAAAAAACATACTAGATGTCTCTTAAGGGCGGGCAATTGTATCAGCATTAAGGGGGGAGTGGTAGGTTATTTTTTAATTAATTTAATAGAGGGGCAGATTAAAACTGAGTAAAAACCGCTATGTAGCTATTTTACAAGTGGTTATAAAACAAACAAGGCGCAATTAGCGCCCTGTTTCTTTTTTCTGGAGTAAATGGTTTTAGCCAAATAGTCCTTTTAATTTATCTTTTACTTTGTCTTTGGCTTTCTCTTTTGCCTTTTCTTTGACGTCATCGAGTTTTTGTTTTGCTTTATCTTTAAGTGCATTGCTTACATCTAGCTTAAAGCCAACGTCATGGAATGGGCCTTTTATTCGCAGTGGGATTTTAAAGCCCGTGCTATCATCTGTTGTACCTTGCCCTTCAATTGAATCAACAATACCTGTTACTAACCGATAATCAACACTGGTTTTGGGTAAATCTACATCGCCCTCACCTGTAATACGAATAAGTGGGCTCACCAGAGATAGATCATTATTATGTCCCACGCCATTCGTAAAATTAAAGCTACCAGTGAGCGCAGAAAAGTCAGTTTGCTCTGATTCTTCAAAGCCCGTATCTAAGCCCTCGCTTACAGCGCCAAGATTACCGGAAATAAGCTCTTTGCCTTTACGAACCATTTCAGCGATGTTTGCGCCCTTGACTGCCCCATCAGCAAATTCAAAGCCAATCTTGCCGTTTAAAGCATCAATAAAGGTTTTTTGACTTTGGCCGGTCGTGGTTAAGTTCCAATTCAATGACCCTTTACCCATAAGTTTATCAAAGCCAGCCGCATCAGTGAGTAACGGTTGTGCGTCTATGTCGGCTAAATCAAAATTTGTGCTTATTTTATACGGCGTTTGCTGCGCATTTATATTAATGACCCCTTTACCGGTGCCCTCATAGGCTTTAAAGCTATCTAAGCTTAATTTAGCAACGCTGTTGTTTAAGTCGACTGTAAATTGATTCGCACCGAGCTTAATATCATTCGCTTTTAAACCGCTTGAACGAATAACTACGTTAGCATTAAGTGCATTTAAAGCGCTTAAATCAATTTTAGTATCGTCCCAAACAATCGGCTGTGCGGCTTTAGGTTCTTCGCTTTGCGGCGCTTGCTGCTTTGCTACTGACTCCGGTAAGTAGGGATTCAAATCAAGCATACCTAGGTCTATATCAGCATTAACCGCTAGTTTATTGCCTAAGTTTACTTCACTTTTTCCTTTAATCTCTAATTCATCTAGGGTAGCAATCAGCTCTTCTAAGTTAAACGTATCATCTATAAGGTGCATTTTACCGTTTACGCTAAACGCATTAAATGCATTTTCTTTGGCGTTTAAGTCTACTCCCTGCCAAGTTGCTAGCTCTTTAACAGAATCACCACTGAGCGCTAACTCACCTTTTATATCTTTTCCTTGTTGCGCAATACTGCCGTTAAAAGTAAGGTCGACCAAGCGAGAGTCTACGCTTTGAGTAACCTCAAACATCGCCCCTTCAATAGCCTTTGCTGGCGTATCAAGTTTTACATCTAGCTCAAAGCGCTCTTGCATATATGTAATGCCGCCTTTGATCTCTAGTGTTTTACGTAGTGAAGGAAGTAAAATAGCCAATTCCAAGTCACTAATTTGTTGTTTAGCGCCTGTTTGCCCATCTAGGTAAGTAAACGTACCACCGTAAATAGCCACTTCACCTAACTCTATATCAAAGTTTTCTGGTAGTTTGACAGCCTCACCTGATTGAGTTTGCACTTGCGGCTGTTCGGCTACAGCATCAAACAGCTGCCAGTTAGCTTTACCGTTCTTATCAGTTTCTAATAAAATATTGGGCTCGTTAATAACAAACTTATCTAGTTTGAATTCGCCGCCAAATAACGATAGCCAGGGTATATGCACAGCTAATTGCTCCATACTTGCCATGTCGTCGCGCGAGCCTGTCTGCATGTTTGCAAAGTGCACATCGTTAAGCTCTAACTTTAATGCAGGAAATACACTAAGCGTTTTATCACCTTTAATAGTAAGTGTGCGCCCTGTTGTTTTTTCAACCTGCTCAGACACTTTATTAAAAATGGTATCGGTAGGAATTAAAAATGGTGCAGCAACAATTAACGCAATACAAAGTAAGAGTATTACACCAACAATTTTAAATAAGGTCTTCATGATCATCCTTTCAAACGTGCAAATAATGTTCTTATCATAGCGGGAGTTAACACTAAAAGCATTGCCCAATAACTAAAAAGCTACTTTTCTACATTCTAACGTGGGTATATGAATTGTAACTGAAACATTTTGATACCCTTAGGTTACAAAATATAAATTAACACTTTCACAGGATGGACTTTATGAAACAACAAGATATTAAAACTGAAGAAAAATTTATGAGTCACAACGCATGGTTTTCGATATTTATGGGTATTACGTTACTAATAATCAGTGGCTACCCCATTATCGGAAACACGTCAGCGCCGTTGCTGATTTTAGGAAGCACCGCATTTCTTGGTACTTTCCTTATGTTTGTAATTAGAGGTGGCTTTACATGGAGAATGAAATACCACCTTACTTATAAAGATGAATACTTAAAGACTATAGATACAATTGCTTATAAACATGTTGTATTAGCATTGTTCTTTAGTATGGGCACGGTTTATTTATTCTCTGAAGGCCTAACTTTACATATATCTCATAGCATGATGGCTACTTTTTACCTTGCTATTATGTGTTTAGTGTACGGAATTTCTACTTTTTGGCAAAGTCGTGACTAGGAGTCAAAGTGCAAAATAACATAGCAAAATTTCGTAAAGAGGCAGGGCTTTCACAGCAAGAGCTCGCTGACGCTATTAATGTATCACGCAAAACAATAAGCACTGTAGAAACAAACCGATTTACGCCATCGGTAATAATTGCGCTTAAAATAGCGAGGCACTTTAATACTTCTGTTGAAAGCTTGTTTACGCTGCAAGAGCATGATTAAACCTCGGCAATCATGGTACTTATATTAAGCATCATGATTGCATCCCTTGAATTGTTAGGTATTATGCACGGCCCTGTTGCTATTGGCGTATTTGCGCTAAAATAAAGCAGCTAAAAAATGTATCTACTCGGAGACTCTACAAGGCATGAAAAAACTGCTAATTTCACCGTCAAAAATGGCGCTAGGCGAACAAGAAAGTCAAATTTACCAAAACATCTTGAAGCAAGCTTCAGAACTAAGCCTAAACCTAATGGCCGTGAAAGTAGAAAACCACCCAGAGGATTTTTTAGGCTGGTGTTATGAGCTACTAAGTGCAAGTAAAGACCGCATAAATTACGACTTACTAGAGCCACAACAACTGCCAGTTTTAAAAAAGCTGCACGACCAGCTAACCTCAGCAATTAGCTTTTTACAGCTAAAAACATTACGGGTAGCACCTTGGCCGGTAGTGAGTATGTTTGTAGAACAACATAAAGAACTGGTGGCACTTGATGAGCAATTACGTTTAACTGCTTATATCTCAGGCCTACGTGAACAACCATTAAAAGACATGATCCCTGAAGACTTACTCGCTTTTAGCGGTAAGCACATGGCGTCACTCGACCCGAGTACTTATAACTTTGATGTAGAATGGTTTGCCTCTACAAAAAGTGCTAAAGGCTTTCACCAGATGTTGGCTGACTTGCCAGGTGCATTTGACGATGCCCTGAGCAATATCCCACTTGAGGGTGATGTAGCGCAAAGTAATTACCAACAATTTGTAATTGCTTACTTGAGTGCATTTAATGGCAGTGATGAAAAACCAACACTAGCGCCTGCAACCCGTTTATTAGCAATGCGCCGCCCTGATGTATTTACACCGATTAGTAACAGTCGCTTAGATGCACTTTGCTCCGCACTTGGTATCACCAAATTAAATAACCGTGACTTTGAGCGTTACTGGCAAGATGTAGTACAAAGCATTCACGCTATGTCATGGTTTAAAATGGCCAATGCAGGTAATGAACTAGAAACTCAGTTAGTGGATATTAAAGCGCTAATACCTTGCTTTTTTTATTATGCAGATACGAATACTGCAGATAACTCTAACTACATTAAGCTACTAAATAAACCTACACGTAGCACTTCGAGCAGCAGTAAAGCGCCACGCCGCGGCAAAGAATCGGCTGAAATATTAGTGGACCGCGCACTTGCTGCTGATGACATCCCAGAGCATATTCGTGCTAAGCGTGATTCTATTATTAGCGAAGTACAAAAAGGCCGTGGTGTAAACGAAACAATTACACTTATGCGTACCATTTTTGGATAAAACGTATATCAAACGCAATTAGCTTTAATAAACTAGCTTAACGTTAGGGTCTGTAGACCTTTCAAGGTTAAATTTTCAAAGGCCAATAGATCCTAATATAGATAGCCTGGTAGCGCTCTAATGGTGCAGCCAGGCTTTTTTTTGCACCAGCAGTGTGTTCTTTCCTTACATACTTTTCACAAAGCGTCTTTGCGCATAATTTCAACACCTTGTTTTATAATATAAAATTTATTTTTTATTGAATAAATGGAAGCTGGCACATACAGTGCAATTCCCCCCTGCAGTAACGTAATAATACGCCGCCGTTCAAAAGGTTGTAGTCGTTTATAATAAAAAACCTTGGCGTGCAAAATCATACAATGGGAAATGAAACATGCTAAAACTACAAAAAACAATACTCATCAGTGCATTGGCATTAACAGGAATGACATCAACTACTGCATTTGCCGAAGTAACAGCCAATGCAGCCGCTACTTCTAACTACTTATGGCGCGGACAAGAGCAAACTGGGGGCGATGCAGCTGTATCTGGCGGTATTGATTACGCTAATGAATCTGGATTTTATGCGGGTACGTGGGCGTCAAATGCGTCTTGGGCCGATGAAATGACCTACGAACTAGATTTATACGCCGGTTTTGGCGGCGCTATTAATGAAAACGTAAGTTATGACGTAGGTTATATTTATTACGCTTACCCAGATGCGGCATCAGGTGCCGATGCTGATTTTTCAGAAGTTTACGGTAGCATTAGTGTGCAAGGTTTTACATTTGGTGCGGCCGTACTTGCAACATCTGCTGCCAGTGGTGATGGTACTGATTTTGGTGATTCACTGTATTTAAACGCCGATTACAGCTTCGCTGTTGGTAGCAATGGCACTGAAATGGCGCTACACATAGGGCATTACTCAGGCGATTTCATCGGTGATGACAATATCATTGATTATGGCGTATCAGTTTCTAAGGATGGTTTTACCTTTGGCCTATCTGATAACGACATGGACGGCTCAGATGTTAAAGCTTATGTAGCCTACGCTGTCGACTTTAGCTTATAAAAAGAATGTGTTACTTGCTGCAACACTAAGGGCCGAAAGGCCCTTTTCTCGATCCTACAGCCATCAATCGACTAAGCTCAGATTTTATGTCAAAACTTACCTTACACTTAGACGACTTAATTTGAACTGCTTAGCGACAACCGCTGACTCAATTCTTTGATATGGCCTGTGCCCAATAAGCTTAGATGTGTTAACAACCAAGTAGAAACAATTTGCTCATTCGCAACTCTTCCCATAAAGCACGAATAATCACTCAGCAACAATTAAACAATATATTTACATTTGTCCCCCCCCTGATATATTGTTTAAGAATCAATAAAAAAGGAATTATATATGATGAAAAAAATGATAGTCGTAATTTTATTGCTACCCACTTTACTAATAGCAAAATATGTTTCAGCACAAGGTGATAGCCTTATTTGTAGCAATTACTGGAAGGCACAATTTTCAAGCTGTCCTGCCGAGCAAATTACTTTTATAAAACAGCAAACCTACATACCTACTTTACAAGACAGCTGTAGTAATGGTGATGCTATTTGTATTGGAGATGTGAATCCGCAGCCATCCTATCAACCTTACGCTATTTATAATATTGATGATAACGAAGTCAATAGATTCCAGGTCACAATATACCCCAAAGTGATTAACGCAAATGGCCTTATAACTCAACAAGGCCGCATCGACGTTCAACGCGTAAACCCTACACAACACGAACGTGACTTTGTAAAACACTTAAATGAAGCACAGCATTACCATATGCAAGTACAGGACGCATTGACGTTTACTCAAAAAGGCGGAGTCATGTATTCGGGGAGTGAGCAGTCAACGGTAAAATCGTCTCTCAATGCCTGTAAAACCGCGATGAACTATGTTAATGGTGATGATGATTGCCGGGGTATATTAAACGACGAGATTCGCCTTGAAGTACAAAATAATGCTAACGCAATTTCAGTCGTTGCTGCACTCGATAAAGCAAGCGCCTTTATTAAACTAGTTTTAGGTAATGTTGAAACTAACAATTTAAATAAAGTACTCAATTACGATGTGGTTATGAGCTTTGATGATGGCAGTCTTTTAGTTGTCAACGTAGATGTAACTAAAGGGGTTGCAAAAATCATTGCTGATTTAGACGCTTCAAGTGCTGCTAATGGGGATACTCTGACACAATTCTTAGAATCTCAAAATGTTATTAAGGGATCTCACTCTCCTGATGAGTTAGAGTCTTTAATTAACAATCCACAAAGAGGCAATCTGCAAACTCAATGTCGCCCTCGTGGCGTAATGACTGGCGTAAATGTAAAGCATGTACGCACTGTTATAATTGTAGACAAACACGGTAACGAGCGCGTTGTAAATATTTATCAAAAAGAAACTACCTTTATCGCCATTAGTAACTGCTAACTTTAATATTTATCGCGCGATGTCGAATCGCGCTATAAAATAACCTTTCACTTTACGGCACACTATGCCCTGTAGAGCCCTGCCAAATACGATACCATTGCTCACGGTTTAATTTTAACCGCTTAGCTGCAACCGCAGACTCAATACGTTTGATATTGCCCGTACCAAGTACTACCGATGGTGTACTTGGGTGCATTAACAGCCAGGCATATACGACTTGATCTATTGAACTTGCACCAATCTCGCTGCCAACTTGTTCAAGCACGTGGCGTAGACGAATGGCTTTTTCATCGTTTTCTGCGAACAAGCGCCCGCCTGCCAGCGGTGACCAACACATAGGTTTAATATCGAGTAACTGACATTGATCCAACGTGCCATCATCAAGGGCTTTCATTTCATAAGGTGAAAACTCTATTTGATTTGTGACCAATTCGAAGTCCAAGCGTGACTGCAATAAACTCAACTGTGAAGGAGTAAAATTAGATACACCAAACTCCAGTACATCGCCGTTTTGCTTTAAGGTATTAAATGCCTGCGCGACTTCATCGGCAGCCATTAAGTAATCAGGGCGATGAATAAGTAATACATCTAGACGGTCGGTATTAAAGTGCTTAAGGGATTGCTGAGCTGAAGTGATGATATGCAGTGCAGTTGAGTCATAATGATTAGCCTTACCCACTAAGCCTAAGCTTGCAAAGGCTGGTTTAATACCGCATTTAGTAATAATTTTAATTTCATCACGAATACTTGGCTTTAGTGCCAATGCTTTACCAAACTCACGCTCACAGCCATATTCGCCGTAGATATCAGCATGATCAGTATGCTTAATGCCAGCTTCAATTGCCTACTCAAGGAACGTTAAACATTGCTGCGGAGAAACTTGCCAATCAAGTAGTCGCCAAAAACCAAGTACTAACTCATCTATTTTTCGTTCTAAGTTGTCCATCTCTACCTTCATTTTATTAATTAATATCTCAACAATTAAGCGAACGTTAATAAACCGTTACATTTTAACCGCATTTATGCAAGGGTTATGCTTTATTCTACCGACTTAATAAGGTATTAATAGTGATATTATTTGTACTAATACAACGGCTAAAAAGGAATAATCATGAAGTCATCTAACGCGCTATCTGCTTGTATCGACATTTTTATCAGCCCAAGCAAGGCTTTTAATGGGCTAAAAGAAGCTAAAGGCTGGTCTTGGCTTGCTTTTGTACTTCTCGCTCTAACCCTTGCAGCCTCTGCTTATACATTTTATACCACTGCAGACTCACAATTTATTTTAGACCAGCAGGTTGCTGCAGCGAGTGTGGATGCCACAATCGGCGAGAAAAAAATGATCCGTCAAAGTATGGAGCAAAGCCTCGATAACCAAGTGTGGTTTGCAATTGGCGGGGGTATTTTCGGCCTTCTTTTTATAAATGCACTCCTATCTGGGTATTACATGTTGATATCTAAACAAGACCCTGATGCTAATTATAGCTATGGTGCGTGGTATGGTTTTGGTGTTTGGAGCATGATGCCCATGGTTATTTCAAGTTTAGGTGTTGTTGCGCTAGTTCTTACAGCCAGTAACAATGAATTACCTATTAGTTTATTCAATTACGCGTCTATAAATCAGTTATTTCTGGGATTAGAGCTTGGAGATAGCTTCTATAATATGATGGAGAGTTTAAGTATTTTTAGTCTTTGGAGCATAGCTTTGGTTGCTATTGGGTTAAAGTGTTGGACTAATTTCAGCTTTAATAAAGCACTTCTTTTTGCTGCGCTACCGACCATTATCATTTACAGCATCTGGACAATTATTATTGTTGCTTAAAGGAATGTAGGCAAACTTTTCTGCCTACTCATAAATACGGAAATAAAAATGAAAAAAGCGATTATCATTACCCTTGCAATTGCAGCTTTTATTGCTCTTGTTGTATCAAAGCAAATTACTGGCGATGAAAAAGCACCAGAGGTAAATGTTGCACAGGCTGAGCAAGGTAGTATTGCAGACTCCATTATGGCCTCTGGCAATTTAGTCTTTAATACTCAAGTGCAGTTACGTTCAGAGGTAACCGGACGAGTCGACAAGGTGTTTGTTGAAGAAGGGCAAAGTGTAAAACAAGGCGACATTTTAATGCGCTTAGATACCACTGCTTTTGAGTCAGAAGTAACACGTAATAAAGCGGTATTGCGAGCTAGCGAAATAGAAATAAAACATAGTAAAACACGCCTTTTGAATATTGAACGTCAGCTTAAACGTCAAAAAGAGCTTTATGACGTAGGCCTAGCAGGGCAAGAAGTATACGAGAACTTACAAAATGCACGCGACCTTGCCAAAATAGATATTGAAGCCAGAGTAGAGTCTTATAATCAAGCCAAAGCCTCTCTTTCAATCGCTGAAGATAGACTTAGCAAAAGTGTATTTCGTGCTCCAATGAGTGGTTTGCTCGCCTCAGTAAATATTAAAGAAGGCGAAACCGTTATTGCCGGCACCACTAATATTATTGGCTCAGATTTAATGCTGGTTGCCGACCCAAGCGCTATTTTAGCCGAACTTAGAGTCGATGAAACCGACATTGCTGGGATTAAGTTAGACCAGCATGCTGACATTTATGCCGCGGCGTATCCTAACCAACCCTTTACTGGCAAGGTTATTAATATTGGTACCTCAGCAAAAAACCAAGCAGGTTCACAAGGTTTATCATTTCGAGTGAAAGTGTTACTTGATAATACCGATAGGCAACTATATGCAGGTATGAGCTGCCGTGCAGAAATCGCAACAAGCCTTGCTGTGAATGGCTTAAAGCTCCCTATCGAAGCCGTACAAAAAGAAGATGACAAAACGTTTGTATGGCGTTTAAACGACGATAACACTGTAAGCAAAGCCTATGTAGAAGTGGGTATTTCTTCAGATATAGAGCAAGCAATTACCCAAGGTTTAAATAAAGGGGAGCGAATTGTTATTGGCCCTGCACGTCCTATCAGTAAACTAAAAGAAAATGATACGGTAAAAGTTAAGCAAACAACTGCCAAGGATGCGCAATAATGTCGGCGGTAATCAAGCTTGAGCATATTAACAAGCAATACAAAATGGGTGAGCAAATATTTAAGGCCCTAGATGATGTAAACGTGGTCATTAATGAAAACGAGTATGTCGCTATAATCGGTCCTTCAGGTTCAGGTAAGTCAACTTTAATGAACTTATTGGGTTGCTTAGATACTCCAACTACTGGGGATTACTTTTTAAAAGATAAACTTGTAAAAAGTATGACAGAAACCGAGCTCGCTCATCAGCGTAACGAAAGTGTTGGCTTTATTTTTCAGAGCTTTAACTTACTTCCGCGTGCGTCGGCACTTGAAAATGTGATGCAGCCTTTGGTTTATAGGTTTATACCCGCAAAACAACGTAAACAAAAAGCCCTCGATGCACTCAAACGTGTAGGACTCGGTGATAAAGTGGATCATCTATCAAGCCAGTTGTCTGGTGGGCAACGCCAGCGTGTTGCCATTGCACGAGCGCTAGTGACTAAACCGCATATTTTACTCGGTGACGAACCAACCGGGAATCTAGACAGCAAAACTACCACTGAAATTATGGCGCTATTTGATGAGCTACATAATGAAGGCCACACCATTATTTTGGTAACTCACGAACAAGAAATTGCAGATCATTGCCAGCGAGTTATTCGCTTAGTTGATGGCAAGGTAGTGAGCGATGTGCGTAAAGGTGAAGGAGACAAACAGCATGTTTAAATCTGCTATTGCAATTATGGAAGGAACAAAAGCAGCACTAATGGCCATTAAAGCCAATGCCATGCGAAGCGCACTCACTTGTTTAGGGATTATAATTGGGGTTGCCGCGGTTATTACAGTGGTAGCCGTTATGCAAGGCTTTACTAAGCAAATTAACGATCAACTCGCAGATATGGCACCTGATGTAACCACAATTAAACCCTTTACCAGCATTGAACAAGAAATGGTGGGCAAAAATGCTAAACTCACTTACAACGATTTTTTAGTCTTAAAAGCCCGAGTAAAAGAGGCTGAAACACTCACTGCACTGATGTTTACTTGGCGTTTTTCTGGTGGCGCTGAATATGGAAATAAAAGCCACTCATCACGAGTAATGGGTACAGAGCAAGATTACCAAAAAGCGTATAGAACCTTTCCAGAACTTGGGCGCTTTATTCGCGCAGAGGATGATGTAAAGCGCCGTCGAGTCGCTTTTATTGGTCCATCCATTATTGAAAAGCTAAACCTGCCAAAAAATCCTGTAGGCGAATATATTAAACTTGGCGGCGAGTGGTTTAGAATTATTGGCGTGGCTGAAAAACAAGGTAGTTTATTGGGGTTCGATCAAGACGATTATATTAACATTCCAATCAGCACCATGAGCGCATTAGAGGGTGCGAGCAGCACAAGTAATGTACAAATTATGTTTAGACTCAAGGAAGGCAGTGAGGAAGAACTAGTACTTGCCAAAATCACCCGCATTTTACGGCAATTACATAAGTTAAAAGATGAGCAAGAAAACGACTTTGAGTTTGAAACCGCCGAAAAAGCACGTGCTAATGTTGACAAATTTACGGGCAGCGCTACCGCAATAACCGCAGGGATTGTTGGTATCAGTCTTGTTGTTGGCGGTATTGGCGTAATGAATATTATGTTGGTATCAGTAACTGAGCGTACCCGTGTTATCGGCACACTAAAAGCACTCGGTGCAACACCAGGGTTTATTATGTTGCAGTTTTTAGTTGAAGCTGTGGTGCTGTCATTATTTGGAGGCTTAATTGGCTTGGTCATTGGCTATGGTGCTGCCGAGCTCATTTCGCTCTCTGTACCAAGCATGCCCGACGCTTATATACCAGGCTGGGCTATTATGCTGTCGTTTGGTTTTACCTCTTTAATCGGTATTGTATTTGGTTTAGCTCCCGCAATAAAAGCAGCTAGGCTTAATCCCATTGATGCCTTACGTTATGAATAACCACTCAAAATAGCGACCTGTTTGCTTAAAATAGTATCCTAAAATAGCTGACTTTTACTGTTTTAGGATACCTAATAGGCTCTTATCTATTGGCTAAGCCTTGTAATATGATATAAATATTTTATGCGTAGCGCGGGTTTTATAAACCTTAGCAGATAAAGCCTTTGCTGCTCTTTTAAACCAAACACTCTAAAAATAAGAAGCGAACAGCCATGCAAAATCATAAAAGCCAACCATTAGCCGATTTTATAGAACACCCTCAAGAGGAAATGCTGACGCGTGCGAATGAGTTTTTACAAACGAGTCAATGCCTCATAGTATTCGCAGCTTTAGTAACCGCTCAGTGCCAAAAGAGATTATTGAAACCTGTATAAAAGCGGCAGGTACAGCGCCTAGTGGCGCAAACCACCAGCCTTGGTATTTTGTAGCAATTAATAGTAGTGATGTTAAAAAGAAAATTCGTGAAGCAGCCGAGAAATTAGAACGCTCTTCTTATGAAGGCAGAGCGGGTGAAGAATGGTTAGATGCACTAAAACCCTTAGGCACCGATGCTAACAAACCCTATTTAGAGCACGCGCCATGGTTGATTGCGGTGTTTAGTCAAAAAAAGGGCGGCGTTGAGTGGCGATGATAAAAACACGAATTACTATGTGCATGAATCGGTAGGCCTTGCCACTGGCTTTTTAATTCAAGCCTTGCACCGCGCAGGCCTTGCAACACTTACCCACACACCAGAACCGATGAGTTTTCTAACCGATATTTGTGGACGTGATAAAAACAACGAACGCCCTTATATGTTACTTATTACTGATTACCCAGATGAGCATGCAACAGTGCCGCTGCACGCCCCAGATAAAAAGTCGATTGATGAAATTGCGAGTTTTATTTAATCGCTTTGACTTGGTATGTAATCAACAGCAAGTACATCACCCTCTTTTAGGCCTGCTATTACGTGTTGCTGGTTATTTATAATACTGCCTAAACGCACGAAACGTTTAACCAGCGTTTCGTTTTCAAGTACATACACCATATTGAGCTGGCCAAACTCATGCACCCAACGTGGATCAATTAATACGCCTTGGGTACTTTTTATTGGTAACTGTAGTTGAGCATAAAGGCCTGGCATTAGACCAAGTTGCGCATCGGCTTCTAAACGAATAAGCAAGCTGCGCGCCGCGTTATCTGCCACTGGTACAATTTCGCTCACCGTTGCGGGTGTTGTTATATCAAGAGAAGGTAGTACCACATTTAAACTGTCCCCTACTCTTAATTTTACTGCTTGTTGTTCACGTACATTAAATTCAAGCTGTAACTGTAATGGGTTATACAAAGTAATCAGCGGTTTACCGGGTGTTGCAGTATCGCCAGGTTCAGTTAGGCGCTCAACGACCACGCCCGAAATAGGGGCAGTAATGCGCGTATAATTAAGCGATACCTGAGCTTGCGTTTGCTGTTGCTTAGCAACCGCTAAATTAGCGGTTAAGTTTTCAAACTTTGCTTTGGCGTCATCTAATTCACTAACAGATACTAATCCTTGCGCATTTAAATCAATCATTCTGGCTAATTGCTTTTTAGCTTGCGTTAACGACGCTTGCACCGCATTAATATTTGCGCTGCTTTGCGCTAACGCCGCTTTAAAATCATCTTGCTTGAGCATAATAAGTAAATCGCCCTTAGCGACTTTATCGCCAGCACGTACTTTTAACTGCTCAACCTGCGCCATAACATGCGATGAAATTTGCGTATTTTGTTTTGCTATTACACTACCTGGTACCTGCTCAGTGCCTGCAATACTTTGCAGCGTTACCGTTACTCGCTCACCTTGATAGTTCGTTATTTGTGATTCTTTTAAGCCAGCAGCTTGCTTGTCAGAAAAGCTGCCTGCCATATAAAACACAGCTATAATAATGACAAATAACGCGGCAAATGTGCCTATAAGTTTTGATTTACCCTGCATGCGCTTCATCCTCTGTGCTTGCAAACACTAAATAATAAACAAGCGGTACTACAAATAATGAAAATAATGTAGACGCCACAATGCCAAAAATAATCGCAATCGCGAGCCCGCTAAATACCGGATCGAGTGTGATCACTAAGTTACCTAATAAAGTGGTACCTGCGGTTAGGAGCACAGGGCGCATTCGCACCGTACCCGCTGCAACAAGCGCCTCTTTAATTGCCATGCCTTGGCCGCGAGCTTGATTAATAAACTCAACCAAAATAAGTGAGTTACGCACCACGATACCTGCAAGGGCAATCATGCCTATCATCGCTGTGGCAGTAAATAATACCGGCTCTGGGGCACCTGCTATAGAGCGCTCACCAAACTGATTTAACAGCCAAAAACCTGGCATTATGCCTATCACTGTTAACGGAATAGCTGACATGATAATCAGCGATAAACTCGCCGACTGTGTTTGCACCCGTAAAATTATAAATATAGCACTGAGCGCAAACGCAAAGGCAATGCCCATATCTCTAAATACATCAATGGTTATGCGCCATTCCCCCTCGCCGCTAAAGCTGACATGGGTTCCTTGTGGTAATTGCCATGGGGCTGTTCCGCCATTATTAAAAAAGTGACGACCTACCCACGATGTTTTAACAAACTCATCGTTTGATACATTTAAATCAGCATTCACATCAGCAATCACTTCCGCTGGTGTGCGCCCATTAAGCTCAGCCATAACATAAATCACGTCGCGCTGATCTTTACGAACAATCGTTTTAGCAACATGATGTTGTGTAAATTCACCGAGTTCTGAAAGCGATACTAACGGCCTTGGCGCACTGCTTAAACCAAACTCGTTACTGGTTTTAGCTAAATCTCTGTCGCCTCTAACCTGAAGTGCAAGTAATTGCGAAAGCTGATTTCGCTCGCTGTACGGTAGCTGTAATTTAATATCAACGGGCTCTGTTTCATTGCTCACATAAAGTACACCCACGTTTTCACCTTGAGAGGCTATACTGAGTGTTTGTGAAATATTTTGAGTTGAAATCGCACTGAGTGCGGCCTTGGTTTTATTGGTAACAAAACGTTGTAATGGCGAGGGTGCCACCATTGAGGTATCGACTTCAACTACATGAGACTCTTGTTGTAAACGCGCAGCTAACTGCAAGGCAGCGTGAGAATGTGTTTGCTCATCAACAAAAGCATCTCGGTAAACCTCAGCAACTAAGGTACTCAGTACCGGCGGCCCTGGTGGTACTTCAACCACTTTTATTACAATGCCATCGGTTGCTAGCATCGCGAGCTGTTCGCGAAGGCGCATAACTACTCCATGCGATTGATGATCGCGCTCAGACTTATCCACTAACAATACCCTCAGCTCGGCGAGATTCGCTGCATCACGGCGATAATAACCGCGCACCATACCGTTAAAGTCCATACTTGAAGGTTGACCAACATAGGCCGCTATTTCACTTACTTCGTTTAATTGCCATGTGAGTGTTTGGATTTGTTTAGTAAATGCAGCTGTGCGCTCCAGATTAGTCCCCTCTGGCATATCTATCAGCACTTGCAGCTCATTTTTATTATCAAAAGGGAGTAGCTTTAAAGGCACCAAACGCATCACGGGTAACATGGCGCTAATAATAAATAATGCTAGGGTTAGCCACAAAACAAGTTTTGCTCGCCCCTTAGAAACCAATAATGGGCTTAATATTCTTTGATATGCACCAACTTTAGGAGCAAGCTCGGAGGGTTGTTCGTTATCAGGCTTGAGTAACTTCATCGCAAGCCAAGGGGTTACAAAAAATGCAACAATGGTAGAAACCATCACGCTAACCGGCACATTAAATGCCATAGGTGCCATGTACGGCCCCATCATTCCGGTGATAAACGCCAGTGGAATAAACGCCACCATTATAGTGAGCGTAGACATAAGTAAGGCATTTCGAATTTCGCTCATTGCGCCAACAATCTGCTGTTTTTTATCGCCTTTTTTATTCAAAAAGCGGCTAATATTATCAATACCTGTGATTGGGTCATCTACCAGTAAGCCTAATGATAAAATAAGCGCAAATAATGTCACCCGATTAATGGTGTAACCAAATGCAAAATCTAATGAGAGAGTAATGCCAT
Source organism: Pseudoalteromonas sp. SCSIO 43095 (assembly GCF_023650455.1). Taxonomy (NCBI): domain Bacteria; kingdom Pseudomonadati; phylum Pseudomonadota; class Gammaproteobacteria; order Alteromonadales; family Pseudoalteromonadaceae; genus Pseudoalteromonas; species Pseudoalteromonas sp. SCSIO 43095. The sequence goes on from NZ_CP087995.1 coordinate 2,691,400, forward strand.
AACAAATAGGCACAGCCAGCCCAACCACCACGGCAGGACGCCAACCTAAAAACACGCCAACAAAAATTACCACAGTAAACACTGCAAACACTAAACTTGATGTGAGGTTATTTACTTTTTCATCGGCAGTTTGGCCATAATCTCTGAGCACTGTATGGCTAACTTCTGGTGGCAGTAAAGTATTTGCAAGTTCATTCATCATGGTATGAACATCATTTGCAACAGCAACCGCATTAGTCCCTGCTTGCTTAGCTACGCTTAAAGTAACCATAGGCAACTGCTGCTGGTTTGCCGATTGAGCAAGCCATTGGTAATGCTTAGCTTCACTTGGGCCATCAATAACGTTTGCAACATCAAGCAAGTAAACACTTTTGCCATTAACAACATTCACTACCAGCTGTTCTACAGCAGATTGACTTCGTAGAACATCACCTGCTTGCAATTCAATTTGCTGCTGACCATCAACCACACTGCCTACTTGCGTTAGTTGATTAGACACGCTTAATGCATAAAAAACGTCATTTACGGTTGTTTGGTGGGCAGCCAATGCGCTGGCATTTAAATTAATGGTGAGGGTTCGTTTACGACCAGCAATGACTTTTACTTCACTGGTGTGTTCAATACGCTGTAAACTGTTGGCTATTTCGTTAGCAAAGCGGGTTAACTCGTAATCACCATAAAGTTGTGGGTCTTTACTGTAGAGGCCTAACATCACAATAGGCACGTCATCTACTTCTATTGGACGAATTTGCCAACTTTCGATCACCGATGCCATTGTATGCTGATAACTATTTAATTTTGCATAGGTATCTAAAATAGCTTGTTCGCGGTTGTGCCCTACTTCAAAACGCAGCGTAACCACTGTACTGTTAGTTTGTGTGGTTGAGTAAATATGCTCAACTCCCACCAGCTGAGCCAGTAACTTCTCGAGTGGTTGTGTTACTAACCTAGCGACTTCAGGCGCCTCAACGTTAGGTACTGATACATAAATATCGAGCATGGGCACAGTAATTTGTGGCTCTTCTTCTCGAGGTGTTTGATTTAGTGCAAATACCCCAAGTAACAAAGACATCACAAAAATAACAATCGGAATGCGACCACTTAAACTACTTTTTACCGCATTGTCTATTAAGCTCATCGCACTTAGCCCTTACAAAATAACCCATACAAGGTACCAAGCAAAACGACTGCATTTTCATCAATGACACGATAATAAATTGTTTGGCTCTCGCGGCGCGTAGCCACAATGTTTGCTTTACGCAACGCTGCTAAGTGCTGAGATAACGCAGACTGCGCTAATGGCACAGCTTCATTGAGCTGAGATACGCTCATTTCTGAATCTTGCAAAGAACATAAAATCATCAAGCGATTTTTATTGGCTAAAATTTTTAATAGCTGCTCGGCTTGTTCTACATTGCCGGCCATGGCAGTAAAGTCAATATTCATACTATGCTCTTATTCTAAAATAGAGTCTGAGTATAAAACGTTAGATTAGAAAAGTCTAATATTAGATTTTACTAATATAGATAAATCTAATATAGTAACTGTACTGAACTAAATAACTGGCCTACTATAATGAAGCTAAATAACGCACTCAGACTAATCGCTGGCATAATGATTATTGTGTCGCTTTTATTGCAAACTTATCACGATCCTAAGTGGATTTACTTTACCGCTTTTATCGCAGTAAATTTAATTCAATCAGCTTTTACTAGCTGGTGCCCAATGATCACTCTATTACGCAAACTTGGCTTTAAGGAATAAACACCATGCTTACCCCTATTCCAGATTTACTAAAAATAATTACTCCTAATCAGCGTCGTATTGATGCCGAACAAGCAAAGAAAGAGCTTGAGCAAAATAAAGGATTGTTGATTGATGTACGAGAACCCGCTGAACATGCCACCAAAGCAGCTATAGGCGCTATAAACATTCCTCGCGGGCTACTTGAAATGAAGCTCATGGAAATAGAAAAAGACGCAGCACGCCCTATTTACTTACATTGCGCTAGTGGTGCGCGCGCAACATTAAGTGCTGAAGCGCTGACACGCGTAGGCTACGAAAACGTGACAGTTATTACCTGTAAAGCAGAAGCTGTTTGTCAGGCATTTTAAATGCTAAGCATTAAATTACTCGGCGATCAACCGATCGCTGAGCTTTGTAACATAATCCAAATTAGAGAATTACAATGCTCAATTAAAATCAAAGATTGAAATTAATAAACTTCAAAGCTAGTGTATATAAAAAAGGAACACTCGTCTAAGGAAGACTTTATGAAAAAAGTTGCCGCTTTATTACTATTTTTACTCGGCATCGCTCACTCTGTAAATGCTGATGACAGCATAACCTTAATGGTATGTGAAGATTGTAATTATGACAGAGCCTCTGAACTAGCAAAAAGCAATGCACCATTAACTCAATGCCACACTACACTCTCTGATCAAAAAGCTGCTATTGCTGATCAAACATGTGATTCAAATCCGCATAAAGTTATTATGATGGATGTCTCTGGTAACAACCACTTTGCATTTTTTGTAGGAAATCATAGTAAAAATGAGTCAGATAAATATATAGAAGCTACGATATTAAATAAAAATGATCTTATTGCTATATCTAAACAAAAAGCAATTGATGGGCATTTCTCAACATTTAAACACACACTTCAAACTGAACTAAGCCTAATGCCACTTTATCAAATAAGTCAGTCTTCTCATCTAGATAGACAAAACAACTGCCCCTCCCATGTAAATAATGCAGTAAAAGCTGTATTTGAAGAATATACATCATCTCGAATTCAAAACTGGGTAAATCATAAAATTGAAAATAATATTAAAAATCCTGATAGCTTTTTTACATCAAAACCGATCATAGTTGGTGAGACCCTGTATCAGAGTCCTTGGAGTGAGGTGAGTAAGAATTTAAATTTAGAAGTTAATCTTAACAATGGAAGCGACGGGCAATACCGTGTTATTTTTTTAGCGAAGTGGATAAAAGAATTAGGTGCGTTTAGTTTATCGGTAAACCCTTATTTAACTTATTTAGACGGTATTGCATTAAATCACTATAAAATATCAGCACCATCAGTCTCCCAATGCTTAAAAAATGCTTTAAATAGAAATCTGTCATCATCAATGTCCTCGTATATTTCGAGCACTAATAATGGAGATACTTAGGGTTAGCATGTTGTAGGCGTCATCGGATGGCGCCTACAAATAAACAAGCCAAAAGCAATCCTTACTTAACCATATTCCCTTTAGCTCCCTATATGACCTAATCATTTTTTCTCTTCCAGAAGTGTAACTAGCATTTGCTCGATGTTTTTTACGCTGTAGGTGAGAGCTCGGAGTAATTCGACTTGGTTTTGTGGTTCATCAGCTTTAGCCTTGCTTGGCTTTGTTTCGGCTAGATTGTCTTTTTGCGTTAAGATGGCCTCGCGAAACTCACTGGCATCAACTACCCCTAGTAACGATACTAATGCACCGTGACCAGACTGCCCTGCAGTTTCAAAGCTTAAGCGGTATAAACCAAATAGTCGCATTAATGGCCCCTGACTCAACCCAACATCAGTGATTTTTTCAAGCGGAATCGATTTTTCTTCTTTAAACAAAATACCGCGCTTAACTACTAACTTGCGCTCTAGTAAATCGGCCGACATAGCTGCTAATACTCGCCCTGCGACTAGCCACACCAAAAGCAATACAACGGGTAAAAGCACAATAGTTACAACTGGAAAAAGGCTAAATATTGCAGCTAAACACATCCAGTACTGTTTGACTTTGTTATCAAAAGTGGCACTTTTTAAAGTTATATTAGACATCGTTTTATCACTTTTAAATTATAGTTTTTTAAGTTACATTAATCACCAACTGTACGCAATTCAATCACTTTGATAGTTAAATTCCAATAACCACTTTAATTGCCAGCGCAATAAATACCGCACCCAACAGCCTATCTAACCAGATATTCTGCTTAGTAAAACCAAAGCGCTTTTTAGACACATCAGTAAGTAAAGCCACTAATAAATACCAGCCAGTATCTATTACAAAAACGGTTAAGCACATAATAATACCGATGTTTAATGTAAGGTTTTCTGGATCGATAAACTGCGAAAATAGCGCCAAAAAGAAAATTGCCAACTTAGGGTTTAAAAATGCAATCGCAAAGCCATCTTGTAACGCCTTAGAGCTGCTCACTGCACTTTTTTGAACTTGCAGCTCGCTGTCGTTAGATTTTGAAAATAGTATTTTCAAACCTAAATACGCTAAATAGGCTGCCCCTAAGTACACTAAAAGTTGATACACAGTAGGAAACTGCAACATCAATGCGCCTAATCCCAATAATGAGGCCGCTGCATATAAGCCAACACCAAAACCATGGCTTAACGCTGCCAGCATGCCATTTTTCATCCCGCCATTTAAGCTATGCTTTAATACCACAGCTAAACTAGGCCCTGGCGACATTGCTCCCATCATGCATACCAGTGCTAAGCTAAACCATAATGATAATGCCATTAGTAACCCTTATATTTCTTCATTTTCAATAAGTAATGCGTAACCATGCACTTGCCCATAAAAGCCTGTCAATGGCACTAATGCGGATCGTTTAAGTTAATTGAACGATCTTTCAGAGGCTTCATAATAGGCTACAACAAAAGTTGTGGCCTATTTTTATGTCTGAATTTATTAAAGAATTACACCTTACTACTGAATTTAGCCAAGATCGTGATATTGATTCGTTTACTAAGCATATTCCCCTTGAGTGGATTGAAGCAGCCGTTACTCAAACAGGGAGAGCCTCTGTGCGTAAACGACGTTTCCCCGCCGAGCAAGCTGCTTGGCTTGTATTAGGGATTGGTTTATTAAAAAACCGCTCAATATCTGAAGTCTGTGACAAACTAGAGCTCGCTTTTCCTGACGCTAAAGGAGAACTTCCACCATTGGCGACGAGCAGTATTATAAAAGGGAAAGAAAAGCTAGGCGCAGCACCTATGAAACACCTTTTTAAACATACAGCAACGCAGTGGGAGCAGTCGCAAACTTTTGATGACGTGTGTGGTTTAAAGCTGCTCAGCATTGACGGTACACAATTTAAAACTCAAGATACACCGAGTAACCGTCACTTTGGCTATGCTAAATCGACAACAAACTTCCCCTCAGTACTTGCTGTGACCTTGATGTCGACAAGAACGCATTTAATATCCGATGCAGCGTTTGGCCCCATTACTCAAAGTGAAATTCATTATGCTCAACAGCTTGTTGGCTCAGCACCTGAATATTCATTGACGCTATTTGATAGAGGTTTCTTTTCGGCTGAACTATTTACGAGCTGGCAAGGCGTTAGCGAAAACCATCATTGGCTTACACCCATCAAAAGCAAAATGCGCTATGAAATAACGGAGTCATTTAGCGATTACGACCACTTAATAACAATGCCTATTTCACCACAAGCTAAGAAATCAGCCCCTTACCTAGGTGATACATGGCAAGCAAGGCTTATTCAAATTCCGACACCTAAAGGGGAAATAAAAGGGTTCATCACCTCATGCGTCTGTCCAGAAAAGTACCCGCTGAAAGCGCTACTCGATGTGTATTGGCAACGATGGGAAATAGAGCGAGGCTATGGTGAGCTCAAGCAGTATCAACTATCAAATAAACCAGCATTACGGAGCCTGAAACAGGAAGGTATTTATCAAGAGCTCTGGGGTATTCTGACATCATATAATATCGTGAGACTTGAAATGGCAGAGATGGCTAAAGCCCATAAAGTTGAGCCATTACGCATCAGTTTTATTAACGCATTATATCTCATACAAGACGAGTTTTTATGGTGTTCAGGTCGAAGCCCAGGGACAATCCCTAAAAAGCTAAAAGAACTACGTGAAAACGGTAAACGGCTAATATTACCGGAGAAAAGAAAGCGAAAAGCTTATCCGCGAGCGGTGCTGGCAAAGACACAAAAATATCCGGTTAGATATAAACGAAAAAACACCACTCGTTCTTAAACGAGTGGTGTTAGTCAATGGCACTGCGTTTATTACTTTCCAGCCATCTTGGTTTAATTCCTGTATGCGATCATTTAGTGCGACTATATCTACCCCACCCAAAAAACGGGCCTTTCTGAATTCGATTACTTTTTGCATTTTAATCCTTGTTGAACTTATAACATGTATTCAAAATCGTAATGGTGAATCCCTTGCTCAATCCGTATTTTCATACTGCCTGTTAATCCTGCGAGCTCATCAGTGCCTGAGTCGGGTACCACTTTTAAAATCAAGCTATCTTGGCCTTTATCCATAGTGCCAAAATGCTGCAGTACAAAACCACCTTGCAAACCATCAAGTTCGCCTATTACTTGTTCAATAGCCACATAACCGGCACTGCCTTGGGTGGGGGTCATGGCGCTGAGCATTTCACCTTGGCTAGTTGCGGTTAGGCCACCAATAAATTGTTTATCAATCGACATACGACCTAAATTAACGCCTTGCTGCCCGTGTGCATACCCTTCTATAGGCGCTAATGTAACGGTAAACTCGCCTGTTACCTGTTTAGTTGTCATAATCTTTCCCTATTGATGATTTTTAATACTATTGATTTTTAATCTATTGATGCCATATCTATACCTTAATCATCAATAAGAATCTACTATGCCTACAGACAAGCCTGCTTCAGATAAAGCCGCTTTTAGCGCTTTATTCCCTATATTCAATTTTATTAAGCCTTATAAATGGGTGGTTTTAGGGGCTCTAGTTGCATTACTTGCCACCGCAGGAGTTAACTTATCGCTAGGGCAAGGCGTTAAATTTGTGATTGATCATGGCTTTATTGCCGGCTCGCAAGCGCAGTTACAACAAGCTGTTTTGGTATTAATTGGTTTGATCAGTTTATTGGCAGTGGGTACATTCAGCCGATTTTATTTAATGTCGTGGATTGGCGAACGAGTCAGTAACGATATTCGAAAAGCCGTGTTTAATCGTATTGTTACCTTGCACCCGAGTTACTTTGAAGAAAATCGTAGCGGCGAGCTGATGTCGCGTTTAACCACCGACACCACATTATTACAATCTATTATTGGCTCGTCATTTTCTATGGCACTGCGAAGCGCGCTAATGTTAGTCGGTGGTTTAATTATGCTGCTTGTTACTAATTTAAAGCTTACCTTGGTCGTTGTGGCCTGCGTCCCTTTAGTACTGGTGCCTATGATAGTGTTTGGTAAAAAGGTGCGTAAACTCGCAAGCTCCAGCCAAGATGCTATTGCCGATATAAGCACCTACGCGGGTGAGATCATTCAAAACATAAAAGTGGTACAAAGTTATAGCCATGAACAGCAAGAGCAATCTGCTTTTGCGCTTGAAACCGAAAAGGCCTTTAATGTGGCTAAAAGCCGAATTAAACAACGTTCGTTTTTAATTGCAGCTGTTATTTTTCTTACCTTTAGTGCTATTAGTGCCATGCTCTGGGTAGGCGGTAGTGATGTGTTAGCAGGCACTATGACGGGCGGTGAACTCGGCGCGTTTGTGTTTTATGCCATTATGGTGGCCATGTCGGTAGCGACCGTTGCAGAGGTTTATGGTGAACTACAGCGCGCCGCAGGAGCCGCAGCAAGATTGCTCGAACTGCTCGCCGTTGAAAGTAAAATACAAAACCCCGAAATTCCACAAGATGATGAGTTACATGCAACAACCAGCAACAGTGCAATTTCACTTGAAGGTATTAGCTTTAATTACCCTTCTCGCCCAGATGTAAGCGCATTAAATAATATCAGCTTAAATATTGAAACAGGTAAAACTGTGGCTATTGTTGGCCCTTCCGGTGCGGGTAAAACTACCTTATTTGAACTATTGCAGCGCTTTTACGATCCAGCCAGCGGAGCGATTAAGTTTCATAATATAGATATTAAACAGTTGTCGTTAAACACCTTGCGCAACAAAATGGGCATGGTGGCACAAAACCCGATTTTATTTAGCTCTGATGTCATGCATAACATTCGCTATGGCAACCCAAGCGCCAGTGACGAGCAAGTTTATGCGGCCGCCAAACATGCACATGCTGATGAATTTATAAAACAGTTACCACAAGGCTATAACAGCTTCTTAGGTGAGCAAGGTGTTAGGCTTTCGGGTGGACAAAAGCAGCGTATTGTACTTGCCCGCGCCATTTTAAAAGACCCAGAAATACTGCTACTCGATGAAGCCACCAGTGCACTTGATGCACAAAGTGAGCATCATGTTCAGGCCGCACTTGAGCACTTAATGCAAAATAGAACAACGCTGATTATTGCCCATAGACTAGCCACGGTAAAACACGCCGATATGATTGTGGTAATGGAAAATGGCGAAATAAAAGCCACAGGCACTCATCAGCAATTAATGGCAAGCAACCCTTTGTATCAAAAGTTATGTGAATTACAGTTTAATCTAGATTGATTGCAATTTAGTCGCTACTTTTTATCAAGCCATTTATTCATTGCGGTATCGTAAGCCTCAGTTAGCTTGGTTTTATCGCACTTTGCACCTGCAATATAACTATCTGGCAAGTCATTTTTTGGCATAACTCCAGCACCAACGGATACCTTTTTAAAACAGCTATCACCTCGTCGATAAGTGGTAAATTGCATATTTTTCTGCTCTATTTTTAAAAGCGGCTTCACCTTCCCTGCATGCTCTTTTGGCACGGTAATACGCTTTTTCTGAGGGTCATTCTTTGCAGTATCAGAATAGCCAGTTTGTTGCTGTAAAATACTATTGAGCCCTTTTTTCAGGTCGATCTTTTTATAAGACGTTGCGGTTACAGGGTGGGTATTTATGGAGGTGGTACTTACCGGCTCAGTCGTCTTCTGTGTTTTTTTATTAGTCGCATTCAGTGGTTTTGATTGGGTTGCATTAACAGGCTTGGTTGCGGTTATTTCTGTATTAACATTTTTATTAGCGCTTTGCTGAGTGGCTTGTTGTGTTACTTTATTTTTGGCAGGCACATTCACCATATACGCTTTAATTAGCGTTAATTGCGGCTGTTTAATTTTAGGGGCTTTTAAGGTAGTTAAAAAAAACAAAACTAACCCATGTAAACATACCGATAAAATAATTGCTGTACGCCACTTTGTCATAAACATGTCCCTATGAAGAACTTCTTATGACAACTAACTTATTTAAAAGTGCCCTTTAAATAAGTACACAAACCGCGCGCAAACGCGGTTTGTAACTACAAAAGCTAACCTTGAGTGTTTGGTACAATTTGAATTTCTACTCGGCGATTTTGCGCACGACCATTCGCTGTGTCGTTAGTCGCTATTGGGCGTGATTCGCCATAGCCACTCGTGCTTACTCGTGCAGCCATAATTTGTTGGTTTACCAAGTAATTTTTTACGCTTTGTGCACGCTGCTCTGAAAGAGTCATGTTGTAACTGTCTTTGCCCGTGCTGTCGGTGTGGCCTTCAACACTTAAGTAGGTTTTTTCGTATTTATTCATTACACTTGCTATCGCATTTAGAGTGTCATGAAAGCCTGATGAAATATAAGATTGATCAGTCGCAAACGTAATATTAGAGGGCATCACTAAGCGTAAGTTATCGCCTTCACGAACCACTTCAACTCCCGAACCCGCTAACTCATCACGAAAAGCAGCTTCTTGTTTATCCATGTAATCACCTACAGCAGCACCCGCTAGCGCACCAATAGCTGCACCAATAAAAATACGTTTATCTTTGTGGTTACCTGTAGCTTTACCTAAAATACCACCCGCGGCTGCACCTATAGCAGCACCTTTACCTGTGTTATTCATTTCACAGCCAGAAAGTAATACAGCAACGACAGTGACACTTAAAAGTGATTTAGTTAACGTCATGGTGATTTCCTATTCATTTAGAATTTATTCTTGCGATTATGCAAATATATGTATGAACCAACAATGAAGAATAACGTATAAGCGTTGATATTGCCTATCAAATAAGGAAGTAGTGATAGCGTTTCATAATAATGTCATACTTGTTTGTGACAATTTTACGATTTATCAAAAGGCGATTGCCACTATGTTAATTGCGATTTTTAGACAGTTCTTTTTGCTTGGCTGCATGAGCTTTGGCGGCCCTGCCGCGCATTTAGGTTACTTTAAGCACCACTTTGTTGATTCGCTTCGCTGGTTAAGTACAGCGCGTTACGCGCAGCTAATTAGCTTAAGTCAAGCTCTGCCAGGCCCTGGGTCAAGTCAGGTTAGCTTTGCTATTGGCGTAGAACGTGCGGGTGTACTCGGTGGTATCGCTGCGTTTATAGGCTTTACCCTGCCTTCTTTTTTGATTATGACTCTGCTTGCTATTAGTGCTCACCAATTTAACGCCGTTTATTTCGCAGTTATTACTGGGTTAAAACTATTTGCCGTGGTTATTGTTGCTGATGCGACCCTTAGTATGTCAAAAAGCTTTTGCACCAGTGCGGTACTTAAACTTCTGGCAATAATGAGTACTTTAGCACTGATTTTATTTCCTATGTTGGGCACTCAAATCGCCATTTTAGTAACCGCTGCCATTATCGGTGCTTTATGGCCTTTACTTAACTTAGCTAAATCTACAGAAAATGTTAGCAGAGAAAAAAACAACATCAATTGGATTGCTCTTGTCTTATTTGCACTACTACTTGCCATCAGCTTTATCCCACTTGGCGAAAACGCTGCGTTATTTGCGCCTTTTTACCAAGCAGGCGCCATGGTATTTGGTGGCGGACATGTTGTGTTGCCAGTACTTCAAGCGGGTGTGCCTACGTTAAGTGATGATCAATTTTTAACGGCTTACGCCAGTGCTCAGGCTATACCTGGACCGATGTTTACTATAGCGACCTACTTAGGCGCGCAGCTAACTACCGAGCAGCCAATAATGGGCGCAATCATAGCTACATTATTGATATTTACCCCTGGTTTTTTACTGATGTTGGCATTTCAAAAAAGCTGGATAAACTTGGCCAGCAATCCTCGTTTTGCCAGCTCAATTGCAGCGCTTAATGCTGCTGTAGTTGGTTTTTTGGCTGCTGCATTGTATTCGCCCATTTGGACTTCAGCCGTAAGCAATGTTTGGCATATTGCATTAGTGATTGCTGCATTTGCATGGCTACGTATGAAAAAGCCACCTATTTGGTGGCTATTGTTATTGTTTATTGGTGTTGGCCTTGGACAGCATTATTGGGCACTTTAATGCTGGGTTTACCTGCCATATTGGCCCCGTCAGCTGGGCCTAATTGCCCACTGACACTTTGATAAGCGCGTAGCCCAAACACAGGTAATACGGCCAGTAAATGGTCCATAATTTCAGCTTGTAAGTGCTCGTACGATATCCAACGTTTGTCTTCACTGAAGCAGTAAAATTCAATCGGTAAGCCATGATTAAGCGGTTGTAGTTCACGCACCATAAGTGTGAGCGAGGTATTGATTTTACTGTGTTGTTTTAAGTAACCCTCTGCATAGCGACGAAATAGCCCTAAGTTCGACACCGGATCGGGAAGTGTGCCTAGTCGAATATATTCTTGCAGTGGTATAGCCGCTTCTATTTGCGCTTTAAAGTCATCATCAACTAAAAAGATGCTGTTCATATCAATGTTTAAAGAACGTTTAATACGTCGCCCACCAGATTCTTGCATACCGCGCCAATTTTTAAACGAACCGGCCACCAGCATATAAGTGGGTATAGTCGTTATGGTATTGTCCCAATTACGTACTTTTACGGTATTAAGTCCTAAATCAATTACTTCGCCATCGGCGCCGTAGTTATCGACTTGGATCCAGTCCCCATAGGTCACTAAACGATTAGCGGCAATTTGAATGCTGGCGACAAAACCTAATATGGTGTCTTTAAATACCAATAACGTTACTGCCGCTATGGCACCAAAACCAGAGAGAATATAAGTCGGCGATTTTTCAAGCACAATACTAACAATTAATATTGAACACACAATAAAGGTGATTAGCTTCACTACTTGAATTAGCCCTTGAATAGGCACTTCGCGGGCAAAGTCTAGTTGGTTATAAATAGCGCCAGCAATGCTTACTATGCTGCTAATAATAAAACCTATATAAATAATTAATAATGCTTGGCCAATGGTTTTAAGGATCTCTTGAGCAATTGCATTAACCGGATAAACACTATCAAATGTGGCTAAAAAAAGTACACAACATAACAAGCAAGCAATTCGTTTATTCAGCTTAGTTAACATAGGTGTCAATGAACCAATACGCTCAGGAGAGAGTTTAGTCACCACCTTTTGAATACCCGGTAACATTAAGCGACGAGTAAATAAGTAAACAAATAATAATGAAAGAATGCCAATTGATGAGGCGGTGATGGCACTGAGAAAAAAAGCATCGGGGACTTTTTCAAACCAAGGAGTAATTAGCTCCTGTAGGTGTGTTTTGCTCATGGTATTTCAATTTCCTTACTGGGTGTTAATTCAGTACTAGCTTGCTGAATATGAATAGCGCTTAATTGCTTATCTTTTACTGTCCATAAGTTATTTAAGTATTGCTGAAATTGGGCCCTGAATGCCTTATCGGTTTGGTAACTGCCAATCATCTGTGTATTTATTGGCATAACCTCAATAGTAATATGAATAGACTCCAACTCGCCTTTTAAAATATTACGACACACATGATCTGACTGACCGCTATACACTAAACTGGTGTTAAGCATAGCGTCAAACTGCTCGTTTAAAACCTCTAAGGCAAAAGCAGTTCCACCAGCCTTAGGCTTTAATAAATGCTGAAAAGGGCTTTGTTGATGCAGGTGCTTTTGCGCAGTAAAACGCGTACCTTCTACAAAGTTAACTATGGTTGTAGGATGATGACGAAAGTTACGGCAACTGCGCTTAGTACGCTCGACATCTAAGCCTTTTAAATTCGGATTTTTAGCCAATTGCGCTTTGGTCACTCGTTTCATAAAGGGCATACCCATCGCCCACGCACCAGTGCCAATAAATGGCACGTATTTAAGCTCATCTTTTAAAAAAAACTTAGGAGCTGGTAATGCATTTAACGAGCTTAATACCGCAATATCAAGCCAGCTAATATGATTACTGATTAGCAAATACCAACTGTTGGCATTCACCTCCCCACTAATATTAACTTTAATATCATTACAGCCTAGCCACAGCCCTAAGCGGTTACCTTTGCACCACCCTTTATACGCACTGTGTAATAATTTACTCACTACAGGTATGGGCAGCACTAATTTAACTAACCCTAGGGTAAGCACTAATGCGCCAAATATTATTAAATTAGCAAATAAAACACAGCCAACAATTAAGCCATTTAACCAATTAGGTAACCATTTTTTTAGCATAACTGTCAGCTCATTTTGTTATTTTTGTTTGAGATTAACCAACGTCTGGTTTTTTTCTTCCCACACGCGATTTAATTCACTTTGAAAGCGTACTCTAAAGTCAGGATCATTAGTGTAATCACCAATTAAGTCCTCACTAACGCCTTTTACTTCAACCTGTACATCAATGTGTTTTACTTTACCGGCTGCAAAATCCATAAAGGTAGGAATGCCCTCAGGGTAATGAATAGTGACATTTACCACTTTAGAAATTTGCTCACCCATGGCCTGCATTACAAACGCCACACCACCCGCTTTCGGTTTAAGTAAGTGAGTAAACGGGCTATTTTGACGCGCATGCTTTTGCGCTGTAAACCGCGTCCCTTCAACAAAGTTAACCACACTGACTGGCATTTCTTTAAATTTTTCACAGGCTTTACGAGTGGTTTCTAAATCTTTACCACGCAACTTGGGGTTCTTTTTTAATTGGCTTTTACTAGTGCGGGTCATAAAAGGAAAGTCGAGTGCCCACCAACACAAACCTAAAACAGGCACGTAAATTAACTCTTTTTTCAAAAAGAAGTTTAAAAAAGGTATTTTTCGGTTAAACACCCGCTGTAACACTAAAATATCCACCCAGCTTTGGTGGTTAGCAATGACTAAGTACCAATCTTTTAATTTAAGCTCTTCAAGGCCAATAACATTAAGTTTTGTTGGCGTTAATAACGTTTGATTTAACGTGTTGAAGGTCACCCAAATAGAGGCACATTGCTTGGCCGTCCAGCTCATTAATTTTTGAAGTCCCTTAATTGGGATTAACTTAACGATGCCACAAATAAAAATAGGCAAAAACCAAAAAAGAGTGTTTATTGTATAAAAGAAAATACTAAATACACTGCGAATAACTGACATTACTTCTATTCCTTTAAATATCGCGCAGCCACTAGGACCACGCTTAACTATGCAACTAAATTAATCTTCAAAATAGGTGTAGCCCTCAAGCCCTGCATTGAGCTCGGCTAGATACCCTTCTTTACAGTGTTCTGATACATCAAGTTTATTAATTTGAGTGGCAAAGTTATCAGCTAATAACTCGCTATCATAATCAACAAATTTTAATACATCCTTAACGCTGTCACCTTTAATGGCATTGGTTAATACATATCCTTGCTCATTAAGCTCAACATGGACTGAGTCGGTATCACCAAATAGGTTATGTAAGTCACCTAAAATCTCTTGGTATGCCCCCACCATAAACATGGCAATATGATACTGCTGACCTTGTGTATATTCAGGGATAGGTAAACTTGTTTCAATACCTGCACCTTCAACGTAGTCTCGTATTTGCCCGTCAGAATCACAAGTAATGTCTTGGATAATCGCGCGCTGAGTGAGCGGCTGCGTTAGGTTTTCGATGGGCATAACCGGAAATAACTGCTGAATACCCCATACATCAGGTAATGACTGAAACAATGAAAAATTCACAAACAGTTTATCGGCTAGTTTTTCGTTTAAATCATCCAGCACTTCGCGGTGAGCTCTTGCATTAGAGCTTAATGAAGCACGAACACGATGTAAAATAGTAAAGTAAAGCTGCTCTATTTTCGCCCACTCTAGCATGCTCACTAAACCATGCACGTATTGATCGTGTGCTTCGCTAAATAAGTGCATAGCATCATGATATATTTCAAGTGCCATACGTGGGTTCAAACGTTGTAAGCATTGCCACATTTCATCTAGCACTAATGCGCTGTTTTCCAATGGCGGTTTTGGGTTTAAATGATTCGGTGCTTTTTCTACATCAATAACATCGGTGATCAACACTGCATGATGAGCCGTTAATGCACGGCCAGATTCTGTAATAATCGCAGGATGCGTTAAGTTATGCTGATCGCACACATCGGCAAATGCATTCACTACATTACGCGCGTATTCTTCGACTGTGTAGTTCATTGAGCAGGCACTACGCGAGCCTGAGCCTTCATAGTCAACGCCAAGCCCGCCACCCACATCAACCGTATTTAGCGGTACACCGTATTGAGTTAATTCAGCAAAATGGCGAGCACATTCGCGCAAGGCACGATGAATATCACGAATATTGGCGATTTGAGAACCAATATGAAAATGCACCATTTGCATTAAATGCAACTTGTTATGTTGCTTAAGTACTTCCACTGCACTAAGTACTTGCCCTGCGGTTAAACCAAACTTACCTTTTTCACCACCGGTATTTTGCCATTTACCTTTACCAACCGAATTTAAGCGAATGCGAATACCAATAGCAGGCTCAATACCTAAATTATCAATTTCTTCAAGCAATGTGGTTAGCTCAGAGAGTTTTTCGACCACAATTTTAACGTTGTGCCCCATTGCTTGACCAATACAGGCTAAACGTAAAAACTCACTGTCTTTGTAGCCGTTGCATACAATTGTAATAGGCTCTTTCGCCACCCCTAAAATGGCCATTAGTTCAGGCTTAGAACCAGCTTCAAGTCCCACTAAGCCACTTGGGTGAGCTAATAACTTACTCACAACAGAGCGCTGCTGGTTTACTTTAATAGGATAAACACAGGTGTATTTGCCGTTATATTCTCGGTTAGTGCGCGCTTGAGTAAAGGCATTGGTGAGCGTATCGACACGATTTTTTAAAATATCAGTAAAGCGCACCAGTACGGGCAATGTTAACCCTTGTTGCTTAAATTGCTCAGTAAGCTGACTTAAAGAGATGGCAGGTTTTGTTTGGTCGCCATCAGGATAGGCTATCAACTCACCTTGTGCGTTAATATCAAAATAACCATCGCTCCAATGAGCAACATTGTATGTAGCACGTGCTGTTTCTAAACCCCAAGTCATGGCAACTCTTCTTTATTAAATTAGGTGTAAAGGGGCATTTTAATACGTCACTATCTGCTAAGCTAACAAAAATTGAACTTTCCCCTCTTTATAGCTAACTTTATTCGCTAAAGAGAGTAAAATTTGATTGAGCAATAGGCCAAGCACTGGCAGAATTGCCTCCTTTTTTTCATACTCAACCAAAAGTGTAACAACAACTATGGCAAATTTAGATCAAAGTAAGTGGTTTACTGAAATTAGCGACCGCGATGGCAGCGCATTTTCATTACGTATTAACAAAAAGTTAGATGAAAAACAGTCTCCTTTTCAAAAAGTAGAAATGTTTGAAACCACAGACTTTGGTAATTTAATGATCATTGATGGTTGCACTATGGTAAGTAGCCGTGAAAACTTTTTTTACCACGAAATGATCAGCCACCCAGCATTACTGGCGCATCCAAACCCAAAAAACGTAGTTATTGTTGGTGGCGGCGATTGCGGTACATTACGTGAAGTGCTCAAGCACCCTAGTGTAGAAACTGTTACACAAATCGATATTGACGAAGTGGTTACCCAAATGTCGTTAAAGTACTTCCCTGAGTTATGTGAATCAAATAACGACCCACGTGCTACTGTGATGTTTGACGATGGCATTAAATACATGCGCGAAGCAGCTGGTGAGTCTATTGATGTAGTGATTGTTGATGGTACTGATCCGGTAGGGCCCAGGTGAAGGTTTATTTAACCATGCGTTTTATACTAGCTGTTTAAACGCACTTCGCCCTGGTGGAATACTGGTACAACAAAGTGAATCGCCATTAATGCATATGCCACTGTTGGTTGAAATGCGCGAAGCTATGCTAAGTGTTGGTTTTAACGATTTACAAACACTCCCATTCCCACAACCTATTTACCCAAGTGGGTTATGGTCAGTGACGCTAGCCCGCAAATCTGAGGCATTTAATGGCTTTAGAGAAGACGGCGCAGCAATAATTGCACAGCATAGTGAATACTACAATGGCGGCATTCATCACGGTGCACTCGCAACACCTAATTACATGAAACGCGCTTTTGGTAAAAAATAATAAGTTATAATTACAAAACAGGGCTCGCTAGAGCCCTTTTTTATGTGTTTAATTACATTGAATACGTTTGCAGTCATCTCGTAATAACCCCACCTTCACTTTATGCTCATAGTCTACAATTTGACATAAAGGACACACAATGAGATTACCTTTACTGCTAGTTGCTTTACTTTCAAGCAGCGCTTTTGCAAAAGAAGCCATGCTGGAATCGCCTGATCAAAAAATTAAAATCATCATATCTGATCAATCTTCATCTCCTTACTATTCTATTAGCTTTAATGGTAAACCTGTTATTGCGCAGTCACATTTAGGTTTTAGATTTAAAAGCCAAGCGCCATTTGATGAAGGTTTTGTTATTAGTGAAGTAACCCACTCACAGACAGATAGCCAATGGCAACAGCCTTGGGGTGAGCGCCAAACCGTTGTCGACAAGCACAATGAAATTGCCGTTACCTTTAATAAACCCGCCCCCCACGGTGGCACATACACAGTGCGATTTAAAGCCTTTGATAGCGGTGTGGGATTTCGCTATGAAGTCCCTAAACAAGCCGATTTTGAAAAAACAGAAATTACTAAAGAGCTGACCGAGTTTGCCATCGCCGGTGCCGATAAAGCCATCGCATGGTGGATACCTGCTCGCGGTTGGAGTCGTTACGAATATGTCTACAACACCACAGCCTTACAAGATGCTGCACTCGCTCACACCCCTTTTACCTTTAAAAATGGTAACGGTGTACATGTCAGCATTCATGAAGCAGCCCTAGTCGATTATGCGGGCATGGTGCTTAATCAACGTCGCCCAGGCACTTTTAGCGCCGATTTAACGCCATGGTCAGATGGTATAGCAGTCAAAAAGCACGGTGCATTTAATACGCCTTGGCGCACCATTCAAATTGGCGAACATGCGGTAGACTTAGTTAATTCAGATATTATTTTAAATCTAAATGAGCCAAATAAGCTCGGTGATGTGTCCTGGGTTAAACCAGGCAAATACGTAGGTATTTGGTGGGGCATGCACATCAATGAGAATACTTGGGGTAGTGGCGAAAAACACGGTGCTACCACAAAAAATACTAAATACTACATGGACTTTGCCGCAAAATACGGCTTTGATGGTGTATTAGTGGAAGGTTGGAACACCGGTTGGGATGGCGACTGGTTTTTTAATGGCGATGTATTTAGTTTTACCCAACCATATGATGACTTTGATATTGAGGAGCTTACCCGCTACGGTAAGCAAAAAGGGGTGCAGTTAATTGGCCACCATGAAACCTCAGGTAACGTAACAAATTATCGTAATCAAATGGAAGACGCTTTTGCGCTTTACGAGCAATCAAATGTAAGCCAAATTAAAACCGGTTATGTGGCCGATGGTGGCAATATTAAACGCATTGATGAAAATGGCATTGCCCGTTTTGAGTGGCATGACGGCCAATTTATGGTTAATGAGTACTTATACAACGTTAAGCTAGCTGCAAAACATAAAATAAGTATTAATACTCATGAGCCAATAAAAGACACCGGCCTTCGCCGTACTTACCCTAATTGGATTGCTCGTGAAGGTGCTCGCGGCCAAGAATTTAACGCATGGGGCACGCCACCCAATCCACCTGAGCACATTCCAATGCTTGCTTTTACGCGTATGCTTGCAGGCCCAATGGACTTTACGCCAGGTATTTTTGACATGAGTTTTAATGGCTTAGGTGGCGATACAAATCGCCCGCAAACAACGCTGGCAAAGCAATTAGCACTTTATGTCGTAATGTACAGCCCAATTCAAATGGCGGCTGATTTACCTAAAAATTATTTAGCTAAGCCCGATGCTTTTCAATTTATTCAAGACGTACCGACCGATTGGCAACAAAGTATTGCGCTTGATGGGGAAGTAGGCGACTTTATTGTATTTGCACGTAAAGAACGTAAACGCGATCAGTACACCGGTAATGACTGGTACTTAGGCGCTGTAACTGATGAAAACGCCCGCACCATTGAGGTTAAACTCGACTTCTTAGATAAAGATAAACAGTTTGAAGCGCAAATCTACAAAGATGGTGTTAAGGCAGAGTGGAAGAACAACCCTTACGATTTAAAAATAGAAAAACGCACTGTTACCGCAAATGATAAACTCACACTAAAATTAGCCACCAGTGGTGGTACAGCCATTCGTTTTAAAGCACTATAAAATGGTTAAAGCTATCCGCATATAACGGCGGATAGCTTTATTTAGTTTTGATTAACCACTTTAACCGGTAAATATATTTGCGCACTTAAACCACCGTCAGGGCGATTAGAGAGCACAACCTTGCCATTATGCATGTCTATAATGCGTTTAATAATAGCTAAGCCTAAACCACTGCCTTCACTGCCTCGTGCAGCGTCACCTTGCTTGAATGGTTCGAACACTGATTCTAATTCACTCTCAGGAATACCTGGGCCATTATCGTTAACCGCAATAATGACGTACTTTTTATTGCTATTAAAATAACTTTGCACCTCAATATCCCCTTGCGAGTAACGCAGTGCATTTTCAATCATATTCGTCACTACTCGCTTAATAGCCACTGAGCTTATGGGAATATTACCTAGGTTAGGATTGCTTTCAAACGTAATAACACGTTGATGCTTTAATTCACTTTGTACGACTTCGGCTACTAACGCATTGATATCTTCATAGCTTTGTTCTTCACAATTATGATGGCGTAAATATTCAATAAACTGATCAATAATGCCATTCATATCTTCAATGTCGTAAATAATACCTTCGCGTAAATAATCATCTTCATCAACCATCATTTCTGTGGCTAACCTAATACGGGTAAGCGGTGTGCGTAAGTCGTGAGAGACACCGGCCATGAGTAATCGACGATCATTTTCAAGGGCTGCAATACCTCGCGACATTTGGTTAAAAGCCCGCGTTACCTCAATAACTTCACTTGAGCCTTGTTCTTGTAACTTAGTACTAAAATCACCAACACCTACTTTTATTGCCGCTTGTTGCAGTGCTTTTAATGGTCGGTTCAAATGCCTTGCAAATAACCACCCGCCTAAGACACTTAAGAAGCCTATACTGGATAAGTAAAAAGTTAGAAATTCAAGATTACTTTCTTTAAATCCGGTTAAGGGAACTTTAACCCAATAGCCCGGTGCTTGCGGGGCTTCCACCCAATAAATAAGTGGTTCGGTTTGACTAATGCGTACCCGAGAAAACCCATTCAACTGCTCTGACATACTTCGCGATAGCCCTGAATACTCACGACTTTGTCCTAAGCCATTGCGCATCGCTTCACGCTGAGTCATCACCTCAATACCGGTTATTTCAAAAAACTTTTCTGAAACTTCATCGGTTACTTCAACACCATCTTCCCAGTCAATAAATACAGTTTTAATTTGCTTAGCGAGCATCAAATTAACTTGCTCAATGGTGGGTTTAACAACATATAAACTTACTGTGACGTAGGATACAATTTGGTTAATCAGCAACAAAGCTGCCACTAAAAAAACAGTTTGCCCAAACGCACTACGTGGAAACATCCCCATAATTATTACTTTTCACCATCAGGAACAAACACATAACCTAATCCCCATACAGTTTGAATATAACGCGGGTTAGCCGCATCCACTTCTATCATATGGCGAAGGCGTGACACTTGCACATCAATACTACGCTCTAGCGCACTGTAATCACGACCTCTTGCCAAGTTCATTAGTTTATCACGACTTAACGGCTCTCGAGGGTGAGATACCAACGCTTTTAACACGGCAAATTCACCACTTGTGAGCGATACGGTATTATCCCCTTCGCTCATTTCTCGTGTGGCTAAATTTAAGGTAAATTTACCAAACTTGATTAAATTCTCTTCTACTGAGGGCGCCCCTGGCACTTCTTTTGATTGGCGACGTAAAATTGCTTTTATGCGGGCAAGTAACTCACGTGGATTAAACGGTTTAGGAATATAATCGTCAGCACCGAGCTCCAAACCAATAATGCGGTCTACTTCATCACCTTTAGCGGTCAACATCACAATTGGGATTTGGTTTTCTTTTTGACGTAACCGTCTGCAAATAGAGAGCCCGTCTTCTCCGGGCAGCATTAAATCAAGCACCATTAAGTGAAAGTTTTCACGCTCAATAAGCCTATCCATTTGCTGTGAATCGGCGGCTGTTCTAACAATAAATCCTTGCTCTACTAAATAGCGCTCAAGCAAACTGCGCAAACGTTTATCGTCATCAACCACTAATACTTTTACTGTCTCTTGTCCCATAATCTGTTGCTTATTTTTATAATTTATTAATAGTTAATATAAATGAAAAACTTAATAATAAAAAACTAATTAAGTGCTTAGATTGTTACTGAACATTTCAAACCCATTGGTGGCTATTTTATCTCGACAAGCTGCCTTTATTTTAATACCGTGCCACACATGAAACTTAAACAAGAATACGGCGTGAAAACAAACTTAATTACTCGCGAAGGTTATTTACAACTTCAGCAAGAACATGACCATCTTTGGAATGTAAAACGCCCAGAAGTCACTAAAATTGTGAGTTGGGCTGCAAGCCTTGGTGATCGCTCTGAAAATGCAGACTATCAGTATAACAAGCGTCTATTACGCCAAATAGACCGCCGAGTGCGCTATCTACGTAAGCGCATCCCCGATTTAAAAATTGTTGATTACTCACCCGTGCAAGACGGCAAAGTTTTTTTTGGTGCTTGGGTTGAAATAGAAAACGAGGCTGGGGAGTGTAAGAAGTTTAGAATTGTCGGTCCCGATGAAATTTATGATCGCAACGATTACATTTCTATTGACTCACCGATGGCGCGAGCACTATTAAAAAAACAAGTAGACGATGATTTTGAGGTCATGACCCCTCAAGGTGCTAAGCAATGGTATGTAAATAGTATTTCCTACCAAAAATAAAACAGCTTAGTCTTGATTCAGATCATATTAACTTTTTATTGTTTATATTATTTGAGTACGCTATAACTAAAGCAACTCAAGTTATGATGTATTAATTTGAGAGTAGTTAATTAAGGTCGTCACTATGTCAAACATTACAGCGCGCATATTACAAAATGCCCTATTGTTTACACTCTTTATGAGTGTAAGTTTGACATTGCATGCAACACCCAAAAATACGCAAATTGATGCTGGTTTTACACCTGCAGAATTTATTGTTTGCGATTCTCCTGACCAAGCAAACCTCGACACCGATATAGACTCTCATGTCGGTGTTATTGCGCTTAGAGAAATTCAACCACTTCCTTTAGCGTTTTACTTTCATTATGAAAGCAGCCTTTTAGTCACACCTTACAGCCATGCACACCCGCGAGCGCCACCCGTTATTTAGTTTAATAACTTGCTTTTAAACATTATTAAATTTTATAACTAATTAGGTGGATATTATGTCTAACTTTAAAGAACTCCGTACCCAAGATATTTCTCATGGCACTATTGCGAATACATTTACTAATGAAGCTGTCATTGATTTAACTTCACCTGCTACACAAGTGGTGACTAGTTTTACTGATACAAGCCCGATGCGTGCATCGTTTGATACAACAATTGAACAAGCGTCAAAACAGTTAACGACTCAACGCTCTGATTTTATTTTGGTAACTGATGAGCAGCAAAAGCTAATAGGTATAGTGGCGAGTGCTGATTTACAAAGCTCAAAAATCATGATTTTAGCACAGCGTTTAGGCTTGCCTCGTAGTGAAATTAGCTTGCGCTATTTAATGACACCGCTAAGTAATTTAATGGGTGTAAGTATGAAAAGCTTAAGCTACTCATGCATTGGTGATGCACTGCAAACTATGGAACATCATGGCGCTATGTTTTTATTAGTCACTGCGGCTAATAATGAAATAAGTGGTTTAATTTCAGCACGCGATATAGCACGTAAGCTGCAAATTCCTGTTCATATTAGTCCAATAGCGCACACATTTAGTGAAGTACTCGAAAGTATAGAGCACCCTCACTAAATCAGCTTTTTATTAGTATAGTTCCAACCCCAGTAATGGCATCTTAAAGCAAGTAAAATAGCTTGCTTTAAGAGCTTTTTATTACCTTCCCCTGTGATATTATTCAAGACATTGACGCATCAGTTAACTTCTTAGCTGGTCTTATTTTTTGTATTAAAAGGTTTTTGCATGAGCGATATCTCTGCACGTTTAGCAACTGAGCTAAATGCACAGCAGCAACAAGTGGTTGCAGCAACAAAGTTACTTGATGAAGGCGCAACCGTCCCCTTTATTGCCCGTTACAGAAAAGAAGTGACCGGTGGATTAGATGACACCCAACTACGCCTTCTAGAACAACGTTTGTCTTATTTACGTGAACTTGAAGAGCGTCGTGGCTTTATTCTATCGACGATAGAATCTCAAAATAAGCTTACCGGGGAATTAGCAGCTGATATAAAAGCAGCGCAAAGTAAAACCGAGCTTGAAGATTTATACTTGCCTTATAAGGCAAAGCGTCGCACTAAAGGTCAAATCGCTATTGAGGCCGGTTTAGAACCTCTTGCTAATGCGTTATTTAACGACCCAATGCTCGACCCAGAAGCTGAAGCCGCTCACTATATTAATGCCGATAAAGCCATTATTGATACAAAAGCAGCCCTTGATGGTGCCAAATTTATTCTAATGGAGCGTTTTGCTGAAGACGCTAAATTACTCGCTAAGTTTAGAAGCCATATTAGTCAAAATGGGGCGATTGAGAGTAAGTTAA
Source organism: Pseudoalteromonas sp. SCSIO 43095 (assembly GCF_023650455.1). NCBI lineage: Bacteria > Pseudomonadati > Pseudomonadota > Gammaproteobacteria > Alteromonadales > Pseudoalteromonadaceae > Pseudoalteromonas > Pseudoalteromonas sp. SCSIO 43095. The sequence goes on from NZ_CP087995.1 coordinate 2,715,335, forward strand.
TTGATGGGCAAGAACAAGCAGGTGCTAAATACAGAGACTACTTTGAACATCAAGAGCCGTTAAAAAAAGTGCCCTCGCACCGTGCATTAGCCATGCTAAGAGCACGTAATGAAGGCATTTTACAGTTAACGATTAACCCTGAGCCAAGTGCTGAAAATCCAGCCCAGTTATGTGCCCAAATGATCAGTGATCATTACCGCCTAGATATTAAAAACAAACCTGCTAGTGCATGGTTATTAACTGTGGTGCAGTGGGCATGGAAAATTAAGCTTGGGCTACACTTAGAAAATGAGTTTTTAGCCGCAATGCGTGAAAAAGCCGAAACCGGTGCTATAGACGTATTTGCTAAAAATTTAAAAGATTTATTAATGGCAGCGCCTGCAGGCCCTCGCACGACACTTGGCTTAGATCCCGGCTTGCGTACCGGCTGTAAAATTGCGGTAGTCGATAGCACAGGAAAACTGCTCGCTACACAAACAATCTTCCCACATGCACCACAAAATCATTGGGATAAATCACTGCGCACGCTCGAGCAATTATGTCGCCAACATAAAGTTGAGCTTATTGCGATTGGTAACGGCACTGCTTCTCGCGAATCAGATAAACTAGTTGGTGAGCTTATCAAGGCAAATACGGAGCTTAAACTGAATAAAATCATGGTCAGTGAAGCCGGCGCTTCGGTGTATTCTGCGTCTGAATTTGCCGCTAATGAGTTCCCAGATTTAGATGTATCTTTACGCGGTGCAGTATCTATTGCACGTCGCCTACAAGACCCATTAGCTGAACTAGTTAAAATAGAGCCTAAGTCTATCGGTGTAGGCCAATATCAACACGATGTATCACAAAGCCAACTTGGGCAAAGCCTAATTTCTGTAGTAGAAGACTGTGTAAACAGTGTGGGGGTTGATTTAAATATGGCCTCAGTGCCTTTGCTTGCACGTGTTTCTGGCTTAAACAAAACGTTGGCTCAAAACATTGTAAACTACCGTGACACGAATGGGTCATTTACAAAACGTAGTCAGTTGAAAAAAGTAGAACGCTTAGGGCCAAAAGCATTCGAACAAGCGGCTGGGTTTTTACGCATTAATAATGGCAGCGATCCGCTAGATAACTCATCAGTTCACCCTGAAGCATACCCTATCGTTAAGCGTATTTGTGAACATAACCAGGTAGACGTAAATAACTTAATTGGTAACAGTGAATTTTTAAGTAAACTCGCTGCAAACGACTATATTGACGATAAATTTGGCTTACCAACCGTGACTGACATTATTAGCGAGCTTGATAAACCAGGTCGCGATCCACGTCCTGAATTCAAAACCGCGGAGTTTAAAGCCGGTGTTGAAAAAATTAGTGACCTCAAGCCTGGTATGATTTTAGAAGGTGTGGTTTCTAACGTTGCTAATTTTGGTGCATTTGTTGATGTAGGTGTTCATCAAGATGGACTCGTGCATATTTCAGCTATTACTAACAAGTTTATTTCAGACCCACGCGAAGTGGTTAAAGCAGGTGACATTGTTAAAGTAAAAGTGGTTGAAGTCGATGCTGCTCGTAAACGCATTAGTTTTACTATGCGCCTGGATGACGACATAGACACCAGCAATAAAGCGACACCGCAAAAGCCTCGCAGCAATAATACCAACCAAGCACGAGCGCCTAAGCCTAAACGCGATACAGGCAATGCGATGATGGGGAATGCCTTTGCTGACGCCTTTGCTAACGCAAAAGTGAAAAAGTAATTTAAACGATATATTTAAAAATAAAAAAACCGCCTAGGCGGTTTTTTTTATTTTTTAATCAGCTAAATTTGCGCTGAAAATTCGCTCTGGATCGCGGGGGATGTGGCCAGTTGATAAAAGCTAGCAATGCGTCCTGCACGCGCTTCAACTTCAATATCACGCGATTGCTCTTCGCTTTTAGCGGTTTTTAGTTCTGAACTTTCACTATTAGAAAACGACGCACTGACTCTATTTTTATCTTCGCTGCTGTCTTCGTCATCAGCTGAAGCTAACTCAGCTTGTGCGGCAGCCATTTTTTGTGTGGCGCCTGCCGCAATCGCTCTGTCGGCACCTGAGGGTTCTGCTGGTGCTAGTGCAGCAGCACGTACCGTTTGCATTTTATCGATGGTTGCTTGCGGATCGCCATTGATAACCCCAACATCAATCGGTACTTCACCACCTACGGCATAATTAGTGCCATCGGGGCCTCTTTGGTATTCGTAACTGGGTGAACCGGCATATTGTCCACCAACAGCGGCATGCGCTTGCTCGTGGGTTCGCACTTCGGTATCACGAGCTTTGAGCTCTTTAATTTGTTGCTGTTCTTGCTCAAGTTTAAGCTCTTCTTGCTCACTAACTTCTTCGGCAGCTTGCTGTTTTTCTTGCTCGGCATCATCTTGATCACTATCAGCATTGCCTTCGCGTTGTTCAATAGTTTTGTTGTCTGCAATTTTGCCGCTTGCAGTATAAGTTGAACTATCGCTGTTACCAGGTAGTTTGGCTTTTTCTGCATCACTTTGAGCTTTGTTTTCAGTACTACCGGCGGTGTTTGCAGCGGCTGGGGGGATGACTTCACGTAACTGATTGTCACGCCGAGCAGTCTCCGTATAAACATTTGCAGTGTTTATATTGATAGACGGAAACGGCGTGACGATATTCATGAGGAATTACACTTTAATATCAACTAAAGTGCCTAGTACATCATCTGCAGTTTGAATTGATTTCGTGTTAGCCTTGGCATTAAACTCTTCAACTTTTAAGTTTACTAATGCATCATCAATTCGTGCAGGTTGAGATACCGGCGCGGTTACGGCTTCTTCAGGGCGAGCAGCCGTTAATTGACGTTGCTGCGCTAATTGAGAATCATCTTGCTGCTCTATGCTGGCACGGTTAATCTCAGCGCTGGCCTTTTCAATACCTTGGCTGGCTCTATTAAACCCTTCAACACCGCTATTAAATACAGATCCAATCGGCATAATAATAAACCTCAACCAAATAAATATTGTTTAATTATCGCTCAAAAATCACGCAAAATAAAGCTTTAAACCGCTGTATTCATGGCTTTGCTTCAAAGCATTGATTTAACGGCAGATAAAAATTCGTTTTTATGAGAAATAAATGGCGCATGGGATGCTTTGTCTATCACTTCGTACTCAAAGCCAGAATTAAGTGCGACCATTTTTTTAATTGCTCGATAAGGAACGAGAGAGTCTAAACGCCCAAAAATTCCACTAATCGCGACGGGACAGTGAGAAAATAATTCACGTAAGTCTTCACTTTGCAGTATATCTAACCCCGCACTTAATGCTTGATGACTCGGCGGCGGTGACTGACTCAATAGTTGTTTTAGCTGTTTTACATCATCTCGCGCCGACTCACTGCCCATCGCTTGAATCGCCAAAAAGCGCTCTATCGTTTTTGAACGCTCTTGCAATAGCTGTTCTTTAAACTGTGTGAGCACTTTAGGTTTAATACCTTCCCAGGGCAATTGATCTACAAAAAAAGGAGTGGAGGCAACTAAAATAACTTTTGACACTTTTTCTGGCCAATGTTTGGCAATATAAATGGCAAACAAACCGCCTAAAGACCATCCCATCAAAACAGATTGTGGTTTCAATTGCTGACTCACCAGCTGAGCTGCATCATGTAAAGTATACGGATCCAAAGAGACATCATGATCACCGTAACCAGGTAAGTCTAAACAATGTACCTTACCAGAATATAAAAATTCTAATTCTGGTTTTATTAACTGCCACACGCCTTGGTTCATTCCCCAACCATGCAACAACACACATTCATTTTGCATATTTGCCTAACCTTAACCAAACTTAAATCTATGATAGCGTTTTAGGGGGAGTTTGTAATGAGGAGAATCAGCGAATGAAACTTAGCCTAACTGATTGGCTTTTTCCCTCGTATTGCGTGTTGTGCCAGAATCAGATACACAGCTCACTGGGACTATGTCAGTTTTGTTTAGATGACCTGCCTTTGCTAGATTTGGCTGAGTATGACAATTTATTTTACCGCCCAGATATTGTAGAAATGTTTCCTAACTGCAGCTTTGAGAAACTATTTGCCTGCGCTTTTTATCAACCCCCTTTTGATTTATGGCTAAAAAAACTCAAATTTAATAATCAAATTCATTACAAAAAAGCACTACAGCAAGTCATCAAAAAACAACTTACTATTTTTACTAATAAACAGCATTTAGCTGCTGCTGTATTTATTATTTTACCTTTGCACAAGTCGCGTTTTTTTAGTCGAGGATTTAATCAGGTTACCCAAGTATGGCAGCCTTGTTTGTCATCCTTTAATGTCTTGAATAATGTTTTAATACGCAATAAAAACACCTCGGCACAGTCACAACTGAGCAAAACAAAGCGGATAAAAAATTTACAGCAGGCTTTTTCATGTACTGCCAATTTAGAGGGTAAAACGGTGGTCATTATTGATGATATTATGACCACAGGTGCAACACTCAATGCAGCCACCTTGTCGCTAAAAGAAGCGGGCGCTAAACAAGTCTGGGCATTTACGACCTGTTTAACGCCACTTTAGATTTAGTTACCACTGACACGAAAGGTATGACCGAAAAATAAAGCGTTACTTAATAATCGGCTGGTGCCATACCAGTAACCTCTAAATACAGGGTTGTCTGTCATCGCAATCACACTACCTCGACCATAAGAATGAGCCATTAGCGCAGCACCACCGGCCACTTGCTCTACATTAACTGCATCAGTAAAACCAGCAAGTAACGGCTGTTGTGTATAGGTGAGTATATTTACAAACGGCGCTTGCGAGGCTTCAAGTAACCAGGTACTGTTTTTAAATACTGGCAGAGTGTCACGCTTAAATGAAAACGTCAGTGGGTGCGTAGTATCTACATCAGTATTAAATATAGCGCCTGCAATACGCTGGCGACCCGCTAGATGGTCTTTGTCTGCATATTTTAAACCTTGAGTATCAAATGCGCTGGCAACATCTTTACGTGATAAGTAGTTTGCTTTTAATAACTGCTGATCAGCTAAGAACTTTGCCCCACCTTTATGACCCCAAATAACGCCGCCTTTTCTCACCCAGCTTTTAATTGCCACTTTGTCGGTATCAGATAACGTCGAATAATCGCCATGCGCCAAAACAATATGGCTGTAATTACTGAGCTCTAAAGACGCTAAACGATTCATTTCAACAATGGTTGGCGCTACGCCTACAAAGCGATCTAGGTAATACCACACTTCACCTGCTTCATATTGGCTAACCCCTTTACCGCCAACTAATAACACCTTAGGCGCAGAAACAACCGCCATAGAGCGCGAGCCTAAGTCAGCACCTTTACTGGTTAAGCCTGTGGTAATTGACTTAATTTCAATATCAAATTGGCTTTGTGCTTGGTTTAGCTTTGCCACCCAATCAGTCTCTGTTTGCAGTCCTGCAGGGATAATAATACTGCCAGCATCAAAATTTATCTCATTACTCGTTGATGTTGCGGTTAATGGTTTTAATGCAACACGCGCTTTAATACCTTGCTGTAACAGACTATTGAGCATTTTTGGGGCAAGCATGTCGTCCCAAGCAAATCCATAGGCGTAATTGTTAGTCAATGACGCTAACTCTGGCTGCTTTGGTTTTTGCCAAGCTGTTTTTTCTACCTTTAATCCCCAGCGGCTGTTTACTTTAGCAAATGGTAAATTAAACGCATGCGCTAATGTCCAACCTGATACATCGTAAAAAGTGTTATCGGCAAAGTTTTGCTGTTCACTAAAAATAGCTTTAACTAATCGGTATTGTGGTTGCGCAAGCGGCACAAAATAGCTATTAGCGGTAAAGTTTTTACCTTCAGCTTTTAGTCCCTCTTTAACTGTATAAGCATTAATTTGGTGCTGTTTAAGTATGCTTAAAAAATCGTTAATACGTGTTTTGTCTTCCCCACCTTGAACAATATAACCTTGATAGTCTTCATCTTTGGCAAGCTCAACCGCTTTGTTATAAAAGTTAGCCTGATACTCAAGTAAAGCTTGGCGGTTATCAATCGCCGCTTTAAACGTTGATAAGCTCGTTAAAAGTTGGTTTTTAATCGTAAATGCAAAAGTTAGCGGGCCATTGATCGTTTCTTGAATATGGCCACGAGAACTTGCTTGTTCAAATAAAATACCGACACCACCATTTACATCAGGGTAAGTTGAACCTTTGCCATAATAAAAGTCATCAAAGCTTTCTTCTGTAAAATACAGTGCATTGTTTTCATCTAAAGTTTTTGCATGATAATTTGCAATTGCTTTTGTTAAGCTCACATTTTCTTCAGGGGTAATGGGGTGTTTACGACTTGGGATCCCTGGTTGAAAAAAGTAGCTACTGTTTGGTCCCATTTCATGAAAGTCAGTTAAAATATTAGGTTTCCAATAATGAAACTTGGCTATACGCGCTCGCGACTCAGGGTGCTGCAGTAAAAGCCAATCACGATTTAAATCAAACCAGTAATGATTGGTACGGCTACTTGGCCAGCTCTCTACATGCTCACGCGTTTGCGGATCTGACGATAAGTTCATTCCACGATTACTATTAGCCCAATTAGCAAAACGTGCTAAGCCGTCTGGGTTAAGCGACGGGTCGAGTATAATCACCGTGTTGTTAAGTAGCTCATTTATTTCATCACCTTGCGCGGCTGCTAAATAATAAGCCACTAGCAAGGCAGCATTACTCCCTGACGATTCGTTACCATGAACACTGTAACCCATCCACACAACACTTGGCTGCTCCGCTGTTTTATTGTTTGAATTATTTAGGCGAGCTAAGTGTGCTTGGCGAGTTTGCTCTATATTTTTTAGTTTGTTCGCTGCGGTAATAGTGAGCATAACTAGTGGGCGCTGCTCGTGGGTACGACCTATTACTTCAAAATTAATTCGATCACTTTTTTGAGCTAAAATTTCCATGTAGCGAACAAGTTGGTCATGCCTTACATGCCATTCACCCACTTGATAACCAAGTACTTTTTCAGGTGTTGGAATGCTGGGATCAAATTCAACCTGTTGCTCAAAAAAATACGACAAGGGCTTTGCCACACTTGAAAAACTGGCTAGTATCACCATTACTGTTAATATAAACTGCATATAAATCACTCTAAAAATGCTTGTTAATTGCACGCTACCATTGCTTAAAATAGATGCCAACTTTTTTCGCTCAACACTAGCCGCAACACGATGAGCGGAGTATGATATGCAGTATCCGAGTAATTTAGTCAAGTATAGACGGTTTTATGATTTCAATTTCCGAAACAGCGCAAGCGCATTTTGCTAAGCTATTAGCAGATCAATCTCAACAAACGAATATTCGTGTGTTTGTTGTTAATCCTGGTACATCACAAGCTGAATGTGGTGTTTCTTATTGTCCAGAAGACGCGGTAGAAGAGAGCGATATTCGCCTAAACTTTAACGGTTTTGACGCTGTTGTTGATGCCGAAAGCGCGCCTTTTTTAGCCGAAGCTGAAATTGATTTTGTTACTGACAAAATGGGCACTCAGCTAACTCTAAAAGCGCCTAACGCTAAAGCACGTAAGCTAGGTGAAGACGCAAGCCTAAATGAACGCGTTCAACACATGCTAGAAACAGAAGTTAACCCACAACTTGCAAATCATGGCGGCCAAGTAAGCTTAGTAGAGATCACCGCTGCTGGTGTTGCTGTGCTTCAATTTGGTGGTGGTTGTAATGGTTGTTCTATGATTGATGTCACACTAAAAGAAGGCATTGAAAAAGAAATGATTGCTAAGTTTGATGAGATCACCGGTGTGGCTGACATAACCGATCACGAAGCTGGCGAGCACTCTTATTACTAAGTATTAACCCACTATGCTAAAGCCACTTATTTACCGCTTAGGGAGTGACCCTAAGTTGAGTTTAAAGCGCTTTTTTCGCGGCCTAGCACTGTTTGTGCTGGCCGTGATATTTATCACTTTGGGTTATTACAGCCATTATAGTTTACAAGTCATTGGCTTAGTAATTTTAGCACCGGCATTATTTTTAGCATTCTGGGGCTACGCGGGTATTTTTGCCAATCGTTTTTCGCAAGTATTGAAAAACATCCCCGCCAAAAATAACGACCCCGATCTGTGGAAATAACGGTTTAATCAAGTAATTGATTATTGGCTTTTAGCTGCTGATATTTAATGATAAGTGTTACACCACGCATTAGCATAAAACAGCTCATTGCTAACCATAAGCCATTATTTTGCCACGACTGAAACAACCAAAATACCCCAAAAAACCCTATCGTTGCCGATAACAGCATGCTATTTCGCATTGCTTTTGCACGAGTTAAACCAACGAATATGCCATCAAACAAAAAACAACTCATTGCTAAAATTGGCAGCACAATTACCCACGGTAAGTAATATGTAGCCTCTTCAATAACCTCAGGCACATTAGTCAACAGCTTTATAATAGAGCTGCCAAATAATATAAAAAATACACTATACAAAATGCCAAACAACATGCCCCAAAATACGCTTATTTTTACCCATAACCTTATCTTTTCAACACTTTGTTGACCTTTCGCTTGGCCTACTTTTGCCTCGCTAGCATAAGCAATCCCATCAAGCGCAAAGCTGACCAACATTAAAAAGTTGAGTAGTACCGCATTGGCAGCCAATGTAGTTTCACCTATACGTGCAGCATAAAAGGTCATAAAGCTAAAACATAACTGCAACACTAAAGAGCGAATAAAAATATCGCGATTTAAACTTAATAACCATGCCATTTTTTCTATGCTAAACCAATTTGCAACCGCTAAACTTATGCTCTGTTTTTTAGCCAGTTGAACCACTAACAGCAAAGCAAAAATTAAAGCCGTGTAATCCGCTATTAATGATGCCCAAGCCGCCCCTGCAACCGCCCAATCAAGATAAACTACAAAATAAATGTCGAGTACAATATTGGTAATATTAGTGACTAACAATAAATAAAGTGGCCCTCGCCCATAATGAACGCCGAGCATCCAGCCTAATAAAACTAAGTTACATAGCGCTGCTGGGGCGCTAAAAATACGAATACTAAAATACCGATAGGCCTCATTGAGCACATCACTATTGGCAGCAGATAAATACGCAATGGCGTGTTTTATAAGGGGGGATAATAAAATCAGAATTAGAGCTACGCTGCTGGCCAATAACAAACTGCGTTTGAGTAAAGCTGCCAGTTGGGTCAAATTATTTTTACCATAAGCCTGTGCCACCAGCCCAGTGGTGCTCATTCTTAAAAAACCAGCAAGCCAAAATAAAATGGAGATCACGGTAGAACCTAAGGCAATTCCCGCTAAATAATGCGCACTCCCCAGGTGACCAATCACTGCCGTATCAACAATTCCTAACAACGGCACAGTAATATTTGATAATATCATTGGACCGGCTAACAACAACAAGCTTTTATGGTGTGCTTTATTATGTATAAGAAATTGTTTCATTTAGTATTATTGTTCCTGATTTGTGGTTCTTTACGTGCGCAAGCAGTTGTTATTCTACAGTATCATCACGTCAGTGAAACCCTTCCCGCGGTGACCAGTGTAAGCGCCAACACTTTTACTAAACACTTAAATTATTTAAAAGAGCATAACTTTAACGTTATTCCACTAAATGAGCTGATTAGCGCATTAAAACAAGGTAAGACTTTAGACGATAAAACGCTCGCGATTACTTTTGATGATGGATACAACAATAACTACGAACAAGCTGCGCCTATTCTTGAGAAATTTGGCTATCCGTACACTATTTTTGTAAACCCTAAACTCATTGATGAAAAAGCGAGCTACGTTATGGGGTGGGATAAGCTCAGAGAACTGGCAAAAAAAGGCGCCCTTATTGCCAATCATAGTGCCGAGCATAACTATCTGCATAAAAAGCGCGAAAATGAAACGCAAAGCCAATGGCGTGAACGCACTAAAAACGACATTCTTAGTTCACAGCAGCGTATAAAAGAAGAAATAGGCCACGATTATAAATACCTTGCCTATCCCTACGGTGAGTTTAACAATCAGCTACAAGCTATCGTTACTGAACTAGGCTTTATTGGTATTGGTCAGCACTCTGGTGCAGTTAATCAACATTCTAATTTTAGCCGTTTACCACGTTTTCCCGCATCTGGTTTTTATAGCAAATTAGATACGTTAATTACCAAACTCAATTCAACTGCTTTTACTATTAATAAACTAACCTATAAAGATAGTGTAACCACACAAAATCCACCGTCGTTAACTATAAATCTAGAGACTGATGACTTTCATAAAAGCCAATTTGCCTGTTATGTATCAAGCGTTGGGCAAGCTAATTTAAATTGGTTAAACGATAATACGGTTGAGGTGACCTCGCCAAAGCAGCTTAATAAAGGCCGCTCTCGCTTTAACTGCACCGCCCCATCAATAAAAAAAGCAGGCAGTTATTATTGGTTTTCACAGCCTTGGGTGATCAATTAAATTCTATTTTTTAATCACTTGATTTAATAACCGCTGGGTCATTTTATCCAGCGGTACGACCTCATTTGCAGCCCCGATATCAATAGCAACCTTGGGCATTCCCCATACTACAGACGAAAACTCATCTTGTGCCAATGTATAAGCCCCTTGTTGTTTTAACGCCAGTAAACCTTTCGCGCCATCACTTCCCATACCGGTTAATAGTGTGGCAACAATATACTTAGCACCAATTTCAAGTAATGAGTTAAACAGTACATCTACTGCGGCTTATGCCTATTTACAGGTTCACCATCATCAAGCTGACAATATAATGCACTACCTTGTTTGTTAATAGGTAAATGTAGCCCGCCAGGGGCTATATAAGCGCATCCTGCTACCAGCTTATCGCCTTGTTGCACCTCTTTTACGTTAATGGTACGGGTGCGCTGCATTCGCTCTGCAAATGAGGTACTAAATACAGGAAGAACATGCTGCGTTATTACAATGGGTGGGCAGTTTTTTGGCATGCGTATAAGTACTTCTTTTATCGCCTCAGTGCCTCCGGTTGACGCACCAATCGCAATCACTTTATTTACTAAAAACTCGGCATTAGTGGGGATGGGTTCTGCTACAGCACTATTTTTTTATAGACTCGAACCTGTGCACTGGCTGCCACTCTGACTTTTTGCTAAACAATATCAGCATATTGACTCATTTGCTCCTTGACATTAACTGTTGGCTTAGCAATAAAGTCAACTGCACCAATCTCAAGCGCTTCAAGCGTAATGGGTGAACCTTTTTGTGTTTTAGCCTTATAACTTTGCCCATCTTTACTGGTTAAAAACCAGGGTTTTAGTAAAGCATCATCAAGACCATTTACGTTCGCTGCGGTATAAATACCACTTTGCGCCTTCGCCAGTACATTAGAGTCAAGATCAGTGGCTAACATCTTCACACCCCAATCACTTGGAAAAGCTCTTTGCAGCGTCATTGCTAAACTATAGGGCTCTTCACCGGTAGAGCAGCCTGCAGACCAAATTCGAACGCGCTTAGTCTGTTTATTTTCTTAAACAGGGTTAGTATTAACTGATCTTTTATAAACTCAAAATGATGCATTTCACGAAAAAAAGAGGTTAGATTAGTGGTAATGGCATTGATAAATGTATCAAACTCCTGATCTTTATGATTTTTTAAGTAATCGAGGTAGCTTAAAAAGTTTGTTAATTTTCGCTCACGAATTCGTCTTGCCAAGCGTGAGTAGACCATCTCTCGCTTATGCTCTCCTAGTACAATACCGCAGGCGTTATAAACTAAATGAGCCACTTCCTTAAAATCACTACCCGTTAATAAAAACTCTTTCATTATTTGCTCTCATTTAAAAATAAAGCGAGATTCACGCATACATTGCAGGTGAACCTAACTAAAGTGAGTTTAAAACTCCTCCCACTCTTCAGCCGAGTCTACAAAATTTTCACCTTTGCTTTTATTACTAACAAAGCTATTTTGTTGCTGATGAGATATTTCAGGTGTGCGAATAACAGGCGATACCACTGCCATATCTTGCTGGCCTAATGAGAAAAAGTGCAGTAAACATAAAACCCCTTTAAAATCGTAAAACCTTTAAAAGCTAGTTTTTGTAGTATTCGGCTATTTCAATAAATTCTGCGGTTAATTTTGTAGTATTAACCAAAGGCACATCACCTTGTTTAAATTCAGGCTTAAAAATAGCTCTTAGTGCGCCACTGCCATCAACAAGGGCAACAGATGCACTATGATCCACCGCATAATCAGATTCATTACTATCACTAATTGCGTAAATTAATCCAAGCTCTCGGACAAATGGAAATAAGTCTTTATGCTCACCTGACACAGCTAAAAAATCTGGATTAAAGTAATCTATGTACTCTTTACGTTTTTGGGCAATATCACGTTTAGGATCAACAGATATAAACCATACTTGTAGTGGGTACTCAGCCTGCAAATTTTTATAGATATTGTTGAGCTTAGCTAGTGTCATTGGGCAAATATCAGGGCAACTTGTGTAACCTAAAAACACTAAATTCCATTGACCTAAAAACTGCTGTTTGGTTACTAACTTCCCTTGTTGATCATTCAACGAGAAATCAGATAACGGCTTTGCGGTTTCATAAACTAACGCATCAAGATCTTGTAAATTTTTTTTATCACTACAGGCCGATAAAAAGAGTACTGAAAAAACAACTAAACCACACCATAACTGCTTCATATAACTAGCCATTTATCTATAAATAAGATGATAAATAGTACCATCAAATGAATAATCGAAAAACGAAATAAATCCATCGCAGTGTCTTCTTTGGCAGCAAACTTTAAGTTAATTGCTTTGTATATAAATACAATATTGAGAAGACATGCCCCGCTTAGATAAATAAGCCCTGACATGCCAATCAAATAAGGAAACACACATACAATGGCGAGTAATACCGAATATGCAAGCACGCATGTTTTACAAAAATCGATACCATGGGTGACCGGTAACATGGGGATTTTAGCCCGCTCATAATCACTTTTACGCGCGATGGCGAGCGCCCAAAAATGAGGTGGGGTCCAGGTAAATATAATCATCACCAGCAACCAAGGGGCTGCCGCCATTTGATTTGTTTCAGACACCCAACCGAGTAATGGAGGCATTGCACCGGCTAATCCCCCTATAACTATATTTTGTGGTGTGGCACGTTTTAAAAATGACGTATAAATAAACGCATAACCAACAAGTGCAAATAAGGTCAGTATGGCTGTGAGCGTATTTGCCCACAACATCAGCATAATAAACCCAGCAACCCCAATCACAGTGGCAAAGCTCAGTGCATGTAATTTACTTAAACGCCCTTTAGCAACAGGGCGATGGCGGGTGCGTGCCATTTTGCTATCAATTTCACTATCAACAACATGATTAATGACTGCGGCGGCCGCAGAGAGTAATCCAATCCCTAATAAACTGATGAACTGAACCCCAACACCTCTGCCAACATCAGGGGCTAGCGCTAAGCCAACCCATGCTGTTAACACTAGCATAGCCACTACTTTAAATTTACTTATTGCCAAATAATCTTGGATTAAGTGGTAACTTTTAGTCAATAACGATGCGCTGTAAACGGGCTGCATTGCTTTTTTATTAATTGTAAGTGCCATAATCATTCCCCTCTAAGTACTTACTTTTAGGTAATAACATAACCTAACCATAGTTAGTAACAGTATGGCAGCCATTAAGTTATGCGCCAGTGCCACGCCTAACGGAAAATGAAAATGCACCACGGCTAACCCTAAAGCTATCTGGCAAAATAACGCCACTAACACACTCACCGTACAGCTTTTAATTTTTTGCGAATAGGCATGACTGTATATACGCCACATCACCAAGGCTAAGACAATGCAAGTCACTAAGGCCCATATTCGATGCAGTAAATGAATAGACATACGCGCCTGTTGCGACAACACACCAAATTCATAATTACTGTGCTCAAGGGGGAGCTGAAAGACACTACTGAATGAAAAAGGCTGAGCGTAACTACATAGCGGTAAGCCATTACAATGTGGAGCCGCATAATTAGCCGCTAACCAACCTCCGAGGGCGATTTGTAAAATCAGTACCGTTAATGCCACGAGGCTTAATTTAAAGTGAGGTTTTGCACCCGCATCACCACCTGTAATAGGTTGGCTGGTCAGACGCAAATACAATAGCGTTAATAAGGCTAAAATACTAAATCCTCCGAGCAAATGCCCCATAACTATAAGCGGCTGTAGGTTCATAGTAACCGTCCACATACCTAATGCGGCCTGAAAAATAACAAGCAGCAGCAATATCATAGGCAACCTTACAGGCGTGGTTGGGTACTGACGCTTTAGAAAAGCTAAAATAAACAACACTAAAATTAATACCCCAAGCGTGCCTGCAAAGTAGCGATGGATCATTTCTTTCCATGCTTTTGCTTTTTCAAATATCATATCGGGATAACTTTGAATCGCTTGTGCAATCTCTGCTTCGTGTTTAGGCACGGTTAAAAAGCCATAACAACCAGGCCAATCGGGACAACCAAGCCCAGCGTCACTTAAACGCGTGTATGCGCCCAGAGCCACCACAATTAATGCGAATAAACTCGTTGCTAATACCAAATTTTTATAGTTTTTATACATAGCATCCTCTACTTAGCTCGAACGAGAGTAATTGAGTAATTTTTTTAGATCTTTTAATAACCCTTTTTGGATCAAACGGTTTTCTTGTGGTTGAGAACTAAATGGATACTCCAGTACAATTAGCCCCATATGATCGATTAAATACAAACTGGCAGGCTTTAACTGCTGTTGCTCATCAATAACATCCCAACGCGTTGTAACTAGCTCAGGCTGTCCCATAATAGCCATATCAACTTTGTGTTGGTTTTTGCCAAGGGCAATATATAAATTGTCTAAAGCGGCTAATTGCTCTGTGCAAGACGCTTTGCATTGTGCTGAATAATTTAAAGCGATGGTCCATTGCTTAGGGTTATGCTGCGCCCAATTGTCTAGCTTAATTTCACGCTCTAAAAATTCACCATGGTTAGTAATTGCTGTAGGTAGCCAATCAAGTTTTAACGCGCTGTAAGCCAGCACTAAGGGAATAGCGCAGCACACAGCAAAGAGTAACAGGGGTTTATTTTTCATTATCTATCCTCTTCCTGCTTGCAAAAATAGCGACCACCACACAGGCAACCGCAATTAAAAACCACTGTACTGAGTAGGCATAATGTTTTTCTGGACTCATAACAACGGCTTCATAATGAGGGGCAGCAATTTCATCAGCTTGACCTTGGCGGTAAGCCATAAAATTCACTAAAGGGCGATTAGATTGGCTACTCAATGCTTGTAAATCAATGATTTGAATTCGTTTGGCTAAATCCGACTGAGTATTGTTATTGGCTAAGGTAAAGCCACTTAAATTATCTTCTTTAATTTGTGCCGTTAACGTAAATTTACCACTGGGTATTGTTACGTTTGGTAGGATTTCTCTTGAACGTTCTGCTTTTACCCAGCCTAAGTTCACTAACAAAAAGCGTGATTCATCAGACAGTTTTAATAATGCCAGTAAGTCGTAACCAACCTGACCATTATAGATTTGGTTATCAAGCAACCAATAATTATTAGTGTCAAAATAACCATTTAACGAAACCAATACACCGGTTTTGTTCCACTCTTTTGGCAGCTGTTGTAACTCTGCCCAGCTCATTACGCCATGTTGTTGTATATTTTCAATGGCACTAAGCTGCTGTTGCTTTTGTTCTGCTCGCTGTAATTGCCAAAACCCTAGTCGCACACAAACCAATACCACAATAACAACCAAGCAAATTGTTATTATTGAGCTAAGCTTTTGTTTGTTAAATACAACTAACTGCATAAGGGTAAAATCCAGTGATTATTAAAATTATTATTGTTCTACTGTTATTATTTATATTATTTAATTTATTTCGTGCTTTATTAATTATGGTGTCAGGGAAAACCAATGGACGCCCTATGTCTCACTTTTTAGGGCGTCGGGTGCTATTTTCTGTTGTGGTATTAATGATGGTGATTGCCGCACTAAAACTTGGTTTTATTACGGCAAATCAGTCCCCCTTAATCACTAAAGCACATACACAAATACAAACAAACACAGCCAAACAACATCAACAAAATGCCAGTACCAAGCTGCAGCTTGAAAGGCAAAGTGCTTATCTTTAGTGAAATGTCCTTTCATAATGCGTAAAAACACCACCAATAAAATAATTGTTCCTAAGGTGACGTGCATGCCGTGAAAGCCGGTTAACAAAAAGAAGGTATTGCCATAAATGCCCGCATCAAGGGTTAAGTTAAGATCGTTATAAGCATATATATACTCTTCTACCTGCAGCCCTAAAAAGCACACTCCGAGTAAAATGGTCGCTCCCAAGCATACTTTGAGTGGGGTACGTTTATTATTTTCCATCGCCACATGGGCAAAATGTAAAGTTACCGACGAGGCAAGCAAAATAAGGGTGTTGATAAGCGGCAACCCTTGCCAGCCCATTGCTTGGGTCGTGGTGCCTCCTGGGGTATTTAGCAATGGCCACATGGCTTCAAACGTCGGCCACAATACTTCATTTGTCATGGCGTTGTTATCCGCACCTCCAAGCCAAGGCACAGAAAACATGCGAGCATAAAAAAGCGCCCCAAAAAATGCCATGAAGAACATCACTTCTGAAAAAATAAACCAGCTCATACCTTGCCTAAAAGAACGGTCCATTTGTGCAGAATAAAGCCCTTGATCAGACTCGTGTATGACATTTTTAAACCAGCTAAACAGCATGTAAAGTAGTACAGCTATACCTACGTATAACAAGTAAACGCCATTACCACCCTCTTTGCCCATATCCATTACGGTTAAGGCTGCGCCTACCGCAATAAAAAATAACGCAACTGCCCCAACTATTGGCCATGGACTTTGCTCTGGTACATAATAATGTTCATATTTTTGATTCATTTTATTTGCTCCTAGTTTTTCACCAGTTTTATAAGCTAGTTATTACTGGCTACTAGCCTCTCGCTAATATCAAATACGGTATAAGACAGGGTTAACTCTTCTACATCACTGGGTAATTCAGTATCTACATAAAACAATAATGTAAACTCCAGCTCTTCACCTGCCTTTAACGGTTGCTGATCAAAGCAAAAACACGCTATTTTGTGTAAATACTTGGCCGCTTTTCCTGGTGCTACCGACGGTATAGCCTGCATTACTTTATCTTCATTGCTGTTATTTTTAGCGCTAAACTTAACTTCACGCATGGCCCCAGGCTTTACATCTACACTGTACTCTTTAGATTTAACTTCAAAAGGCGCACCACTTTGCGCATGCGTAGTGAAACTAACGCTGACTTCTCTATTTTCAGTGACCAAGGTACTTTGCTGTGCCTGCTCTAACGAGGGCTTACCATTAAGCCCCGTTATATCGCAAAACACGTCATACAAAGGGACCATGGCAAATGCAAATGCAAACATTGCAATGCAAATCACCACCAGCTTTTTTAATAACGGCAAGTGAGTCATTATTTAATATCCGGCGGCGTTGAGAACGTATGATAAGGCGCAGGTGAATCAACTTCCCATTCAAGCCCATCCGCTCCATCCCAAACTTTTGCAGGCACTTTGTCGCCCCCTTTTGCACATTTATACACAACCACCACAAATAATAATTGCGATAAACCAAAGGCAAACCCACCTATACTAATAATGGCGTTAAAATCAGCAAACTGTAGCGCATAATCTGGAATACGGCGTGGCATACCGGCTAACCCCACAAAATGCATTGGGAAAAACAGCACATTTACACTTATTAACGACAACCAAAAATGCCATTTTGCTAAGGTAATATTGAACATGTTTCCGGTCCATTTTGGCAGCCAATAATAAGCCCCCGCCATAATAGAAAACACCGCGCCCGTTACGAGCACATAATGAAAGTGTGCAACCACAAAATAGGTATCATGATATTGGAAATCGGCAGGTGTAATCGCTAGCATCAATCCCGAAAAACCACCTAAAGTAAACAACACAATAAATGCGATACTAAACAGCATTGGCACTTCAAAGCTAATAGACCCGCGCCACATAGTCGCTACCCAGTTAAATACTTTTACGCCGGTAGGTACTGATATCAGCATAGTCGCGTACATAAAAAACAACTCACCCGCCACGGGCATACCAGTGGTAAACATATGATGCGCCCACACAATAAAGCTCAACAAGGCAATGGAGGAGGTGGCATACACCATAGAGGCATAACCAAATAGTTTTTTACGTGAAAAGGTGGGAACAATCGTAGAAATAATGCCAAAGGCAGGCAAAATCATAATATAAACTTCAGGGTGACCAAAAAACCAAAAAATATGTTGGAACATCACCGGATCGCCACCACCAGCGGCATCAAAGAAACTGGTCGCGAAGTATTTATCGGTGAGCACCATAGTAACTGCACCAGCAAGTACCGGCATAACTGCAATAAGTAAAAACGCCGTGATCAACCATGTCCACACAAATAACGGCAGCTTCATCCACGTCATACCCGGAGCACGCATATTTACTATGGTGACCACCACATTAATGGCCCCCATAATCGAACTAATACCCATAATATGCACAGCAAATACAAACATTGCTGTGTTGTCGTTACTATAAGTGGTGGAAAGCGGCGCGTAAAAGGTCCAACCAAATGCAGGGCCACCACCAGGCATAAATAATGAAGCTAATAGGATTAAAAACGCAAACGGTAAAATCCAAAAGCTCCAGTTATTCATTCTCGGTAAGGCCATATCTGGCGCACCAATCATTAGCGGGATCATCCAGTTTGCCAAGCCGGTAAAGGCTGGCATAACCGCACCAAACACCATTATTAAACCATGCACTGTGGTCATTTGATTAAAAAAGTGAGGATCAACCAGTTGTAGGCCCGGCTGAAATAACTCAGCTCGAATAACCATCGCCATTGCCCCACCAATTAAAAACATGGTGAGTGAAAAAATTAAATATAAGCTACCTATATCTTTATGGTTGGTTGTAAATAACCAGCGCTTAAAGCCTGTGGCAGGTTGATGGGCATGATGAGCCTCATTGGTATTAGGTTGTTCTGCAATGCTACTCATTATTTAGCCTCCCCATCAGCATCCAGTGCCGCTTGTATCTCGCTCGGTTGAATTACATCACCAGTGTCATTACCCCACGCGTTGCGTTTATAGGTAATAACAGCTGCTATTTGCTTGATTGATAATTGCTTTGCGAAAGACTGCATAGCCGTACCTGGTTTACCATGGAGCAAAATATCTATATGCCCTTTGATATCACCTATGACTATTGGGCTGCCTTTAAGAGCCGGAAAAACACCTGGTAAGCCTAAGCCAGTTGGTTGATGGCACGCCGCGCAGCTCGCCATGTAAACCTGCTCACCAAGCACCATCAGCTCCTCTTTTGGTACAACTTGGTCTAATAACGCAGCGTCTGCCTCAGCTGCTTTTTGTTTGGCTTGTTTAGCCTCTGCTAACCACGTTTTGAAATCTTCTTCTGTTATAGCTTCTACTACAACAGGCATAAAACCATGATCTTTACCGCAAAGCTCTGCACACTGCCCACGGTAAGTACCGACCTCATTAATATTGGTCCATGTTTCGTTAATAAACCCAGGGTTTGCATCTTTTTTAACGGCAAAGTCAGGCACCCACCATGAGTGAATAACATCATCTGAAGTCATTAAAAAGCGTACTTTTTGATTAATTGGTAGTACCAGCGGTTTATCGACCTCGAGTAAATAATTCGGGTTTTTATCAGCAAGGTTGGTTATTTCATTTTGAGGGGTAGCTAGCATGGAATAAAACTCAACGTCCTCCCCCATATACTCGTAATGCCACTTCCACTGTGAGCCTGTAATTTTAATGGTGAGATCAGCTTTGCTGGCATCCTCCATGGCAATTAAGGTTTTAGTCGCAGGAATGGCCATAACAATTAATATGACAAAAGGGATCGCAGTCCACAGTATTTCTACTTTGGTGCTTTCATGGAATTGGGCAGGGACAGCCCCTTTAGATTTGCGATGATGAATGAGTGCCCAAAACATAATGGCAAACACGATCACCCCAATCACACAACATATTAAAAAAATAGTCATGTGCAGTTGGTATACATTATTACTTATATCGGTTACGCCTTTACGCATATTATATTGGCTATTAGCAAGCACATTCTGCGAAAAAACAAACAATATAAGCCACAAGGAAGAACTCAGCTTACCCATGTGACGGCTCCTTTGATGCTATTGCTGACGCAAAGCGAAGAGGCATACGGCTTAAACGCCTATTCGTTATTTTTATTTTTTATAAGGGTGCTGGATTTAGTAAATGTGTGTTCTCAAAACGACTAAGCTGTGAGTTATTTTTATTCCAGCTCTTTAATAACTAGTTAAAAAATAAACAATAAGCAAGGTAAGTATGAAAAATAGACAAGGTGAATTTTTTAAAATGCGCAGTTAAAAAATAGCAACCAGTCAGGCAATTAATCTAAGAGTCAGGTTTAGTAGGGGGTGTATTGAAATTACAGGATAGAAATATAAAAAAATTGTTAACTTAAAAAAGCAGAGTAAATTTGTTTATTTATAAAGTATTTAGTGATTTTATTTATGATAGGGGGAGCACTTAACATCATATAGTCATACATTTGATAAGTTAGACATTGTGCTACTAACAAACCCAGCGCCTAATCACCATTAAGCGCTAAATTATGCTTTAATACTACATCCAGTCAGCGTTACGAATAACACCTACCGCTAAGCCTTCAATATTGAACGACTCATTTTCTAAATCGACCTCAATAGCTGAAAACTCATCATTTTCAGCATGTAAGAGTACTTTTCTGCCCGCTTTTTCTAAACGCTTCACGGTTACATCGTCGTCAACACGGGCAACAATAACTTGTCCATTTTCGGCAACTTGGGTTTTATGCACAGCAAGTAAATCACCATCCATAATACCAATGTCTTTCATACTCATACCGTTAACACGCAATAAAAAATCGGCCGCAGGTTTAAACATTAAAGGGTCAATTTTACAGTGGCTTTCTACATGCTGTTGCGCCAATATTGGCTCACCGGCAGCCACCCTGCCAATTAAAGGTAAGCCTAACTGCTCTGGCTCCTCTTCTTCAACAAGCTGAATTCCGCGACTCGCGCCTGGCTTCATTTTAATAACACCTTTTTTGGCCAATGCTTTTAAGTGTTCTTCTGCAGCATTTGCACTTTTAAAACCCAGTGTTTGTGCAATTTCGGCACGTGTAGGAGGCATACCAGTGTCTTTAATAAACACTTTAATGAGTTCGAGTATTTGCGCTTGGCGTTTCGTTAATGGTCGCATACAACTGGTTTTCCATACAGTACAATTAACTGTGAGTATATACAGTTATTTAAAAATCGCAAATATAAATTAATGCCTTATATGCCGTTATCATCAAACAATAACCTACTTTAAAAGCAGGGTAATAAATGTAATTATTAGCAACGCATTATCATATTAATAAATTTTAATTCTCGATTACTTATCCAAGGAGCTAGCATGAGTATTTGGCATCAACCGATTACATTAGAGTTTTGTAAGCAATTAGATCAAGGTATTACAGGCCAAGGGACACTCATGAAAACCATGGGAATAGAGATCAGTGAAATTGGTGATGACTACTTAGTGGCAACTATGCCGGCAATTCCAGAGCATCATAACCCTATGGGTATCGTTCATGGTGGTGCAAATGTGGTACTTGCTGAAACAGTAGCAAGTTATGCCGCTAATTTTGTGGTTGATTTCAATCGGTTTTATTGTGTTGGCCAAGAGATCAGTGCAAGTCATTTAAAGGCATCACGCAATGGCACATTAACGGCCACAGCGAGAGCTTATCATATCGGCAAACGCAGCTCGGTTTGGGATATTAAAATAACCAATAGCCGCAATGAGCTTTGCTGCGTATCACGTATGACCGCAGCCGTAGTAGAGCGAAAAGGCTAGTAAATCTGTTAACCAAGGTTGAGGTTAAATTACTTTTCGAGAGGGTAAATAGTAATTTCCACGCCTGCACCAATTGCAGATATACGTAACAAGGTATCTGCATGTAAAGCTTGGTTAAAGCATTTTGGCGAAGTGCCAGACTCAAAACCCATATCGAATGTTCTGCGTGAACAACTCAACCATTGCTTTAATGCATTGCGTGAACACGACTCGATTAACTCGCACAAGTGATTAATCGCTTTATCTGGCGTGGTTATTTCACCTGCAACCTCAATGCGAGCAAGTTGACGGTATTCGTCTTTATCATAATGTAAAATAGTTGCGACCTTTTTTAAATCAGCAACTAATACGCTAATATCTTGCTTTGACTCAAGCTCTAGATCTACATTTAAAAATTGAATTTCCGACATTATCTCGTTTTTACCCTCTATTAATTTCATTGCAAACTTTAACGCAGTTTTACCGTTATACCAAATCAACAACGCAGGAATCACTGCATTAACGCGTTTTTAGCGTTAGCCTCTGAATATTACCCACTATTTACTCCTAAAAAACGCCCTCTACAAAATACGCAAATTAAAATTAAAGCATGCCGGCGGCGGTTTACTTTTTTATTCTAGGCCTTAAACTAGCCGCTCCTGTAGTTCACGTATGTGATGGATATGATTCGGTTTATTTTAGCTTTGTTGGCTTGCTGTGCTTGTTTTTCAGCAATGGGCGAACAATTTACGCGGTTTTCGAGTGCCAAAAAGCACTTAATTAATACCCTTCCCGAAAACGCTAAAAGTATTTATTGTGGTTGCGATATAAAAAAACAAGGCAAAAAGTTAGTACCCGACCCTACCCATTGTGGCTACGTGCCTCGCAACACACTAACCCGCTCAGGCAAAGTAAATCAACGTGCATTGCGAATTGAATGGGAACATATTGTCCCTGCATGGGAATTTGGTCACCAGTTACAATGCTGGCAAGATGGTGGGCGTAAAAACTGCCGCAAAGTTAGCGCTAAGTTTCGCATGATGGAAGCCGATATAAACAATTTAGCCCCTGCAATTGGTGAAATTAACGCCGATCGCTCAAACTACCGCTTTGGCATGTTAGCCCAAAACGCGACGCAATATGGTCGTTGTGAGGTTAAAGTTAATTTTAAACAACGTGTTGTTGAACCGCCTGTTCATGCACGTAAACGCATTGCCGATGCGTACGCTTACATGCAAAAAACGTATGGTTTAAAAATTTCAGCTAAACAACAAAAGCTATTTAATGCTTGGCAACAACAAGCTTATGCTGCCAACACAAATAGTAAAAAGCTGTAAGTTTAAATTAAAAGTGTGTAACACACGCTTTTAATTAATCTAAAACGCTTGGTGTGGTCCAAATATTTCGTAGTGAATATTTGAGCTTTGCACACCTAAATCAAGTAACTGGCCTTTTACGTAAGCCATAAATGATGCTGGTCCACACAAATAAAATGCCCCTTCGCTAATAGGTAATGATGCCTCAAGCACTGTTAAATCCATTAGCCCAGTGAAATCACACTCCTCGCCACCTTGATTAAACCAAGTAAATGTTTTTAGCTGTGGATGCATTGCCGTTTGCTGCGCTAAATACCCTTTAAATGAAAATTCGCGGCTATTTTCACACGCGTGCAAATAACTAATCGCTTGATTTTTATCACCACTAAGTAGCGTTTGCAGCATTGCCATCATCGGGGTTTGGCCAACACCTGCTGAAATAAGTACAACTGGAGTTGCCTCATTTTTTAAAATAAAATCTCCCGCTGGCGGGTATAACTGTACTCGTGCGCCTTGCTCTAGTGAGTGTAAATAATTAGACACCACGCCAGGCTTTGGTTGGCACTCTTTTTTAACGCTAATACGATAGTTTTTAGCATTGCTCTTTTGCGAAATAGAATACTGGCGGATCTCTTCATATTCTGCGCCCTCAGGCTTAACTTTAATGCCAATGTACTGTCCTGGCTTGTAGGTAATAACTGCTTTACCATCCACAGGTGTCAGCGTAAAACTAGTTACGAATTCAGATTCAACATGTTTATCAGTAATTTCAAACTGGCGCGTGCCTGCCCAGCCACCATGGTTGTTTTTACTGTGCGCATACAATGCCGCCTCTTCGGTAATACAAATATCAGCAAGTACACCGTAGGCCTCGCGCCACGCATATTCAACATCGGCAGTAAACTGCTCAGGAATAAGCTCTTTTAACGTACCGATTAAATGTGCGCCCACAATAGGATAATGCTCAGGTAAAATATTTAAGCTGGTATGCTTATGATTAATTCGCGCTAGCGCCTCTTTTAACACGGCTAAATTATCAATATTTTGCGCGTACGCAGCCAACGCATTAAATAATGCAAATTGCTGACGACCCGTTTCTTGATTAGTCATATTAAAAATATGTTTAAGTTCGGGGTTATGACTAAACATGCGCTTGTAAAAATGATCGGTTACGACCGTACCTGCCTCTGCAAGCAATGGCACCGTGCTTTTAACTATTTGTATGGTTTTATCGGATAACATGTTTATTTCCTATGTAATAACTAACTGCTTGCACTTAGCATTACACAGAGCGTGCCAACTAATTAAACCCATAATATTCAACAAGTTAAATTAACTCACTTTACAAGATGAGTCTTTATGACCTACTATAAAACATGTAAAAATACACTAACAGGTCATTTTGACATGAACCAACAACTCAACCTGACTCAAGTTGCCTTGGAGCTTGCACAAAGCACCTTACATGCCCACAGTTTTGAGCAGCTCTTAGCCACGGTTGAACGTGTTATTCCAAGTGATGCTAGCGCCTTGTTAATTCGCCAAGGCGAGCAATTAAAGCCCTTAGCCATTAAAGGGCTTATGCCCGATAGCCTAGGACGACGTTTTGATATTGCGGAGCACCCTCGCCTTAAAGCCATCTGCAGTAGTCGTTTGGCTCTGCAATTTGCACATGACTGTCCACTACCTGATCCATACGACGGGCTACTACTGGCTAAAACCGGTGATATTCCAGTGCATGCCTGCTTAGGGTTACCCCTTTATGATAAAAACGCACTACTTGGCATTCTGACCTTTGATAGCCTAAACGCTGATGCGTTTGACGGCATTACGGCTGATACACTCAACACCTTACAAACCTTGTGTAGCGCACACTTTAAAACAGCTCTAGAGCTTGCCCATTATAAACAGCATGCTCAGCATTCAAATGAATTAGTACAAGCGTTAAACCGTGAGGCACTCAAACGCGATGGTGGTGAAATTATTGGCCAAAGCCCAGTAATACAAACCCTTAAAAACGAAATAAAGCTGGTTGCAGCCTCTAATTTTAGTGTATTAATTTTAGGTGATACTGGGGTCGGCAAAGAGTTGGTGGCGCGTAATATTCACTTGCATTCAGCACGCAAAGATCAGCCATTGATCCATTTAAATTGTGCATCACTGCCTGAAAACCTCGCAGAAAGTGAATTTTTTGGCCATGCAAAAGGCGCTTTTACCGGCGCCCAAAATGCCCGCCAAGGTAAATTTCAGTTAGCCGATGGCGGTACCTTATTTTTGGATGAAATAGGCGAGCTACCACTGGCAATGCAAAGTAAATTATTACGGGTACTGCAAAGTGGTGAAGTACAAACCGTTGGCGAAGATGAACTTAAATATGTTGATGTTAGAGTGATTGCAGCAACTAATCGCGACCTAAAACACGAAGTAGAACAGGGGCGATTTCGCGCCGACTTATATCATCGCCTAAGTGTGTACCCGTTAAGCGTAGCGCCTTTAAAAGCCCGTGATGAAGATGTTATTTTATTAGCCGGTTATTTTGCAGAAAAAACAGCCCGCAAGCTCGCTATTAAACAGCTAAAACTCAGTATTGAAACGCAACTGCTGCTTAAAAAATATGACTGGCCAGGCAATGTGAGGGAGCTTGAGCATGTGATTAATCGGGCTGCATTAAAGGCTAAACAACATCAGTGGCAGCAACCAGTTATTACTATTGAACCTGCGCATTGTGAGCTAAATTTAAGCGCTGTTAACACCTTAGCTCTTGAACACTCAAACCAGCTTGTAATCCCATCTTTAGCAAACAACATTTCGTTAAAGCAAGCCACAGATACCTATACTCAGCAACTTATAATACAGCAACTTAAACAACATAATTATAACTGGGCCAGTACCGCGCGCAGTTTACAGGTCGACCGTGCTAATTTAACACGGCTGGCCAAGCGCTTAGGTATTTCAATAAAAAAATCGTTGTCGCCTAGTTAACTTAACTTTCGCTGCTTAAAATAATTTTTTAATAGCTGACTAAACGCTTGAACCTTTGCTGTTCGGTGCACTAAATGATGCGTAACCAGCCACAAATCGGTTGGCCAACTCAGTTCATTAGGCAGTACAGGGACTAAATCAGAGTATTGCGCTGCAACATCATGCTGTAATCCGCCAATACCGAGCCCTTTAACTATGGCGCGAGTCGCTTCTGAGGTTTCTGACACTCTTAGCTTAACTTGCGACGGGGGAATATTTTCATCAACCCATGCAAAGTAAGGCACTTTGGCATTATACCCTGCTACACCTGACACAAAACTATGCAGCGATAGTTGCGCTAATGTTTGTGGCAACCCATAACGGCTAATGTAATGCTTTGATGCATAAAATCCTGACGAGAGCGCCGCTAAATGCTGAGCAATATAATCACCCTCATCCGGTCTGGGTCCAGCTCTTACTGCGATATGTGCTTGGCCATGATCTAAACGTAAGCGTTTTTGATCCATAATCACTTGTAATTGCACTTGCGGATGCAAGGTTTGAAACTGCTCACACACCTCACTTAATACATCAATAAAGCCACTAACTGTGGTGAGCAACAAGCTACCTTGCAAGGTGCTATCTGCAGCAATAATGTCATTATGTAGGCGCTCTAGTTCACCATTAATCGCTTGTGCTGTGGTAAATAACTTAGCGCCAATTTCTGTGACTTTGTAGCCGCGAGCATGGCGATGAAATAATCGCGCATTTAAGCTTTTTTCTAAGTTATTTATTCGCCTGAGCACCGTACTATGGTGAACATCTAACACTTCGGCCGCGGCAGTTAAAGTACCTAAGCGCGCTACCTCGTAAGCAACCTTCAGGTCTTGCCAATCATTAAATTGAATTGCCATGATAACTACTCTTTAATCTGTGCATATGCGCACACAAGTTTTGCGTTTATTTGGCTTTTCTGCAAGTGATTATTTGTTAAAGTCACATTATACAAACTCATTATCAGGAGCAGCTCATGACAACACCAAAAATTATTGCCCTAGCAGGTAGCTTACGTAAAGATAGCTTTCATCAAAAACTCATTAACGAAGCGGCACGCTTTGCTTTAGAAAGTGGCGCTGAAGTAGAAGTGATTAAACTCGCAGACTTAGCCATTCCTATGTTTGATGAAGATCTCGAGGCACAAGGCACACCAGCCGGTGTACAACAACTTAAAGACAAACTTCG
Source organism: Pseudoalteromonas sp. SCSIO 43095 (assembly GCF_023650455.1). Classification (NCBI taxonomy): domain Bacteria; kingdom Pseudomonadati; phylum Pseudomonadota; class Gammaproteobacteria; order Alteromonadales; family Pseudoalteromonadaceae; genus Pseudoalteromonas; species Pseudoalteromonas sp. SCSIO 43095. Next base: position 2,742,833 of record NZ_CP087995.1, read on the forward strand.
CGCAGCCGATGGCATTTTGCTGGCCAGCCCAGAATATAATGGCTCTATTACCGCGGTGTTAAAAAATGCTATTGATTGGGCATCGCGCACCGAACAAGGCGCAGAGCCTGCATTTGCAAATAAAGTAACCGCGTTATATGCAGCCTCGCCAGGTGGGTTGGGCGGCTTACGTGGCTTAAATCACGTGCGTGATATTTTATCTGGCATTGGCAGTTTAGTATTAGCCAATCAATTAGCTGTACCGGCTATTCATACTTTGTTAGACGAAAACGGCCGTATTAATGACCCTGCTACCGCTGAAAAAGTGGCTGGTCTTGCACAGCAGTTAGTTAGCGTAGCAAGTAAGCTTAAATAAGCAGCAACTATAACTTTGTTGCTGCAAGCTTTGCAGCAATAAAGTCTTCATGGGTAACATACAATAAATTAGCAACACGACGAATAACGTATTCTTCTTGTGGATCAAGTTCACCATCTGAGTATGCTAATCGCCAGAGTAGTTCAACTATTTCAATGCGTTGCTTTGCACTGCATTGATTATTAATTTGCTTTGAAAATTGAAAATAATCAATGGCGTCATCTAAGCTCGAACTTGCTTGTTCGGTTAACTCATCTACTGCTTCATCAGTTAAATCAAAATACTTTTTTAATGTCAGACTTAGCGTTTGTTGCTCATCTGCCTGTAAATCGTTATCCGCTCGCATTACCTCAATTAATAATGCGGCAACCGCTGTTTTTAAATCATGTTGTTCAATATCATAATCTTGCTGATCAATACTCGAAAAAAGCTGTTTAATTTGCTTGAACATCACATTTCCCCTTTTTGGGTGTTAGACTTATATCATAACGGGTGTAATTGATATGCTGATCACACTACCCAATATCAAGATGGAGTTAAAGGTTTATGAGTATAAAAGCCAATCATTACATACATGGAATTATTAGCTGGGGTTTATTAACAGTGTGTTTGAGTGTGTCGGCAGAGCAAAGTGAAATGCAACGGCTCTACGATTTTGATGAAAAGGTGCATTATAAGCAAACTCAAATAGACACTAACAATTACCACCTAGAAATACAGTCTGATGACTACCCGCACTTTAGAAACCAAAGTGTCTTTTTATTACGCCACGCAAATCGTTTATGCCGCGATAATCCTTTTATGTTAAAAGTGACTGAGGGCGTGCAGGAGTACCAACGCTTTCCAACTAAACCGCGTGCTTATCAGCCACCGCTCAGTGTATTTGTGCAGTGTGAAATGCCCGCAGAAAAAACCTCAAAAAAATAACACCTCGTTATTTTCAGTAAAACCACTGAGTATTAAAATAGCCTGTGGTTTTACTGTAGTTAACCTGAACTAAGTTAGTTAGCGCCATATCCCCACGGCGCAGCCGGTGGTGTAATAGGTTTAGTTAAATCAAAATCAACACGGAATTCGCGACCTTGGCGAATAAGTCGATAAGTGAACTGCTCAGGGTAAATATACATTTGCCATGTATTGCCTACCGATTGCGGTATGCCTTGGCTAACAAATAACTCTTTTGAATACTGATCTGCAGGGAATGACTGCATATTAGCAAAACCCGCATTTAAAGTATGACCACCATACATAGTAGATACATCATCAGTACCATCTTTATGGCGGTGATCATGCTTTAGGCTCAACCCACTGCCTGTTTTAGTAATGATCCACGTACGTGAGGCATCATCACCGACATGAAACGGCACTTGTAGTTCATGTTCATTACACTTACGCACATGCATAACTAACTTTTTATCGGCAAATGAACTCGGCCCTGTGGCATTATCAACCGTTACTTTACCCTCGAAAGCTTTACCGCAATGGGCAGCAATACTATTGAAAAAGCTATCATGACTTGGAATTGATACTAAAGGCGCTGGACGTGCTATTGCTGCAGTGGATGCCAGCATAAACGCTGCAGCTGTTAATAATTTCATAATGTGTCCCTAAACATGTAAAAAATCAGCTTAGCGTTTAAGCAAACACAAAGAAAATAATCACGATGAACAGCAATAAGAAATTAACAGAGCAATAGGATTTTACTGTAATTAATTAGTAAAAAAATATCGCTTGAAAGAAAATGAGAAATTAAATATCGTTGATTGATAAAGGTAGGTAATTAAACACAAAGTCAGTTTTAGCACGGAGCACATATATAGAGATGGAGAACTATATCGGCCTAGTAATCATCGTATTGCTATTAATTATTCAAAATCGCTACACTTTGCACATATATCAACACCTTGCTGAGCAGCACCCAGAACAATGGAAAAAATTATCACAAAATTCATTAGATGGGACACCCTATGCCAATCTTGCTGAGTCATTTAAAGATGGTTTTTTTTCGACTATCAACGACCCAAAGGTAGTCCGCTACCAGAAATTTAAAACTCTCAATTTATTACTAATGGCAATGATTACATTAGCAAGCTTATTGCGTGGTTTTTTAATATAAGCGATTAAAAAAGCGCAACCTAAGCTGCGCTCCAGTTTCATATGTAAAAGGTTACTGCCACGGTCTCTCTGCGGCTAACTGCTTTTCAAACGCATCAATTTGCGGATTGAGGGTTTCGGTTACACCGATAAAGTCTAAGCCACTTAATAAACGTTCTTTTACGTCTTTGCGAATATCAAAGCGAATTGGCGCAAACTTATTACTGGTAAGCATCTGGTTTTCAAGATCCACATCAATGTGAATATCGTCGTGCTGCTCACTTAACACAAATAACTCTTCCAGCGTTTGCGCTGGCAATGCAATGGCAAGCATTTGATTGTTACCACAGTTATTAAAGAAAATATCAGCAAAGCTTTCAGCTAAAATCACTTCAAACCCATATTGCTTTAATGCCCATGGTGCGTGCTCGCGTGATGAGCCACAGCCAAAATTATCGCGGGTTAATAATATTTGCGCGCCTTGGTAACAAGGACGATTTAAAATAAATTCAGGGTTTGGCTCGCCATTATCTAAATAACGCCAATCGTAAAACAGTGCTGCATCAAAACCATCACGGCTTGTTGAGGTTAAAAACTGCTTAGGAATAATTTGGTCGGTATCGACGTTGTTTTTATCAAGTGGGGCCATTAAGCCGCTAAAATAGATGCTCATTAAGCTTCTCCTCTAATATCAACAAAGTGACCATGTATTGCAGCCGCTGCCGCCATTGCAGGGCTCACTAAGTGTGTACGCCCGCCGCGCCCTTGGCGACCTTCAAAATTACGATTCGAGGTGGAAGCACAGCGTTTACCAGCTCCTAAACGGTCATCGTTCATAGCTAAACACATCGAACAACCCGGCTCGCGCCACTCAAACCCTGCAGCTTTAAAAATATCGGCTAAGCCTTCATCTTCAGCTTGCTGCTTAACTAAGCCTGAGCCTGGAACAATCAGCGCTTCAATACCAGCTAAAACCTGTTTACCTTCAACAATTTTTGCTGCAGCGCGTAAATCTTCAATGCGGCTGTTGGTGCATGAGCCAATAAATACCGTGTCTACTTTGGCGCTTGATAGTTTATCGCCCGCTTTTAAGCCCATGTATTTAAGCGCACTGCGAATTGCATCGGCTTTAATTAAATCGGTTTCTTTATCTGGATCTGGAATACATTCATCAACGCCAATCACTTGCTCTGGATTAGTCCCCCAAGTAACTTGTGGTTGAATACTGCCTGCATCTAGCTCTACTTCTAAATCAAAATGAGCACCATCATCCGTTTTTAAAGTTTCCCAGTAGGCAACAGCGGCATCAAAATCAGCACCTTTGGGTGCAAACGGGCGGCCTTTTAAGTACTCATAAGTGATTTTATCTGGGGCAATTAAACCTGCCTTGGCGCCCATTTCAATGCTCATGTTACACAATGTCATACGGGCTTCCATTGATAGAGCTTCTATGCCTTCACCACAAAATTCAGCCACATAGCCAGTGCCACCAGCAGTGCCTAGCTTGCCAATAACCGCCATAATTAAATCTTTAGCTGTTACTGTAGGGCGTAATACACCGTTAATTTGAATTTTTAACGACTTCGCCTTTTTTTGCTGTAGCGTTTGCGTAGCTAATACATGCTCAACCTCTGAGGTACCAATACCATGTGCCAAGGCACCAAACGCACCATGCGTTGAAGTATGACTATCGCCGCAGACTATAGTGGTACCTGGTAAAGTAATCCCCTGCTCAGGGCCAATAACATGCACTATGCCTTGGTTTACTGAGTTTAAGTCGTACAGCAAAATGCCAAATTCTTTACAGTTTTCATCCAGTGCCATTAATTGATTTTTAGAGACTTCGCTAGCTGCATCCAGTGAACGACTTTTAGTTGAAACATTATGATCCATGGTGGCAATGGTTTTTTCTGGACAACGCACTTTACGATTTTTTTCACGTAAGCCGGCAAATGCTTGTGGTGACGTCACTTCGTGTACTAAATGACGGTCAATATAAAGTAAATCGGTTTGCTCATTAATGCTGGCAACGGTATGTGCTTGCCAAATTTTATTGTATAAGGTTTGGGCCACTTGCTAACTCCCTGATCTGATTGAGCCACAGCCTGACGGTGCTGTGGCTTTAATAATTAAATGCGTGAAACGATGGCCGCTGCTACATCGGTGGTGGTATAGCCGCCCTGCGGATAAATATCAGGCGTCCCCACTCCTGCTTCAACCGCCTCTGCGACTGCTTTTTCAATCGTACGAGCTGCTTCGTCTTGGCCTAATGAGTAACGTAGCATTAAGGCGGCACTTAAAATTTGTGCGATTGGGTTTGCCACCCCTTCTCCGGCGATATCAGGCGCTGAACCACCCGCGGGTTCATACAAGCCAAAGCCTGATTGATTTAAGCTAGCGGAGGGTAATAACCCCATTGAGCCGGTGATCATCGCGCACTCGTCCGATAAAATGTCGCCAAATAAGTTATCGCACAGTAATACATCAAACTGGCTAGGCTGTTTAACTAGCTGCATCGCTGCATTATCTACATAAATATAATCTAAGCTCACTTCTGGAAAGTCTTTACTCACTTCGGTTACCACTTCGCGCCATAAAACGCTTGATGCTAAAACATTGGCTTTATCGACCGAGGTTACATGATTGCTGCGCAATTTAGCGGCCTCAAAAGCAAAACGTGCAATACGCTCTATCTCTTTACGTGAATAAGTTTGCGTATCAAATGCAGTTTCTTCTGCCCCTTCGCCACTGCGACCTTTTTCACCAAAATAAATACCACCCGTTAGCTCGCGCACACATAAAATATCAAAGCCTTTTTCGCTAATATCAGCACGTAGTGGTGATGCAGCGCTTAATGCGGGTAACAACTGAGCAGGGCGTAAGTTACAAAACAAACCAAAGTGCTTGCGCAGTGGTAACAGTGACGCGCGCTCCGGTTGGTCATTAGGTGGTAAATGTTCCCACTTAGGACCACCTACTGAACCAAATAAAATAGCATCGGCGTTTTCACAAGCTTTTAAAGTGGTATCAGGAAGGGCTTTGCCAAACTCATCAATCGCAGCGCCGCCAATAGCATGGTGTTCACGGTTCAGAGTAAAACCAAACTTATCACTTACTGCATCAAGCACTTGCTCTGCAGCTGCCATAACTTCTGGGCCAATACCGTCGCCCGCTAATACGGCAACGCTGTAATGTGTTTTACTCATCCTGCTTTCCTTTGTTGTTTTAAATCAGACACTTTTTGTGCTCGATAAATTAAGTTATAAACCCGAACCATAGCGCGTACTGAGGCTTCGACCACATCGGCCGCAATACCGGCACCGTGATAAGGACGGCCATCATATTTAGCAATAATATTCACTTGTCCTAATGAGCTTGCACCTTGGCCGGTGGCCTCTAAATTGTATTCAATCATTTCAACGCTCATACCAGTTAAGCGCTCAATGGCTGCAAATGAGGCTTCTACCGGGCCGTTACCTGTGGCCGCTTCTTGTTTTGCTTCGCCATCAATCAACAAACCTATCGTTGAGCTGGCTACCGATTGAGAGTTCGACGTAGAGTGAACAAACTCTAATTGATATTTTTCATCTTTGTCGCTGATTTGATTAAAGTAAATCATTGCTTCTAGGTCGTAGTCATATACTGTGCCTTTTTGGTCAGCTAACGCAACGAAACTTTGGTATAAGCTATCCATGTCGTAATCAGATTTTTGATAACCTAACTCTTCTAAGCGATGCTCTATAACATGACGCCCTGAACGCGAGGTCATATTTAATTGATTACTTGGCACACCCACACTTTCAGGTGACATAATTTCATAGGTATTTTGCGCTTTTAAGACACCATCTTGGTGAATACCTGAACTGTGGGCAAACGCATTTTCGCCAACAATCGCTTTATTTGGCTGTACCGGCATATTACAAATTTTGGCTACTTGGCGAGAGGCGCGGTAAATTTCTTCGCTTTTTATATCGGTATATACGTTTAAATGGTCTTTGCGCATTTTCATGATCATCGCCACCTCTTCAAGTGAACAATTACCGGCGCGCTCCCCTATACCATTAATCGTACATTCGATTTGGCGAGCACCGGCTTGAACGGCAGCAACAGAGTTAGCAACGGCTAAGCCTAAGTCGTTATGGCAATGCACACTTAAACGGGCTTTATCAATATTTGGCACGTTGTTCATTAAATGACGGATCATTGCTGCGTATTCATCTGGCGTTACAAAACCGACGGTATCTGGCAAGTTAATCGTGGATGCACCGGCATTAATAGCTTGCTCAACTATTTTGCATAAATCCCAATGTGGTGTACGTCCTGCGTCTTCACATGAAAATTCCACATCATCAGTGTAATTACGGGCAAGCTTGATTGATTTAACCGCCATTGCAGTGGCATCATCAAGGCTCATTCGCAACTTGTGTTCAAGATGAAGCGGGCTGGTTGCAATAAAAGTATGAATACGGCTTTGCTGTGCACTGCGAAGCGCCTCGCCACAGGCCTCAATATCTTTGGCAACCGAGCGTGCTAAGCCACAAATAATAGGGCCTTTTACTTCAGTGGCAATTCGCTGCACTGAGCGAAAGTCAGCGGGGCTCGAAACCGGAAAGCCCACTTCCATGACATTCACATTTAAGCGGCTAATGGTATGCGCTAGTTGAATTTTATCATCTTCAGTCAGGCTTGCTTTAAGTGCCTGTTCGCCATCACGTAAGGTGGTATCAAAAATCCATACTTTATCTTGCTCTTGCATAACTGCCCCTCATTCCTGTGTTACCCAAATTTCGATTTATCCCTGCAGCGAGATAAAAAAAACCCCGCAATTGCGGGGTTTTGTTGTTTAGCTCAATGCAAACACACTAATCCCCGCTCACTTGCCACAGCAGTAAGAGGTTTAGTTTTAGTGTAATTAAACGATTAGTTTGCATTTGTTTTCTTGTGTGTGTCCAATGAGGCTTATTTTTATCATTGCAGCGCAGTAGGCGCAAGCATAAAAATGCCATAAAAATAATTACACAAGACTTTTAAGGGATTTAAAATTCAACAAATAGATAAAAAAGAGATAAAAAATTCAACCTCAGAGGGCGTGGCGTTTAAATTAACAAGCACCGTAAAGTACAGTGCTTATTTTAACTTTTTTTAATATTTACTCTTTCTTTTCTGCGCGTACGTAATTTGACGCACCACGAGTAATATAGCGTAACTGCCAAATAACTCGCTCAATTAATTCATCGCGTTGCTGACCTTCAATATCTAGCGCTTCGGCGCCAGCATTAAATACCAACGTAACCATAGCCTCTGCCTGAATATACGCATGAATCGCATCACAGGGCGTTTCACTTTCTAAATAATGAGCAAGCTCTAAAATAAAGTGTTTCACTTCACGTGCTACTGCCGCTCTAAATGCTTTTGAGGTACCCGAGCGCTCACGCAGCAATAACCTAAATTGATTACTAGAGTTATCAATAAACTCCATAAAAGTAACCACAGACGTATTTATTACACTGCCGCCACTGGCTATTCGCCTACGAGCTTGACGCATCAGCTGACGCAGCGTTAAACCCGCTTCATCAACCATGGTTAAACCTAGCTCGTTCATATCTTTAAAGTGACGATAAAAAGAGGTGGGCGCAATACCGGCTTCGCGCGCTACTTCACGCAAGCTCAAATTTGAAAAGCTATGATCAGCACTAAGCTGATTAAAAGCAGCTTCAATTAATGCTTGTCGTGTTTTTTGTTTCTGTTGTGCTCTAACGCCCGACATCAACAGCTCCCTGAATGAATTTGTAATAAATTTTTAATTAAAAAATAGCTAATAGTACAGTCTAATACTTGACGGCAGCAGATTGAAATATTATTTTAGCGTACAGTTGTACGCTGAGAAATGAGAAAGATGAAAAAACCACCACTTATATGGACCAACGTCCTTTTCTTTAGCCTGACGTTTTTGGCTGCTGTTACACTTGTACCTTGGTATGGGTTTAACTATGGCTTTACAGGCACACAATGGGCTGCTTTTGTAGCTTGCATGTTTTTCGCGGGATTATCGATCACTGCGGGTTACCATCGTTTATGGGCGCACAAAACTTACAATGCACACCCGGTCGTTGAATTTATTTTTGCCTTAGGCGGCGCGTTTGCTTTGCAAAACAGTGCACTGCATTGGAGCAGCGATCATCGTATTCACCACGGTCAAGTTGATGACCCTGTAAAAGACCCTTATGCAGCTACCAACGGCTTTTGGTATAGTCACATAGGCTGGATGCTGCGCGACTACCAAGGCGATAGCTACGGTGATTACAGCAATTGCCGCGACCTACAACGCAATAAAATAGTGATGTGGCAACATAAACATTACTTAAAGCTGGTAGTTGCCATGAATGTTGGTTTACCACTGGTATTAGGTTTAATGTTAGGTGATGTGTGGGGCATGTTATTACTAGCGGGACTACTTCGTTTAGTACTGAGCCAGCATTTTACCTTTTTTATTAACTCTGTTGCGCACATTTGGGGTTCTCGCCCTTACACAGAAAAAAATACCGCACGCGATAACGGCTTTTTAGCCTTATTTACTTATGGCGAGGGTTATCATAACTTTCATCATATTTTTGCTAGCGATTACCGCAACGGCATTAAGTGGTTTCATTACGACCCAACTAAATGGATGATCCGCTCGTTAGCAGCTCTTGGTCTAGCAAGTAAATTAAAGCGCACACCGGTTGAGCGCATCGAAAAAGCTAAAGCAGAAACCTTGATGAGCAAAACACAAGGTCGCCTCGCAAAATTGCCTTTAGCGCAAGATAAGCTTACATTATTACAACAAGAGTACGATTTGTTGCTTAAAAAACTGCAAAATTATTGCTCATTACAAAAACAAGTGTTGGAAGCTAAAAAAAATAATATGGCAAAGCAGTGTGAAAAGTCGGCATTAATGGCACAATATCACGAGCTTGAGGCCGCCTGGGAAACACAAAAACAGGCATGGCTAGCACTTAATGCGAGGTTATTAAAAGCCTCTTTTAGTTAAAATAGGAGTGGCTGTGGCCAAACAACCAGAAAAGAAAAAAGTACCCGTGACATACCAATATGATGCAATCATTATTGGCACGGGTCCTGGCGGTGAAGGGACCGCTATGAACCTCTCTAAAAGTAACAAAAAAGTAGCGGTTATTGAACGCCAAACAGCCGTGGGTGGTGGCTGTGTACATTGGGGTACCATTCCTTCAAAGGCACTTCGTCATTCTGTTAGTCGCTATATTGAATACAAAGCAAATCCTTTATTTAACGTAGGCGAGCGTCCGGTAAGACTTACCTTTCCTGATATTTTACGCCATGCCAGTTCGGTAATTTCAAAGCAGTCAAACTTACGCAGCAGTTTTTACGATCGTAACCGCATTCATATGTTTCAAGGCGACGCTAGCTTTGTTGATAAGCACACTATTGAAATTAGGCGTAATGACGGTTCTACTGAGCGCCTTACTGCACAAACGATTGTTATTGCTACCGGCTCACGACCTTATCGCCCACCAGGGGTTGATTTCACCCACTCACGAATTTACGAAAGTGACACTATTTTAGGCCTTGAACATGACCCTCATCGCGTACTTATATACGGCGCGGGTGTAATTGGTTGTGAATATGCATCTATCTTTAAAGGGATAGGTGCCAAAGTCGACTTAGTGAATACTCGCGATCGCTTATTGGCGTTCATGGATGCTGAAATATCTGATGCATTAAGCTATCACTTTTGGAATAGCGGTATTGTAATTCGTCATAACGAAGAATTTGATCGCATTGAAACCCGTGATGACTGCGTTGTTATGCATTTAAAATCGGGCAAACGTGTTAAAGCTGACTGTATTTTATTTGCCAATGGCCGAACCGGTAACACTGACACCCTTAATTTAGAAGCCATTGGCTTAAAAGCAGATAGCCGCGGACAGATAAAAGTAAACGAAACCTACCAAACAGAAGTAGACAATGTATACGCGGTAGGTGATGTTATTGGCTATCCAAGTCTTGCTAGTGCTGCCTTTGATCAAGGTCGAATTGCCGCAGATGCCATCGCGTGTGGTAATTGTGATGAAAAGCTGATTATTGATATTCCAGCCGGAATTTATACTATTCCTGAAATGAGTTCTGTCGGTAAAACAGAGCAGCAATTAACTGCTGCAAAAGTACCGTATGAAGTGGGACGTGCGCAATTTAAACATTTAGCCCGCGCGCAAATTGCAGGCACCGATGTGGGCAGTTTAAAAATATTATTTCATACAGAAACCAAAGAAGTACTCGGCGTGCACTGCTTTGGTGAGCGTGCCTCTGAAATTGTACATATTGGCCAAGCTATTATGGAACAAAAAAATGGTGGCAACACCATCGACTACTTTGTAAATACCACGTTTAACTACCCAACGATGGCAGAAGCCTACCGAGTTGCGGCGTTAAATGGCTTAAATCGCTTGTTTAAGTAATATTAAGCACTAGGTAACAAAAAGCCCGCTTGAATCAAGCGGGCTTTTTTAATAACTCATCATTATTTAGAAACTATTTAACCTGAACTTTGGTTAAGAGATTTACTAACATATTGAATCAAAATTGATATTTATTTTCTCTAGCCAGAGATTTCCAGTGAAAACAAGGCGAAATTACGCGTCAATAGCTCGCCTATTGCAAGTAAATTCAACGTAGTTAGCGCTGTAAATAGCTGCTTGAGATAGATTTATTATCCAGAGTTCAGGTTATTTATGATATTGCGCACTTAATTCATGCACGGCGTTAATGAATACACCGGCATTTTCTGGGTCAACATCTGGTGTAATGCCGTGGCCTAAATTAAATACATGGCCATTGCCAGTACCAAAGTCTTCTAAAATAGTACCAACCTCTTGGCGAATACGATCAGGCGTACCATGAAGCATTGATGGGTCCATATTACCTTGCAGTGCTACTTTATCGCCAACACGACGTTTAGCATCACCAATGTTAATAGTCCAATCTAAACCTACTGCGTCACAGCCCGTTGCGGCAATCGCTTCAATCCACTGACCACCATTTTTGGTAAATAAAGTAACCGGTACTTTACGGCCATCGTATTCACGAATTAAGCCATCAACAATTTTATGCATGTATTGCAATGAAAACTCATTGTAATCACGCGGGCTTAGTACACCGCCCCATGAGTCAAATACCATTAGCGATTGCGCACCCGCTTTAACTTGCGCGTTTAAGTAATCTATCACCGAATCAGCTAGTTTATCGAGTAATAAATGCAGTGTTTGCGGCTCAGCAAACGCCATTTTTTTGATTTTACCAAATACTTTACTGCTACCACCTTCAACCATGTAAGTTGCAAGTGTCCAAGGCGAACCAGAAAAACCAATTAATGGCACTTCGCCTTTAAGTTCACGACGAATAGTGCTCACTGCGTTCATTACATAGCCAAGCTCATCGGTAGGATCGAGTTTAGGAATTTTTTTAACATCAGCTAGTGACGAAATTGGGCGTTCAAACTTAGGGCCTTCACCTGTTTCGAAGTACAAGCCTAATCCCATTGCATCGGGAATAGTTAAAATATCACTAAACAAAATAGCTGCATCTAATGGGTAACGGCGCAAAGGCTGTAATGTTACTTCACAGGCTAACTCAGCATTTCTACACAGGCTCATAAAATCGCCCGCTTGTGCACGTGTAGCACGGTATTCAGGTAAATAACGTCCTGCTTGACGCATCATCCATACCGGCGTGACATCAACAGGTTGCTTGGCAAGGGCACGTAAATAACGGTCGTTTTTTAATTCGCTCATAGCGTATAGAGTCCTAGGGCTTTTAGAAATTGTGCAAGATTGTACCACCATATTCACGACCCCTCTATCGCTAAGCGATTAAATCGCTAAAGAGTAGCGCTAGATCAAGTAATTTTTAGTTTTCATGTTGCTTTGTACATAAAAAAACCAAACAAACGTTAATAATAAAAACTTTTCATTAAACTATTTGCAACACCTAAAAAAGCTTGATATTGTATCTCCCGCGTTAACAAAACAATAACAAAAATTGTTAATATAAAAATAATAAAAATCTCTAATAAAAATAAGAATGCTTGTTTAAACAAGTCTAATAAAGAAATTAAACCACCGTAATAGGTGGTTTTTTCTTGCCTGGAATAAACTACTTACAACTTATGCCCTTAAACAAAATTCCCTCTGGTATTACATCTATTTTACTTGTTGATATACACGCCAATTAAATATATCTTGGATAACATAAGTTTTATTTTTATAAGTTTTATTTTTAATTTAAAAAATCCAACCCAGCTTAGGAGAAGAATTATGCTGAAGCGTGTAGAAAAAGCTCAACAAAAGTGGGGGGGTAGCCATACGGTCATCGATAATTGGTTAAACGAACGCCAAGAGCTGATTGTTCTTTACTGTAAAATTGCAGGCTTTTCACCTTATGAGAAAAAAGATCAGTCTTTGCCTGAACCATCACAAATTCAGGCATTTTGCCAAATTTTAATGGATTATTTATCGGCCGGCCACTTTGAAGTGTACGACGATATTGCTAAAGCCTGTGAAAAGAAAGGCCTAGAAAGCCAGCAACTCGCTAATACGATATACCCTCGTATTTCAGATACCACTGACATCGCTCTGGATTTCAACGATAAGTACGCTGAGGTAGATGCTGAAGATTTACTAGAGGGCTTTGATAACGATCTTTCAGTAATGGGTGAAGCACTCGAAGCGCGCTTTGCACTTGAAGATGAGCTGATTGATAACTTATTTTCTAATCACACTGACTAATAATTAGTTATTCAACGTAATAAAAAAGGGACCTAAGGTCCCTTTTTTATTATCTATAACGCTTATTCTGCAGCGGCAGCTTCTGCATCATTTTGAATTTCTAATAATTCAACTTCAAAAATAAGTGTTGAATTAGCAGGAATTTTACCTAAGTCACGATCGCCGTAAGCAAGGTCTGAAGGAATAGTAAATTTGTACTTAGACCCTACAGACATAAGTTGTAAACCTTCAGTCCAACCAGGAATTACACGGTTTAGTGGGAACGTTGTTGGCTCGTTACGTGAGTAAGAGCTATCGAACTCAGTACCGTCTAACAATGTGCCTTTATAATGTACTTTAACCACATCAGTTGCTACTGGTTTTGCGCCTTCGCCTTCGCTCATTACTTCGTACTGTAAACCAGACTCAGTAACCATCACGCCTTCTTTTTTAGCGTTATCAGCTAGGTATTTTTCACCTTCAGCTTTGCTTTTTTCAGACTCTACTTTTGCTTTTTCTTCTTGTTTAGTGCGCACTGATTCATCTAATGCTGTTAGTACTTCACGAATTTTCTCTTCGTCAATTTTTGCATTACCCGCAAGTGCATCTTCAAAGCCTCGCATTAATAAAGCTTGGTCTAATTCAATACCAATTTCTTTTTTATCCGCTAAGTCTTTATTTAAAAAGTTACCTACAGATGCACCAATACCGTACGCTTGTTGTTGCGCTACAGTATCTAGTTTAACGTCTGCTTGCTCTTTTTTTGCTTCTTGATTACAAGCTGTAAGCGCTAAAACTGACGCTGCAATCAATGACAATTTAATCGTCTTTCTCATTTTAAATCTCCGACACACTTTGCAGTTGTCATTTATTGTAATATTACTAGTTAAAGATTAACGGCCTACATGGTAGGCTGCTTGTTTAATAGCTAAACTAAAAACATATCCAGTGATTAGACAAACAACCTAGGCGTTTAACGAGACCTAGTCTAACCTCTCAGTCACGAAGAGTTAAGAGGAAATACCTGTAATATGTCGTTATTTCGTACTTTTTTAGTCGCCACTTGCTGTTTATTAACAATTGCATGTAGTGATGAAAAACAACAAGCAGTGGCCAGTTTTGAGCACACAGCACAGGGCGCCTTTTCATCTGCGTTATCGCACGATGGTCAATACAGCTTAGTATCTTCTATTCATCATGGGGTCGCACTTTGGGATAATCAACAGCAAGCCCTTAAATACCAATGGTTTCAACAACAAGCGCAAGACAGCCTTGTTTACGCTGTAGCCATTGCTTTTGATAATAGCGTGGCTGTTACCGCCGAAAAAGCCACCTTTGCGGTCTGGGATATTGCCACCGGCAAAAATAAAGGCTTTTATAAAATACAAAAAGCCAGTATCCGCGATATTGCCATTAGTAACCAAGGCCAAAGTGTTGTTTACGGGCGTAGTGATGGCGTTGTAGTATTTATAAACCTTAATACTGGCAGACGCATTGAATTTTTAGGCCACCAAGATAAAGTAAACACCGTAGACCTATCACCTAATGGGCGCTATGCATTGAGCGGTTCAAACGATTATGTGGCCTACTTATGGGATACCCAAAGTGGACAAGTTATCCATCGCTTTAATCACCCAACCCGAGTAACCCAAGTCGCTTTAGATCCTCAAGGTCGTTATGCTTTTACCGCCGACAGTATGGCACAAGCAAATGTATGGGAGCTGACTACAGGTGACCTTGTTAGTAAACTAAAGTATATTGCGCGTCAGAAAATTTTTACCGCAGTGCGCTTTAACGATCAAGGCACTTTATTAGCAACCGGTTCACCCAATAAACGAGTTGATTTATGGCAGCTAACCAGTGGTGAAAAAATTCAAACATGGCAAGTCACTCCGCGAGAAGGCAGTAAGCCCAAATCGGCAGTGGTACTTGATGTGGCATTTACAGATAACGGTAAATCATTGTTAACTGAAAGCTCGAGCGGAATCGCTGAGCGCTTTATTATACGAGAACCAAATGAACACAATTGAACATCGGCTAATGGAACTTGAGGCTAAAGTGGCTTTTCAAGACGAAACAATTGAAATTTTGAATGATGAAATAAAAGTTCACCAGCAACAGTTGGCAAAAATAAAGCGCCAAACCGAGTTGCTGGCTGAAAAACTTAAAGAGTCGCAAGCATCGCAACCTATGATGTCGAATATACCGGAGCCTCCGCCACCGCATTACTAAACTGTTTAGGTTTAGTCGCCTGGATTAAACACGCCAATGATCTGTTCAAATTGGCGTGTTGATGCCTGCACAGCCTGCTCTGGTTGAGCCATTTTATGACCACACTGCATACATTCAACTTTTTCTACGTCATGCTCTTTGTAGAGCATTAACATATCCATGGTTTTACACTCAGGACACGTTGCTCCAGCAATAAATCGTTTTTTATGTTTCACTTCGTTTTTCCTACCATTTTAACTGACGTTATTTTATCGCAATATTTGCCTACTTGATACGATTGATATAGCTAATAAGATCCGTGTTATAATGGCCGCAATTCAATCAAGGCACAGTAAAGTAACGTATTTATGATCCAAATCTCAGAAATAGAACTGCTTCGCGGTGGCAAAGCTTTATTAAAAAATGCATCGGCTACACTATTCCCAGAGCACAAAGTAGGCCTTGTTGGTGCCAATGGCTGTGGTAAGTCAACGTTATTTAGTTTATTAAAGTCTGAGCTTTCGTTAGATGGCGGTAATTGCAGTATTCCTAAAGATTGGTCACTGGCCTCAGTAAAGCAAGAAACCCCCGCCCTTGAAATAAGCGCTATAGATTACGTACTACAAGGCCACCCTGAATATTATGCACTACGTATAGCGCTACGTGAAGCCGAGCAAAATAACGATGGCGACACCCAAGCTAAAGTGCATATTCAGCTTGAAAATATTAAAGGCTATAGCATTGAAGCCAAAGCAGGTGAGCTGTTACATGGTTTAGGCTTTGCTAATAATCAAATAGAAAACCCGGTAAGTGCATTTTCGGGTGGTTGGCGCATGCGCTTAAACTTAGCCCAAGCGCTTATTCGCGATGCCGACTTACTATTACTGGATGAGCCAACAAACCACCTAGATTTAGATGCCGTGTATTGGCTCGAGCGTTTTTTACGTGCCTACACCGGCACGCTAGTACTTATTTCTCACGACCGTGAGTTTTTAGATGCTGTGGTTGATCAAATTTGGCATATAGATAAACAACTTATTAATGTGTACAAAGGTAACTACTCGCAGTTTGAACGCCAAAAAGCTGAGCGCCTATTACAGCAGCAAGCCATGTTTGAAAAACAACAAGAACAAATAGCGCATCTTGAGCAGTTTATTACCCGCTTTAAAGCCAAAGCTAGTAAAGCCAAACAGGCACAAAGCCGTGTTAAAGCGCTAGAGCGAATGGAAAAACTTGCCCCAGCACATGTTGACTCGCCATTTGATTTTGAATTTGCCGAGCCAACCGCCCTGCCTAACCCGTTAATGACACTCGACAAAGCCAAAGCCGGTTATGGCGATGTCACCATTTTAAACAGTATTAAGCTGAACTTAGTACCAGGCAGCCGTATTGCACTACTGGGCAGAAATGGCGCAGGTAAATCAACACTAATTAAGCTGCTCTCTGGTGACTTACAACCTCAAGCAGGTGAAGTGTTTCAGCATCAAGGCTTAAACATTGGCTACTTTGCGCAGCATCAACTGGAGTCTCTAGATTTAAAAGCCAGTGCCGTCACTCACCTTCAACGCTTAAACCCTAAAGCCAGCGAACAATCATTGCGTGACTTTTTAGGCGGTTTTGCCTTTGTAGGCGATAAAGCACTCGACCCTGTAGCTCCCTTTTCTGGCGGTGAAAAAGCCCGTTTAGTACTAGCTATGTTGGTTTATCAAAAACCAAATTTATTACTACTCGATGAGCCAACCAACCACCTTGATTTAGAAATGCGCCACGCTTTAGTTATGGCATTACAAGGCTTTGAAGGCGCTATGGTCACGGTATCGCATGACCGTCATATGCTTAAAAATACCGCCGATGAATTTTATTTAGTTGATAATGGCGAGGTCACCCAATTTGGCTACGACCTAGATGCATATTATCAGTGGCTGCTTAATGCTAATAAAGAAGCCGCTAAAAACGACACCGACGAAGAGCCAAAAGCCCATTCACAAGTTAACCGTAAAGAACAAAAGCGCTTAGAGGCCGAGTTTAGAAAAGCGATTCAACCGCTGAAAAAGCAAATTGAAAAGCTTGAAAAACAATTGGATAAATTTGCTGCAGAATTAGCTGACGTTGAAGAGGCGCTAGGCGATAACACACTTTATAACGATGAAAATAAAGCTAAGCTTAAAGAGTTAATTACTAAACAAGCCACACTTACGCCTAAGCTTAACGATGTTGAAGAAGAGCTACTTATGGCCCTTGAAGAAATGGAACAGAAAGAGCAGGCATTCGCCGATGAACTTGCTTAACAGCAACGATTTTTGGCAGTTTGCATGTAACCTTTATAGCAAAGGTGACATGCAAACGCGCCTGTTGGATTATCAAAACCAGCTAGGTAAAAACGTAAACCTGTGCTTATTGCTTTACTACTTAGATTCTCTCAATCTAACAATTAGCCAAGCACAGCTAAATAAGCTTGAACAATCAATTAGTGAGCTTGATAAGCAGGCATTGAAGCCACTTCGAGCCACACGTGCCTATTTAAAAGCCAATAAAACCGAGGTTACAGATTACGCCGCAATTCGAAAAGCGCTTCTAGGTGCCGAGCTAAAATTAGAAAAGCAGCAACAAATAATATTGATTGATGAAGTTAATAGTATGAATTTAACACCTTGTGCAACGCCCAATAACAGCGATAAATATTTGGCATAATTTTTCACTATTAATTTCATCAGATCATAAAGCCATTTATATTATGAATATTAGCTCTTATATACATGGTTACTTTGGTTTACTTTTATACACCAAGCTATATATCTTTAGTTTTGTATTGAAATACCTCTTCTAAAGGTAAGTTAAAAACTAAAGAAATTTTAAAAGCCACCTCTAAAGTGGGTGAATATTTATTTGCCTCAATTGCCATTACCGTTTGCCGCGTTACGCCAATAGCATCTGCTAACTGCTTTTGCGTCATTTCATCGCGTAAAAAGCGTAATGTTCGAATAGAGTTAGTTATTGCATACTCACTCATAGATATCACCCGTTCTGCCTTTATAAAGCTGCGCTATGTAATTGACTATTTCGGCAATCAAAAAAGCGCCTACCATGATATGCATTGGTAAATATGGAATATTATATTCGATAGCTGGGCCCCAGTTATTAGCTTCAATTTGATATTGAAAAATAGCAACACAAATTCCCGCCTGTAAGATTATGGCCTTGTATTTATAACCCACTAAATTTATTTGCTTTTCTCTCACATCAGGTGGCTGATTTAATTCATTATCACTGATAAATGTAAGTAATAAATAGCTCAATACTATAAGTATCACAGAATAAATTAACACCTGTAGCAATAAGCCAGATAACCAAGAAACAGAACTAAGCTGCTGCGTACTCGCATTCATTAGGCTGTTTACATAAAAGTAAGATATGTACACACTTACTAGTAAATCGATACTCAGCGTCAGTTCTCTAAAACTTATGCTTTGTAAAAGCTCTTTAAAGTGCTCTGAACGAGTCATATAAAGCTAACTCCAAGTAAAATATTTTTGACTTTTAAACTATAAGTTCACTTTTTAGCCATGTCAAATATATTTAACACCAGGTTTATTTTATTTAACCTAAAACAAAGCAACGGTTATTCAAAGCTGAACTTTGCTGACCATCTTTATTATAAAAGTGATTAAAAAATCGCAGATAATTTACTAAAAAGTGCAAAATCGACTTAACTTTATTGATCAAAATCAACATCTGCATTGCCCATTTTATAATCTGTAAAATAGCTTGATCTGGATCATATCAAGTACCACTGAGCCAGCCTATGATTACCCCATAGACATCAGGAGGCAATTATGGACGTATTCTTTAGAGATTTTTTTAGCGACCCAGTACTATTTTTATCATTTGGATTTTTAGGCGTCGTTATTAGTTTATGCCTCTTCTTTGTGTATTTTTTCATGAAAAAAGTACACGATGCAGATATTAAAGAACAGCATTAAGCACGACGCACAAAGCGCCTTATTAGTTTACTGATTAGGCGCTTTTTATTTTTAAATATAAAAAATTTGCTACACTAGCGCTTCGTTAATTGCAAAGTGCGTAGTACAGACATGATCCCTAAGTTCAAACCTGCATGGTGGATGACCAACCGACACGTTCAAACCATAATACCGCGTTTTTTCCGCCCTTTTCATCATACTCGCTACGAACTTGCGCAACTTGATACGCCCGACGGAGACTTTATTGAGCTTGCTTGGTCACTCCCGCATAACGAAAAAGCACCACTCGCAGTGGTACTTCATGGACTTGAAGGCAATATCAACAGTTTTTATGCCAAAGGCATGATGAAGGCATTAAAAAAGCAAGGCTTTGCTGTCGTATTGATGCACTTTAGAAACTGCTCAACCGAAGTAAACCGCTTACCAAGAGCCTACCATAGTGGCGACACCGCCGATTTAGCTTTTTTTATAAATCATTTAAAACAACAGTTTCCAAATCGCCCTATTGTAGCGGTGGGTTTTTCATTGGGTGGTAATGTACTGGCTAAGTATTTAGGCGAAGAAAACATTCACTGCCCGCTTAACGCAGCTGCCGTGATATCTGCGCCCTATGATTTATCATCATCTAGTGATGTTATTCGTAAAAGCTTAGGTAAAATTTATCAAAAATATTTGCTCGATCGAATGAAAAAATCGATGCAACGTAAATTACCGCAAATTAAACAGCAGATACCGATCACCACTGATCAATTAATGGAAATTGACGATTTATTAGAGTTCGATAACCAGCTTACAGCACCGTTGCATGGCTTTGAGAATGCACACGATTACTACAAAAAAGCCAGTGCGATGCCATATTTAAAAGATATTGCGACACCTACACTAATTATTCATGCCAAAGACGACCCTATGCTGTCGATTAAAGCGGTTCCAAGTAGTCAGGATGTAAGTGAGCATGTTACGCTGCGTATCTCTGAAAAAGGCGGCCACGTTGGCTTTATTAGCGGTAACAATCCACTTAAGCCCGTGTATTGGCTAGAGCAAGTAGTGCCTGACTATTTTAAGCAATGTGTATTTAATAACACCGATAATGAGTGACTATGATTATTCCTTTTGAACAACTTGATAAAGACACACTGTACAACCTAATTGAAAGCTATGTACTGCGTGAAGGCACAGATTATGGCGAACAAGAATTCAGTATTGAAAGTAAAGTGGCGCAAGTTAATCAGCAATTAAAAAGCGGCGAAGCTATGGTGTTTTTCTCTGAACTGCACGAATCGGTCACCATAATCTCTAAACGTGAATTCAAAGCATTGCAAAGTGAAGCGCAATTCGACGAGTAAACTTGTCAGACACGACGTAAAAATAGACAATGGTTTTTTTAACTCAAAGAGCCGTTATAAATGATAAAACTAAGCTCACTAGTTGCTGCAATGTCGATTGCATTAACCGGCGCAGTCAGCGCTGAAATAACCCCCTCGGATAAAGCAATCAAGCTTGCTCACGATACCATTTTAATCGACACCCACATTGATGTGCCTTACCGCATTCATGATAAATGGGCGGATGTAACTAAAGCCACTGAGGGCGGCGATTTTGATTACCCTCGTGCAGTAAAAGGCGGCTTAAACGCGCCATTTATGTCGATTTATATTCCTGCCCATTTAGAGTTTGAAGGCAAAGGAAAAAGCTTTCAATTAGCGAATCAACTGATTGATGGTATGGAAGCGATTGCACAACGTGCACCTGACAAGTTTGCCATTGCTGACTCAACACAAGATATTGAGCAACAGTTTAAGGACAATAAAATATCAATCGCCATGGGTATGGAAAACGGCTCGCCTATCGAGGGCGAAATGAAAAACCTACAACACTTCTTTGATCGTGGTGTGCGCTATATCACCCTTGCTCACTCACAAAGCAACCATATATCTGACTCATCATACGATATTCGTCGCAAGTGGAAAGGCTTGAGCCCATTTGGTAAAGAGCTAGTAAAAGAGATGAATAATATCGGCATGCTGATTGATGTATCG
This sequence comes from Pseudoalteromonas sp. SCSIO 43095, assembly GCF_023650455.1. NCBI lineage: Bacteria > Pseudomonadati > Pseudomonadota > Gammaproteobacteria > Alteromonadales > Pseudoalteromonadaceae > Pseudoalteromonas > Pseudoalteromonas sp. SCSIO 43095. The sequence goes on from NZ_CP087995.1 coordinate 2,764,290, forward strand.
CATATTTCGGACGATGCATTTTATCAAGTAATGGAATTGTCTAACACACCCGTTATTGCGTCACACTCTTCACTACGTAAATACACGCCGGGTTTTGAGCGTAATATGAATGACGACATGCTGTTAGCCCTTAAAAAGAACGGTGGTGTGATTCAAATTAACTTTGGTTCAAGTTTTGTTACTTCAAAAGCCGGAAGTTGGTACGATCAATTCAAAAGTAAAAAACAAACAATTACTGAAGAAGGCAAAAAAGTAGCTAAAGATTTTGATGCGATGTACCGCGCTAAAAATCCATTTCCATTTGCTAGCCTTGAGCAAGTTCTTGATCATATTGATCACGTTGTGAAGCTAATTGGTATCGAACATGTTGGTATTGGCTCTGATTATGACGGTGTAGGTGACTCACTGCCTATCGGCTTAAAGGATGTATCTAGCTACCCTAACCTAGTTCAAGGTTTGATGGACAGAGGTTACAGCGACAGCGATATTAAAAAGATTTTAAGCGGTAATACACTAAGAGTGTGGAAGCAAGCTGAGCAATACGCAAAATCGCATTAAGCTTTACGCGCTAGGCTTAGGTCTAGCGCTTATAGCCAATTTAAACACCGTATTTTGCCACTCACGCCCCGCCTTCTTAATTAACCCGTATATTTCATCCTCGTTTAACACATTTTTTAACAGACTTATATTTCGAAAACAGATGAATTACCCATTTTAGAGGCAGATTATTTTATGACTATAAACAAAGGAACTATTGCGATTACTATAGCAACACTTGCCTTGGTAATTTCATGCTACGGAACATTTTTTAAAGATCAGCCCAGTTCACTTAATAAACCCAAGCAACAGCTAAGCCCCACAGTTTCTAATAGTACTCCTGCAGAATATCAGCAATCAAATGAAGCCTTAATTGACGAACTAAGCAAGAAAGTAAGTTCGCTACAACGCAAAGTAGCAAACTTAACACTGCACGCTAATGGCTCTTATCAAGAACAAGATACCGACGAATTTAAGGAACTTGTTCTTGACGTACTAGAGGAAAAACAGCAGCAAGAAGATGAAAAACGACGTGAGCAAAATCCTCTTTATAGCTTTTATGCAGACTTACCAGAAGACTATGATTTAAGGATCAAATCAGAACCTGATTATGCTAAACAAATAAACTCTCAATTAAGAGAGCAAACTTTAGATCCAAGCATCTCTGATTTAAATAGGTTAGCTGCACTGAGCCAACTGCAAATGAATATGTATATTCTAAATAAATCTACTATGCCCGAGTATGACTATGAAGTAGTAGGTAACATGTTAAATTTAGCGAACAACAGTAGTGACGAAAAATTTAAAATTCAAGCTGTTGAGTTAACAACTCAGACACCGGTACTTGATTACCGCCTTGCAGAGCAATTTACAATCTTGTTAGAACAAGACACGAATGATTATATCCGTCGCTTAGCTGCACAAGGGTTGATGGCGCAATACTACCAAGCTCAAAATAAACAAGATGGCTATACAAAGCAAATGGCACAGCATCTACTTTCAGTTTATGACAATACCTCTGACAATGCAGTCAGGGCAACGCTTGACGAAATGATGGGTAACCAAGATATGCTTGATGAATTACGTAAGAATGCTGGTTACTAACTAATTAAGTTCATGCTCCTACTTTGTTACAGCGATAACATGAATACTTTTACTTCAGACATTAAAAAACCCGAGACTGAGCTCGGGTTTTATTAATGCTTAATGCATTACAACTAATGATTACTCTACGATAGTTGCTACAAAGCACCTACCCCTAAGGTAAGAGCGCCACCTTCACATGAAGTAAATTGCAGACATTAAAAAACCCGAGGCTAAGCTCGGGTTTTTCGTATTAATTAGCTAGGCTAATTATTACTCTACGATAGTTGCTACAAAGCACCTACGCCTAAGGTAACTGCGCCACCTTCACATGATGTAAATCGCAGCCATTAAAAAAGGCCACCTAAGTGACCTTTTTCTAACAATTAACTTAAACGTTAATTATTACTCTACGATAGTTGCTACAAAGCACCTACCCCTAAGGTAAGAGCGCCACCTTCACATGAAGTAAATTGCAGACATTAAAAAACCCGAGGCTAAGCTCGGGTTTTTCGTATTAATTAGCTAGGCTAATTATTACTCTACGATAGTTGCTACAACACCAGCACCTACAGTACGGCCACCTTCACGGATAGCGAAACGAAGACCTTCGTCCATCGCGATTGGTGCGATTAGCGTTACTGTCATCTTAACGTTATCACCAGGCATTACCATTTCTACGCCTTCTGGTAACTGTACGTCACCTGTTACGTCAGTTGTACGGAAGTAGAACTGTGGACGGTAACCTTTGAAGAATGGAGTATGACGACCACCTTCATCTTTCGAAAGTACGTATACTTCTGAAGTGAATGTAGTGTGTGGCTTGATTGAACCAGGCTTAGCTAGTACTTGACCACGTTCAACGTCTTCACGCTTAGTACCACGTAAAAGTGCACCAATGTTCTCACCAGCACGACCTTCGTCAAGAAGCTTACGGAACATCTCAACACCAGTACAAGTAGACTTAGTCGTCTCTTTGATACCAACGATTTCAACTTCGTCGTTCACGTTGATGATACCAGCTTCAACACGGCCAGTTACAACAGTACCACGACCTTGGATTGAGAAAACGTCTTCGATAGGCATGATGAATGGCTTATCGATGTCACGCTCTGGCTCTGGAATGTAAGAATCTAGTGCTTCTGCAAGCTCTACGATTTTTGCTTCCCATTGCTCTTCGCCTTCAAGTGCTTTAAGTGCAGAACCTTGAATTAGTGGTAAGTCATCACCTGGGAAGTCGTATTCAGAAAGAAGTTCACGAACTTCCATTTCTACTAGCTCAAGTAGCTCTTCATCATCAACCATGTCACATTTGTTCATGAACACAACGATGTAAGGAACACCAACTTGGCGAGAAAGTAGGATGTGCTCACGCGTTTGTGGCATAGGACCGTCAGTCGCAGCAACTACTAAGATAGCGCCGTCCATTTGAGCAGCACCAGTGATCATGTTTTTAACATAATCGGCGTGTCCAGGACAGTCTACGTGTGCGTAGTGACGAGTTGGTGTATCGTACTCAACGTGAGAAGTTGAGATTGTGATACCACGCTCGCGCTCTTCTGGAGCGTTATCGATTGATGCGAAATCTTTAGCAACACCGCCGTATACTTTTGCAAGTACGTTAGTGATTGCTGCAGTTAGTGTAGTTTTACCGTGGTCAACGTGGCCAATTGTACCAACGTTTACGTGCGGTTTTACGCGTTCAAACTTTTCTTTTGCCATGACGGAACCTATCAGTTTTGTGTATCTAGATTACATATGAAAATAATCCACCATAGGTAGATTAAGTTAATTTTTTCAAATTTCAAATAGTTTTTTCTGACAGATAAAGGAAGTGTTTAAGGCGATTCGATTGACTGGTGCTGATAGGCAGATTTGAACTGCCGACCTCACCCTTACCAAGGGTGCGCTCTACCAACTGAGCTATATCAGCATCATCAAATTGGAGCGGGCAGCGGGAATCGAACCCGCATCATCAGCTTGGAAGGCTGAGGTAATAGCCATTATACGATGCCCGCTTTAAGGAACCTGTTCTTAAACTACCTCTAACCGTCTAGAATAAAGTGGTGGAGGGAGCTGGATTCGAACCAGCGAAGGCTGAGCCGTCAGATTTACAGTCTGATCCCTTTGGCCGCTCGGGAACCCCTCCACGATAATTCTTTACTAAGCACTTCCGGTAAAAGGAAAGTGGTGCCGACTAACCGAGTCGAACGGTTGACCTACTGATTACAAGTCAGTTGCTCTACCAGCTGAGCTAAGTCGGCACTGCTTTAGTACGGGGCGAGATTCTAGAGTAAGGTTTATTGGGATGCAACCAAAAAATTAAAAAAAATGTGATTTAACGCTTCAAATGCTCACTATTCGCGCAAAAAGCTGTTTTTTTGTTGTTTTTAACTCTTTTTAGCTAACTCATACCAGTAATTTAAGCCTTTCATTACTAGCATTGGGTCGAAAATACTCTGTGAAAAATGCCCTTGTAACAGCTGACCATAACCACCCGCAAAAATTAAAAGGCTATTTTTTGTCTTTAAATGCAATCTTGCTTGCTCAATGGCCCCCATAGTTGCCACTAAGGCTCCGTTTTTTAACCCATTAGGGGTGTTTTTTCCAAGCTCATTAGCAAATGGCGTGTTTGCATCATCAAATACCCGCTGAGTATTTTGAGTGAGTGATGAGGTCATCAAATCAAGCCCAGGTAATATCCAGCCTCCTAGATGCTGCCCATCATTATTGAGAACGTCTATAGTGGTAGCCGTACCAGCATCAACAACAATAGCAGCCATATTAGGGTAAAGCGTATAACCGCTAATAAGCGCCAACCATCTATCTATACCCAAATTACCTACTTGCTGATACGCGCAGCGCAACCCACCAAGCTCACTACTAACCGTAGCCTCAAAACAATCAATATTATGCGTTTTGGCTTGCGCTAATAATTGTTTAAGTAACTCGCTACGACCAACACAAGCGTAAATAACAACCGTAATTTGCTGCCATAAAATATTATTAATATCACATGGCTGTATTTGCCCGTTTTCCCACAATACGGCTTTGAGCGAAGTATTACCTACATCAATTAACAATCTCATGCTTGCGCCTTTCTTAATGAAATCTCGCCGCCATAATAACTTTTTACTTCGCCGTCTTGGCGAATACGTACACCACCGTGCGCATCTATACCTTCACAAATGCCACGCCAACTACGATGCCCAGTATTAAGCTCTACCTGCTCGCCTGCAAACGCATTTAATGCATTCCATTGTTGATACATAGTTTGTAAGCCGTTCTTGCGATATTGCGCTAAGCGCTGCTCTAACCAATAAGTTAATGAAGCTACTAGTTGATTTTTATCTAGCTGCTGAGTGTGCTGACTTAAGTCTGTCCATGCTTGGTCAATGTGCTGACTGGCACTTTGTGGCATATTTAAATTAATACCAATTCCTATCACCAACTGACACGGCCCTTGTGGTTGCCCGTCTAATTCAACTAATACGCCAGCGAGCTTTTGTTTGCTTATGTAAATGTCGTTTGGCCACTTTAACTCTACATCAATACCATAAAGTGCTTTTATCGCATCATACACCGCTAAACCAACAGCAATCGATACACCCATAGCGGCTTGTAAACCATCATCTAATCGCCAAAAATAGCTGTAGTATAAGTTGGCACCAAATGGCGATTGCCATACACGCCCTCGACGCCCGCGCCCTGCTTGCTGCATTTCGGCAACGATTACCGTGCCCGACTGAAGTGGTGTTTTAGCCTGAATGCGGCGCATTAGTTCGCTGTTAGTTGAATCAATGAGCGGCTGCACTTCAATATTAGCGGTATTTTGCCCTAACTCAGCATAAAGCTGTTGTATTTTTTCCTGATTAAGTAACCCTACTTGGTTATTTAAGCAATAGCCTTTACCTGTAACTTTAAATACATCTAAGCCCATAGCTTGTAGGCTTTGAATGTGTTTACTAACAGCGGCACGACTAATTCCTAATTCCTCTCCTAAAGCTTGCCCAGAGACAAACCCGCCTTTATTAAGCGCATTTAAAATAGCTAGCTTGTTTCCATCAGGTGCTTTCATGCTAATTGCTCCAAAGAGATATGGCATTCATTGTGTTGGTCAATTAACCGCACTTCGTGTTCTAAGCTTATGTTATAGCGCGCTAAAACAGTGTTTTGAATATGGGTGATCATGCTGATCAAATCATCCCCTGTACTGTGACCATGGTTAACGAGCACCAAAGCTTGCTGCTGATGCACTTCAATACCGGCAATCTTATATCCCTTTAATCCCGCTTGTTCTATTAACCACCCCGCTGCGACTTTATGATGACCGGCTCCGTGTGGGTAATGAGGTAACTCAGGAAACTGCGCAAGTAACGGCACTAACGCAGCATTGGTAATAATTGGGTTTTTAAAAAAACTCCCAGCATTAGCTAGTTTATAAGGGTCTGGGAGTTTGCTATTGCGTGTTTGTATCACCTGCTCACATACTTGCTGTGGCGTCGGGTTTTTTAGTTGTTGTAGCGGTCCATAACTGAGTACTGGTTGCCATATTTTTGGCAGTTTAAAGCGCACTTGGGTGATCACCGCTTTATTTTTTAACGCGTGTTTAAAAACCGATTCACGATAAGCAAAGTGGCATTGCTGATTAGTTAAAGATTTGAAGCAGTTGCTATTAATATCAAAATAGTCAATAGCTTCTACAAATTGCGCAATCTCTACACCGTAGGCACCAATATTTTGCACTGGCGCAGCACCGACAGTGCCTGGTATGAGTGCTAAATTTTCAAACCCTGCTATGCCTTGCTCAAGCAAGTAAGTCACTAATTGATGCCAATTTTCACCGGCAGCCGCACTGACTAAAAAATCATTTTCCCGCTCAGTAATATTAATTCCTTGGGTCGCCATTTTAATAACCGTGCCAGCATAATCATTTAAAAAAATGGTATTACTGCCCTCCCCTAACAGACAAAAAGGCGCGTTAAAGCTCTGAGTTTGAAGCTGCGCTGAGTCGGTGATCTCAATAAAATTTTGGCATTGGCTACTTAATGCAAATGTATGTAGGGGTTGTAATGAGTGCGCCACAAGGGTCCTAAAGGTACCAGTAATTAATCGCTCTAGTTTAACTCATCGTCGCAAATTGCGCATCAGCTTGTAAAAATTGTTCAACCCACTGTGGCAATCATGTTATAAAACGGGTACTTTTTTATTTGTACTCAAGGTAATTATGAAAATCAAACCTCTTTTTTTAAGCCTCGTTATGGCCGGTATGTGCTCGCAAGCAATGGCTAGCGCTATTGATCAAAATTCCTACGCCAACCTTGATGATGTTATCACCACGCATTTAAACCTTGATTTAGACATCGACTTTGCCGACAAGCAATTAGAAGGTTTTGTTGAGCATACGCTACAATGGCAAAACGCGAAAAGCACAAAGCTAGTACTTGATACCCGCGATCTTGATATTGATAAAGTGATGTATCAAACAGCCAATGGCAATTGGCATAAAGCCAGTTTTAACCTTGCTAATCGCGACGATGTTAAAGGCTCAAAACTAACCATTACATTTAAAAGCCAAGCTGAAAAAGTCCGTATTTACTACAACAGTCGCCCAGAAGCGTCGGGCTTACAGTGGTTAACGCCAGAGCAAACAGCCAGTAAAACGCACCCGTTTATGTATAGTCAATCGCAAGCGATACATGCACGTAGTTGGATCCCTGTGCAAGATACACCGGCAATGCGTGTGACTTATTCTGCACGTATTCATACCCCTGAAGATGTGCGTGCGGTAATGAGTGCCGATAATAAAGATGCCCTTTATAAAGACGGCGATTACCACTTCAATATGCCACAAGCAATTTCGCCTTACTTAATTGCGATTGGTGCTGGTAACTTAGAATTTAAAGCGATGTCTAAACAAACCGGTATTTTTGCTGAACCGACTATTTTGGATGCCTCAGTTGCTGAATTTAATGACACCCAAGCGATGATCGACAAAACCAATGCGATGTATGGTGAATATGCTTGGGGTCGCTATGACTTACTTATGCTACCGCCTAGCTTCCCATTTGGTGGCATGGAAAACCCGCGTCTATCATTTATTACCCCAACCGTTGTTGCTGGCGATAAAAGCCTCGTTAACCTGATTGCACATGAGCTTGCTCACTCTTGGTCTGGTAACTTAGTAACCAATGCCACATGGGAAGACTTATGGTTAAACGAAGGATTTACCTCTTATGTTGAAAACCGCATTATGGAAGAAGTATTTGGTCGCGACCGTGCAGTAATGGAGCAAGCGCTTGATGCAGCTGGCCTGCGTGCGCAACTTAAAACCATTGATGCACCAGACACTCGCCTTAATTTAAAACTTAATGGTCGCGATCCAGATGATGCGTTTAGCTCAGTGCCTTACACAAAGGGTCAGCTATTTTTAATCTACCTAGAAGAAAAATATGGCCGTGATAAGTTTGATGACTTTGTTAAAACTTACTTTAATGAATTTGCGTTTAAGTCACTAACCACTGCGCAATTTGTGACTTACATCAAAGCTAACTTAATTGAAAAGTACCCTGGTGTAGTGAGCATGGATAAAGTAAACGAGTGGATTTTTGAGCCTGGTTTACCAAGTGATGCACCTAACCCTACCTCTGATGCGTTCGATAAAGTAGATGCTGCAACACAAGCATGGTTAAAGGGGGATACAACTGCCGCACAATTACCTACTGCAAATTGGACAGTGCATGAGTGGCTGCACTTTTTAAATAACCTACCGCGCGATTTAAGCATTGAAAAAATGACTGAATTAGACGGCGAGTTTAACTTAACCCAATCAACTAACGCAGAACGCGCATTTGCATGGTACATGCTAGCAGTGGGTAACGGTTACCAACCGATTTACCCTGCGCTTGATAAACACTTATCGGGTATTGGTCGTCGTAAGCTAATAGTGCCACTTTACAAAGCACTTATTACACATGGTAAAAAAGACTGGGCACAAAGCGTGTACTTAAAAGCACGTCCAGGTTATCACCCACTTGCACAAGGTACCATTGACGCGTTATTTGAATAAATAATAGCGTTACCAATAAACTAAAAAGGGCCAATTTGGCCCTTTTTTAATGCTTAATTATTTTGTTACTTTATCTAAAAAAGCCTGCCTTTCAGCGAGCGTTGCTTGTTGCCACCAAAAGTCGAGCATATTTGCCGCACTTGGCATGCCTTTTCCATTAATTGGCGTAATCGGTTTAATGGGACGACTCGGTTTTTGCGGGCCCGCTGGGGTTGCTGTTGTTTGCTGGTTAAACTGTGCGCTTTGAACTTGTCGTTCGGCAATAATATTTAATGGCTTAGCTAAGGTGCTGCCTTTTGCTTTTAAACTCACTTGCGGTGCTTCAGCAAATACTTTTGCCGCTACCGCATTTTCAGCACGATTAAATACTAAGGTGTAATCTTTACCCGCTTCAATGGTTACATTCACCCAAAAAGGTTCTGATTCAATCACTTCATGATCGTCATAACCTAAGTCATATAAATCTGTGTATTTAAGTTTTAGCTGATAAGTACCCGGTGCTAATTCAACATCATCAACACGACTAAAAAGCGAACTTTCAATTATTCGGTCACCCACTTGCAAAGGAACAAATTCCTCAGGAAAGTGAATATTTTCTGCCAAACTCGATGCACTCAGTAAGAGCGCCGCTACACTGCCTAATAATATTGATTTACGCATAATTACTCCTTTAGTTGATTTCAGTTTGACACTGCTAGCAAAATTTGTCATTAGTGACACATATATTAATCAAATAAATTAGAGTCATCATTATGAGCCAAGAGACTATTTTTACTAAAATTATTAATCGCGAAATTCCAGCCGATATTATTTACGAAGACGATGACACGCTAGCGTTTAAAGACATTAATCCTCAAGCGCCATTTCATGTATTAATTATTCCCAAGCAACCAATTGCCACTATAAATGATATAAATAATGAAAACTCACATTTAGTTGGTAATTTATACACGGTCGCCGCAAAACTGGCCAAGCAACACAACTTTAGCGATGACGGCTACCGCGTTGTGATGAACTGTAATGAACATGGTGGCCAAACTGTGTATCACATACATTTACATATGCTCGCAGGTAAAGAAATGGGCTGGCCTCCATACCAAGAAACTAAAAAAACGGCGCTATAGTGCTTAGTTAAATCTTAGATTAGTTTAAAAAATCAAAAATACGGCGTTTTTCTTACTACACGAAAAAAAACAATTACTTATTTGCAACATTTTATGTTTAAATAATCGGAAATCGCACCTTTTCTCCAGTGAAATAACGATTCTCTAATACAAAAGGTGTGTAGGGATTGTGGTAAAATTAATTAGCCAGCTTTATAAAAGAGTAAAAAAACATGAGCAGTTCAGCCTTTTTGTTGTTAGATGAAGAACCAATTAACACTATTGGTATTAACGTTTTAGAACCATTGTTAAAAACACAAGGCCTTGACGTAACTACGGGTACAAATATTTTAGATGTTCCGGTAGGTACTCGCTTATTGTTCATTGAAACATCAAGTAAAGACGCATGGACAAAGCTAAAAGAGCAACTCGTTAACTTACGCATCAAGTGCGATATTGTGTTGTTCAATTTAGATGAAAACCCAGAGCTTGCTAATCGCGCACTACTCAGCGGTATTCGTGGTGTATTTTACACCACAGATAATGCCGATGTACTCATGAAAGGGATTCGTTTATTACTCGAAGATCAGCTTTGGTATCGTCGTGACATTATGTGTAATGCACTTAACCGCATGCTGCAATTTAATAAAGACGCCCTGCATAAGCTAACTGATGGTGATATTGAACCAATAAAGCTAACGAAGCGTGAAAAAGCAATTATCTCGTTAATGAGTAATGGTTCTAAAAATAAAGAAATTGCTGAAGAGTTAAGTATTAGCCCGCATACGGTTAAAACTCATTTATACAGTGCATTTAGAAAAACTAAATGTCGTAACCGTATTGAATTACTTTCTTGGGCACAACAAAACATTCCTGACGAAATTCGTTAACGTTTGTTTGAATAAATACCATACAGGCACTTTAAGTGCCTGTTTTTATATCTTCTTTAAAAAACGCTGTTGGGGTCTTAATGCTCGACTCATTTACGCTTTATTTTGCCAGTATCGCCGTTATAACAGTGATGACGCTACTGAACTTTTTAACCTGGCGTACCAATAAGCATGTTCCCGGCACGTTACTTTATATTTTCTATCCTTTACTACTATTAACTGCCATTGTTAGTTTTGCACTAATAGGCAAAATTCCTGATCAGATTGCCATTACCCTTGCTAATAACATGATGTTTTTAGCTTCTATTGTGCATTGTTTGTCACTGAGTCAATTTTTAAATTATCATGGTCGTGGCCTTAAGTTTGTTTGCCTATTTACAGCGCTCAGCGCTTTGATGCTTGTTTATTTCACATTTTTACAGCCTTCAATGCGCTCGCGGGTATATATTTCTGATTTGCAGCATATTGTAGAGGCCACTTTTTTATTATTTATATTTATAAAATATGCGCGAAAACCCTACCCTAACGCCAGCATTGTTTACATAATTATTTTAACTTTAGTTGCAGCAAGTTTTATTACCCGAAGCCTATTTATGGATGACATTGCACAACAGGATGCCATTTTAAATTCATGGTTTAACTCACTGTTATTTTTAAACAGTGTTATTGCCCCCATGTTTTATGCTGCAGGTATGGCGTTGTTATGTAATGAGCGCAGGGAATTACGACTTAATAAGCTCACTGAAAAAGCTCATAAAGATTTAGAAATTCGCGGACTGTTTTTATCCACCATCAGCCATGAAATACGCACACCACTAAACGGCATATTAGGCAGTGCACAACTGATATTAAATCAAACCAGCGACAGCCGCAATAAAGCCTATTGTGAGGCAATTATCAATTCAGCAGAGTCACTCAACTTACTGGTAGATAAAGTGCTGGAATACGCAAGCTTAGATCAGCACGACGAAGCCCTGTACGAAGAAGACATAGAGTTTAAAACATGGCTGCAAAACTTATGTTTGCTGTTAAGCCCTCTGGCCGAACAAAAACAACTTAAATTTGAGCTTGCCTGTAATATCCCCGATAAAGCCTGTTACTACTGCGACCAACAAAAACTCAGACAAATTATTATTAACCTTGTAGGTAATGCGATTAAATTTACCGATAACGGTATGGTAAAAGTACAAATAGATTTAGTTAATGAAACCCAGCTAGATCACACTCTTAAAGTAAGTGTACTCGATTCAGGCCCCGGTATTGAAAAAGATGAAATTGATTATTTAACTGAGCCCTACATTCAAAGCAGTGCCGGTAAAGAAAAAGGCGGAACAGGCCTCGGACTTGCTATAACTAGTCGCCTTCTCGATAAAATTAATAGCCAGCTAGAAATTACCAGTGAGCTGGGAGTAGGTAGTGTATTTAGCTTTAACATGACGTTAGCCATTGGTGAGCTTAGTCTCGTCGAGCAACGCCATCAAAGTAAAGACTATTTAACCGGACTCGATGTATTACTTGTTGAAGATTTAGATCTGAACCAAAAAATTGCCGTTGAATTTATGGCAGACGACGAGCATAAAATTAAGCTCGCTAAAGATGGCAAAAGTGCGATTGAGTTGATGAAAAAATACCACTTTGATGTGGTGCTACTTGATATGAACCTACCCGATTTAACAGGGCAACAGGTACTAAAAACACTCAAACGGGTGGAGCATAAAAATCAGCGAACGCCGGTGCTGGCCTTTACTGCCAGTTTAAGCCCTGATGAAATAAAAGAATACTTAGCATTGGGTATTAAAGACATTGTTGGCAAGCCATTAAAGCAAGAAAAACTACGCCAAGCATTGAGTGATTCACAGTCAACACAAACAGCTAATATTGCCGTCGATCTGGTTGATACGTTATATGATGAAACCGCAACAGAAACTCTTACAAGCTCTTTTAGTATTGATGAAGTGTCTTCTATTTATAATGAATTTATTCTTTCTGCTCGTAATAAGCTGAGCCGTTGCCAAGCTTTATTAGAGCAAGACCCCGAGCAATGCATTAAGTTATTACATCGCCAAGCCAGCACCGCCATGCAACTTGGCTTTAATAGCTATGGATTAGCCCTTAAAAAAATTGAGCGACGCTTACTAGATAAAAAACCATTAAATAACTCATTAAATGAAGCCAGCACACTGTGGCAACACAGTTTAGAGGCGTATTTAAAGTATGTACGGCAAGGGCTAGGGTAAAAACGGGCTACGGGCTACGGGCTACGGGCTACGGGCTACGGGCTACGGGCTACGGGCTACGGGCTACGGGCTACCAAGTTTTACTGCAGTGACAAATAATCAAGTATTTTCACTATTTATACTGTTACTTTCTGCCGTATATATCGTCAAATCGCTCTATATCGCTTTCATCTAAAATGGCACCCGTTTGAACTTCAATAACAACTAAGGGCTCGGGCTGATTATTCGCTAAACTGTGCAGCTGTTTTGCAGCAATATAACAAGATTGGTCGTGGGTCAGCGTTAAGCTTTGCTGGTCAATACATATATCTGCAGTGCCTGATACTACCACCCAATGCTCAGCGCGATGCTGATGACGCTGCGTTGAGAGCCTAGCCCCACTATTAACGGTTATTTTTTTTACTTTAAAACCGATACTTTCTACCAGCGTACGATAATTTCCCCAAGGGCGGTAAACCACCTGATGGTGTGTCAGTTTGTTATTATGTGTTGTTGCCAGTTGCTTGAGCAATAACGGGAGGGCATCAAGCGCATTTTGATCAGCAATTAAAGTGGCGTCGTGGGTATGAATAATTGCTAAATCGCTTACTCCTAATGTCGCTATTGTGTGTCCATCTTCGCTAATAACTAAGTTGTTACTACTGTTTTGGGCGATATGTTCTTGGTGTGGGTTATTACCCTGTGGCTCTTTTTTACTTAGCGCTGCCAGTGCAGAAAAACTACCCACATCGCTCCAATTTAATGCAACGGGCATTACCACCACATTATTGCTGCGCTCTAAAATAGCATAATCAATCGAGTCACTTGGGCAAGATTCAAGTGCATGAGTATTTGCTCTAGTAAACGCTAAGTCTTGTTTAAAATCTGTGGCACTAGCAACACTTTTAGCTATTTTTGGCGCAAAGCGTTCCAGCTCTTTTAGATATGCCGCGGGAGTAAATAAAAACATGCCACTGTTCCAACTATAACCGCCCTCAGCTAAATAAGTTAATGCAGTTGGTAAATCAGGCTTTTCTTTAAACTGGTCAACTTCAAAACAACAGCTATCTTTAATGGCTGCGCCCTGTTTTATATACCCATAACCTGTGTGTGGCTCTGTTGGTGTGATTGAAAATGTAACTAATTTACCTTGCTCAGCAAGTTTAATCGCATCAGATAACTGAGCAGTTAATGCGGTAAAATCTGCAATATGATGATCGGCAGGCATCACCAACAAAGGACCTGTAATATTATTTTTTAATGCATAGTGCGCGGCAAGGGCAATAGCTGGTGCGGTATTTTTGCCTTCTGGCTCAAGTACTATGGCATGGGGTTTTGCAAATGCTGCCTGCTCCGCGGCAATAAATCGATGCTGCTCATTACAGACCAAAATAGCGGGATTAAAGCCCTCAGTTGCAACACGCACTAACGTACTTTGCAATAACGACTGCTGGTTTTTATTATCAAGTAAAGATAAAAACTGCTTTGGCATTGCTTGGCGCGACAGCGGCCAAAGCCGTGTGCCAATACCGCCAGCTAAAATTACCGGTGTAATAAGGGTTGTATTCATAAAGCCGCCAATAAAAATATCAGCGGCTATTTTAGCACTTTATCGGCTGGGCGCTAATTTATACCAATGTAAAAGCATCGGCATCTAAATGTGCCGGAAATTTAGCTCTAAACTCATCAAGCGGCGCTTTATTTAACGTGATTGTTAATAATGCTGGCTGGTCATCATTCGCTTTAATCAGTGGATCACCTTTAAAGTCATACACTGCGGTTCCACCGCTGTGGTCAATACCATTACCATCTTCGCCAACCCGATTTACGCCAACCACGTAGCACAGGTTTTCCATTGCTCGCGCCATTAATAAGGTATCCCACACATTACGCCTTGCAGCTGGCCAGTTGGCAATATTTATCATCACGTCGTAGTCATTGTTATTGCGCTGAAACACCGGAAAACGTAAATCGTAGCAAACTTGCGGTAAAATTTTAAACCCATTTAGCTCAAACACTTCACGCGTTTGCCCTGGCACTACAAACTCGCCTTCGTTACCCAAACAAAATAAGTGGCGTTTATCGTAATAACGCACATCACCACTTGGTTTTACCCAATAAAACCGGTTGGCCTTTTTGTCTTCTTGGGTTACCAATACTGAGCCAGCAATCACTGCATTATGTTTTTTAGCTTGTGTTTTAAGCCAACCCAGTACTGAGCCATTTTCAGGTTCGCCACAATCAAGGTTAACCGCAAATCCAGTGGCAAAGGTTTCGGGCAATACAATTAAATCAGGTTGATTGTTGATGTTAGCAAGTTGCTGTTCAAACATAGCTAAATTGGCTTTTTTATCGAGCCAATGTAGCGAGCTTTGCAATAATGTAAAAGTTAAAGTTGACATAAAATGCGCGCCGCCTCTATTAAGGTTTGATCGTTTTTAGCAAAACATAAACGAATAACTTTATCGTTATTTGGCTGCTGGTAAAATACACTCAGTGGAATGGCTGCCACGCCTGCTTGTTCTGCTAACCATTGGCAAAATTCTACGTCATTTAAATCCGATACATCACTGTAATCAAGCAGTAAAAAGTAGGTGCCTTCACTTGGTAAAATGCTAAAACGGCTGTCTTGTAGAGCATTACTGAGTACATCGCGCTTTTGTTGATAAAACTCACTTAACTGGTCAATGTGTTCAGCGTGTTGCTCTAACATATCTGCTAATGCATGTTGCGCAGGCGTAAAGCTTGAAAAAGTAACATACTGATGAATCTTTCGAAATTCTTCGCATAAATCAGTGGGCGCAATACAGTAGCCCATTTTCCAACCGGTGCTATGAAAGGTTTTACCAAAGCTTGAAATAACAAAGCTTTTTGCCAGTAGTTCCTCGTCACCTAGTGCACTTAAGTGTGGTTGTTGATCAAACGTTATATGCTCATAAACCTCATCACTTATGACATATAAATTGTGAGCACTCACTAGCTTTTTTAGTTCGTTGATATCTTGCTGCTTTAATACTTTACCGCTTGGGTTATGCGGAGTATTAATAATAATTGCACGAGTATTTACTGTGATAGCTTGATTTACCATTTGCCAATTTATGGCGTAATCTGGGGCGGCTAACGCAACATGCACTGACTTGCCGCCTGCCAGTTCAATAGCGGGCTGATATGAGTCGTATGCAGGATCAAATATAATAACTTCATCACCCGCGCGCACGATTGTTTGAATCGCTACAAATAGTGCTTCAGTTGCTCCTGAAGTTATAGTTACTTGGCTTGTTCCATCAATTTGCGCTTTGTATTTGCGCTGAACTAATGCTGCAATTTGCTGCTGCAGTTTAGGTACACCGCTGGAAGGCGAGTATTGATTAACCCCTTGCGTTACATACTGGCTTAACTGCGCTTTTAAATACTCAGGGGTATCAAACTCAGGAAAACCTTGCGAAAGATTAATTGCCGAAAACTTATTAGCCAAGCCACTCATTTGGCTAAATATACTAATACCTAAATTGGGGAGTTTACTGTCAAACACGAAGTCTCCTGATGATGGTTTTGTGTACAGAGCAGTGCTATGATTAAAAACGGAAGTTTAGCCGTCTAAACTGTACTTTAATTGTTATTTGTGAGGAAAATATGCAAAACAACCATACCGCTATTTCAAACCTTATAGAAGCCGCAAAATGGATTAGCCAACAAGGTTGGGTTCCTGCCTCGGGTGGAAGTTTATCAGCTCGCACCCAAAATGGCTTTGTTATAACGACTAATGGCTGCGATAAGGCCCAACTTACCCATGAGCATTTTTTACAGTTAGAACAGCAAAACTTAAATACTCCTCAGGCGTTATCAAGCGAAGCGAAATTACATTTAAGTTTGTATCAGTTAATTCCTGAGGCGCAATGTGTATTGCATACTCAATCTGTTGCAGCAACGGTGCTTTCACAAGTAACGCAAGCTCATCAGCTTGATTTAAGCGGTTACGAAATGCAAAAAGCGCTCAGTGGTTTTACCTCACATTTAGAAACCTTAAGCATTCCTATTTTTGATAATGACCAAGATATTGATCGTTTGAGCTTATTAGTCAGCGATCACCATTTGCACTCACCGATTAAATTTGGTGTATTAATTCGCGGTCATGGCTTATATGCAGTTGGCAAAAATATTGCTGAAGTGCGTCGCCACCTAGAAGCACTAGAGTTTTTGTTTAGCTGCGAATTAGAGCGATTAAAAATCACCGGCATTCAAGCGAGCAATACACTTCATCATCAATAATTAACAAGCAAGTATTTAATGATAATGCTCGTACATTTTATCTAGCGGCTCAGAAAGGCCGCTTTCTTGCACAATACGCACATGTTTGCGTTTTAATTCGCGAGCACTGGTAACGCCACAAGAATGTGCAATAAGCCCTGCACCGTAATGAATGTATTTATTATAATTTGCGACCCGCTGCGCTTTATCTTCAACATTTAAACCACGTTGCAAACGTTCATTATGCGTAGTAATTCCTGTTGGGCAGGTATCTTTATTACATTGCATAGCCTGAATGCAGCCTAGTGCAAACATATGCCCTCGCGCAGAAACCACAAAGTCGGCTCCTAGTGCTAGTGCCCATGCGACTTTGGAAGGAACAATTAACTTACCCGAAACAATAATTTTAACTCGCTCTCTAAGCCCATGTTTCTTTAATAGCTGTATCACTAAAGGAAGGCTTTCTTTAAGCGGTAACCCCACAGAATCTAATAAAGATTGTGGTGCTGCGCCTGTACCGCCATCCGCACTATCAATAGTAATAAAGTCGGGTGCAGACTCAATACCACGATGATTAATCTCGGCAAATAAACTTTCTAACCAAGTATGCTCACCAATAACCGCTTTAAAACCTGTCGGTTTACCGGTTGTAGTCCTGATGGTGGTAAGCATGTCTAGAATATCGTTTGGATTTTTTATTTCTGGGTGCCCATTTGGGCTAATAGAATCCTGCCCTTCGGGTATGCCTCTTATTTTGGCAATTTCAGCATTCACTTTTCGCCCAGGTAACATGCCGCCTTTGCCTGGCTTGGCACCTTGGCTCATTTTCAGTTCAAACATTTTAACTGTTGGGTGTGCAGCAACGGCTTTTAGCTTTTCTGTACTTAAATTTCCCTGCTCGTCGCGTACACCATATTTAGCCGTACCAATTTGAAACACGATATCGGCACCACCTTCTAAGTGATACGGACTAAGTCCGCCTTCCCCCGTGTTCATCCAACAACCGGCTAATTTTGCTCCCTTTGAGAGTGCACGAACAGCAGGGCTAGATAGCGCACCAAAGCTCATGCCCGATATATTAAATAACGAATTTGTGGTGTAAGGAAATTTACAATAAGGCCCAAGCGTTACGTTGCTAGGCGCTAAGGCTTCTTCATCTAAGGTAGGAAATGCGCAGTTCATAAACATTACGGTGCCTGTCGTTTCTAAGCTTTGGGTTGAACCAAAAGCAGCCGTATGATCAACATCTTTAGCAGCCCGATATACCCAACTGCGTTCGGCGCGATTAAAGGGCATTTCTTCACGGTCGAGAGCAAAAAAATACTGACGAAAAAACTCACCTTGGCGTTCAAAAAAGTAGCGAAAACGTCCAATTACCGGATAATTACGCCTAATAGCATGCTTTGTTTGGGTAATATCTCGAACATAAAAAATAGCAATTAATATAACCAGCAATCCAAATACAACAATAAATAAGCTGGCAAACACATCGATACTAAACATTATAAATTGACTCATTACTTATCCTTAAATGCTAAAAAAGCGTGATGTCATTAAATAACACCACGCTTTTATAGTTTCAAAATAATGCGCTATTAGCTATCTGTTTTTGCTAATTCTTCTTGTATATATAAACGTATTTGCTGCTCAAGCACCGATAAAGGCACTGAACCATGGCGCAATATTTGATGATGAAACTCACGAATATCAAACTGCTGACCTAATGCTTGCTCGGCCTCTGCACGCAGACGTTTAATTGTTAACTCACCAATTTTGTATGACAACGCTTGTGCAGGCCATGAAATATAACGATCGGTTTCTGTTTTTACATTGTGTAATGAAAGCGCAGTATTATCGGCCATAAAGTTCATTGCACGCTCACGACTCCAGCCGTACATGTGCATCCCCGTATCAACCACTAAACGTGCAGCACGCCACATTTCGTAGGTTAAACGACCAAAGTTGCTGTACGGGTCTTGATAAAAACCCGCTTCAACGCCTAAGTACTCTGAATACAGTCCCCAGCCCTCACCAAACGCTGATAAATACGCATCACGGCGATAGCTAGGTAAGCTTTCAAGTTCTGCATTGAGTGATATTTGTAAATGATGACCCGGAACAGCTTCGTGCAAAGTTAATGCTTCTAAAGCATAGAGTGGTCGTTTATCTAAAGCGTAGGTATTCACCCAATAAAAGCCGGCTTGATCATCACGGCTCGAACCCGAATAGCGCCCAGTAGTGTACTTAGGAGCAATATTGGCAGGCACCGGCGCTACGCCATAAGGTTTACGCGGTAAGGTATGAAATAATTTAGGTAACTGTGCATCCATTTTTTTTGCAATATACGCGGCCTCTTTTAATAATTGCTCAGGCGTTGTGGCGTAAAACTGCGGATCTGTTCGTAAAAAGTGGATAAATTCTGCAAATGTGCCTTTAAAACCGACTTCTTTAATAACCGCTTCCATTTCACTACGAATGCGCGCAACCTCCGCTAAACCCAGCTCATGTATTTCTTTTGGGGTCATTTGTGTGGTGGTGTAATATTTAGCACGATTTGCATAAAAGGCCTCACCATTCGGTGTTGACGAAATACCAATATCACTACGTGCGCCTGGTAAGTATTCGTTATTAAAAAAAGTTAAGTAGTCTTTGTAGGCATTAATAACTTGGCTGCTAATAATAGCTTTAGCTTGTTGTTGTAACGCTGCAAATTCACTATCACTTAAACCCGCGGTATTGTTTAAAAAAGGCTTATAAAATTCAGATTGTGTGACGTCATCAACAATGTAAGCAGTAATCGAGTCTTGATAACCAATTAACACCGCTTTGGGTTGAGTTAAACCAACCTCTAATCCTTTGCGCATCCAACCTATATTTTGCTCAAAAAAGCGCGGAACTTGCTTTAATCGCTTTAAATAGTGTTGATAATCTTGTGCGGTTTTATAATCAGAGCTATTAACAATAAACGATAAGCTTGAATGAAAGCCATATTCTGACGTTAAAGGCATGTAGTGCGTATTAAATACATATTCATCAACACTATTTTGCACTTGCGCTCGAATAATACTGTAGTTAATTTGGTTTTCATCACTGAGCTTACTTACATCTATGGCATCTAAATCTGCTAATAACTGCGTGTTTTTTTGATATTGCTGTGCTAAAAATTCAGCTGACAAATTAGGTAATAAGTAGCCATCAACGCCTTCGGGGTTACTATACGGGCTTACATTTTGGCGGTGCTGTACGATATTTTCAGCCGTTTGCGTAAATTGCTGATCGGCGTTAATTGCGGTGAGCTGACACGCGCTTAATGAGCACACTAAGGTGACACTTAATAAGGAAAGACGCATTTGTTTTGAAAGAGATAAATTCATAGTGATTGATCTTAGTAATATTACAGATGTGATAAACCTATCGTAGCCTAGATAAATAGCAAATAGATATACGACCAACTGCGCAAAATATACGCCCGTGAGATATTGTATTAACTTAAGTTAATACTTAACAATTAGAGTAATTGCTCAAAAAAGCAACGGTTATTGAATTTATAGCGCCATTTTAGCCAACTACGACTCATTTTACTTTTAAATCACAGATATAATGATTATTGTATCTGTGCTTGGAAGCAAATTGCCTTATCGGACGAGTTTTATAAATCAGCATTTATGCGTATTTGGTTGGTAATTGCAAATGATGTTCCATGACTCCATGGCTATAGCACAAGAAAAAATGACAAAAGTATGTATGTTTTTAGAGCATCATGTTTTGCCTCCTACCCCCTTAAATTTTCAAGTTGTGTATACATACACTAGTAAAATCCATTTTGCGCTTAACAATGCTATTGATGATGCCATAGATGCCCATCAAAATATTGATGAGCTGTTTATTGAACAACTCTATTTTGAATATTTAAATCAAGGGCATAAAACCGAAGTAGCCATGATTGAAAACGTCAATGGCGTGATCAATTCACTATCGCAAAATGCTCAACAGACCGAAAAAAAGCTAAACGACTTTGCAGGTCATGTTAATGACTGTATGCACTCTCTAGATGAAAATAATATTGCCAACAGCCGTATTGCTTTAGAAAGGCTTAATGAACAAACTCAGCTTTTATTAACGCAACAAGCTCAATTTAAACACCAACTAAGTCAGGCCAAAAAACTACACGAAGCAACTAAAAAACAACTTAATACCCTACGCAAACAACATGTGATTGACCCACAAACTGGCTTATACAAACGCCATTATTTAACCAAACAAACACAGTTATGGTTAAAACAAGACAAATCAATCTCAGCTATTGCCATTCAAATTGATAATTTAGAGCATTTTATTAATAATTTTGGC
This sequence comes from Pseudoalteromonas sp. SCSIO 43095, assembly GCF_023650455.1. NCBI lineage: Bacteria > Pseudomonadati > Pseudomonadota > Gammaproteobacteria > Alteromonadales > Pseudoalteromonadaceae > Pseudoalteromonas > Pseudoalteromonas sp. SCSIO 43095. The sequence goes on from NZ_CP087995.1 coordinate 2,785,786, forward strand.
GATGCCATTGGCGAAGTGATTTTAAATAAAGTGGCTAAGCAAGTGCAAAAATATGTTTCGCAAAGTGGCTTAGCCGGACGCTCTGCAAAAGATCAATTCATCGTTTTACTTGCTAACATAGAACCCGAAACCGCTAACCTTATTGCACAAAAAGTGATAAGCGGAGTTGAAAAACTACGCTTTATAAGTTCAAAAAGCGATCTAAAACTCCCTCCCATTTCTCTCTCTCTAGGGATTACGGAACAACAACAAGGCGACTTTAACCAACTTGTTAAAAGTGCCTCAAACGCGGCCTTTAAATCACGCACATCTCAATAGCCAATTACACTGTTCACACAATAAATTAGCTGATAAATCATATTCAAATTGCACCCTTGGTGCACAATCAAGTACACTAGTCTTTATTACCACGATAGAGATTAATCATGAACGAGAACCCTGAAAAGACCACGCATTTTGGCTATAAAACTGTTGCCGAAACCGAAAAAGCTTCTATGGTTGCTGATGTGTTTCATTCTGTTGCGACAAAATACGATGTTATGAATGATCTCATGTCTTTTGGTATTCATCGCTTATGGAAACGTCAAACAATCGCTAGTTCAGGCATTCGTAAAGGCCATCATGTATTAGACTTAGCCGGTGGTACTGGCGATTTAACCGCAAAGTTTAGTCAACTTGTTGGCGATACCGGCCAGGTTGTTTTAGGTGATATAAACTCTTCAATGCTAAAGGTTGGCCGCGAAAAGCTGCATAACTTAGGCCTTGTCGGTAACATTAATTATGTGCAAATGAATGCTGAAGCATTACCTTTTCCTGATAATAGTTTTGATTTAATTACGATTGCTTTTGGCTTACGTAATGTTACCGACCAAAATAAAGCGTTGCGCTCTATGTACCGTATTTTAAAGCCAGGTGGTCGTTTACTCATTCTTGAGTTTTCGAAACCAGAGCAAGAGCTTCTCAGCAAAGCGTATGATTTTTACTCTTTCAACATTTTACCTACTATGGGTAAGCTAGTTGCTAACGACAGTGAATCGTACCAATACTTAGCCGAGTCAATTCGTATGCATCCAGATCAAGAAACGCTTAAATCGATGATGGTCGAAGCGGGATTTGAGCAAACGACTTATCAAAATCTAACAGGTGGCATTGTTGCGCTTCATCGTGGATTTAAATACTAAGGTTAGTAATTTATGGCGCTTGAAGAAAACAATAAAGAACAACCGGCTACAAGCAGTTTTTTTATGCTACCGAGTTTTGTGCTTTCGCTTATTGAACAAATACTAAATCAAGCGCTTAAACTCGACCCGAGCTTACACGATAAACTAAATGTAGTAGAGCATCAGCGTTTATTGGTTGAAGTTAGAGACTGGCAGCAAAAAATAGTCATTACCTATGCCAATCAGCAGCTACATCTTTACACTGCATTAGAACATGCTGACGCTGATTGTATGATCAGTGCCACCATAGATACATTGTTAGCACTGAAAAACCCTGCCATGATGACTCAACTTATTCGCCAAAATAAACTTGATTTAGAAGGCGATTTAAATATAGCTCAAAATTATAGTTCCGCCTTTTCAAGTGTAGACATTGATTGGCCAGAGCAACTAGCAAAGCATATTGGCGACGCGCCTGCACAACAACTTTATTTACATTTGCAGTCGCTTAAGCAGCAAGGTAAAAAAGCAAAGTCTCAGCTAGACAGTACTTTTATTAGTGTGTGCCAAGATGAATTGGCAATCACCATTCATCCATTAGAGCTTGCGCAATTTAAACAACAAAATAGAGCACTAAAAGGCCAAGTTGCCGCCATTGAGCAACGTATTAACGCCTTAATTAAAGCTCTTTAACGCGCTAAGGATTTTTTGTGTCAACTGCCCGACTGTATTACATAACTAAAACTCTGCTTAGCTACGGACTCGATGAGCTTATTCCAAAACACAAAGCACCTTGGTTTGCTAAACTTGCACGAGGAAGTTTGTTTTGGTTGCGCAACCAACACAAAGATAAACCACCTGGCTTAAGACTTCGATTAGCACTGCAACAACTTGGCCCGGTGTGGATAAAATTTGGCCAAATGCTTTCAACCCGTCGTGACTTGTTACCCCACGATATCGCGCTAGAGTTAGCATTTTTACAAGATCAGGTAGAACCTTTTGAAGGTGAATTAGCGCAAAAGATCATCGAAAAAGCATTAGAAATAGATGATATTAGCCAGCTATTTAGCGAGTTTTCACAAACCCCCTTGGCATCGGCCTCAATTGCTCAAGTGCATACTGCCACCCTCGTTGACGCGCAGGGCGAATCGCAAGATGTTGTTATTAAAGTTATTCGCCCTAATATTGAGCAACAAATCAACGCTGACTTAGCACTAATGGAAAAATTAGCTAAGGTTGTCGGTAAATTAATTAACGAAGCCAAGCGATTACGCCCTGTGGAAGTGGTTAAAGAGTATAAAAAAACATTGCTCGATGAGCTCGACTTAATGCGTGAGGGTGCTAACGGCATTCAATTAAAGCGTAACTTCGAAGGTTCAGAATCTCTTTATATCCCCACTGTATATAGTGATTACAGCCGCAATAATGTATTAGTTATGGAGCGAATTTACGGTATTCCTGTTTCGGATACTGAGGCGCTCATGGCACAAAATACCAATATGAAGTTATTAGCAGAGCGCGGAGTGGAAGTGTTTTTTACTCAAGTATTCCGCGATAGTTTTTTTCATGCAGATATGCACCCTGGCAATATTTTTGTGTCGCGCGAAAACCCGCACAATCCTAAATATATTGGTATAGATTGTGGTATTGTGGGAACACTTAACAAAGAAGATAAACGCTATTTAGCTGAAAACTTTATTGCCTTTTTTAATCGTGACTACCGCCAAGTAGCTCAGCTACATGTTGATTCAGGGTGGGTGCCGCCCGATACCAGCATTGAAGAGTTTGAATTTGCCATTCGTACCGTTTGCGAGCCCATTTTTAATAAACCACTGGCTGAAATATCATTTGGCCATGTACTGGTTAATTTATTTAATACTGCACGTCGTTTTAATATGCAGGTTCAACCACAACTCGTATTATTACAAAAAACCTTGTTGTATGTTGAAGGCTTAGGTCGCCAGCTTTATCCACAACTAGATTTGTGGAAAACCGCAAAACCGTTTTTAGAAGACTGGGTAAAACAACAGGTTGGCCCGCTTTCTGTACTAAAGCAAATGTATGCAAACTTGCCGTTTTGGGCAGAAAAAATGCCTGAGTTGCCTGATTTAATTTATCAAAATTTAAAACGAGCACCGTACGCACAACCTCCAACATCAACGGTTTCACATAAGCCCTTGGTTTTAGGACTTTTTAGTAGTGCAGCGATGATTGTTTCAGCATTATTTTATTTACAATACAACTTAATGGCTGCTGGCGTTGTCTTAGGCTGTGCTGTAGTTGGCTTTATAGCGGCTTGGCGCCGCGCATAAACTAAGTGCTATTTACCGCTGTGGGCGTATAATCAGCATTTAATCTTAATATTAACGGCTTTAAAAGCAGGAGAAAACCATGGGGTTTGGTGGTATTAGTATTTGGCAGCTATTAATTGTACTTGCAATCATTGTACTTTTATTTGGTACCAAAAAGCTACGCGGTATCGGTGGTGATTTAGGCGGTGCAGTTAAAGGTTTTAAAAAAGCGATGTCGGATGAGCAAAGCGCTGAAAAACAAGCCAGCGAAAATAAAACAGAACACATTGAAAAATCAGCAGAATCAACGCCTATCGATTCAAGTACAACTAGCAAAACTAAAGACAACGACAAGGTTTAACCAGCATGGGAATGTGGGAGCTTGTTGTTGTATTTATTGTCGGTTTGGTGGTGCTTGGTCCTGAGCGTTTACCTGTCGCTATTAGAACTGTGAGCCGTTGGGTTAAAACAGCAAAAGCAATGGCCAATTCCGTAAAAGCGGAGGTGAGTGAGGAGCTTCGTGTGCATGAGCTACACGAAAATCTAAAAAAAGCAGAGCAACAAGGTCTTAAAGATTTAAGTCCTGACCTACAAAATTCTGTTTCTGAGCTACAACAAGCGGCGCAATCAGTCACCCGTAGCTATAAAAAAAGTCAAACGCCAGCATCAAATAGCCAACAAACAGATGACTCAAAGTGAACATAACACTCTCTTTTTTTCATGCACTTAATACACGGTATAAAACACAATGACTGAGGAAGTAAAATCAGGGTTTGTCGCTCATTTAATTGAATTGCGTGACCGGCTAATTAAATCGTTATTGAGTATTTTAGTGATTTTTATTGGCTTAATTTACTTTGCAAACGATATTTATACCTTTGTAGCCGCTCCGTTAGTTGCTCATTTACCTAGTACAGCCACTATGATTGCAACGGATGTTACTGCACCGTTTTTTGCCCCTTTTAAGCTGACGTTGTTTGTTGCTTTATTTGCTGCCATTCCTTGGATTTTGCATCAAATTTGGGGGTTTATAGCCCCGGGTTTATATCAACATGAAAAAAAAATGCTGATGCCCATATTGGCTTCCAGTATTATCTTATTTTATAGTGGCATTGCTTTTTGTTATTTTGTGGTGCTACCTATAATTTTAGGGTTTTTCACTAGTGTAGGGCCGCAAATGATGACACTTGCGCCCGATATAAGTAGTTATTTAGGTTTTGTGCTCAAGCTGTTTTTTGCTTTTGGGATCGCATTTGAAATCCCAGTTGCAATTATGTTGCTCTGCTGGAGCGGTGCAACAACCACACAAAGTCTAAAAGAAAAGCGTCCCTATATAGTGGTTGGCGTATTTGTAGTGGCAATGTTTTTAACGCCTCCTGATGTGCTTTCACAAACCCTATTGGCACTACCTATGCTGCTTTTATTTGAGCTTGGTTTAATTTTAGCTAAATTTTATACCGCAAAACCACAACAAGAATCTAAGGAATAATATGAACAAGTATTTACTTTCTTTACTCACTTTAGTCAGCGTACCGGTTTTAGCCGCTACTCCTATTAATGAGCAAGCTTTGCAAGCCTGTAGTTTTATTGAAAACGACTTTAATCGTTTACTCTGCTACGACAACACCATTGCCGGAAAGTCATTAACACAACCAGCGCAAAGCCAGCTAAGCAAATCGGCACAAACAAATGTAAAAGCTGAGGCTCTCGCTGCAACAGCGCCTGTGGCCACTAAAACAAAAGAGTTTGGTTTAGAGCATAAAGAAATTGCTGAAAATGGTGAAGAGTCTATTACATCAATGATTTCATCTGTTAAAAAAGCTCCTTATGGTGAGCTAATCATTACCTTAGAAAATAACCAGCAATGGCGTCAAATTGGCTCAGATAGCTTAAAATTAGACGAAGGTGATACTGTTATCATTAGCCGTGGCGTATTTAACTCTTTTTTACTTAAAAAAGCAGATCAAAACCGTTCAATTCGTGTAAAACGTACTCAGTAATGCAATACACGTTAATTGATGCTGGCGTAAATTTAACTAATCATCAATTTGATGGTCAGCATCAAGAGGTGCTCGCCAGAGCAAAAGATGCGGGCGTAAACAGGATGCTGATTATTGGCTGTGATATAACCTCCAGTGAAGAATCATTAGCACTTGCTGCGCACTATAATCAATATGCTACCGCTGGTATTCACCCTCATGACGCTAAAACAGCAACCCCTGAGCTTGAGCAACAACTTACTCAGTTCGCTCAAAATGAGCATGTTATTGCCATAGGTGAATGCGGACTAGATTACAATCGCGACTTTTCCCCTAGAGATATACAACGTGCTGTTTTGCGTCGTCAGCTCGCATTAGCTGAAAAACTCAACTTGCCTGTTTATTTGCATGAACGTGATGCCAGTGAGGATATGCTCACTATTTTAAAAGAATTTACTGTTCGCGGTGTACTGCACTGCTTTACAGGCAATGCGCAAGCACTCTCAGGTTACTTAAGTTTAGGACTTTATATTGGTATTACCGGCTGGGTATGTGACGAACGACGTGGCGAGGAGTTACAGCAACTTATACCGAGTATTCCTATTGAACGTTTATTAATAGAAACCGATTCGCCATTTTTAATTCCTCGTATTGTTAAACCAAAGCCAAAATCAAGACGAAACGAGCCAGCATTGCTGCATTATGTGTGTGACACGCTTGCTCAGCTTTACGACATTCCAGCATCTGAAGTGGCAAAACATACTCGTGAAAACTTTAATCGCTTATTTGGATTAGAGAAAAAATAATGCGCATCTACAGCACCTTGCTGGCATTCATTTTGGTGTTTTTTACATCCTGTTTCCCTGCAACTGCAATTGATATAAATAGCGAATTTAGCTCAAAAAAAATAGAGTCGATTCATTATTCGTTTACCCCCAACTCACTAGAAGATGCACAACAAAGCAACTTACAACAATGGCAGTCACTTAATAATAAACCGCTTAATTTAGGTCTTGAAACTCGCCCTGTGTGGATTCAATTTCAACTAAATAATTATCTTAATAAGCCAACAGAGCCAATTTTATCGTTAGATAACCCACTTCTAAACAATGTATACCTGTACCACTTTATGGGTGAGAAGCAACTAAAATCGGAACATTTTGGTGATGCTCTTCCTTTATCTGATAGAGCGATTAAAAGTGAGTCTTTGTTGGTTAAATTAACACTTCCCGCTAACAGCGAAACCACCGTTTATCTTAACGTTAATAATAATGCAGGAGTCGGGCTTCGTGTCCCCCTCACCTTATGGCAACAAGATGCATTATTAGCCCATAAAAGTATGCTTAACTTGCACTATGGATTACTGATTGGATTTATTTTTTCTTTGGCTATCAGTAGCTTGGTTTTATTTGCTTTTTCACGTAAACATTATTTTGCCTATGCCGGTGTGATTACACTGATGCTTAGCCTATTTTTAGCATATTTAGGCGGATTTGGGTTTCGTTATGCCCCCCCAAACATAGCAGCCTTACAGCAATTAATGCTGCCTATTTTGCTAATGCTGATCACGGTGTTGTTTCTTCCTTTACAGCGCCATGTTTGCATACCCATTAAATCCAACTTAGTTAAAGGGCAAACAATAATTACCACCTTATATGCATTGGTTATTGTACTTATAGGGTTGCTGCCTACTCCAAGCGTGGCTTTGTTTGCTATTTTAAGCATTCCTGTCATTTTAAGTTATCATGTTGTCACAACATTATTTTACTTACGAAAAAACCCCACGAGCCCCAATAAATCTCTATTAATGGCACTCGGGTTCTTTTTAATTGTAGTCATTCATTTTTCCGTTGCGTTAACAGGCCTGTATACCGTCACTAGATCCAGCTTAATACTCACCTTCGCGGCCTCTTTAAGCTGCTCATTTTGTTTAAGCTACACCGTCATAAAATTATTTATATTACAACGCGATGAGCAAGTCACAACACAACAGGCATTGATTGCAAAAAGTGCAGCGCAAGACGCGTTGTTAAATGAACGAATTGAATTACAAGATCGCACTCGTCATGAACTTGAAAACCAAGTTGATGAGCGCACCTTTGAGTTACAAGTCACGCTTAGGGAACTTGAAGATAAAAACCGTGAGCTTGAACAACTCAATATGGAAGATGCTCTAACAGGGGTGAAAAACAGGCGCTTCTTTGATAAAAAAATAATCATGGAAATTCGCCGTTCACGCCGTGAGCAAACACCCTTGAGCATCATTATGCTTGATATAGATAAGTTTAAAGAAATCAACGATACCTATGGCCACTTAACCGGCGATCAGGTAATTCGAGCAGTCTGTGATGTTATTAAGCAACAATTAAAACGTCCCCTTGATGAAGTGGCGCGTTATGGTGGTGAAGAATTTGTCGTCCTGCTACCCAATACTAATAATCAAGGTGCGTTAACTATTGCCGAGCAAATACGGTGCGCAGTAGAAAAAAACACTGTCAGTGTTGCAGGTACTACGATTAAATACACCATTAGTGCCGGTGTTTATACTCATATTGCCGATGATGTTCATAACCCTGAAACATTTACTGAGCGTGCCGATAAGGCACTCTATCTAGCAAAACAACATGGCCGCAATCAAGTGGTTAATTTTCCAATCTCACAGTAGGAGCGTATAACTTATGGCCCAATCTGGACTAGACCTTTTCCCATATACTCGCATGCGTAGAATGCGCCGTAATGATTTCTCTCGTCGCCTTATGGCTGAAAATCAGCTGAGTGTTAATGATCTTATTTACCCTGTTTTTGTGCTTGAAGGTAAAAACCGTCGTGAAAGTATTGAATCGATGCCCGGCATTGAACGTTTGTCAATTGATTTACTGCTAGAAGAAGCTAAAGAATTAGTTGATTTAGGCGTCCCTGCGCTTGCTATTTTCCCTGTTACCCCTGCAGATAAAAAGTCTCTACTCGCTGAAGAAGCGTATAACGATGATGGCTTAGCACAAAGAACTGTTCGCGCATTAAAAGAAACCTTTCCTGAGCTTGGCGTGATCACCGATGTTGCACTTGACCCATTTACTGTGCATGGTCAAGACGGCATTCTTGATGATGCAGGTTATGTAATTAATGACGTCACTACCGAAATTTTAATTAAGCAGGCGCTATCACACGCACATGCAGGTGCTGATGTTGTTGCCCCATCAGACATGATGGATGGGCGTATTGGTGCAATTCGTGAAGCCCTTGAAGCCGATGGCTTTATTCACACTCGCATTATGGCCTATTCAGCAAAGTATGCATCAAGCTACTATGGCCCATTTAGAGATGCTGTCGGTTCAGCAGGAAACCTAAAAGGCGCTGATAAAAAAACTTACCAAATGGATCCTGCCAACTCTGATGAAGCTATTCGTGAAGTAGCTCTTGATTTGCAAGAAGGCGCCGATATGGTAATGGTTAAGCCAGGTATGCCTTATTTAGACATTGTACGCCGCGTTAAAGATGAATTTGGTGTACCAACATTTGCTTATCAGGTAAGTGGTGAGTACGCGATGCACAAAGCCGCTATTGATAACGGCTGGCTGAGTGAGGAAGCCACTATTATGGAGTCTCTATTAGCATTTAAACGTGCAGGTGCTGATGGCATTCTGACTTACTTTGCAAAGCAGGCTGCCCGCTATTTAAATAAGTAATAAAAGCATATTGATATAAAAGGGCTTTATTGCCCTTTTTTTATGTTTAAGAACAACACATAGTTGGCATTTATGCAGCGTTACCCCCTATTTTTATAGATAGTAATCACACTACACAGGCTCTGCCTTACCTAAAACCAAACACACAACTGTACGTTCTACCTCAAAAAATAACAAAACTTAATATTGTTAACATTCTGTATTCTATTTGTAATCATTTTTCATTACACTAAGCGTCCCATTTGGGGAAACAAAAACACGGGAAAAAATAATAATGTTGAAAACAAAAATAACGCCATTGGCGCTTGTGTTAGCAAGCCTCAGTGCACCCGCTACCGCAAACCTCGTTATATCAGAATACGTAGAGGGCAGTAGCTATAATAAAGCAGTAGAACTATTTAATAATTCGACAACCCCACTGTCATTGGATGGCTACACCCTAAGCCTCTATTCAAATGGCAATACAGAGGCGAACAATACGCTCGATTTAACCGGTGAACTTGCTGCTAATAGCACGTATGTCATTGTTAATGGTAATGCTTCAGTTGAATTAAAAGAAAAAGCAGATCAACTCAGCGCCGTCACTAACTTTAATGGTGATGACGCACTGGTACTTACGCAAGGCTCAACCGTTATTGATAGCTTTGGTCAACGCGGCGTAGATCCAGGTTCATTTTGGTCTGAAGGTGGCGTACAAACGCAAAATAAAACACTGCGCCGTAAAGAAACTCAATTAAACGGACGCACTGATGCCGATGGCGCTTTTAATCCAAGTGAGCTATGGCTGCAATTTGATCAAGATGATTTTAGTGATCTAGGTATCTTTGCAGGGAATTCTTCACCTAATCCAGATCCTGAGCCAGAACCTGAAGATCCTTTACTATGTGGCGCTGATAAAACATTAATTAGCAGTATTCAAGGTGAAGGCGCAAGCAGTCCACTGGTTAACACTGTGGTTGAATTTGAAGGCGTTGTGACGGCTGATTTCCAAGCAGATGATCAGCTCAAAGGCTTTTTTGTAAATTCACTTAATAGTGATGAAGATGCAAATCCCCTTACTTCTGAAGGTGTATTTGTTTACTTTACCAATACTGATGTTAATGTTGGCGACCATGTTCGCGTACAAGGTACTGTTGAAGAGTACTTTGATGCCACCCAAATTGGTAATGTTAGCCAAGTTGCTATTTGTGATACCGGCCTTTCAGCTTATCCTACTAAAATCACTTTACCCGTTATCGATCAAAGTGAGTTAGAAGCATTTGAAGGTATGTTGGTGACCCTAGAGCAGCCATTAGTTGTCACGAATAACTATGGTTTAGGTCGTTACGGTGAATTAGAGCTTGCCACCGAACGTTTATATCAAGGGACACAAGTTGCACTTCCTGGTGCGGCAGCAAATGCGGTTGAAGCGCAAAATCTAACTAAAAAAATACTCGTAGATGATGGCTCAACTCGTCAAAATCGCGACCCTATTGCTTACCCTGTACCTGGATTATCGGCAGAGAATACGCTGCGTACTGGCGATACAGTAAATACCGTAACTGGCGCCCTAGCGTACAGTTTTAGCACTTACCGTATTCACCCAACGGTCACACCTCAGTTTATAACTACGAATCCACGCACCGATGCGCCAGAGTTAAACCCTGACGCTGATTTACGTGTTGCCAGCTTTAACGTGCTTAACTACTTTAATGGCGATGGCCAAGGTGGCGGTTTCCCAACTAGCCGAGGTGCTGACTCAGAAGTAGAATTAATTCGTCAACAGGCCAAGCTAGTTAGTGCTATCAGTGCTATGCAAGCTGATGTGATTGGCTTAATGGAAATTGAAAATGACGGCTTTGGTGAATTTAGTGCTGTTGCAAGCTTAGTAAATGCACTTAATGATGCCGACAGTCAAAATCACTATGCATTTGTGGACTTTGGCGTTGATAAAATCGGCACCGACGCCATTACTACCGCGCTTATTTATCGTGCTGATAAAGTACAGCAGGTAGGAACAGCAGCGATTACAACTGACGCGCCTTTTGACTACAGCAATCGCGCACCTATTGCGCAAAGCTTTAAATCTTTAGAGACAGAAGAAGTCTTTACTGTTGCCGTTGCCCACTTAAAATCTAAAGGTGGTTGTGGAAGTGCAACTGGTGGAAACGCTGATCAAAATGACGGCCAAGCATGTTGGAACGAAATTCGAACTGCTGGCGCCAATGCATTTGCTGATTGGTTAAATAGCAAACCAACAGGGGTTGATGATGAAGATATCATTCTTGTTGGCGACATGAACGCCTATGCAATGGAAGATCCTATCCGTGCATTTGCTGATAAAGGCTTTAAAAATGTGGTTGCTGAGCTAGATGGCAACACTTTAGGTTACTCTTATAGCTTTTCTGGCCGAGCGGGTAGTTTAGATCACGCCCTAGTCAGCCCAAGCTTATTAAATAAAGTAGTCAGTGCAACCGATTGGCACATTAATGCCGATGAGCCTATCTCGCTTGATTATAACGTTGAATTTAAATCTGACGCACAACAATCAACCTTATATGCTCAAGGTCCTTACAGAGCGTCAGATCATGACCCTGTTATTGTCGATATTCGCTCGACCATTATCGCGCCACCTGAGCCAGAACCTGAAGTAATTATTGGCGAAATTAATAATATTGGCGGGTGGTTTTGGTGGAAAAGCTACAGCTTTGAAATCCCACAAGGTTATGACGAGCTAACGGTTAGCCTTGACGGTGGCTGGGGTGATGCAAACTTATTTGTACGCCATAAAAGAAACCCGACTCTTTTCAGAAAAGATTGCGCCTCAATAAGCTTCGGTAATAGCGAAAGTTGTTCATTTACCAACCCTAAAGAAGGTAAGTGGCGAGTGCGTGTAAACGGCGCCATTCCTTTTGGTAATGTTAAATTAACGTACAAAGCAACAAAGTATGCTGATTAAGCTTAATTAGTCGGTTAACAATTAGGTATTGTGACCTAAAATATCTATATAGTTACTCAAAAGCCGCTTTCGCGGCTTTTTTATTTTTTATTTTTTATACAAATGTAATTCAGACAAGCTTCAGCAAACATTGCTTACTATCTATGCAAACCTTGATATGGCCTTTATCAAATTTCACACCTTTCATTTATTGTTCAATAAATACAAAATGTGAAGCTGCGTTACTACACCAGCGCTAAAACGATAATTGCCCAGTCCTGCTAACCCATATAAAAACCATTGAGATAGACGTTACTCTCGCTGTAAATATATTTTTATAAAGGATTCAAAATGAAAGAACGCATTCACCTTATATCAACTTGTCAAAGGGCTTTTAAACCTTTGGTAGGGATGTTGATAGTTTTTTCACTGTGGGGAACGAACAACGCCATTGCAGCAACCTCATTAGAAGCGGCAATACCACAAGGCAGCTTATTTGATGTGATAAGTGCGCGTGCTAAAAAGCTTGCTGAGCAAGATTATATTGCACCTAAAAACATACAAATAGAAGCGCTCAATAGTATTGATTATCAAGACTACCGCTCAATCCGCTTCAAACACGATCAATCGGTATGGAAAGATGAAGGGCTTTATGAGCTGCAACTGTTTCACCCAGGTTTTTTATATAAAACCCCAGTCAAAATCAATATCGTTGATCACGATGCCAAGCTTAGCCGCCTCCCATTTAGCACAGACTTTTATCAATATGATGGAACAGCAGCACACCTAAAAGATGAAATAGCGAAAAGTGTTGAAGGTACACAGTTAGGGCATGCTGGTTTTAGATTGCACTACCCACTAAATAACGATGACTATAAAGATGAAATTATGGTGTTTCAGGGCGCTTCTTATTTTCGCCTAGTTGGACCTAATCAAGTTTATGGCTTATCAGCACGCGGATTGGCAATTGATACCGCACAAACATCTGGTGAAGAGTTTCCTTCATTCAAAGAGTTTTGGTTAGTAAAACCAACACCAGAGCAAACTAATATTACTATTTTTGCTTTACTCGATAGCCCATCGGTAGCGGGAGCCTATAAGTTTGAAATAGACCCAAACACACAGACACGTGTTAACGTCGACATGCAAATTTTTGCGCGTAAAGATGTTAAAAAGCTAGGTATAGCGCCATTAACGAGCATGTTTTATCACGGTGAAAATAGCACTAAGTTTTTTGATGATTACCGCCCTGAAGTACATGATTCAGATGGTTTGCTCACGCAGTCACAAGAGAGTAATTGGGTATGGCGTCCGCTTAATAATCCATCCCAACTCAGTGTAACCTCTTTTTCATATGAGAATCCAAAAGGCTTTGGCCTTGTGCAGCGTGACCGTGAATTCAATAACTACTTTGATATCGAAGCGCATTACCACAACCGCCCTAGCCTTTGGATAGAACCACAAGGTGAATGGGGCAATGGCCGTGTTGAGCTAGTAGAAATTCCAACAGATACTGAAACAAACGATAATATTGTAAGTTATTGGGTTCCTGAAAAGCCGTTCAAAGCAGGAGAGGCATTAAAGTTTAGCTATAAAATGACGACGTTTAATGATTATCTAAGCCAAAATAATTTGGCCAAAGTAGCTAGAACGCGTATTGGTAGTGCCGCATTACCTGGTGAAGATAATCCACCGCCAAAAAGCCATCGTCAATTTACTGTTGACTTTACCGGCCCTGATATCAATCAGTTATCAGCAAAATTAGCACTTAGCGCAGATCTTCAGCTTACTACCGGTGAAGCCCGCGATATTACAGTGCAAAAATTACCAAAATCATTAGGTTGGCGTGTTGCTTTTAAAGTCGCTCCCCAAGGTAGTGATCCTGTAGATATGCGTTTATCGCTAAAGCTACGTAATAAAGAAGTGAGCGAGGTATGGAGCTATGTTTGGTATCCAAATGACATCAAGTAAACAAAGCGCAGGCACGCCGATGCCTTTTAAAACACTTCGTGTGTGGTTATTTGCTATCGCTGCTATTGGTCTTTCAGGCTATGGCATTTCAATTATGTTTGAAATTTTAAATTCAAATGGCATGACCTTACTTGAGTATGCACTTCTTGCTTTATTTTCTATTACTTTTGCGTGGATAGTCACCGCATTTTGTAGTGGTTGTATTGGTTTTATACTGCAGCTATTTCGGATAGATCCACTCACACTTAAAAAAATAAAGCCGGTCTCTATTAACAGTGAAGCATTGTCACAGCAAAAAACGGCTGTGGTTATGCCTATATATAACGAAGATACGCACAGAGTGATTGCAGGCTTTGAAGTCAGCTTACAATCATTAAAAGCGACAGGGCAATTAAAACACTTTGATTTTTATTTACTAAGCGATACACAAGACGCAACTATTGCTAGTAATGAATTAAGTGCATGGCATGCGTTATGTGAGCGCTTAGGTGATACTGCAAAGCAGGTATTTTATCGTCGCCGTGAAGATAACAAACATCGTAAAGTGGGTAACTTAACCGACTTTTGCGAGCGCTGGGGTAGCCAATACGAGCATATGATTGTATTGGATGCTGATAGTGTGATGACGGGTCAGTGCATGCTAGAGCTCACTACCAGTATGCTGAATAATCCACAAGCGGGATTGATTCAGACTATCCCTATTCCTGTGCGCCAAGATACCTTTTTTGGACGCTTTTTACAGTTCGCTTCAATTCTTTATAGTCCAATGTTAGCTACCGGATCTGCTTTTTGGCAAACCGATAAAGCCAATTACTGGGGCCATAATGCCATTATTCGCGTTAAAGCATTTATTGATTGCTGTGGCTTGCCAACACTAAAAGGTAAAGCGCCTTTTGGTGGTGAAATTTTAAGTCATGATTTTGTGGAAGCCTCTTTGTTACATAGCGCGAATTGGGACGTATTATTACTTGCCGATATTGAGGGCAGTTACGAGGAAGTTCCGAGCAACATATTAGATTATGCTGTACGCGACAGACGCTGGGTTCAAGGTAATATTCAACATCTTGGCTTATTATCATCAGCAAAATTAAAGCTAATGAGTAAGCTGCATTTTTTACTGGGTGCAACCGCGTATATATCATCACTCATTTGGTTATCTATGCTGGCGTTAAGCACCATAGACGCGGTAACACGCGCTTTAAATAGCGATGTCTATTTTAATCGCGCCTATCAACTATTTCCAACTTGGCAAATAGCCAAAACAGAGCTCATTGACTCATTACTTTACTTAACTATCATTATTTTATTATTGCCTAAACTCATGGGCGTGATTGTTACCTTAGTGCATAGAAAGCAGCGCTTTGGTGGTGCATTAAAACTTACTTTAGGGTCTATAATTGAAACCGTGTTTGCCATTATTGTGGCACCATTAATGATGGTTTTTCATGCGTATTTTGTAGTCTGTGTATTTTTAGGTAAAAAAGTAAAATGGGACGCTCAACCGCGTGAAGGCAGAATGGTGCCATGGAAAGAAGCGTTTAGTTATACATTGCTTTCTTCGCTGGTTGCCATTGTATGGGGTAGCATTGCTTATTACTTTACGCCAGTCTTTTTTTGGTGGTTATCTCCTATTTTATTAGGGCTCATACTCGCTGCACCTATTGTGCGCTATTCAAGTAGTATCAAGCTAGGCGTTAAGCTCAGGCAGTGGGGAATTTTTCTCTGCCCGAGTGAAGTCGATAATGATGCAACATTAGCGGCACTTAAAGTACACCTCAAAGAGATAACCGTTCCACCTGCAGGGCGTTATTCAACAGCAATACCGCTGTTACCACAAGAACATAAAGTAACCATGCCTATTCAGAGCTTTAGTGGTGAATCACATCGTAAGAAGTTTAAAGCACTCATCACAAAAACAGCTAATAAGCTAAATTAAGTCAGCTATTTTAAAGATTTGTATAGCCATAATAAATAAAAAAGGAGCAACTAACTGTTGCTCCTTTTTTATGACCGCACGTTTTAATTTTCGAGCTTAATAACCTTCAGACAATAAAAAACCCGCAACACGTGCGGGTTTTTTTAAAGAGTTAAAGTGCTAATTACTTAGCTGCTTTTTTCTCTTTTTCTGCAGCAATTACTGTGTCAGCTACGTTTTGTGGACATGGTGCGTAGTGTGAGAACTCCATAGAGAACTGACCACGACCTGATGTCATTGTACGTAGTGAACCGATGTAACCGAACATTTCTGATAACGGTACGTCTGCTTTAATGCGAACGCCAGTTAAACCAGCTTCTTGGTTGCTTAACATACCACGACGACGGTTAAGGTCACCGATTACGTCACCTACGTGATCTTCTGGCGTGAACACGTCAACTTTCATGATTGGCTCAAGAAGTTGTGCACCCGCTTTAGGGATAGACTGACGGAAAGCGCCTTTAGCTGCGATTTCGAATGCGATTGCTGATGAATCCACGGCGTGGAAGCCACCGTCGAAAAGTTCAACTTCAACGTCAAGTACTGGGAAGCCAGCTAGAACACCTTCGTTCATCATTGACTTAAAGCCTTTCTCAACTGCAGGCCAGAATTCTTTAGGTACGTTACCACCAACAACTGAAGATGTGAACGTGAAACCAGAACCCACTTCGCCAGGCTTGATACGGTAATCGATTTTACCGAATTGACCAGAACCACCAGATTGTTTCTTATGCGTGTAGCTATCTTCGACTTCACGAGTGATAGTTTCACGGTAAGCAACCTGTGGTTGACCAACGATAAGGTCTACACCGTAAGTACGCTTAAGGATATCTACTTTGATATCTAAGTGAAGCTCACCCATCCCTTTAAGGATAGTTTCACCTGAATCTTCATCAGTTTCAACTTGGAAAGATGGATCTTCTGCAACCATTTTACCGATAGCAACACCCATTTTCTCATTACCGCCTTTATCTTTAGGCTGTACAGCAATCGAGATTACTGGAGTTGGGAATACCATTGGCTCAAGTGTTACTGGGTGCTTAGGATCACAAAGAGTGTGACCAGTTTGCACGTTCTTCATACCAACGATAGCGATGATATCGCCCGCTTGTGCTGAAGTAAGCTCTTTACGATCATCTGCTTGCATCTCAACCATACGGCCAACACGCTCAGTTTTACCCGTAAATGCATTAAGGATAGTGTCACCCTTGTTAAGCTTACCAGAGTAGATACGTACGAATGTTAATGCACCAAAACGGTCATCCATGATTTTGAATGCTAACGCTTTGAAAGATTCGTCTGCAGATACAATTGCATGCTCGCCGTTTTCGTTACCTTCTTCATCCATAAGAGGTTGAGGATCAACTTCTGTAGGGGCAGGTAGGTAATCTACTACTGCGTCAAGTACAAGTTGCATACCTTTGTTTTTGAATGCAGAACCACAGAATGTAGGGAAGAACGCAAGGTCACGAGTACCTTTACGGATACAACGCTTGATGTCTTCAATTGAAGGGATTTCACCTTCCATGTACGCTTCCATTAGGTCATCGTCTTGCTCTACAGCAGTTTCGATAAGCATTTCATGGTATTCATCAGTTTTCTCTACCATGTCAGCTGGAACGTCAACAATTGAGTAGTTCTCAGGAAGACCTGTCTCATCCCAAACATACGCTTGTTTGTTTAAAACGTCTACAACACCTATGAATTCGTCTTCAATACCAATTGGTAAAGTCATAACTAATGGAGTAGCACCAAGTACTTTTTGTACTTGCTCAGTTACACGGTAAAAATCAGCACCCATACGGTCTAATTTGTTTACGAAGATGATACGTGCAACGCCTGACTCATTCGCATAGCGCCAGTTAGTTTCTGATTGTGGCTCAACACCACCAGAACCACAGAATACACCGATACCACCGTCTAGTACTTTAAGTGAACGGTAAACTTCAACGGTGAAGTCAACGTGTCCAGGAGTATCGATAACGTTAAAACGGTGATCTTTCCAGAAACAGCTTACTGCCGCAGACTGGATAGTAATACCGCGCTCAGCTTCTTGCTCCATGAAATCGGTAGTAGACTCACCATCATGTGTCTCACCGCTTTTGTGGATTGTACCTGTAAGCTTTAGGATACGCTCAGTAGTTGTGGTTTTACCCGCATCAACGTGCGCGAAAATACCAATGTTTCTGTACTTCGATAAATCTGCCATTAATTTTACTCTTAATAAAGTCGATAAATTATTCGGCGGGAGTATAGCATTACTTAAAGCGAACATCACCATAGAAGTCGCTTAAAATGCAATCAATTTATAAAAAACTTGCTTTAAAGATATTTTGAGGTATGAGATGGGCTTAAAAGAGGCACATTATAAACTGTATTTAAACGACTTAAGTCTTTATCAGCGTCATTGTTGAACATCAAAAGCGCAATCGGATGATGACATGAAGCAAACACAATTATTTTGCCCCATGCAAATCGTTAGTAAAATCACTCAAAACTCATAGTTTTGAATTTGTCGCTAATAACTAAATTACCCGCAGTTTTGGCTTTGATTTCATCAATAGTCACACCGGGTGCACATTCTAATAAATGAAAAGCGCCATGTTTTGCAGCGATATAAGCCGACTTATATTTAGAGGCGATCAAATATAGAAAAACACACACAAGCCCACCGCAATAAAGGCAAGTAACTTAACAATCGATTCAAAGGCAATACTGGCAATTAACCCGGGGTTATGCTCACTGGGCTTAAGCCTGCGAGCGCCAAATAAAATCGCAAATAAAGCCAGTAATAACGTAATATAAAACGTACTATCAGCCCACACTTGGTTACTTTGAGTAGGGGCTCGGTCGGTGACTAAGTTGATGCTCTGCGCAGTTGCACTTAGCTGAAGAGAGATATACGCCACAATCGCTATTACTGAAATAAGTGAGATCAGCCCTGACAAACTCGACGATTGCCCATATCGCGTAGCAATAAAATCAGCTAATGACGTGAGTTTTTGTTGTCGACAAATATGCGCAATGCGGCAATATAATTGCCAGCCAAAAATAAATAATAGTGCCCGCATAAGTTGGTGCTAACCACCAACCATTACTTGCGGCTTGCGCAGTTGTGCCATAAAAATCCCATGAGGTACAATTAACACCCAGTGATAGGCCATAAATCATGCCCTTGAATGGCAGCACCTTACGCCTATCCGCCCACCCCGCCACTGCAAATAATACTCCTAGGTACACCACGGCAATAAGGCTAATAAACCAAATAGAAAACATATTTTTGTTCTTGTTATTATTTTTATAATACTTAACTTGGCATAAGGAGAACTGCAGCAAAAATCAGCCCTTACTTTAGTGCTATAAATAAACAAAAAGTTAAAATAAGAATTATTTGCATTTAGGTGTTGACAGTTATTTAAATCTAACTGATAATCAATCTCAAACAAGAAGGAAGTACATTGCTTTTTGTGACGGTAAAGTTCATTTGTTTCTCGACCTGAAACAAACGTGTGGCGCACGCTAACAGCTATGGAAACCTGTTATAAACCACAACGCCCCTTGCTGTTTATGACCTGTTTCCGCCCTACTCATTTACTTGCTACATTGCTCATATCGGTGACGGTAGATATGAAACTAAAAAGCCCTTACGGGCTTTTTTTATGCCTATCATTTAATATAAAACCACCCCAAAGTTAATGAGAATCATTTTCATTAAGGTGTTGACAGCCACTCAAATCTAACTGATAATCAATCTCAACAAGAGGGAGTACATTGCTTCTTGTGACTGAAAAATTCATTTGTTTCTCGACCCTGAAACAAACGTGTGGCGCACGCTAACAGCTATGGAAACCTGTTATAAACCACAACGCCCCTTGCTGATTATGACCTGTTTCCGCCCTACTCATTTACTTGCTACATTGCTCATATCGGTGACGGTAGATATGAAACTAAAAAAGCCCTTACGGGCTTTTTTTATGTCTGTAATTTAACGCGTAAGGCCTTAACCTAAGCTTTTATAAATTAACGGCGGTTTTTTCGTGCACGTGCTCGGCGTTGTTTTTTCTCTTCTTCTTTGGCTTGCTTTTTCGCCTCTGCTGCCGCGCGCAATCCAGCTACCATTATCTCTTCTTCTTCACGCATGGTAGGTGTTTCCATGGTAATACGACCGATAATGCCATCTCGTAATTCATTAATTAAAATTTCCGACATTTTATACGTATCGATTTGGTTACCACCGCGAATACAGCCGCGCTTTTTACCCGCCATTTCAACAAACTCCCAATCGCTTTCTGGCAGTTCATCTAATTTATAGCGCGCTTTTAAAAGCTCAGGATAAGCATGCAATAAATATTCAGCGGTGTAACTTGCCACTTCTTCGTACTCAATAGCGGTATCACGTATCGCACCGGTTGCGCCTAAACGATAACCTGAGTTTTCGTTCTCTACTTTTGGCCACAGCATCCCTGGCGTATCGTAAAGCATAATGCCATCATCAAGTTTAATACGTTGCTGCGCCTTAGTAACTGCAGGCTCGTTACCGGTTTTAGCCACTATTCGCCCAGCAAGCACATTTATGAGCGTCGATTTACCTACGTTAGGAATCCCCATAATCATGGCTTTAATTTGCTTATCGGCACCGACTTTATGCGGCACTAACTTTTTACACAGTTCATTAATTCGATGCACTTCTGCGGCTTTATCATTACCAAACGCAATGGCTTTTACGCCATTTTCTTGCTCAAAATAGTCTTTCCAGATTTGCGTCATTTTAGGATCAGCTAAATCGGCTTTATTGAGAATTTTGATGACCGGCTTACCTTCACGCAGGGTAGCCACCATCGGGTTTTCGCTACTGTAAGGAATGCGCGCATCTAGCACTTCAATGATCACATCCATTTGTGGCATTATTTCTTTAATTTCATTTCGGGCTTTATTCATGTGCCCAGGGAACCACTGTATTCCTGCTCTACTCATTTGATTTTCAAACCTTTTAATTCAACCCATAACGCCATGGGGCACTGTGTGGGGTACTGGGTGAATAATTTCGATTTATCACCTCAACTAATAGTACATAGTTTACTACAGAAGCAAGCTATAGTGCTTCTAAAACTAAAAAGAGTTCACTTCAAGTTTTCTTAAGGCCAATCTCTGAGCGCACAAAATAACCGAGCACCCAAGTATTTTCCTATTTTTTAATAATGTATATTCTCTACAGTGTGAGCAATCTGGAGAGCTTCAGCCTCGTCCAGAAAACATCGAAAGTTCGAAATTCCATCACATGCTCCTGCGCTTACTTTGCCCCTGTCTTTTTCATGGCGTAACCGAACTTTGTATTAAGATCTGCAAGAGACCAAAGCCTGTCGAATATTTTGCAACTTTATCCATAACATCATCTAAGGAATGAACAACTCATGCCTCCATGGCTCAAGAACCGCACTCAAAAAAATGAATCAAAATCCCATTAACACCAATTAGACTTGGCGACCCCTCTAAAAATAATAAAAACCAAACACAAGAGAAGATTATGAAAAACACATTTTATAGACAGCCAGTTCCTCGCTATTTTGAAACAAGTCAAAATCAATGTGCCAGCCTCTGAGCTTCTCAAGGTGTAGAGGAGTAATTAATCTATGAATCGCTCAGAACTTTTTTGCGATAAGCAGCCTGAATGACTGTGAAAAGTATATTGGACACGTTACATAACAAATAGATAACACGCCCATTAATTTAAACTTTCAATTAGCCAGCGTTATGGTTTTGTGCGCTTGCCATATCGCTGGGTTACGATGAGAAACAACAATGATTGTGCAGTCTAATTGCATTAGTTCCTTGGCAATAATAGCTTCTGTTTCGGTGTCTAACGCTGCAGTTGCTTCGTCTAAGATAAGAATAGGCGCTTTTTTTAATATTGCTTGTGCTAGGCCTATTCGTTGTTTCTCACCTCCTGATAACTGCCCGCCACCATCGACCACAGGCTGATTAATACCCAGTGGAGACTGAGATATTACGTTTGTTAACATCATTTTTTGAGCTATATTTTCTACTTCTTCATCGCTTGCAGTTGGGTTACTCATACGGATATTGCTCGCAATAGTGCCATTAAATATAACTGGCGACTGTGGCACATAAGCAAACAATGTTTCACGCTGAGTGCTGGTGATTGATGATAATGATGTGCTACCGATTTGAACACTACCACTTTGAGGTACATCAAAGCCCATTAAAAGATGGAGTAAGGTGCTTTTACCTACACCACTCTCTCCGCGGATCAATACCCTAGTACCTGATTCAATTTCCGCTGAAAAACAACTAAATGCAGGTTGATAAGTTAGTTTGTCAATTCTCATATTGTAATTATGGAGTTGTTTAGGCTGCTTATTTATTGGCTCTTGCAATTGGGGAGCTTCTAGCACATTAAAGTAACTTTTTATTGCTGAGGTATGCTCATTTACACTTAAAGCGGCTAAAGCAAGCGCCTCCATTGGAAAGGTTGCACGTAATGCCAGTAACATGACTACAAAAACATACTCCCCTGAGTAAACGCCTGCTGCCAACATATAAACCAGCACCCCTAGGCATGGTAAAGCACCTGCTACAACGGCATAAAATGTCGATTTTGCCGCAGCCTTATTGGTGCAAGCTAATGCTTTACTTTGTGCAAGCCAAGCTTCTTCAGCTCGCTTACTTGCATTGATGCAACCCGTTGCACTGCGTAGCAGTTCAATATGATCAACAAACTCTTGCCCCGCATGCTTAGATTTTTGTTCTAACCCACTACGCTGTTGATCTGATTTTAAAAGTGCCCGCTGAGAAATTAACTGTATGTACAAAGCAATCATTAATAATCCAGCCAAGATTAAAGCAACCTGGTATCCAGCAACCCAAGTCATACCTATAGTGATCACTATTGGAATTAATGGTGCATGGATAAACTGTTGTAGCTGATGGGCAGGTATCGCCATAAAACTAGGAATATGTTGACCCATTAAAGTGATTAACTTGGTTTGGTTTTGCGCCTTAAACCAACGCACTTTAATATGAGCCATGCAGTTTATTATTTCACTATAAAGCGCATCAATTAAGCTTACCGCTACATTAAAGCCTGAACGAGAGACTAAAATAGTCATTATAATGGTCACACAGCCCAGTAATAAAACTGTGTATGTAGGCCACACACCTAAAATAGCCAAGGCAATTGCTATGTAACTCAGAGATTCTAAAACAGCCACAGCCCCCCAACCGATTGTCACGGGCAGCAACACTTTAAATGCAGACTTAGTTAATATTGATGGTTTACGCATATTCTTAACCTACACCTTGATTACTTTTTAAGATAAGCTCATCATCAGCTAATAAGCTAATTTCGGGGTCATGACTCACTATGATTATGATTTTATTGTATTTTAATGCGTGTTGCTGCAATGCTTGGATAATTAGCATGGATGTTTCGTCATCTAACGCGCTAGTAGGCTCATCAAGTAGCAAAATTGCTGCTTCGCTTAAAAAAGCACGAGCTAAATTTAAGCGTTGTTTTTCACCACCGGAGAGTGCGCTCGCCTGCTGAGATAAATCGACATTAAGTTGGGCGCTCTGTAGCGCACTCAGGTATTTATTTGCAGCAGCCCTGCCACCTGTTAGAGCTAAATTATCTTGTACCGTTGCATCTAATACACTCAATCCTTGTGGCAACAACATAACCAATTTATTTAATGAGTGTTCGGTAAGATGTTTTATATTTTCAGAATTAATATAAATCCTCCCCGAATAGGCCGGTTCAAAGCCAGCTATTGCACGCAGTAAGCTTGATTTGCCAACACCGCTTTGTCCAGAAATAACAAATAGTGAACCTGATTGAGCCGATAAGTTAATACTTTGCTGGCGTAATTCATTATTAATTTGTAAGCTCAGATCACTAATAACAAGCTTGTTAGATTCAATAGGCTCACACTCTTTTTCACCAAACACCAGCGTGGGTATATTTAAAAACTCCTCAATATCTTTCGCCGCCATTTTGCCTTTATAAATGTAATCAAGCCCGTGACCTAATTTAAGTGCTGGCGCTACAATCACTAAACTAAAAAGCATTAACGGCGCAAGCGAATCAATTTCCCATTGACTGCCAATCCAGTAAACCAATGTATATGTCGCGACCGCTTGCAACATTGCCGTTGCTAGCGCCACGATGGTTGCTACTCGTTTAACTCGATTTTTCATACCGTGAGTAAAACTTGTTGTTGCGCTTTTTAAGCGAGCAAGTGGGCCAGCCGCCGCTGGAGTTGTTCGACAAACTAATACTCCTTTGCTGTACTCAGTCACACTGCCTGTTATTTGAGCCATCACATTAGTGCTCTCTTGAACCTGCTTTTTTGCTAATCTCGGAATAATAAAGAGATAACAAAGTATTGCTAACCCGCCCGGAATAAGAGCAACAAGCGCACTTATATGCGTGGTATAGAGCAATACCCCTAATGTAATAACCGGTATGATGAACAATACAGTCAATTCAGATGGTAGGTGAGCTATCATGTAATGCAAATTAGCTACATCGTCATTAATTAATTTCTTTAACTTATCACTGCGGTATTTTACCAAGCTATAAACTGGTAAAAAGCTAAGTTGGCGAGCGATATCAATGCGCAATTGGGCGGAGAACTTAGCTTCTGCATTATGGCTAAGCCATGCACTTATTCCTGCAAAAGTAGCTGCAAGCAACCAACTTATACATGCTATCAATAACCATTTATCAGCATCCCCTAAAAGTAGCTTAACCACAGATAAAAGTGCAAAAACCCCTGCTATACCACTACATACCGAGAATAAAGTGCCTATAAGCAACTCAGTTGAAATGGGCTTTACCGTGCGCTGCAACCTTTTGTACTTTGCAAATCCTAACAACATAAACAACCCAAACGATAAAGTTAAATGATAAAATTAATTATCAACACAGTGTTGATAATTAGTTCAGCAAAGAGTAATCTAAATAATAATTATTATCAACCTACCTCTTAAAGGATTAATTTGTGTCATCTTTAATACAAAAAAAGTTTTCTGTTTCACTGCTAAGATTGTTTGTATTAACTTACTCTTGCGCTGCTATTACAAACGTATACGCAGATGAGAATGAAGAGAAAAAAGAAGATATTCAGCACGTTATTATCTATGGCCAAAAATTAGCCAGAACAATGCAAGAAACCGCAAGTTCGGTACAAATCATTACAGCTGAAGAACTTAAAAAAAATGCTGACCTTACGACAATTGCTGAAATCCTGCCTGGTACTGCAAACGTTATTTATGCTGGTAATACCGATGCACCTATTATTCGAGGCAACGATACAAAAGGCCCTGTTAGTGCAGGCAACGCCTACCTTTCAAAGCCTATTCCGAGTGCAACTATCAGCGTAGATGGCCGGTACTTAACAGCCAGTGAGCTCGACTTAGGGGCTGCAGGCTTATGGGATGCAGCTTCGGTTGAAGTATTTAGAGGCCCACAAACAACAAACCAAGGTGCAAACAGCATTGCTGGTGCTGTGGTAATTCGTACTAATGAGCCTACTTTTACACCTGAAATTGCAGCGCAAGCTTTGCTTGGGAGTCGTAATAAACATAGAATTTCCGCTTTAGTATCAGGGCCTTTAAGTGAAGATTTTGCTGCCCGTATCGCCATAGATTACAGCGCTAGAGATACATTTGTGACCTACACTAACCCAAATTTTACTGCACATGACTTCGATCTCGACTGGCAGAACAAAGATTTGCGCGCAAAGCTTTTATGGCAACCAAGCAATATTGACGGTTTAACCAGTAAGATCACCTACGCTTATAACGAAACCCACAGACCTAGAAGTGAAGTAGTTACTGAACCCTATGACAATCTTGAAAACGCCTCTATTTTTCAAGATAACCAAACAAGTAGTAACCATGCAGGCATTTGGGATATTGAATATTTTTTTGATGAAGGCATCTCATTGGTTAATCAACTGCAATATTCAGAGGGTGATTTCGATTACTTATTTGCCGAACCTTTTTCAGGTGATGCTGAGCGCACAAATAAAAACGTTTCGAACGAGTTACGTTTAACATTTGATGATAAAAACAAAGATTTTCAAGGAGTCACAGGGCTATTTTATTGGCAAGATAAAACTAAAAATACGTTTAATAATGTTTTAGGTAATGCAGATGCCGACCTTGAACACCAAAGTATCGCCGCATTTGGGGAGTTAATTTGGCAATTCGCCAACCAGTGGGAACTCACTGGCGGGCTACGCTATCAAGAAGATACGATTAGTCATGACGGTCTAGCGAGCTATGTGCCTGAACGACATGAGTATAAAGAAACATTTAATGTTTTGCTGCCTAAATTGTCTTTGGCTTATAAAGTAAGTGATGAAATAAATATTGGCGCATTAATAAATAAAGGATACATACCAGGCGGCACGGGGATTAACTTTCGTGGTGGCGAATATTATACCTTTGATGAAGAGTATGCTTGGAATTACGAGCTATTTACTCGTATGTCATTTCTTGAACAACGTTTTACCATAGATGCCAACGTATTTTATACCCAATTTAAAGACTCACAACGCGCCGTGACTGACTACTTAGATGGTCGTGCATTTGGTTCGATAATTGTCAACGCCGATAAAGCGACAAGTTGCGGAGTAGAGTTAAACGCGGCTTATTCTGCCAATGAGCAACTCTCATTGTATGGCGGTTTAGGTTTATTAGAGACTGATATTAGTGAGTTTAACGATTATAGAGGGGAGTCATTTGTCGGTAATGAATTTAGTAAGGCTCCTGGCTATATGTTTAATTTAGGTACTGAATATAAAGTCACAGAAGCGTGGTCGCTGGATATCAATATGCGTTATACCGATTCATATTATTCATCTGACACCAATGACCCTGAACTACGCGTCAACTCTTACACTGTAGTGAACTTCAACACTGCATATCAATTTAATGAGAATCTATCTGGGTTTATTTATGTAAAAAATGCATTAGACAAGCATGCTCCACTTAGAAAGAATTTTGATAGAAGTACAAATGGTGAAGCCGCCTATTTACTAGAGCCAAGGGAGCTTGGCGCTGGTATTAGGCTCTCACTCTAACTAAAAGCATTATCGCGTAATGTTGCTGTATTAAATGAAAAACATTTTACCAAACAGCGGTAATGGTTAAGATGTATTTTTTAAATATAGGAGCTCTGGCACATGACAGAAAAACGAGTTAACAACAATACGCGACAGCGCGGTAGACCAAGCCGAATTAGTCGCGAAAGCATTGCTCGAGTGGCCCTCGATATAGGTATACAAGATGCCACTTTAGTGAACATAGCTAAAGCATTACAAGTGGATCGCTCTTCACTTTATCATCATGTCAAAAGCCGCAAAGATGTGGTGAGCTTAGCCACGGAGATTGCTGTTCAAGAGCTAAACTGGGAGGCTCAAGAAGATGCAACTTGGCGCGAAGAGCTAATAATTTTAACGGATGCTCTTTGGCAACTTTATAAACAAAACCCAGGCTTAGCCGAAGCTGTACAGCAAGCTTTAGTAACACCAATAGAGGGTATCCATGGCTTTGCTGAGTCAGTTGCTAGGTTACAACAAAAAGGGTTTGCTCTTGATGATGCTGTAATCGCAGTTGATATGCTCGTTGATATGGTTTGCGACTGTTTTTTAGGCTGGTGGTCAAATAACAAGCCAGACAGTAAAGGGAAGCCACGCAGTGAACGATTAATTAAGCTATGGCAAGAACAAGCCAAAGATCATCATCATGCGGAACAAATTAATGCCATGGTTGCCATTATGCAAGCAGGCCAACGACTGTGGTGGGAGCGTAAGCGCGATCTTGTATTAGATGCAATAGCGCTCAGGCTTTCCCCGTCATAACAAATAGCGCATCAAACAATTAAATTATGCCACTGAAATCATCATTATTAATTATTATAAGTACACTATTAATCGCTTTATGTTCATTATTTTTAGGGGTTTCAAAGCTACCTATTACAGCTCTTTTCCAAGGTTCTGAAGAAGCGTGGTTTACCCTAACAACTAGTCGAGTTCCTCGTTTAGTTGCACTTGTCCTTGCTGGAGCGGGGTTAGCAATATGTGGGGTAATCTTACAACAAGTTGTGCAAAACCGATTTGCCGAACCTGCAACAACAGGTGGTCTAGATGCTGCAAAACTCGGAATGCTTATTGCCGCGATCCATTTTCCTAATACTGGAGCGCTAGGAAAGTCTTTAGCAGCCTTTATTTTTTGTTTATTTTGCTGCGGTTTGTTTGTCTTGTTGCTACGTCGTATCAAGCTAAAAAGCAGTGTATTGATCCCAATCATTGGCTTAATGTATGCCAGTGTATTAAGTGCCATAGCCAATTTTTACGCCTATCAAAATAACCTAATGCAAAATATGCAGGCGTGGTTATTGGGTGATTTCTCGAAGATAGTGCAAGGGAACTATGAAACTTTATTTTTTATTCTTCCCATCGTGGTACTGACTTACTTTTTTGCACAACGCTTTATTATTATTGGTATGGGGGAAAGCGTAGCGATAAGTTTAGGGTTAAACTATTTCTCTATAGTGGCTGTGGCTTTAGTGATTATATCGTTATGTGTCGCCGCAATTATGATTACTGTAGGCAGTTTACCATTTATAGGGCTTGTGATCCCCAACTTGGTCGCAATGTATTTTGGCGACAATATAAAAAAGACATTACCTATTAATGCATTATGTGGGTCAACATTCTTAATTATATGCGATATTTTCAGCCGTTCTTTAATCTACCCATTTGAAATTCCTATTGGTTTAACTGCTGGTTGCCTAGGCGGTTTTTTATTTTTGCTCATTTTATGGCGGCAAAAAAAATGAAAAAACTCATCCTATTTGGCTTTTATTTAAGTTTTACGCTACTTATTGGTTTTTTTCTTTTTTGGCAATCCGACTTTAACTTTCAGTATATTATTTCAAATAGACTTATACGCTTAGGTGCAATCATCATCGGTGGTGTATGCGTCGCATTTAGCGCTATTTGCTTTCAAACAATTTGTGGTAATCGTATTATTACGCCAGCAATTATGGGTTACGAAGCCATCTATCTGTGCTTTCAAGCAACGCTAATTTTGATATTTGGTACTGCAAGTCAAATTGTGATTGGCGCTTATAGCAACTTCTTTTTAAGTATAGTTGTAATGCTAATTTACTCATTTGCACTACAACAATTGCTTTTTAAAAATGGTCAAAAGAATGTCTACTTCCTGCTACTTTCAGGCCTTATAATTACCTTAGTTATCAGCAGTATTACACAACTTATTCACTATAGTATTAGTCCTGGTGAATTCGCTATTTTCCAAGGCTTTAGTCTAACGTCTTTCAATCGCGTTGAGTTACTACAACTTATTGTGGCCTTTGTTATTACAGCGACAGTTGTATTATGCTTGCAAAAGCAACATCGCCGGTTTGATATTCTTTTACTTGGCCAAGACCAGGCTCAATCTCTTGGCATCAATACCCATCATTTTATTAAATTAAATTTAGCGCTGATTGCTATATTAGTTGCTGTTTCTACAAGCTTATTAGGCCCCACAGCCTTTATGGGGATTTTTGTTGCCAACTTAGCCTATTCACTCGTTAAAGTAACTCGCCATTGGTGCATATTAAAAGTCGCTAGCATAATTGCAATAACCGCGTTCTTAATTGCGCAGGTTTTAGTGGAACATGTATTTAATTACCGCTTAACGGCAGGTATTTTGGTTAATTTATTTTGTGCTGCTTACTTTTTAGTTTTGATTATACGCCCAAGGAATCATCTATGATAACTGTTACAAACTTGTCGTATTCATATCAAAATACGCGCGTACTTAAAGATATTAATGCATGTTTTCCTGAGCAAAAATTAACATCTTTAATCGGGCCAAATGGCGCAGGAAAGAGCACTTTACTTATGTCTATTGGCCGCCTGTTAGGGGGTGATAAAAAGTGCATCACATTGAATCATAGACCTATCAGTGAAATCCCCACTAAAGAACTCGCATTAAAGATAGCAACATTAAGACAAACCACGAATATTGATTTACGGATCACAGTACGCGAACTCGTTGCATTTGGTCGATTTCCTCATAACCGAGGGAAATTAACAACATTGGATAATGAGGCAATTGATCACGCGTTAGCATTTTTATCAATTTCGCAATTAGAAAACACTTTTATTGATGAGCTTAGTGGAGGACAAAGACAGTTATGCTTCCTTGCTATGACAATTGCGCAACAAACCCCCTACTTGTTACTCGACGAACCTTTAAACAATTTAGATATGAAGCACGCATCCCACATAATGAATGCGTTAAGGCGCCTTTGTGATGAGCAAAAGCGCACTATTATTTTAGTTGTACATGATATTAACTTTGCCGCTAATTACTCAGATCACCTTGTCGCATTAAAAAAAGGTTCGGTACACAGTAGTGGCACTGTAGAGCAAGTCGTTACCCAAAAAAACCTTCAAGATTTATATGAATTTAACATTGAGATCATTCCCAGCTCTCACGGCCCAATTTGTAACTATTTTCACTCGACAGGAATCGCATAAAATGAATAACGCTTTACCAACAAGTATATTTATCATCTTATTCTTACTTACTGGCTGCGAACCCAATACGGGTGCAAACATGGCTAAAGAGAGACCTTCAGCTGAAGCCATGACTTTAAATCATTCATTGGGGGAAACAATAATACAAAGCACGCCTAAAAGGGTTATAGCATTAGATATGAATGCTGTAGATACTCTCAACCAATTAAACATACCCGTAATAGGAATTCCAAAAGACTTTATTCCACATTTTTTACCATCATATAAGAACAATCCAAACGTTCGAGATCTCGGGGCAATTATACAACCAAACTTAGAACGCGTTTATTCTTTAAACCCTGATTTAATTCTCATTTCATCGCTGCAAGCCTCTCATTACAAAGCACTGAGTGAACTTGCGCCAACCTATTATTTCGATATTAATTATCAAAATAGTGGCGCTGACCATGTTGAAAAAATAAATACTTATATGCTCAACTTAGGACGTATTTTTAACAAGCAAGAATTAGCGCAAGAAAAGGTGGCAACTTTAAACGCAAAGTTAAAAGGTACTAAGCAATTAATAACTGATCGCCCAGAGTCGGCGATGATTGTATTACATAATAACGGTACGTTACGCTATTTTGGGGTGCAATCTCGATATGGCTTTATTTATAATGGGCTAGGTGTTAAACCCGCAAGTCAAGAAACGGCAACAAGTGCGCATGGCCAACCTATATCCCATGAATTTATGTATAAATATAACCCTGATATCATTTACGTTATTGACCGTACAGCAGTGATGGAAAATAAGGCCGCTGTTAATTTAAACGATTTAAATAACCCCTTACTCAAGAAGACCAATGCATGGAAAAATAACCGCGTTCGTATTGTTGACTCCGAAGCGTGGTATATAACGGGTGCTAGCTATAGCTCATTAATGATAATGCTAGACGATATTGCACAAGGTTACGTAAATTAAAAATTCAGTTCTTGTTGCGGTCATATACCTAAACCATCTTAAACTCTGAGTTCTGTATCTTGAGGTGGTTTGGGTATTAATGCGCTATACTGGCGCAAATTTTTCAGATTAGATATTATGGCTCTCAAATCTACCATTATTAAAGCGCAACTATCGCTTAGCGATATGGACCGTCACGTATACCAAGACTTTAATTTAACCTTGGCACAACACCCATCAGAAACTGAGCAGCGCTTGATGATTCGCTTACTAGCGTTTGCACTTAATAGCTGTGATGGATTAGAGTTTACTAAAGGTTTATGTGCTGATGATGAGCCGGAGCTTTGGCATATTAATTACAGCGAAGAAATAGAGCTTTGGATTGAGCTAGGGCTGCCTGATGAAAAGCGCCTTAAAAAAGCTTGTAATAAATCTAAAAAAGTAGTGCTTTATACTTACGGTGAGAATAACCAAGCTATTTGGTGGCAAAAGCATCAGCCTAAATTATACGAGTTTAAAAACTTAAGCATTTTTAGCCTTGATTATGCTGCTACTCAGTTATTAGCTGCGTTGGTTGATCGTAATATTAAATTGGCCATTACCATTCAAGATGGTGAAGTATGGGTTAATACCGACACCACGAATATTGAGATAAAACCTCAGCAATTAATGTAATTAGAATAGGTTATACCAATTGCATTAAATTAGTTATCCATTATAGCGACAAAGAAATAAGTCGATAACAAGGCGAAAATGATGACATATAGTTGCTCTATATAAATAATTTTTAACGCAGGTAGCGGATTATTTAATACGCTAGAATGATCATGTTTTTAATAAAATTGGTATTTGGGGGCGTATGAAAGTTAAACGCGTTATTGTTTTACATGGCTTGTATATGTCTGGCTTGGTTATGCGCCCATTGTGCTCACGCTTGGAAGAGTCGGGGGTTAAAGTTTTAAACTTAACCTACAATACTCGAGACCCTAATCGAGATGCTATTTTTACGCAAATAGATGAGTTTATTAGCAATGAGCCTTCTGCTTTAGTGTGTCACTCTATGGGGGGCTTAGTTGCTCGCGCCTATTTAGAGGCAAACTCAGCGCCAAGTCATCATGTTGAAAAGGTAATCACCTTAGGTACGCCACATACTGGCAGCCATATTGCTGAAAAAATGCAGCAAAAAGGGTTCGAGCTATTATTAAAAAATAGTGTTGAGTTTTTACTTTCTAAGAATGGTGATTGGCCTTTTAAAGCCAAGCTATATAGCATTGCCGGCGACTTACCGATTGGCTTAATGCCACTCATTGTAAAAGGCAGCCGCTCTGATGGCACCGTACTGCTGGATGAAACCAAACTTAAAGGTATGGCTGAACACAAGGTGTTTCATTTAAGCCATACCAGTATGATTTACTCTCGCCAAGTCGTTAATTATATTCTTGAACGCTTGAACGAGGACATTTAGTCCTCGGCTGCAGCGGCCACTTTATAGCTGATCAAAAATATAATACCCAACACCAGCGGCATAGGTGCAGCGATATAACCAAAGGTATCAGAGTTTGCAAAACTCGCACCCGCTAAGTGCGCAACTAATCCAATAACAAACGCGACCAAAGCAATACCAATAACGATGAGTTCAGCTTTATTCTCTTTACGTGTTTTAGCTTCCATTATTTCTCTCCGCATATAATCAAGTAGCCCCTTAACTCAATAAAGTGCTCTCTATCAAGTTGGGTTATAGTGATTATGCGCTTTACTTATGCGCATTTTTTGACCTAAATCAATAAATAAAATAAGTGTGCGCTGCGCCTGTCAAAAGCTTGTTTTAGATCATGTTTTATACTTAATAAAGCACTAATTTTACTGCTCAAGGTAGTATTTTTATAAACACAACCCATATCTATTAAACAGCGCTAGCTAACTTATTTAAAAAGTCGAGCTACGGTGATAGCTTTTAGCTATGACACCAATATGTATAAACAATTTTATTAATACACCATCTTAGGTAATAATGACTGTATTGAACAAGGTGTAAACAAATTCATAAAACGGTTCTTTAAGGAGCAAGGTATGTCGCAAGTAAATGCAATTGGTTTAAACAGTACAAAAAGTGAAGATATTATTAAGTCACTGAATACGCTTTTAAGCAGCTATCAAATTCAATATATGAATGCGCGCGGTTTTCACTGGAATATTAAAGGCCGAAACTTTTTTGAATTACATTTAAAGTTTGAAGAAATTTATAACTTACTACTATTAAAAGTAGATGAAATCGCAGAACGTATTTTAACGCTTGATGGTGCACCGCTACATGCGTTTTCAGATTACTTAGAAGTAAGTGAAATTAAAGAAGCAAAAGGGATCAGCGATGGCGTAACCGCAGTAGAGAACTTACTCGCCGGATACAGCAGCTTAATTAAAATGCAGCGCGATATTCTTGCACAAGCCGCTGAAGCGGATGATGAAGGTACCGCGTCACTAATGAGTGACTACATTAAAGAGCAAGAAAAACTAGTGTGGATGTTAAAAGCCTACCTAGATTAAGTTATTTTAAAAAATAAAAAGCCTCAGTTATTTGAAGTGACCCCCAATAGTTGGACATTCCAATTACTGGGGGTCTTTTTATGTCCAAACATCATCGAGCTTTTAAGCTCAAAATAGCAGAGCTCGCTTTGTCTGAAAGCTCTTCGACAGTAAGCAACAGATTTAATGTTACAGATAGGCAGGTCCGATATTGGACCGCTATTTATCGAATTCATGGCGCTGAAAGCTTCAGGTCTGTTCACAAACCTTATTCTCAAGCATTTAAGGTAGAAGTGTTAAAAACGATGACAGCAAACAGTTGGTCACTCGGTTATACCAGTGCTTTTTTCGATTTATCGTCCCCTGGCATTCTTTTTCAATGGCAAAAGCTTTATGCTCGTGATGGTATATCACGTCTCAAACCACAAATAAAAGGTAGGCCAGTCATGACTAATAATTCTTCTTCATCAAAACCAGTAGAGCAAATGACTGAGGAGGAGTTACGAGAAGAATTAGCATACTTACGAGCAGAGAATGATGTGCTAAAAAAGTTAGAAGCCTTGGCTCAAGCCAGAAAGAAAAAAGCAAAGACAAGACGATAGTCGTCGAAGAGTTCAAGGCAAAACATAGCTTACGACACCTTTTAAAGGCTACAGGGCTGCCAAAGAGTGTTTACTATTATCATCGCACTACTTGTAAGCAACCCTGTGCAAGCAATGATTTACTGGTAAAAATACGTGATATCTATCACGCGCATAAAGGACGATATGGCTATCGCAGAATTACGAGTGCTCTGAGAACAATGGGGGTACTTGTTAATCATAAGCGCGTTCAACGGCTGATGAATGAGTTAGGCCTCAAGTCAAAAGTAAGGCCTAAGCGTTATAAATCCTATAAAGGTGAAGTGGGTAAAATCGCAGAAAATACGCTTAACCGTGAGTTTAGTGCGCAGAAGCCAAATCAAAAATGGGTGACGGATGTGACAGAGTTTAAAGTGAATAATGAGAAGGTATATCTATCGCCTATGATTGACCTATTCAACCAAGAGGTAATCAGTTACGAAGTCAGAAAATCCGTTGCACTCCCTTTGGTAACTGACATGCTTAAAACAGCAACTGCTAGGTTGAAGCCAAATGAAAAGCCAGTTGTACACTCAGATCAAGGGTGGCAATATCAAAACAAACAATATCAAAATCATCTCAAGGAAAAAGGGTTGCAACAAAGTATGTCTAGAAAAGGAAATTGTTTAGATAATGCGGTTGCTGAGAACTTCTTCGGCATATTGAAGAGTGAGATGTACCACAACGAAACGTTTAAAGACGTGAATGAGCTTATTGAAAACATCAAAGAATATATCGACTATTACAACAACGAGCGTATTAAGCTGAAACTAAAAGGCCTGAGTCCGATACAGTATCGAAATCAGGCCTTGGCAGCCGCTTAAAAATGAGTCCAACTTTATGGGGTCACTTCAATTACTGAGGCTTTTTTGTAACAATCATTTACGGGCTATGACAAAGCGATAAAAAAGGCCATTTCTAGGGCTTTTTCTTCTAAACTCTTAAAGCGACCCGATGCCCCACCATGCCCTGCATCCATGTCGGTTTTAAACACTAAAATATTATCATCGGTTTTATATTCACGCATTTTAGCCACCCATTTCATTGGTTCCCAATACTGTACTTGTGAGTCGTGCAAACCGGTTGTCACCAATATATTGGGGTAGTGTTGCGCACTAATATTGTCGTACGGTGAATACGCTTCAATAATGTCGTAAAAATGGGGGTCATTTGGGTTACCCCACTCATCATACTCATTTGTTGTAAGCGGAATACTTTCATCTAACATGGTGGTGAGCACATCTAAAAATGGCACATGGCAGCCCACTCCACAGTAAAGCTCAGGCGCTTGATTTACCACAGCTCCCATTAATAACCCCCCAGCACTGCCACCCGAGGCAAATACTTTACTTTTGTTGCCGTATCCTTGCTCAGTGAGCGCTTTGGTTACATCTATAAAGTCATTAAAGCTATTTTGTTTATGCTGTTTTTTACCATGTTCGTACCATGAACGCCCTAGCATTTCGCTACCACGCACATGCGCAATCGCATAAACAAAGCCACGGTCGAGTAAGCTAAGTGACGTACTCGAAAAGCTAGGATCAATGGTGATCCCATACGCGCCATAACCATATTGAAACAACGGATTTGAGCCATCTTTGTTAAAGCTATCTTTACGATATACCAACGACACCGGCACTTTTACTCCATCTCGAGCGCTTATCATGAGTCGCTCTGACTGGTAGTCATTTGCGTTAAAATCACCAAGTACTTTTTGTTGTTTAAGTAAGGTTTTTTCACCGGTGGTTAAATCAACATTATAAAGCGAGCCTGGCGTTGTTAAGCTTGAATAGTAAATGCGTGCATGGGTTACACTTGGCTCTGGGTTCATCGCAATAGCGGCGTAGTAACAAGGATCATCAAACTCAAGGTTCATTCGCTCGGCGTTTTTATTAACCACAACAAAGCGTGCTTGGCCTTGTTCGCGCTCGCTAAGCACTAAAAAGTCGTTAAATAGTTCAACGCCTTCTAATAATACAGTTTCACGATGAGGGGTATGTGTTTGCCACTGGTTTTTATCAGCAATGGTGTCGCTTGTTGCGGTCATTAATCTAAAGTTTTTGGCCTGCCAGTTAGTCACTATATAAAAAGTATCACCAAGCTTATCGATATCAAATTCATGCCCCTCTTCGCGCGGCATTAAAGCGGTAAACTCACCTTGCGGTTGATTGGCATCAAGCACCCACATGTCGTTAGTTTCTGTGCTCGCCAAATCAATAATAATGAAGCTTTCATCACGACTTTTACCCAACCCCATAAAAAAGCTGCTGTCTTGCTCTTCGTATACCAGCACATCTTGGTGTTGCTCAGTCCCT
Organism: Pseudoalteromonas sp. SCSIO 43095; assembly: GCF_023650455.1. Classification (NCBI taxonomy): domain Bacteria; kingdom Pseudomonadati; phylum Pseudomonadota; class Gammaproteobacteria; order Alteromonadales; family Pseudoalteromonadaceae; genus Pseudoalteromonas; species Pseudoalteromonas sp. SCSIO 43095. Next base: position 2,822,745 of record NZ_CP087995.1, read on the forward strand.
AGTTCATGTCTAAAAACTTGATAACCCAATAAGGTTTTTAAATCCTTTTTTACATAAAATACGGTTTTATTGTCGTTCGCCCAAACCACTTGCCCCTCGGTAATCTCAAGTACATCGTCGAGCATTGTATTACTGCTTAAATCTTTAAACCGTACTGTGTATATCCGTCTGCCATCGGTATCTTCAGAGTAAGCCATTAATTGCTCGTTGGGGCTCAGCGCCACTTCCCCTAACTCATAAAACTCATAGCCATTGGCAAGTTCATTAACATCAAGTAGTAGCTCTTTATCAGCCATTGCCATACTGCTGCTGCGATAATGACGCGCATATTCATCATCTCCGCGAACCTCTGAGTGATACCAATACAGGCCATCTTTTACCGGTACAGTGTTATCATCTTTTACAATACGGCCTTTGAGTTCCTCAAATAATGTATTTTGTAGTGGCTTAATGGCAGCTAATTGCTCATCACAATAAGCGTTTTCTTGTGCTAAATGCGCGAGTATTTCGGCACTTTTTCGTTCATCATCGCGCATCCAATAATAATCATCACTGCGTGTTTTTGCGTGAGTAGTCAGCGCATGAGGTTGCTTTTTAGCAATAGGAAAATTAGGCAATAAGCTTAAAGAATAATCAGAAGAAGACACAAAAAAACCGTTTAAAAAATAACAATGGCGGTCAGTTTATCATAAAAATAAAAAAGCCAACCGCTTTATAAAAGGTTGGCTTTTTTCAGCTACATGATCTGGGTGATGTTAACTTACGCTCGCTTTTTTACTTGCGAACGGGCGCTTAAATAGCGCGCCTATGTCGGTTAAAATAATATATAAACACGGCACCAAAATAAGGGTGATCAGTGTTGCAAACATAACCGCAAAGCCCAGAGCTACCGCCATAGGTGTTACAAATTTGGCTTGTAAACTGGTTTCAAACATAATCGGCAATACCCCTGCAAAGGTCGTAATTGAGGTAAGTAATATGGGTCTAAAGCGTGCACAGCCTGCTTCAATAACCGCATCTTTTATACTGATACCAGCTCGACGCGCCTGATTAATAAAATCAGTCATCACCAAAGAGTCGTTAATAACCACCCCTGCAGCAGCAATTAAACCAAAACCCGACATTAAACTAATATCTAAACCAAACCAAAAATGACCCCATATTGCCCCCGTTAAACTAAATGGAATAACCGACATTACAATGAGAGGTTGTGAGTAACTTTTTAACGGCACGGCAAGTAATATATAAACTAAAATCATACCGCCAGCAAAAAATAACAATTGCTCATTAGCTTGCGCCTGTTGTTCTTCAATTGCGCCACCTAGTTCTGACTTAACACTTGGGTATTCGTCCAACAGTTTTGGTAGTAGGTTTTCTTTTACTTGCTTAACCACCTCGCCTGGCTCAATCACTTCCTCATCAATATTGCCATACACATAAACAGTGCGATAACCGCCTTCACGACGAATATAACTAATACCAGGGGTTTCGGTTAGCTCAACTACATCACCTAGCAATACATCTTTGCCTTGTGGCGTAGTGATAACCGCGTGTTTAAGCGATGAAAACGCTTCGCGAGTAAGCTTAGGGTAACGTACCATCACCCGTACTTCTTCACCGCGGCGAATAACACGTTGCGCCTCGCCACCATAAAAGCTCGCGCCTACTTGATTTGCAATTGAGGCCAAATCTAACCCTAAGTCAAAGGCGACTGGTTTTAAGCTCATTTGTACTTCTTTGCTAGCAGGGTCAATGGTAGAGCTTATATCAAATAAGCCTTCTTGCTGCTGCAATAACCCAATAAAGCGACGCCCTGCTTCATTCAATGTATCGATATCAGAGCCATACAGTAAGTAACCAAACTCACCGTTACCGCCGCCACCTCCACCGCCAACGTCATCCTGAATAGTTAGTGATTTAACACCCGCGATATTAGGCATCGCTTCACGCCAGCGGCGCGAAAGCTCAAAGGCATTATAAGGGCGTAAATCTTCATCAACCAATGGCGCTAATAGTTGCGCCTCTGTACGACCTTGGTTAAATACCAATACATCGCGAATCATCTTTTGCCCTTCTTCGCGCTCGGTTTGCTTATCTATTTCAAGCACCATGGCTTCGATTTGACGAATAGCATTAATGGTTTGGATGTCTGATACATTATCATTCATTTCAACATTAATTTGCGGGAAGTCATGCGGCACTTTAGGCGATGGGATCATTCTCACCTGGTTTGACGATATTAACGCAAAGGTGAAAATTAGTAGCGCAATAAAACTAAACAGCACCGTCCAACGCCACTTTATACAATTAACAATAAACTGCCTATACGGCCCATTCACAAAGCCAAAAAAGCGCTTATTAAAGCGTGCTCGCCAACCGTCAGGGTTAATAGGTGAAAAGTGAGTATGCGCAATGTGTGCCGGTAATATCAGCTTAGATTCAATCAAGCTAAATATTAAACATAAAATCACCACCACTGAAATACCTATAAAAAAGGAACTTTCAGGGCCGCTTGAAAGCGTAAACGGCGCAAATACCGCAATGGTTGTTAGTACACCAAAGGTGGCAGGGGTTGCCACTCGTTTAGCGCCATTAACCACATTAACAACACCGCCGCCTTTTTTTTCTATTTCGGTGTAGGCACTTTCACCTATGACAATGGCATCGTCCACCACAATCCCCAGCACCATAATAAAGGCAAATAAAGACACAATATTAATTGTGATACCAAATAACGGCATCAGCATCATCGCACCTAAAAAGCACACTGGTAAACCAATCATTACCCACAGGGCGAGCTTAAAACGTAAAAATAATGAAAGCATAATAGCGACTAAAATAGCCCCTTGAAACAAGTTAGCTTTCATCATATCTAAGCGTGCATTAAGGTAGTATGTCATGTCCATTAATGGCTCTAAACGCACACCCAATGGCAGCTCTTTATTTTTTTGGTCCATGTAGGCTTTAACAGAATCGGCCACCGGAATAATGTTTTGATCTTCGGTGGCTTTAACCGATAAATAAACCGCATTTTCGCCATTAAATTTAAAGTAACGCTCACCTTCAACAAACTGATCTTTAATAATCGCAATATCTTGTAGCAACACTTTGGCACCATTGGCGCCAATTTTTACCGGAATTTGCCTAAACTCTTCACCAGAATAAAACTGATTTTCTACTCGAACCGAAATAACACCCGCATCAGTTTTTAATTGTCCGGCTGAAAAGTTAGCCGAATAACGACGTACCGCGTTCGCTACATCCGATAAGGTTAAATTATATTGGCGCAGTGTGTCGGGCTCTATTTCTATGGCAATTTCATCCAGTGGCACATCGTTTACCACCAAAGAGACATTCGATAACTGCAAGAGTTCATCTTCAACCTGATTTGCGATTGGCTTAAGCTCATTTAGCGGTAGGTCGGCAACGAGCGTCATACCAATTACATCTTGGCGAAACTCTATTTGACTAATGGTAACCGGCTCCATTCCTGCAGGGAAAGTCGCGATACCATCTACTCGCAGTTTTACCTTATCGAGAACGTCGGTAAGCTCTGCGTCAGTATTAATTTCAAGGCTGGCAGAACCCCCATTACGAAAAGCGCGATATACCCCTTTTTTTATCTCAGTTATATCTTTTAGCGATTCTTCAATTTTTATTAAGATACTTTCTTCAATTTCTTGTGGCGACGCCCCTGGGTAGTTTGCATTTACAGTAATATAGTTAACTTCTATATTAGGGAACATTTGTCGCTGAATGGTAAAGTAGCTTATAAGCCCCATTACAATAATAAAAAACATCATTAAATTGGCAGCAACAGAGTTGTTAGCAAAATAAGCAATTAACCCTGTTTGTTTGGTTGTATTGGGCTGTTCTGTGTTATTCATAACTCACCCTACCTTAAAGTTTTTCAGTGGATGCATTTTCTGCTGCATCTGTATTTTTAGTCTCTGTTAAACCGGCTATTTTTACTGCCATGCCTTTTTGAGGGTATTCCGGTAAGGTAGTAACGAGCTTATCGTTGACTTGTAAGCCATCGCTAATATAAAAATATTCACCCTCTTCACGAATCACTTTTACTTTACGCGGCTCTAACTGTTGCTCATCATTAACTATCCACACAGTTTGGTTATTCACTAACTCTTGCGGTAAACGATAAATATTATTGAGCATAGTGCCGGCAAAGTTTACTTGTACATAAGTGCCAAATTTAATTGCAGGCTGCTGATTAGTAAGCCCATAAGGATCTTCAATTCTTACCACTAAACTGCTCATGCGAGTCGCGTTATCAACAATCCCTAAATCGCGGTCTATTACTGCTTGACGAGCAAACCCATTTAATCCTGTTTTAATAACCGTTGCCGTTACCCCTTTAACACGCTCAGGTAAAAACACACTGTCAAAGCCAGCGATCGGAATAATCACTTCAGCGGTTTCAATATTATTCAGCTCGGCAACTTGAGCGCCCATACTGACAAACTGGCCAACACCTACGTTACGACTCACTACTAACGCATCGTATGGTGCAGTGATTTCACAATTATCTAAATCGCGTTGGGCTCTTTTTAATGCTGCTTGCGCCGACTTAACTGATGCTTGCGCACTCAGCACTTGTGGTTTGCGTAAAAATAAATCTGTACGTGCTTTATTTGGGAAACGTTTTGCTTCGTCTTCTGCTACTTTGGCTTGCGCTTGCTCTTCAATTAACACCGCTTGAGCGCGGGCAAGTTCAGCTTCAGCTTGCAATACTGCGGCCTCATAGTTGTCTTTTTCAATTGTAAATAGGGTTTCACCGCGGCCCACAACCCCACCTGCTACAAAGCTCGGATGCCAGCTGACGACTTCACCTGACACTTGCGCTGAAAGCTGGGTATTTTCAAGCGGCTGCACTTCACCATAACTATTAATGATAACTTGATGGTTGTTAGCGGAAACGGCTTCAACCTGCACCGTTGGTCGAGTGTCTATGACTTCTTTTTTGTCTGACTCTTTTGCAATCGCATTAATTGCAACAAAACCAGCAACACCTAATGCCAGTGCTATAAATGGAAAAGCCCATCTAAGTACATTACCTTGCATCTGTTTATTTCTCCCAAATTACTATTAGCACTATGATACCAAAGCTTAATGAAACATTAACGTGACATTTGTAAGCAACTGTTACAAAAAGGTATAAACAAGGTCTTCTTCCGCAAATAAAAGGTAAGTCAAAAGCACTGTTAAGCCGCTTTATAAATGTATTGTTACAATCTTTTACCATTATAAATCATAAAGCTAATCACTTTAGGTTAGTATTTATTAATCATACTGTGCGAAAAAGCATGACACACCGTACAGTAAAGTTATATTAACAACTAAAAAAGACCAAACGATGAAATTAACCACACTTACCTTGGCGCTGAGTATAGCGCTTAGTGGCAGCTATGCTGTTGCAGCAGAAAAAAAAGAAGAAAAGAAACCACAAACATTAACTGAAATGATTAAAGGGCAAACCGAATTTGCGGGTATTTTTAATCTTTACCAAGATGAAAAAACCGGCGATCACTTAATGGTAATTAACGAGTCACAGCTCGATACGCCCTTTGTGTACTTTGCGCATACCATTGATGGTGTAACTGATGCGGGTCATTTTCGTGGGTCGTATCGTGAAACAAAGCTGATTGAATTTAGAAAATACTTTGATCGTATTGATATTATTAGTAAAACCCCTCGCTACTTATTTAACGAAAATAGCGCACTTGTCAAAGCCAGTGAAGCTAATATCAGCGAAGCCGTGCTTGCAAGTATAAAAATAGAAAAGCAAGAAGAAGGTAAAATAGCCTTTAATGTAAATAAGCTTTTTTTAAGTGAAGCGCTACATAAAGTGTCTCCTACGCCTAACCCGAACGATAAAAATGCTAAAAAGCGTTTTAAAGTAGGTAAATTAGACGATAAAAAATCACGCATCATCAAACAGCGCCCATACCCTAACAACCTAGATGTGGTTGTCGATTATGTTTTTACCAATAGCAGCCCAACCGTTCGAGGTTCAGGTGCTGTAAGCGACCCCCGAAGTGTGTCGGTAAAAGTTCAACACTCATTTGTAGCTTTACCTGATAATAGCTACCAACCTCGTTTTGATGATGCGCGCATTGGTTATTTCACCAATCAGTTTGATAAAATGACGTCAACCGACTGGGCGCCATACCAAGATGTCATTAAGCGCTGGGATTTGCAAAAGAAAGATCCAAACGCAGCACTTTCAGAGCCAGTAAAGCCGATTACCTGGTGGATAGAAAACACTACACCGGTTGAATGGCGTGACACCGTGCGTGATGCCGTACTTGCTTGGAACACCTCGTTTGAAAAAGCAGGCTTTAAAAATGCGCTCGAAGTAAAAATACAACCTGACGATGCCGATTGGGATGCCGGCGATATTAACTATAACGTACTACGCTGGACTTCATCACCCAAACCACCGTTTGGTGGGTATGGGCCAGCATTAGCGAACCCGTTAACCGGTGAAATTTTAGGCTCAGACATTATGCTTGAGTTTGTATTTATGAAAAACCGCTGGATATACGATACGCTTTATACTCAAGGCACGATGAGCCATACACAGCCAACCAACTATTCAGAACTCAATTGCTCTTTAGGTCATGAATTACAGCAAAGCCTAATAATGGCCAAGGGCTTAGCAAATGGCGCTGATATTGAAGATACCCAAATGTTACGCCAAGGCTTAACTCAGCTGGTTTTACATGAAGTAGGGCATACTCTAGGTCTTAATCACAACATGAAGTCTTCTATTTTGTGGGATGAGAAAGAAGTTCACGACAAAAGTAAAACCCAAGGCATAATTACCGGCTCGGTAATGGACTATGCGCCAGCAAATATAGCGCCAACGGGTGTGACTCAAGGCGATATTTTCCAAACTAAACCAGGTCCATACGATGATTGGGCAATAAATTACGGCTACAGCGCAGCGCTTAAAGATGAAGCTGCAGAGCAAGCTCGCCTTGATAAAATACTCGCTCGCTCAAGCGAACATGCGCTTTCCTTTGGTAACGATGCCGACGACATGCGTGCCCCTGGCCGCCATATAGACCCTCGCGTGATGATAGGTGACTTGTCGTCTAACCCTGCAGCTTACGGCGCAGATAGAATGGCACTGATCAATACACTCTTTTCAGAACTTAAAGACAAAGCTACAGTAAAAGGTGAGTCTTACCAACAGCTTGTTACTTCAGCTAACAGCCTATTTGGCCAATATCGTGCACAAGCAGGCGTGGTATCTCGTCAAATTGGAGGGGTTTATGTAGAGCGTGCCGTCGTGGGCGATGAAAATGCAGCAAAGCCTTTTACACCGGTACCACTTGAGCGTCAAACCCAAGCAATGGCTATTTTAGCTGAGTATGTGTTTGCTCCAAATGTACTGCAAAGCATGCAGCCATTGTATAACTTTATGCAGCAGCAGCGTCGTGGGTTTAATCATTACGGTAAAAACGAAGACCCTAAACCGCATAAAATGATTTTAGGCATGCAAAAAGGTGTATTAGCTCAACTACTGCATCCTGCTGTGTTACTGCGTATTTCAGATACCGCTTTATATGGTAATGAATACAGCCTTACGCAATTTATGGAGGATTTAACTGCAAGTATTTTTGTTGATAGTAAAAATGCTAATTCAGTCAGTCATAATTTACAGATTGAATACGTAAATCAGCTTATTGCAATTGCAGGCTTAAAAAAAGCAAGTAAATACGATAACTTAGCGAAAACAGCCGCGCTATATCAGCTAACTCAAATAGCCGATCAAGATGTTGCATGGGGTGCAGACACCGCAACCAAAGCACATAAAAAATATATCGACCGCTTAATTAGCAAAGCGCTAGAAGCATAAATAACACTGAGTAAACCAAGGCCACGTTTTACGTGGCCTTTTTTACACTAACTCAAAGGTAAATAGTACCTTTAAGGTACCTTACGGCATGACCCGTCAAAGTTACTGTTGTATCACACACTTCACAGTAAAGTTTCCCGCCTCGTTGTGAGGCCTGATAAGCACTGAGAGAATTTTTTCCAAACTGCCCTGCCCAATAAGGGGCAAGCCCAGTATGAATTGAGCCGGTTACAAAGTCTTCATCCCCCCCACTTGCAGGCCAAAAATAACGAGAAATAAAGTCATACTCAACACTCGGTGCTGTTGCAACCACATCTAATAGGGCTAATTTTTTTAGTTGTTCATTGGTTGTTTTCAAATCTACAACCTGCTGCTCATTATCATAAATAGCAAAATAAGCTTGGCGGTTTTTCAGCACTTTAACAGGTTGTATAGACAGGCCAGCTAATAGAGCATTAGGGATGAGTTGAACCTCTTCAGGGGCTTGTTTAGGAAAGGTCATAGCAAAGCTGCCATCGTTATTTTTATTAACAATCAGTTTGCCCACAGCCTCTGCGCTAAAGCACACCTGCGATATACTATGTTGCTCACAAAGCACATAGGCCGCCGCTAAAGTAGCATGGCCACAAAAATCAATCTCCATTAATGGCGAAAACCAACGTATCGCAAAGCTTCCATCTGCCGACTGACAAGTAAAAGCGGTTTCAGACACATTGTTTTCCGAAGCGATATTCAGCATAAGATCATCACTAAGCCAAGACTCCAATGGGATCACGGCAGCATAATTACCTTTAAACAGTTCACTGCTGAACGCATCGATTTGATGGATAGTTAATTTCATAGTGGGCACTTTTTATTTATTGGTCACTCAAAGTGCCACAAATGAAATTAACGGTCACTATAATTTTATGCCATCACAGGACGTACGCGATAATACTGCATACACGCAAATTGCAGCGCATTAGTTAGCAATATCATAATAAACATTAATATATGCGAAGTACTTTGCACTGGCATGGCTAGCTCTGCAAACAAACCACAGATACCTGCTATAAATTGCAAACTAAAATAGCGCGCACTCAGGTTACTAATATTCCCTGTTCGCAGTGTTTTATAGGTTTGTGGCATAACCCGTACTGAACTCATAATTAAGCCCACATAAGTTAAGCCGTTTAGCACAGAGGCAGTATCTAGGTTAGGGTTTAACAGCAACAAAAAAGGTAATAACGAAAAACTAAGCATGCCAAGTAACTGCAGCTTCTGACGTTTAGCGGCATTATAACGGGCAAAAAAGTATAAAATTAAACCACTCAACAATCCTGTCGCAAAAAACGGCAAAGCAATATAAAAGCGAGCAAAATAAAGATTGTAGCTAATAAAGTACACACTTTGCGCTAAACCAAATGTCATCATTAACAGTGATACACCCGATACACTGCGGTTTTTAATAATTTTATTAAGTAGCGGTAAAAAACTAAAAACCAAAATAAACACTGACAAAATAGGCAAATAATACGCCAAAGCAAACCTCGCTCGTTACATTGTTGTTAATAAAAAGGAAGAAATAAAACATTTTTTAAACATTTGTTTTTAAAGGCTTTATTTTTGTGCGCGCATTGTAGAGCTGGCTAGGTTTTATACAAGCTTAACGCTTACTTTAGTTTTTAGTGATGGCAACTTGAGTATACAAAAACCGTTACTAAAACTTCACAGCACGCCACTCCAACCAATTGCAATACAAATGATAACTGTTATCATGCGCATGCGTATAATTTAACATACAAGCTAAAATAATGAGAAAAACACTGTTTAAAATTCATAGTTGGTTGGCGCTAATTGCCATTATTCCGTTAATTGTTATTAGCATTACTGGCAGTGTTTTAGTGTTTAAAAGTGAAATAGACGGCTTACTGATGCCTGACAAACACTTTGTGGTACAGCAGCAAGCTGCTCGCTTACCTATGGACTCATTAATAGATAAAGCCGAAGCAGCCTTTCCTGAGTATGTAGTAGGAAGCTGGGAGCTTTTTAATAACACCACCGCCGACCGGCTTTACTTGGTTAAGCGTGGCACTGACGATTGGTATAAGTTGCATTTAGACCAATACACGGGAGAAGTTTTATCAGAACCCGTAAGCACAACTCATTATTTTACCGACTGGTTTTTAGAGCTCCATTACACCTTTTTACTTAACGACTTAAAAAGTTTACCAGGGCAAACAGGCACCGTATTAGGGTTCTTTTTTGCTTTATTTTTATTAACCTTAGGTATTACTGGCTTAATTATTTACCGCAAATTTTGGCAGCGACTATTTAGCGTACGCTGGCGCGCAACGTTACAAATAGTACTCAGTGACATTCATAAGATGACCGGTGTTTTAGGCTCACCTATCCTTATCGTTTTAGCTATTACAGGTGGTTATTTTAATGGTGCAGTGTGGTATCACGAAGTAATAGAACACGCAGAAGAAGAGCACCACACTATTACAAATAAATTATATAGTGACGACATCTCTTTTGAGCGGATTCTTAATGATAGCAAGCTGCAAATACCCACTTTTAATACAACTTTTTTAGTTTTTCCACGAGAGCCCGATGAAAATATCACTCTTTATGGCGAAGTAAATACCAATAACCCACTAACCAGTGAATACGCCAATACCATAACCTATGATAAGCAAACAGGTGAACACATGGCTAACTGGGATATTCGAGAGGCTGGTGCTGGTTGGCAAGTAATAGACAGTTTTAGAAAACTACACTTTGGTTATTTTGCTGGGCTTATCAGTAAAATACTATGGTGTATTGTTGGCCTTAGCCCTGTATGGCTCGCTGGTACAGGCTTTTATTTATGGCTTACCCGCCGCAAACGTAAAAAGCACTCACAAAAGAATCGCTTAACTCAGCGAAGAAATGTGAATGCTTGATAGTATTAATGCTCAGCTAAGTTACTGTCCTTAAAGGCAAGTAAGTAACTTAGCTAAATAGGCTTTTATAATGAATAGTAAAAGCTTAACCACGCGCGCATTTCATCTTCAAAGCTGTCGCCTTCAACACGCGACAGTCCAGCATTAAAGGTTAAATCGTTTACGCCCGCAGGCCCCATCCCGAAGCTAAAGTCACCTTGGTATTTTAAGCCGTAACTTTGTGCATAAACGTTGCTATCTAATTGATGTTGTTTGTAATAAAGCCAAGGCATCCCCTCTTTAAAGCTAACGCCACCGCCATAACCTTGATAGCGCTCTGCAGTTGCACTATAAAAAGGTAATTCAGCAGCAAGCACAAATTCACTACTTTGCTGCTGATTAATTAAATTAGAACTAAAGCCGCCTAATGTCAGGCTGCTGTCATCTCTTTGCTTTTGCTCAAAGTTAACAAAAAGTGGTATATCAAACGCTTTACCAAATATTTTTGCTGCCAAGTCATAACCTTGCCAATGACTACTGTGATTCTGCCCATCATAAATGCTGGCATAAATACTCTGCCCTATGGCAAATGCTTGGCGGTCATGTTGCCATTGCTGACTAATACTCAACCGTGTCCAATTTTTATGGCTATTTTTATAATCTGTATAGTTATAAGCAAGCTCTGGGGTTAACTGAAGCTGGCCAAACTTCAATGGGTGGCTTATTGCAGCAAAACCACCTCGGGCATCAATATCAGCGTTTAAGCTAGGTTGATATTGACGTGATGTATCCAAATTATAATCAAATAGCGCAAGCTTAAACTTTGTGTTTAACGCATTGTATTTTGCTTGTATAAAGCCGCCATTTAATGCACCGTCATGCAAATCAATGTTATAACCCGCTTGTAAATCAAGTTGCTTTAATAAGTCGCTACTTTTTATACCTACACTTAGCAAACTGGTTGACGCTGAATAATACTGAGATCCCAAGGCAAACGTCGCTTGCTGCTCAAGTACTGCGTAATCGCTTTGTTCTGCTATCTCATCGGTATATATTTTTGCCGGTGGCAAGGTATGCTTATTTACCATCAACAATGGGGCTTCACTGTTTACAGCGAGATCTGTTACGACTGTACGGTTTTTTGTTGTTAGCGTTTTTACATCAGGGCCATCGGCATTAATGGAGAAATAAAGTAGTGAGCCATCTTCAGCCTCAATCGGGTATGCGAGCGCTTCTTGCCCGTTAGTTAAGCGGGTGAGGGTGTTATTTTTTATATGATAATTATAAATATCAGTCTTATTATTTAGGCCAGCAACAAAATAGATAGATTCCCCATTTTGACTAAAACTTGGCTGACTTAAATACTGATACCCGTTAGGCATTGGGATTGACTGCCTGGCATCACCGCTTACATCTTGTATATACAATTGCCAATTTTCGTTTAATGATGCTGATAAGTAAGCTAGTTTTGTTTCATCGGGGTTTAGAGTCGGGTAATCATACGTTGTTTTTAAGCTCTTGGTAAAAAGTGGCGTGATTGTTTGTGTATTAAGATCGACTTTAACTAATTCAGAATACCCAGCTCTTATTTGCTCACCGTAAAGTGTTTCACCATCGCGGGTAACACTAAAACGGCGAATACCGGCCAGCTCTGTAAGTTGCTCTATGTTGCCAGTGTCGGTGTTGTAGCTAAAAATGTCAGACACTTTGTTATAAGTTCCCGATTCTTCACTACTGTAGGCATTAAAATAAAGTGTGTTGTTATTTACCCATTGCGGGTTAGCAATACCTGCGCGATTAATTTGATTTAGTACTTGTTTTTGTTCGCGCTTAAATACGATTGGCGGGGTATCAGGAACATCTTGCTTATCGTTCTCTAGGAGCTCCTTTTGCACCTTAGTAAACTTATCTCGTGCTTTGGTGTTGTCTTCTGTACTGTAAATTATTAGTTTTGTTTTACTCTTTTCATCACGTTCAACTATCGCAATTTTGCTACCATCATTTGAAAGAGCTGGATTGCTAGCGTATAAATCTAGCTTTAACCAAAGCTTGCTATTAAGTGATGATTCGGTTTGCTCTTGTTGCATTGCTTTATAAGTGTATTCAGCAATAAATCGACGATATAACCTTGCAGCGCTTTGCCCAAATACACCAGAAAATGCGTCGTCAAAATCTCGTGATTTCACTGCTCGCATACGAACCCATACATTATCGAGTAGCTGCTCTGAGTAATTTTGCTCTAGCCAATATAAAAAACGACTTCCCATTAAATACGCCATAGAGCCCGCCATAAAGCCCTCATCGCTATTTAGTTGCCCATAGGTGGGAAGCGCTCCCTGCTGAGCAAACTCTCTAAGCATTGCCTCAGCATAGTTGTCAAATAAGCGCCCTCGGCCTGTCATTTTTGATTCGATTAAAGTAGCGTACCCTTCGGCTACCCAGCGCGGTGTATTACCATAGGTTAAATCGTATATATCCCATACACCGCGAATCTTTTGCTGCCAGTCGTTACGAGTTGGTTGCGCTAAATGGACTAAATGAATGTATTCGTGCAGCACCAACAATTGCTGCCAACCCGATGAATTTGATATCACGGTATCCGACTGCGGTGGCGTAGTAAAAAGCGCCATAACAGGATTATTAGAGGTTGGTAAGGCAAAGCCATTTGCTGCATTTAGAGGGTCAAACACCACCACATCGACGATTTTATCAAGCACCCGATTTTGTTGCTCAAGCACTTTAGTGCGAACAATCTCAAGTTCTACCGCAGTCGATTTAGCAAAATCAGTATGCTCACTACTAAAGTGAACATTAAAATGCTCGGTATGAATGGTTTGCCAATTAGCAGCAAAGCTAGGTGCAGCCAATAATAAGACTGATGCAATGAGTGACTTTTTCACAATAATCCCTTAAATAGTACATTTGATAATGCTTAGAGTATTATCAAATGGAAAAAACGGGCAGTAAAAAGTGTAATAAAGCATGTGCAAATGTGTTTTAACACCCGCTTTATTATTTAATCTGAGTTTTGAACAAAGGAAGTTACATCCAACTGCGAGGGTCTGACTCAGCCTGCATAAGTGTAAAATCTATAATGAAGTCAGCATCTTGCTGTTTTAAATATGGGACATACGCACCGCCTGCAGCAAGTTGTATATACAGGCTTTTTAAGCCAGAACGACGCATAAAAAAGGTGCTCACACTGCGAGCGCTTTGTGCTTTGTAGAGCTCAAATACCCGGTAATGCACGCCAATCATACCTTTGCGTACCACCAAATAAAAACGCCCATCTTGTTGATGAAGGTAATACCCATAACGTTTATAAGATAAAAACACTAACGCGGCTAGTACCAAGAATAATGCTAATGCAATTAATATATTAAGTTGCATAAAGCTAATAAAAAAACCAGAAGCAACGCTCGGTAGCAAAGCATAAAACACCGTGTTTTTATATAACAACGCCCTTTCTACCGCATTGAATGCCAGCTTTTTACTGTCAAACCACGGATAAATCCACTGACACACATTATCAACTTGCTTCTGCGTGAGCACAGGCAGCACTAAGGTTTGTTTATTCTTTTTCGCCATGCTTGCAGCACCGCCGCTACTGGCTTGCAAACACTCCACAGTAAAGCGTTTTAATAGCCTAGCAACTAGGTTTTGCTTAATAACGATTGACTGTACTTTGTCTAAACTAATTGATAGTTGATGACGCTCTAACAGCCCTGCAATACGTTTGAATTTATTATTTTTAAAGTAAAGCTGATAGTTATAAAAACGAATGAGCGACATAGTCACCGATAAAAACACCGCAATAAATACCAACATAATAATTAAAGTTATAACCGCAAACACAGCTGCATTAGCCATCATACCCAGCTCTTGCTGATAAAAACCCTCTATTTTTGTTATGAACTGCTGCTCTAAAAAGTCGATGGCCACATTCATAAAAGGGGCAATTGCCGCAAGTGCTAAAATAGCCATATTCGACATTAAACCAAATTTAGCAATTTCTTTATTGGTGATAACTAAACTATTTTCGCTCTGCTCTTCAATATGAGACTGCGCTGTATCAGCCACCTCAGCTGATGATTGTTGCTGCGCTTTATAGTCAAACACTCGTTTACGCATTTGTTGCGCGTAATCTTTAGTTACCCCTGGCAAAACAGCTTCTTGAGCAACACTGCCTGCCGCATCAAAAATACAATTAACTAACCCTATGGGGGTGAAGTAAAATGGCTCCGCTATATTTACGTTTTGCACTCGAGAAAATCTTAAGGTAAGTCGCTCTTTTTTAAATACGCCTTTATTAAGTAAAATTTCATGCTCGTCAGTAATACAAAAACGAAAACTACGGTAATACAAAAAACAATAGGCAAGCAATGAAGTTAAAGCAACCGCGAGCCCAACTTGCCCCCAAAATAGTTTATTTTCTACTTGGGTAACAAATACCACCAACACGGGCAGTAAATTAAATAAGCCGTCTTTTATGAAGCGCACACTAAAATGCATCACAAAATAAGCCAGCGCCCAGGGCGACACTTTTTGCCAGTTAAGTGAAGGTGACGTTATTTGCGCAGCATCAACACTCACTGGCAGCTACCTCGCTTGCGGTTTCATCGTGGCGATAGCTTTGTACAAACTGACGAATATTTTTGCATTTTTCGTGGGTCAGGCCGCTAATTTGTAAATCGGCACTCATACCGCCGGCGCTATAAAGTCTTAAACTGGCTAAACCAAGTTTTCGCTCTATGGGCCCACGGTGTATTTCAATATGCTGCACACGCGCTAACGGTAAAATTGTCACCTGCTGCCAAATAATGCCTTTTTTAAAAGCAATATCGTGGGTACGCAACGCGCTGCCCTGTAATTTTATGCTGAACACGCTGTATAACATACACAGTAAAATTAATAGCGGAACAGCAACCAATAAGTAACCTTGCGCCATAGCAGCAAAGTCTGTATTAAAATAGCATACAGCCGCTAGTACTAAGCAAAAAGGAATGAAAAATAACAACCAATTCAATTGTGCATGCAACAATGCTTTGTCCGCAAGCGGCTCAAACACTATGCTTTTATGTTGCGGTAGGTCGGTTATTTGTTGATTAGTAAACACACTTTGCTCCATTTCGCGTATGGTAGGCTTAACCAAGCCACTTTATTGTTGTTACTAGGGTATGACTTTGTTTTGGCTCAAGCGTAACCGCATCTTCAAGTACATTCGCAGCCTCTAGGCATAACATGCTTTTATAATCATCATCGGCAAAATTTGATAGTCGCTTTGATTTTTCAATCCATGGATTCCATAACACGCACGAGCGCGAGTTTTCTCTGCTAACGCTGATCGTCCCTTGAGGAGTTTCAATGGTTTGCACAGCCCCGGCTTGGGTATAAACCATATCGGTTTCACGGGTAAAACCAACCACATCACTTTGCCGATAAGGCCCTTGGCCAAATTCTATGTATTGCGCCCCTTGCAGCCCTGTTACGCAAGTATTATTAATATCATCAGTTGGAAAGTAAGTATGCAGCGCCTGTGTATAACTAAATGGGGTGTTACCTAAATTACAGGTGGTTAAACGCACCTCTAACTGCTCAGATAAAATAAACTCAACCCTTAAAGAAGATTGATGAGGCCAAAAGGTAGAATCTATCTGCTTCATTGGTAATTTAAGACTAACAGTAATCTCGTTCTCGGTTTCATGCACTTCATCGGCTTGCCATACGTGCGTGCGCGCAAAGCCATGTGCTGGAAAGTCTTTATTTTCATGTTGACCAAACCAAGGCCAGCAAATAGGAATACCGCCACGAATGCCCTTCCCTTCGCTAAAGGTTTCATCCCCAGACACCCATAATAGTGGCAATTTACCTTTGGGTGTAAACTCAGTTATTTGCCCACCTTGTAAAAATATTTTCGCCTTACATTGGCGACTATTAATACTAATAAATTCCAAACCGCTATATGTACGCTCAATACATACTGAGGGTGATAATTGCATTTTATCTCCTTTAACACTGAGACTAATTTTTTAGTACTTAACCTGAGTTCAGGTTACTGTACACAAACAATAATGCATGCTTAAAGCATAAGCTACATAGAATAGTTATTTAAATTGAGTTAGTTACTATATTTTTATGCCACATCAACGGCTCAATTACGACTAAAGCTTTAAACCTGTGGCTTGCGTATCGCTTTTAACTTACGTAAGGTGCGCAGCCTTAGCAAGGCTGAGGTATTATTAACTTTTAATAAAATAAAGATAATAAATGCCATTTTAATTACTGATCAAATTAATAAAAACCATTAATAGCGGCGTTAAATGATATATATCATTTGAATTCAATTTATTTGATGTGTAACATTTCGTGATTACGGCAACTGATTCGCCTTTCATGAGACAAACAAATGCAAAAATATGACGAGTTACTAGTTTCTTTACGCAAGGTGATCCGTGCGATTGACTTACATTCAAAACAACTTAATAAAACAGCGGGTTTAACAGGACCACAACTGCTTATTATGCAAGAAGTGTCTCAAACTGACGGCATTACCGCGAGTCGTATTGCGCAAAATGTAAATTTAAGCCCGGCAACGGTCACAAATATTCTTGACCGAATAGAAAGCAAGAATTTGGTAACACGCGTTCGTAGTCAAATGGATAAACGCCGGGTCAGCTTATACCTTACTGAACAAGGTAAAGAATTACTCGAAAAAGCCCCTCAGCCCTTGCAAGAACACTTTATCGAAAAATTTTCAGCGCTTGCTGAATGGGAACAGAGCCTACTACTTTCATCAATGCAACGTATTGCCGCAATGATGGATGCAGATAAGCTAGATGCCTCTCCTCTTTTAGAAGTAGGCGCACTATTTCAAACTTCTACTAAAGAATAAAACGCAGTATAAAAACAATAAACTAAATTAGTCTGCCATTTTCTCCTATTTCCACACTAAGAGGCGCATCGTTGCGCCTTTATTTTTTAATCACAATCAAAACGGCTATTATGACTAAACTCTCAAAACTAACACTCGCATTAATTTTAAGTGGTGTTGCTAGCAATTCTTATGCATCAAACCTTCAACCTCTCCAAAGCTAATTAACGCAGTTAAAGCAACAAGTAGATAAACTTGAAAGCAAACTCGCTGAAAAAAAGTCTCAGCAAGTAGAACAAGTTAGTAAACAGTTGCAAGCTACTTCTACAGACACTGCACAGCAAGAAAAGCAATAATCTGGATAAAAGTAGGAGGTGCTATTCGCGCTAACTACGGTATAAACTCTTACGATGAAGGCAATGAAGATCGCGGTGGTGACTTTGATTTAGGGGTAGTCGCCAAGCATAAGCTTAAAGACAACTGGACACTTGATCTCGGCTTTTTTAAAAACGATGAACTGGGTGGAGTTGATGGCTCAGCATCAGACAAAAATCATCGTTACTCTTATGATATTGTTGGTAGTCGCCCTGCCGATGAAGGCACCTATGCCGAGCCTGCAAAGCAACTTGGTGAATACAACACCTTTGCTGGTCGCGCTACTTATCAGCTTGAGCATAGTAAAAATATCACCACTGACATCGGGGTATCGTTACTCAGTTGCGGACTTCACGACGGTGAAGACCGTGCGGGTAATTACAGTGCGTGGGCTGTTCACTTAAACAGCAACATTAATAACTGGAATATTCAATTGCAACACGGTGAATATGACTTAGACGATGGTAATAACCGCTTTGCGGTGGGTGCTTTTGACTATTATGACAGTGTATCGAGCCAAGCCACAATGACCAACTTTAATATTGCCTATGACTACGCACTAGAATGGGGCCCAGTTCCCAATCTGCAGTTTTATAACGACTATGGGATCATCGACAACAAGTCAGATAATAGCGCCAATACTTGGATGAATGTAACCGGTATGAGCATCACTGCTGGCGGATTCTTTAGTTATGTTGATTTCGTACAAGCCCGTAATCAACCCTTTATTGGCGGTACCGTTATTGGTGATGGCGATACCGGGCGCCGTTTTAATATTAATTTAGGCTATTACTTTTAATAGGTAGTGCAATCAGGAAATTCTTTTCCTTTGCTAACCCTAAATGGCTTAGTTGATAACATGCAACTAAGCCATTTTCTCTTCATTTTACCTTTTAATTAGCTTACACTTTTACCGTTTAATTAATTAAAAAAGAGCTAAAGTGAGTATAAAAAACGCTTTTATTTATTATAAAAACTTCGGCTTTAAATTGCTGGGACTACTGTGTGTATTACTCGGCATTGTTGGTGTTGCCCTACCGGTTATGCCAACCACGCCGTTTTTAATTTTAGCCTTAGCCTGTTTTGCTCGCTCATCCGCGGCGCTTGAATCTTGGCTATTAAACCACCCTCGCTTTGGCACAACATTACAACATTGGCGCGCCCATCAAGTGGTTCCTGTAAAGGCAAAGTATGCTGCGGGTATAGGTATGCTAATAGGCTTTATGTTTTTATTATACAACAGCCCTCCAGCTTGGATTATTGCTCTAGTGGCTGTTGTTGAAGTGCTGATTTTAACTTACTTAATCTCTAAGCACTCAACTCCTCCTAAAAAATAAAGTGTAAAGTTTGGTAAATAAATTTGTAACAGCTAATGAAAATCATTATCATCCGTGTAAGTTAAATAAGTTTGTACCTTTTATGCCCTTTGTTAATAAACGCACTTTATATAGTACAAGTCGCACTCTACATATCTATATTTCCACCGCTTTGTTTTTTTTACTTATTCTATTTTGTGTAAGCGGTATAGTGCTAAACCATGTTGACTGGTTAAAAAACGATAAAAACAATGGCCAAATTACGGTCCAAATCCCCCAAGTTCTGCTTACTCAAGCAAATACACAATTGAATAGCCTGCCTGCTATTTATCCACAAATAGAAGCTTACTTAGCCAAACACTATGGGCTGAATAAAGTGAAAAGCATTGAATGGGAAAAGCAAGATTCACTGGTTATACTCGACTACCCATTACCAGCAGGCTATGCCTATGCAGAGTTTGATTTTATTAGTGGCGAATTGTTACTCGATTATCAAACCGGGGGGTTTTTAAGTGTTATTGGCGATTTACACAAAGGTCGTCATTCAGGAGAAGTATGGAGCTGGGTTATTGATATATCTGCAGTACTGATGATTCTATTTGCCATCACCGGCATGATTATTTTATTTCAAAACAGAAAAAAACGCTTAGCAGGAATATGGATAACCGTATTAGGAATCGCAACACCATTGGTTATTTATTTATGCTGGGTTCCACAAATTAAAGGAGTGTTTTAATGTTCAAGTTTAAATCTTTAATTAGCACCGTATTGCTGTTAATTGCCGTGTGTTTTCACACTTCGGTGGCAGCGCAATCCCCCCAATTAGAAATCGAATTAACTTTACCTGAGTTAGATGTGCAGCCCTATCATCGACCTTATGTTGCTGTTTGGCTCGAAACACCAGAGCGTAAACATGTCACAACTTTAGCGCTTTGGGTACAAAAAGCGGAATGGTTTAAAGACCTACGCCAATGGTGGCGCAAAGCCGGTAAAAGTGATGCAAACTTCGATGGGGTTAGTAGCGCAACCAAACGCGCAGGCACTTATACCATTAATTGGGACGGAAACGATCTTAATGGCAAATCAGTTATCGCAGGAAAATACCTGTTAAATATTGAAGTTGTTCGTGAAGAAGGCGGGCGTGATTACAGCCGTATTGAGCTTGATTTAACCCAATCAGGAAAAATAACCATTGATGGCAAAAACGAATTTTCAACCAGCTTTGTCACTGTATCCGCTAGGTAGTCCCTACTTATCATTCAAATTTAAAGGAAAAATAATGAACGTTAATTTATTAAAAACAGCACTCATTGGCGTACTGAGTTTATCGACGCTGGTATCAACAGCTGCAAGTGCACATGGCCGCTGGTTACTACCTTCGCATACCTCGCTATCAGGGGATAAAGCCCATTATGTAATGATTGATGCGAGTATTTCTAACGAAATTTTTGCACCTGATAAAGCATTTCGTCCAAGCACAAAAGGCGCTGAATACGACGATACTCTGCTTATGGCACTTGCCCCAAATGGCGAGCAAGTTAGCGATACCATTCGTGCCTATTACCTACAACGCAAAAGCTCTGCTGCAGTAAAACTTCAGCAACAAGGCACCTATCATATTGCGATGACGCAAAAACCTATGTACATGACATTCTACAAAAATGCAGCAGGTGAGCGAAGCCGTGTATTCGCCAAAAAAGCAGATGCCAATCTACCTAAAGACGCCAGCGACATCACTACAATTAAAACCATCTCTACTGTTGATACCTTTGTTAGTCATAATGGTACCTCTAAACCAGCACAATTAGGTCAAGGCTTAGAGCTTAGCGGCCCAACGCATCCAAACGATTTATTTGTTGGCGAGCAAGCGCGCTTTCAGCTAATAAGCGATGGAAAGCCGGTTGGCGAAGGCATTGAAGTCAGCATTTTAAAAGGTGATACACGCTATCGTAACGAACGTGGCGAAATAAAAGTAACGACCGACAAAAACGGCATGTTTAGCACAACGTGGAAAGAGCCAGGCCTATACCTAATCGAAACCTCTCAAAAAGTGACAGTAAACGAAAAAGATGTAGACGCCAGCCGCTATGTATTATTTACCACCCTTGAAGTAGCACCTGAATAAATTTTAATTCCCTACAGGCCACATTAATCGTTTGGCCTGTAGCTTCTTTATAATTAAACCCCTTTAACAAAGCTTTAAACCAAGTTAGTCATTTTCGCTGCCTAAATAAGCATAATCCTATATTTTAGCCTCCTTGTCTGTTCCTGTTTCAATCTATTATTCCGATCACTTATTTTTATGAAAATAGTTGAATAACTTAGTCAATTTAGATCTTTGCGATGCACTAGCCGCTTATATATGATGCGTCCTTTTCAAAATCTTCAAGGCACGCTCAATGACTTTTCAGCATTTATCAGCTAATAAAAAATTAGCACTTAGCTTGGCTATTACCACCGCACTTGGCGCCTCTTTTTCAGCTGCGAATGCGGCTGAGCAAACTAACCAAGTCGAAGAAAATATCGAAGTAATTTCAGTAACAGGCACGCGCCGCAGTTTGCGTAGTATTGCGCAAAGTACTGTGCCTGTAGATATTATTAGCAGTGACGATATGGCAAGTACAGGGCAACTTGAAATTAGCCAAGTGCTCGCTAACCAAGTACCAAGCTTTAACTACCCAAGTGCCACACTCTCTGATGGCACCGATCATGCTCGCCCAGCGGTTTTAAGAGGCCTTGCGCCCGATCACACTTTAGTCCTTATTAACGGTAAGCGTCGCCACTCTGGTGCGTTATTAAACTTAGGGGGCACGGTTGGTCGCGGCTCTACCGCGGTTGATTTAAACATGATCCCAACCTCTGCAATTAAGCGTGTTGAAGTTCTGCGCGATGGGGCTGCAGCACAATATGGTTCTGACGCCATTGCGGGAGTAATCAATATTGTTTTAAAAGATGCCACCGAAGGCGGCAGTGTTAGCGTAACTTATGGCCAATACGACAGCCAAATGGCCGGTGTACCGCAACTAAATAGCACTTATGCGGATGATAACGGCAACCTTGCATTTAATTTAGGCGACGATCGTCACGTTAACGACGGTAGTACACGCACAATTAGCGCAAACTCAGGTTTTTCATTAACAGACAATGGTTTTGTAAATGTATCAGTTGAATACCGTGATAACGACTCAACTCAACGCTCTGGTTTTGATCCGCGCGAACAATACAGCCGCCTAGATGATGGCAGCCTAGACCCACGCGAATTTACAATTGATCGCTACAATCACCGTTTTGGTAAAGCAGCGCTGGAAGACTACGCTTTGTTTTACAATATGGGATACGATTTAGAGAATGGCTATAATGTTTATTCGTTTGGTAGCTATTCAGAGCGTGAAGGTAACTCGGGCGGATTTTACCGTCGTGCAAAAGACAGCCGCAATGTTTTAGAACTATACCCTAATGGCTTTTTGCCACAAATTGCTACCGACGTAAAAGATTACTCGTTGGCACTTGGTTTACAAGGCGATAGTGGCGACTGGACTTGGGATGTAAGCACTAACTACGGCCGAAATGACTTTGGTTTAGGCGTTGTAAATAGCCTCAATACTTCTTTAGGTACTAATAGCCAAACTGAGTTTGATAACGGCGCCATGGTTTACGATCAATTTTTAGTTAATTTTGATGCCAATACCAGCGTTGATTTTGGTCTACCCGATGATGTGTTTTTCACTATTGGTGCTGAATACCGCCGTGAAAGCTATAAAATAGAGCAAGGCGAGGAAGCCTCTTATATTACTGCGCTTGATAACAACGGCAACCCAATTGCTGCTGGCGGTGCGCAAGTGCTTCCTGGATTTGGGCCGCAAAGCACAACCAATGAAAGTCGTCATAATGTTGCTGTATTTGCTGAATTTGATACTTACTTAACTGATAAATGGAATGTTGTTTTAGCCAGTCGCTATGAAGATTACAGCGATTTTGGTAACACATTTACTTCAAAATTAGCCACGCGTTACAGTATTAACGACAACCTATCGTTACGTGGTGCGGCAAGTACTGGCTTTCGTGCGCCGTCACTTGCACAAAGCTCGTACCGTCAAATATCGACTATTCTCGAAAATAACCAGCCTTTTGAAGTTGGTCTATTCCCAAGCTCTGCTCCTGCAGCTCAAGCGTTAGGTGCAAAACAGCTCGATGCAGAAGACTCAGTTAACGTTACCGCTGGATTTGTTTACACTCAAGGTGGCTTTAGCTTAACAGTTGATGCGTACCGCATTGATATTGATGACCGGATTGTACTCTCTGAAAACTTAAGCGGTAACGCTGTACAGCAAATTCTAGCGAATGCTGGCGAGCTAAATACCGAAAGTGTTCGTTACTTTACCAACGCCATCAATTCGCGCACGCAAGGTGTTGATATTGTGGCAACGTACACACTTGATTTAAATACATTGGGTGATGTGCGCTTAAATGCGGCGGCAAACATTAACGATACCGAAGTGACTCATGTAGATGCAAACCCGAGCGAGCTAAATTCTTTAGGCGATGACTACGTGGTATTTGCCCGTCGTGAAGTAGGGCCGTTTTGAGCAAGGCACACCCGATAACAAACTAAACCTATCGGCTGTTTGGAGCTTTAACCAATGGCAAACAACCTTGCGTGCAACTCGCTATGGGGAAGTGGCAGATATTTCAACCACCAGCGAGGGTGATGAATATTTAGATGCTAAATGGATTGCCGATTTAGAAGTCGCTTATCGTCCTAACGAAGCGTGGAAATTTGCAGTGGGTGCAAATAACTTGTTCGATCAGTACCCTCAAGCAACGGTAGATAATATTGGCTATTCTAACTTTGGCCAAATATTTCCGTACACGCCTTACACACCCTACAGTTTAGATGGGCGCTTTTTATACGGTAACATTACTTACAATTTTTAAGTAAAACGCCCATTAACAATAGAGTAATTACAAAAGGATGCAGTGTGCATCCTTTTTATTAACATTTAGTATTTTTAACCATATTTTGGCATTTTAACTTTTTAATTACTGCTGCCACCTCATATAAAACAACAACTTACATTTCGGCCTCAATTTTGCTCCATACTTGTATATTAACTAAAATAATCAATATCAAAGGACTAAACATGAGCGCATCAACTCTATTGAACTTCACTAAGCCCGTTTCATTAATTAGTGGCATTTTATTACTCAGCGGTTGTGTATTTCACATATCGCCCAGTGTCGCATCAGTTAAACAAACCCAGCAGCTTTCACTACCAAGCAATAACCTTGGGTACTTAACGATATTAAGTGGTGCCGGTTCGCTCGATATTCAGGGCTCTAATACTGCAACCAGTATTAGCGTTGATGCCATCATTTACACCGCCGACATTGACGATGAATACGAACTCACCCTTGAGAAAAGCGGTACACAAGCAAAACTTGTTGCACAAAATAAAAGTAATAATGGGATTAGCTTTTACAGTGGGCAATCACCAAGTATCAATTTAGTTGTTACCGTACCTAACACCCTAAATTTAGATATTAACGACGGCTCAGGCGATATTGTTATTAACGAGATGCAAAGCAATATTGATGTAAAAGATGGTTCTGGCAGCTTATCTATCAATAGTGCTAAAAACCTAAATATTGATGATGGCTCGGGCAATATTTACGTAAAAAATGTGGTCGGCGACTTAGTATTAAATGACGGCTCAGGCAGCATTGATATTGATAATGTCAGTGGTAATGTCGCTATTGAAGATGGCTCGGGCGAAATGCAAGTTACTAACGTAACAGGCGTATTAAATGTTGAAGATGGCTCGGGCGGCATAACTATTAAACATATTAATGGCGCAGTCACCGTAGACGATAACTCAGGAGATATGTTGATTGAACATATTGGCTCAAGCGTGACGATTGATGATGGCTCTGGCGATATTCGCGTTAATTACGCTAAAGCGCTAACTATTACAGAAGCAGGCTCGGGTGATGTCAGTATTGATAATATTTCAGGCACTGTAAAATTAGACCGATAATACACTAATAAAGCGAAATAAATGGCTGTTCATTACATCCGTTATTGTATTTTACTAACACCTAAGCCATGATAAATGTCTTGAAATTATTAGGATAAATGCGTGTTAGAAATTGCTTTAATTTATTTAGCCGCCGCCATTGTAGCTGTTCCTATTGCCAAACGACTTGGCTTAGGATCAGTACTGGGTTATTTAATTGCTGGCATACTAATTGGTCCCTATGCATTGGGAGTCGTAGGGGATCAAACCGATATAATGCACTTTGCCGAATTTGGCGTAGTGATGATGCTATTTTTAGTCGGACTTGAACTACAACCCTCACGACTATGGAAGCTTCGGCACTCTATTTTAGGGCTTGGTGGCTTACAAGTGGTGCTAACTGCGGCGGTTATTTTTGCCTTTTGTTATTGGTTTTTTAGCATGCATAGGCAAACCGCATTGGCCATTGGTTTAATGCTGGCACTTTCCTCTACCGCAATTGTATTGCAGAGCCTCGAAGAAAAAGGCTGGTTAAAACAAGAGGCCGGACAAAACGCATTTTCGGTCTTATTATTTCAAGATATCGCCATTATTCCTATTTTAGCGCTACTCCCCTTACTGGCCTTTGCTGCACCAAGTAGTTCAAAACAAATTAGCGATTCAATCATTGCAGGCTGGCCTGTTTGGCAACAAGTAGGCGTCTCTGTTGGCGTTATTGCCGCTATCATTGCTGGTGGTAAATATGTGTCGGCACCACTGTTTAGATACATAGCACAAACTCACATGCGTGAAATATTCACTATTTTTGCATTGTTTTTAGTCGTGGCTATTTCGCTTGTAATGCACAGTATTGGCCTATCACCTGCTTTAGGTACTTTTTTAGCCGGTGTAGTATTGGCCGAAAGTGAATTTAGACACGAATTAGAAGCCGACATAGAGCCCTTTAAAGGATTATTACTGGGACTATTTTTTATCACTGTGGGGGCTTCAATTAATTTTGAGCTATTATTTAATCAATTTAGTACCGTGGTTGCTTTAGTTGCCTTATTAATTGTCATTAAAGCCTTCATTTTGTTTGCCCTTGCTGTCACATTTAAAATTAGCTCAAAGCAAAAACTATTGTTTACATTGGCACTAGCACAAGGTGGTGAATTTGCTTTTGTACTTTTAAGCGTGAGCACCACATTAAGTATTTTAACCCCAGAACAAACCAGTCTAGTGACCTTAGTGGTTGCGGTATCTATGTTGATAGCCCCTTTATTACTGATGCTGTATGAACAAATACAAAAACGCAGTAGTAGCACTAAGCCTGAGTTTGATAAACCAGAACAAATAAATACCGCTAAACACGTAATTATTGCGGGCTATGGCCGCTTTGGGCAAATTATGGGACGTTTATTACATGCACAAGGCTACGAAATTACCGTACTTGATCACAGCCCAAGCCAAATAGAACTGCTGCGCCGCTTTGGTAACACTGTATTTTACGGTGATGCTGCTCGCCAAGAACTCCTTGAAGCAGCAGGCGCGCACACCGCGCAAATGCTGGTAATTGCAATTGATAACCCCGATAAAACCATTGAGATAATTAAGCTCGCGCATAAAAACTACCCGCAACTTAAAATAGTTGCTCGCGCAATCGACCGCCGCCATGCGTATCAGTTACTTAATTTAAAAGTAGATGCCTTTAATCGTGAAACTGTTGATTCTGCCATCAGCCTTGCAGTTAAAGCGCTCGAGTTATTAGGTAACAATAAACCCGATGCCGAGCGAGCTGGTAAGCTATTTAGAGATCACGACCGCGCCAGTGTATTACAGTTAGCAAAATTATGGGGCGACGATATTAGCTACGGTGTAGCTGTACGCCAGCGTATGGAAGATTTAAAACAAGTACTGCAACAAGACAAACAAGCACAAGAAGATTTAAATACCTGCGACGACAACGACTATATTGCGGGCTTAACAGAGGACGCTGCCAAGCCCAAAAAATCTAATGATAATGCTCACCTTGGATAGCTTGCCCCTGCTGGTTATAAAAGCCAGTGGCGCTATGCTCAATAAAACCAAGGTTAATCATTTTAGCTAAAAAGGGATCGTTTTCGTTGTCGCCTATATCGGCATAGTCAGTAGTTTGAAAGTTATCCCATTTAGCAAACTGAGCAACTATCGCTTTCTCGTTACTGCTTACATTATTAAGGCTGAGTAAGGTGCTTACTTGGCCTTTTTTACTGCTGACACTAAATGTTTTAACCAACTTTGACTGTGTAAATAAAGCCAGCTTATACTCAGTTTCAGCTTCGTTTAACACATAGTTTTTTACTTCATCACAACCTGTACCCTGAGTATTTACTAACGTCATTTTTGCTATTAAATGCGCATCCACCAGCTGGTTTTTTGCACTCCAGTTTTGTACTCCACGTACTTCTGACGGTTGGTATTCAATACCCCGCTGCTGAGCATTAAAGTAACGAATTGGCCGTATTTGCTTATTAGTTAAATGCTGCCACAGTTCGGTCGTTATTTCGTTTTGATGCGCTACTTGTTGCTGGTTTCGCCACAGGGTTAGCGCTTGAGTTGTTGGCTCGTTATTTTTATTGTTGGTTACAGTGTAAGTTGCTTTTAATAGCGCTGGGTTAACATTGCATTGCTGGGAAAAAGCGCTGCTACTGAATAATACGGTCATCATTAATAATGCTTTTTTCATTGGGTACTCTTTTTAAATGCTCTAATTTATGCTTTTAACATAGCTAAAAATAATGGCTGTTTTATGACAAAATATAATATAAAAACAACCCGCACAGAGTACGAGTTGTTTTGCACACACAAATTATAAACTTACTACTGCGCCACTTTGTCGTTTGCTGTTTTAACTAAATCTGCGGCAAAGTCCATTACATGAAATAAAAAGCTTTGCTCATTAGTGCCTGTCACTAAGTGCGCACCAGGGCCTATAGCATATACGCCAACATCTTCACCTGCGTGTGTTTCTGAGCTCATTGGTACCAGCGCTTCTTGATGAAAACCAGGGGTAGTAGTATCAACATTGGTTAAATCAACCCGCCCTGTTACTGGTGCAAAGTTATAACCTACGTCAGCATCTGTTTCGCTACCGAGGTTTCTAAAACCACCACCATTGGTATAACCTAGCGTTGTATATGGCATATCATCGGCCGCTAGGCTTGGCGTTGTTTCGCCTACGCCCACCACTTTACCTAAAATAGGATTACCGCGTTTAGGGTAACCCGCAATGGTAAATACATGGCTGTGATCGGCTGTTACAACAATAAGCGTTTCCTCTGGATTGGTGTTATCAACCGCAACTTGTACTGCTTTTGCCAATTCAATGGTGTCGTTTAAAGCGTTATATGCATTACCCGCATGGTGCGCGTGATCAATACGACCCGACTCAACGGTTAAGAAAAACCCTTTGTCGTTTTTGCCCAGTACATTTATGGCTTTTTCGGTCATTTGTGAAAGCGAAGGCTCGCCAGCAATATCATTTGCGCGGTCTGCTTCGTACTGCATGTGAGATTCGTTAAACAGCCCAAATACTTTAGTAGCATCATCGCTAATTGCATCAAAACCGGTTTGATCCATTACGTAAGTACCATTTGGATATTGCGTTTTCCATTCACTAATTAAATTACGATTATCAGTACGATCCCCTTCAACTGCACTTACTGCATCGGCTGAATTAAACGCAGCATCTTTTGGTAAAAAATGACGACGCCCGCCACCCATAACAACATCAATGCCATCTACATCAACACCATTAAAGCGCGCTTTTAGGTTGGCCTCAAAGTTAACCAGTTGCGATGCAATATCTTCACAATTAGCTGACTCGCTCGCGGGCATATCAGAAATATCTTCCCAGTTACGATCGGCCGATTTTGCGTACATAGCCGCAGGTGTTGCATGAGTAATGCGGGCAGTTGAAATAATACCGGTCGCTTTACCCGCAATTTCAGCAAGCTCTAGTGAGGTAACTAGCTCATGTCCTTTGCCCGACACACAATTACCACGCTCAACCGCTTCATCAATACCAATAACACCCACATCGGTTTTAACCCCTGAGGCCATTGCGGTCATAGTGCCGGCCGAATCGGGCGTTTGTGCATCTACGTTATAGGTTTTTACAAAACCTGAATACGGCATAGTTTCAAAGCTTAATTGATGCTCCTCACCCATTTCACCTTCTAACTGCCCGGCTAAAATACGCGCTGCAGTTATTGTCGAAATTCCCATACCATCGCCAACAAATAAAATAACATTTTTAGCCTTGCCTGACTCAGTCACTATGCTCGCATTTGCTGTTTTTGTGGTTGCTAACTTGGTTTGTGCATCACTAAACCAAGCATTACTAGTAAGCGATGCTAACTGCTCGCTGCTAAGCGACGTAGCTGGTGCATTACATACTAAGTTACTTGATGTAGCCTCACTGCTTTCTAATATTCCATTACCGTTGGTATCTTCGCCTGTTTGTGTTGTTACTCCGCCGTTAACACATTGCTCAGACCCGACAGCAATTACGTTATTGACAGTTAATATACTATTTTGGTTTTTATCGCTGTCACCTGAGCAACCCGTTAGTGCAAGAGTTACTGCTAAAGAAAGTACCGTTAATTTTTTCATGTTAGCCGCCATTATTGCTGAGTTAGTTCAAGAGCTTGATTAATTATATGAAACACTACATTTTGCTCAATTACGCCTTGTGCAAGCTGAGCACTGGGGCCTGTTGCATGCAATGAAATGTCTTCACCTGCGTGTGTTTCCGAGGCCAATGGCACTGTTGTTTCTTGATGAAAACCAGGGGTTGTTGTATCAATCCCTTGTAACTCAACGCGCCCTGCCACAGCAGCACTTACATAGCTTGCATCGGCATCTGTTTCATCACCTAAGTTTCTAAACCCTAAACCATTGGCGTAACCAACTGTGGTATAGGGCTTGTTATCGGCAGCTAGGCTGGGGGCTGTTTCGCCCACGGCCACAACTTGACCTAAAATAGGGTTGCCGCGTTTGGGATAGCCCGCAATAGTAAATACATGACTGTGATCGGCAGTGACTAAAATGAGGGTTTCTTCTGGATTGGTGTTATCAACCGCAGCTTGTACCGCTTTGGCCAATTCTATTGTGTCGTTAAGTGCATTATAGGCATTGCCCGCATGGTGCGCGTGATCAATACGACCCGATTCAACGGTTAAGAAAAAGCCTTTGTCGTTTTTGCCCAGCACTTCAATTGCTTTAGTAGTCATATCGGTAAGTGAAGGCTCGCCAGCAATATCGTTTGCGCGGTCTGCTTCGTATTGCATGTGGGATTCGTTAAATAAGCCAAATACTTTAGTAGCGTCATCGGCAATATTATCAAAGCCGGTTTGGTCCATAACATACGTTGCAGTAGGGTATTGCGCTTGCCATTCACTAATCAAATTACGATTATCGGTACGATCCCCTTCTATTGCGCTTACTGCGTCTGTTGAATTAGCTGCTACGTTTTTGGGTAAAAAGTGCCGACGTCCGCCGCCCATAACAACATCAAGGCCATCTATATCAGTACCAACAAAACGCGCCTCTAGGTTTTTTTCAAAGTTAATTAGTTGCGAGGCAATATCTTCACAGCCAGCTGCAATTGCATCCTCTGGCATGTCTGAAATATCTTCCCAGTTACGATCGGCCGATTTAGCATACGTTGCTGCAGGCGTTGCATGGGTAATTCGCGCTGTTGAAATAACCCCAGTTGCTAGGCCTTTAATTTCTGCCAGCTCTGTTGCTGTTAGTAACTCGTTGCCCGCAACTGTTGAACACACCCCACGCTCTATATTTTCGTCAACACCTATTACGCCAACATCGGTTTTTACACCCGAGATCATCGCAGTCATAGTGCCCGCAGAATCGGGAGTTTGTGCATCTACGTTATAGGTTTTAACTTGTGCGGAATACGGAAATGCCTCAAAGCTTAAGTAACCCTCCTCCCCCGATTGGTTATTGCGTTGTCCTTGTAAAATACGTGCGGCGGTTAGCGTTGATACCCCCATACCATCACCAACAAATAAAATTACGTTTTTAGCTTTGGTGGCTTTAACACTCTGCGCTTGGGTAGTTTTTGTTGTTAATTTTGTTTGCGCAGCACTATACCAACTGCTGTCTTTTTGGCTTTGCGGTAATACATTGGCATAACTAGCTGCGTTAAACGCAAATGTTAGCGCTATTGCCGCAGCAACTTTTTTAATTTTCATCCATAATTCCCATTATTTAGTGATTATTTTTTAAAAAATGTGTGACCACAAAAAGATCAACCGCTGCACTATAAAAAATAGATATGACTAATAAAGGTAATTTTTATGAAAGTTAAATGACTAAATTTATGAATGTAACTACTATAAAATCAAAACACATCAAAAATGCAAAACAAAGTTAAAAAATAAAACCTTTAATTTACAAAAGGATATAAAATAATCATGCCGTTTTATATAACTTTTAATTATATAAAGCTTGCTACATGTTTTAACTTACTCTAACATGCCTGCATCGGGTTGATTGAAAACCCAGCTTATTTGTAAGTACCACGTTGTTATTAGTAATAATCCTGCGCGTTATCCTCAGTTATATGCTTGTTTTCTCCCTGTTAAATTGCCTATTTTAAGGCACACTTTTATTAATTCTTAGGATACTATTATGTCTAATACTACAACTGGTACAGTAAAATTTTTTAACGAAGCAAAAGGTTTTGGCTTTATCGAGCAAGAATCTGGCGCAGACGTGTTTGCACATTTCAGTGCTATTGTTAGCGACGGTTTCAAAACTTTAGCTGAAGGCCAACGTGTACAGTTTACTGTTACTCAAGGTCAAAAAGGCCCACAAGCCGAAAACATTGTTTGCATCTAATTGCATAACAATTTAATGGGTTAGCAATAACCCATTTAGAATACTAGTTTGAAAGAAGTTCTGTTTTATTTGTTAGTACCGAGTTGTTTTAGTAATAATCCTACGCGTTATCCTCAAGTTAACTATTTTTTCCGGCTCAATCGCCTCTTTTCAGGCACACTTATATTAATTTTTTAGGATACATATTATGTCTACTACAACTACTGGTTCAGTAAAATGGTTTAACGAAGCAAAAGGTTTTGGCTTTATCGAGCAAGAATCTGGCGCAGACGTGTTTGCACATTTCAGTGCTATTGTTAGCGACGGTTTCAAAACTTTAGCTGAAGGCCAACGTGTACAGTTTACTGTTACTCAAGGTCAAAAAGGCCCACAAGCCGAAAACATTGTTTGCATCTAATTGCATAACAATTTAATGGGTTAGCAATAACCCATTTAGAATACTAGTTTGAAAGAAGTTCTGTTTTATTTGTTAGTACCGAGTTGTTTTAGTAATAATCCTACGCGTTATCCTCAAGTTAACTATTTTTTCCGGCTCAATCGCCTCTTTTCAGGCACACTTATATTAATTTTTTAGGATACATATTATGTCTACTACAACTACTGGTTCAGTAAAATGGTTTAACGAAGCAAAAGGTTTTGGCTTTATCGAGCAAGAATCTGGCGCAGACGTGTTTGCACATTTCAGTGCAATCTCTGGCGACGGTTTCAAAACTTTAGCTGAAGGCCAACGTGTACAGTTTACTGTTACTCAAGGTCAAAAAGGCCCACAAGCCGAAAACATTGTTTGTATATAAACACTGTTAAATAATACGCTTTAGTGTATTAACAGCTCACATATAATTAATTTGTCTGTGAGCTAATTTTTTACCACTTACATTAAGTAATTGGTATTACTAAACATTTAAAATTGAGTATGTACTATGCAGCTTAATTTATTTTCGACTCACTGTTCGAGTCAGTCTCGCCTTATGCTTTATTCCACCTTATCTTTATCAATCTTAAGTCTTTTATATTCCTAGTTTGTAGATACACAGTAAAAGCGCTGGGCGAATTTAAGAGAGTTTTATGAATTTGAACCCAACCGCACCATTATCATCACCAATTTATGACAACCCGATCCCGGGTCGTGAATTTATTTTAAGCCTTTTTGGCAAAATGAAAAAAAACCTTAACCGTGAACAAATCGCGCATGCCTTAGAGCTAAAAAATGCTGAGCAAAAAGAAGCCCTCAGAAGGCGTTTACGCGCCATGGAACGCGATGGCCAACTTATGTTTAGCCAACACAAAGGTTACCAAGTTATTGATCAAGCCTTACTTGTGAGTGGTGTAATTACCCTACATGCAGATGGCTTTGGTTTCGTTAATTATAGCGCCAGCGAAAAAGATTTATTTATCGCTAAGAACCAGTTAGCTCACGTATTTGAAGGCGATATAGTACAAATACTACAAGAAGCCGCTAGTCATAAACGCTCAAACAATAAATTAATAAAAATTATTGAGCATAAAACCACCCATTTAGCCGGTATATTAAAGCGCCAAGGCACAGACTACGTGCTAGTAGCCGATAACACAAAATGCCCACAAAAAGTGCAAGTAGCGCAGTGCCAATTAGCAAACACCAGTGTGGGCCAGTATGTAAACACTAAAATTACCCAGTACCCTACTTTTCGCCATGCAACTCAAGTGCAAATAACCGAAGTACTTGGTCTGCCTCACTCTGCAGGTATGGAAACAAAGCTTGCGCTGCGTCGTCATGGTGTTGCAGATAGCTGGAGCAAGGATTTACTAGCACAAGCAAGTTCACTTGGTAATGAAGTAACCGAGCAAGATAAATTAGCGCGTGTAGATTACCGCTTGTTTCCGTTTGTTACTATTGATGGCGAAGACGCAAAAGATTTTGACGACGCCGTATACTGCGAAAGAACAGAGCAAGGAAACTGGCGTTTACTGGTCGCTATTGCCGATGTGTCGCATTATGTAAAACCCAATGATGTGTTAGATATAGAAGCGCAACAACGCGCCACCTCTATTTATTGCCCGGGACAAGTTGTTCCTATGCTGCCAGAAGCATTATCAAATGGCCTGTGCTCGTTAAACCCACATGAAGATCGCCTGGTATTAGTGTGTGATATGACCATTAGCCAAGATGGTCAAGTGACTCAAGCTAATTTTACAGAGGGGCTGATCCACTCACATGCAAGGCTAACCTACACACAAGCACATGCTGTCATTGCTAAATCCCATTCTAGCTCAGCTAAACAATTAGCCGAATTGAATGCTGATGTGTCGCCACTGATTAAAAATTTGCATTATCTTTATTTAGATTTAAGCGCAGCGCGCAAACTTCGCGGCGCTATTGACTTTGATACGCAAGAGCTCAAGCTTAATCTGAATAAAAATCAAAAAATTACCAGTATTGAGCCAATAGAGCGCAATGACGCACACCGCATGATTGAAGAATTTATGCTGTGCGCTAACGTGTGTACCGCACAGTTTTTAGATAAACACCAAATCCCCGGATTATTTAGAGTACATGCAGGGCCACAACAGAAAAAGCTACAAACGCTACGGGCGCTACTGGCCGAAAAAAGACTGCAGCTTGGCGGCGGTGATAAGCCAACGCCAGCCGATTACAATAAACTACTAAATAACATTAGTCAGCGCAGCGATGCCAGCGTGATCCGTACTTTATTACTGCGCTCACAATCGCAAGCCGAATACTCGGCTAATAACCAAGGTCACTTTGGCCTAGCATACAATGCTTACGCTCACTTTACCTCGCCAATTCGTCGCTATGCAGATTTAGTAACCCATCGTGCAATTCGCGCCAAAATTCAGGCTAAGCAGCAAAATGGTTTACAGCGGGCGATAAGCTTCTTAAATGTGTTTGCTAATAAAGCGTCTAGCGTTAGCAAGTTAGCTAAAAAGGCATACCCTTATAACCTTGAAAGTATAGAAACATTAAGCTTGCATTGCTCAGCACAATCGCGCAAAGCCAACGATATTAGCCGTGAAGTAGAAAGCGCCTTAAAATGTAGCTATATGGAAAAATACCTTGGCGATACATTTACCGCCACTATTAGTGGTGTATCAAGCGCTGGCTTTTTTGTTGAGCTAGACTGCACAGGCGTTGAGGGTTTAGTAGCGGTGAGTAGCTTCAGCCAAGGTGAGTTTGTATTTAATGCTGCCAAACAACAGTGGAGCAACAGCAAACAAAAATTTACTATTGGTGAGCGTGTGAATGTGACCTTAAAAAGTATTGACTTACGCCAACGTAAAATGAGCTTTTCACTGGCTAGTTTAACGTTTCATTAATTGCAGACAAGCTGCACTGTTAGTTATTAATTTAAACCGCCGCGCTTAACTGTGAAATTTAATAGCTAACTTTATTAGCATTTATTGTTGTCGTGCTTGAGCATAACACCTGTATTGCCTACAATAGCGCACTATCTATTCAATGCAGATCACAATTATGACTGATACAAATAAACCAGAGTTACCAGACCAACTTTCGATTAATCCACGCAGCAAGTTTTATGTAGAAGAAGTATTCGAACATGAAATTGGTGTAACTCTGAACGGCAAAGAGCGTTTTGACGTTGAAGAATACTGCATCAGCGAAAGCTGGATCAAAGTTGCCGCACCTAAAGCGCTAGATCGTCGTGGCCAACCATTACTTATAAAAGTAAAAGGTACTGTAGACGTATTTTATAAATAAAATACTGATGCAGCACAAAGAAGCCGACGTAACGTCGGCTTTTTAGATCAATGTTTACTCTAATTACTTAACTTGAACTCCGGTTACTTAGATTTACCTCGCCAACCAGCCCAAACATCGTCTTCAAGATCTGCTTTTTTGTTCTTTTTCTTGCCCGTGCCTTCGGGTTTTGCCATTGGCTTTTCGTTTTTAAGCGCCTGTGCGGCATCAACATTCGCTTGGTTCACTGCAAAGCCTGCCACTTGCTCGCGCTCAAGACGTAGTTTGTTTTTCTTCTCAATTATTTTAAAGTGATGTAAATCTTCATAATCAACTAATGAAAGCGCTAAACCCACTTCACCTGCACGGCCGCTGCGGCCAATACGGTGCATATAATCAGCAGGGCTGCGTGGTAGATTAAAGTTAATAACCACTGGCAGCTTTTCAATATCTAAACCACGTGCTGCAATATCAGTTGCTATTAGCACTTCAATTTCGCCTGCTTTAAACTTTTCTATTACGCGGGTACGTTCACTTTGGCCTTTATCGCCATGAAAAACTTGTGCATTAACACCGCGCTTTTCAAGCTTTTGCGCTAAGTGTTCACAATCTTTTTTAGCATTAACAAAAATCAGTGCTTGGCGCCATTTATGGGTTTTAATTAAATGCGCTAAAACAGTGGTTTTCTCGCCTTTATTAACGCTAAATACACGCTGTACTAAAGTGCTTTCGTCTTTGCTTTGAACTTGTATTTCAACAGGGTCGTTTAATAAATCTTGTGTTAATAGCTTAACTTGCTCTGGGAAAGTTGCTGAAAATAACATAGTTTGTTTTTTAGCAGGCATTAACGCTAATAACTCAGCAAGCTCTTCGGTAAAGCCAAGGCTTAGCATACGGTCGGCTTCATCAAGCACGAGTGTATTTAGTTTATCGAGCTTAATAGCATTACTTGAGATTAAATCGAGTAAGCGCCCTGGTGTTGCCACTATAATATCAGCGCCACCACGAAGTGCCTGCATTTGCGTATTAACCGACACACCACCAAACACAGCAATCGTTTTAATTGCGCCATTAAAGTTAGCAGAATACGATTTAACGCTATCGGCTACTTGAGTAGCAAGCTCACGAGTAGGTACTAAAATAAGCCCCGTTACAAAGTTACCTTTGCTGGCTGCGCTTTTACTACCTTGTTCAAGGAACATTTTTTGTAGTATTGGCAGCGCAAACGTTGCTGTTTTACCTGAGCCAGTATTTGCCCCAGCAATTAAATCACTGCCCGCAAGCACACTAGGAATAGCCTTAGCTTGAATTGGCGTAGGCTGGCTATATTGTAAATCAGTTAAACGAGCAATTAGCTCTGGAATAAGGCCAAGATCGTTAAAAGTACTAGGGCTTGTGGCTAAGGTCATATTTATTACGGGCTTATTGCTAAAAAAGTAGCCTGTAATTTTAGCGTATTTAGCAGCTATTAAGTAGAGATTAGTGATTTAAATAATATTTAACTACAACTAATAAAAAGACGCTTGCGCGTCGTTTTTATTTAACAGTAACTAAAAACCCTAGTTACGCTTATCAAACTCTGCCTGCAACCTAGCTTTTGTTTCTCTTAAATAATTTATATAAGGATATGAGTCATCTGCAATGGCTAAAGCAGACTCCATCTGTTCAAGTGCTTGACGAGTATCACCTTGCATTTCATAGCCATAAGATAGGGCAGAAAGCGCATCAACTGATTTTGGGTAGTTTTTTA
The DNA here is from genome assembly GCF_023650455.1 of Pseudoalteromonas sp. SCSIO 43095. Lineage (NCBI taxonomy): Bacteria > Pseudomonadati > Pseudomonadota > Gammaproteobacteria > Alteromonadales > Pseudoalteromonadaceae > Pseudoalteromonas > Pseudoalteromonas sp. SCSIO 43095. The sequence goes on from NZ_CP087995.1 coordinate 2,860,438, forward strand.
TATTGTACTTAAACACCTCTATAGCGCGGGTAAACTGCTTGCTGCCCGTTAAGTTATAACCGAGCGATCTAACAGCGCGATCCGGTGGTGATATTTGCTCGCCCCATTGCTGAGATAATGTTTGATAATAAGCATCAATAGAAGCTACATCATCAGTTAAAGCACTGATTGGCATTTGCTTAGGTAAAAATAAGTTGTAATAGGCATTAAATACGCCAGCAACAGAGGTTAAGCCATGTGAGATACCATCAAACGCATCATTAAAAAAGCGTAACCCCCGCACTTTAGGCGATTGCATACCTTGCAGCAATTCATCATACCTTTCGCGCATTATGCCGGCTTCTTCGCCGATATTGATGTAAACGTAGTTATTCAGGTCTTTCGTTTTAGTTATAAATGATTTTGTGCTTTTTACCATTGCGCCATAATTCCACCAAACAGCAGGGCTATACGCAATATGCGCTTGAAATAACTCAGATTTGGCCTGCAACGCATACAGCGCAAATACACCACCAGCAGATGCGCCAGCAATAACCTTATAGTCATGCGTGCGATAGTTCTTATTTACTAAAGGAATGAGCTCTTGTTCAAAAAACGCTAAAAACTTTGCCGCGCCGCCCCCTTCACCGACAGGCCCTTGTGGCTCTTTATTCACTGTAGGATACATATCTCTAAGTCGATTAGCGTTTTCAATAGCGATAATAATAACCTCAGGCGCACGATTATCATTTTGTAAACGCTCAATAACAGCACTAGCAAGCGATATATTACCCGCCCCATCTAAGCGATATATGACAGGATATACCTTATTTGGCTCAGCTTGATAGCTCTTTGGTAACTGTACAACAACAGTGCGTTCTTCATTTAAAACAGTAGATTTAAATGTATGTGTGTACTGAGAATAATCAGCACTTTGCTGTTTAATGCTAGCTTGTGCAAAGGCACTTTGTGAACTAAAAATACTAAAGCTAACAAAAAAAATAACGGTTAATAAACGCATGACTAATCCCTTAGAGAATAATAAGTTACTTAAGCTAACAGAGTTTCAGGCACAAAAAAAGCGCCTTAAGCGCTTTTTTAACATTAATAAAAAACTATAACCTGTTGATTTTACTCAACTGTAACCGATTTTGCTAAGTTACGTGGTTGGTCAACATCTGTGCCTTTAATGACCGCTACATAGTACGACAGCAACTGTAGTGGAATTGTATATACAACAGGAGCAATTACGTCGTCTACGTGGTTTACGTTGATTACACGCATTGTGTCGTCTGACTCAAAGTGAGAATCTTTATCTGCGAATACGTAAATAATACCACCACGAGCACGTACTTCTTCTACGTTTGATTTAAGCTTTTCTAGCAGTTCGTTATTAGGTGCTACAACAATAATCGGCATGTCGGCGTCAATTAGTGCTAGTGGACCATGTTTAAGCTCGCCTGCAGCGTAGGCTTCTGCGTGAATGTACGAAATTTCTTTAAGCTTAAGCGCGCCTTCCATTGCGATTGGGTATTGTGAACCACGACCTAAAAATAGTGAATGTTGCTTGTCGGCAAACTCTTCTGCTAACTCGGCAATGCTATCTGCAAGCTGTAAAGTTTCTTCTAATTTTGCAGGTAGTACTTTAATTGCATTAACAATTGCGCTTTGATCAAGGCATTTTTCTTGCGCTATAGACGCAGTAAGCATTAACAAACCAACTAATTGCGTAGTAAACGCTTTAGTAGATGCTACGCCAATTTCGGCGCCGGCTTTGGTCATAAAGGCAAGGTCTGATTCGCGTACAAGTGATGAGCCTGGTACGTTACAAATAGTCATTGACCCCATATAGCCTTGCTCTTTGGCTAAGCGCAGTGCTGCTAGTGTATCGGCTGTTTCGCCTGATTGTGAAATAGTTACTAGTAGGCTTTTTTCGTGTACAAACGACTGGCGGTAGCGAAATTCTGAGGCAATTTCTACATTACAGCTTACGCCTGCAAATTGCTCAAGCCAGTAACGTGCAACCATACCCGAATGGTAAGACGTACCACAGGCAATAATTTGTACGTGTTTTACATCTTTAAATATTTGTTGTGCACTGTCGCCAAAAGCGTCAATTGCTACGCGGTCGTTGTTTAAACGCCCTTCAAGGGTGTTACGTACTGCAAGTGGTTGCTCATAAATTTCTTTTAACATGTAGTGACGGTAATCACCTTTACCTGATGCATCTTGTGTAATGTTTGATTCAACAACTTCACGCTCAACCGCGTTGCCATCGGCATCAAAAATTTCTACTGTGTCGCGAGTAATGCGCGCTACATCACCTTCTTCTAAGAAGATAAAGCTGCGAGTCACCGGTAATAATGCAAGTTGATCAGAAGCAATAAAGTTTTCACCAAGGCCTAAACCAATAACTAACGGGCTGCCTGAGCGCGCTACAATAATTTCGTTATCATTCGCTTTATCGAACACAACTGTACCAAATGCACCTTCAAACTGTTTAACAGCTGCTTGAACTGACGCTAATAAAGTGGTGTGCTGCTGACGTAACTGATGAATTAAATGCACCATTACTTCGGTGTCGGTATCTGATAAAAACTCGTAACCGTCGCCTTTAAGTGCTGCACGCAAACTTGCGTGGTTTTCAATGATACCGTTATGTACAAGCGCTAATTGATTGCTTGAAACATGTGGGTGAGCATTGGCTTCAGTTACACCGCCATGAGTTGCCCAACGAGTGTGTGCAATACCTGTGTGACCGCTAACACCAGCTTGTTCAAGTGCTGATTCTAAGTTTACAACCTTACCAACTGCTTTAACTGTATTAAGAGTATTACCTTCAAGTAAAGCTACACCTGCTGAGTCATAACCACGGTACTCAAGACGCTTAAGGCCTTCAACTAAGATTTTATTTACTGGACGTTCTGCAACAGCCCCAACGATTCCACACATAGTGTCTCCATTAATTTTTTAATTCTAGCAACTCACGGCGTAGTTACTAATCCATAATCTCTGCGCAAATTAGTTTTACACCACATGCCTCAATCGCTGCGCGTTTATCATGCGCTAAGCCACTGTCGGTTATTAATGTGGTTACTGTTTGCCACGGTAATTCTAAATTTGGTATTTTTCGGCCGATTTTTTCTGACTCAACCAGCACAATAACTTCACGCGCCGCTTTAGCCATCACTTGGCTTAGCCCAACAAGTTCATTAAACGTGGTTGTTCCTCGTGCTACATCAATGCCATCGGCACCAATGAACAGCTGATCAAAATCATATGAGCATAGTACATTTTCGGCTACTTGCCCTTGAAACGATTCTGAATGCGGATCCCACGTGCCACCTGTCATCAAAAGGGTTGGCTCGTTTTCAAGTGCTAATAAACGCGTTGCTACTTTAATCGCGTTCGTCATAACAACTAACCCCTGCTTGGTAGCCAACTCAGGGATCATCGCTGCTGTTGTACGCCCGCTGTCAATAATAATGCGGTTATGATCTTTTATAAGCGCCGCTGCTGCCTTAGCAATGGCTACTTTGCGCTTAGAATCAATCTCATCGCTTACAATCTCTTTTGGTAGCGCAATAGCTCCACCATAACGGCGCAGCAACAAGCCACTTTTTTCAAGCGCGGTTAAGTCTTTTCGAATGGTTACTTCTGATGTTTGAAACTGTTCAGCAAGAGTCTCAACGGCCACTTCACCAAGCTCATTTACTTGGCTAAGGATCAGGTGACGGCGTTGCTGGGTGTTTCGTTTGGTCATTAAGTAACTGCTATTAAGTTTCGTTTCGAAAGTTAGTGGATTTTAAACGAAACATTATAAATGGCAAGTGAATGCATAAAAATAAAGCAATTTTATTCAAATTATCATCATGCTTAAAGTAGGTTAAGCTAGGCACCATTATTTAAGTTAAACAAAATTGATATGCAGCCATTTAATAGTATTAGTAAAGAGAATCTAGCGCAGCGAAAAGCTGTGCACGAAATTTGCCGCTTATTTAATAAAAGCCCCAGTAAAGGTAATTTAAAGCGAATAAAAGAATTATGCTCACACTGTGGTGATGGAGTAATTATTGAAGCGGGCTTTCATTGTGACTATGGCTCGCAAATACATATAGGTGATCGTACTTTTATAAACATTAACTGCACTGTATTAGATGCACCAATTAGTGAGGGTGCAATTACCATTGGCAGTGATTGTTTAATTGGCCCGAACGTTCAACTATTAGCAGTTTCGCATGCTGTGAACCCCATAGAGCGGCTCAATAAAGAAAACTTTGCAGCACCAATCTCCATAGGTAATAACGTATGGATTGGCGCGGGAGTTATTGTGTTAGCTGGTGTTACCATTGGTGATAACACTGTTGTTGGTGCGGGTTCAGTGGTAACTAAGAGCATTGCATCAAATACCGTGGTTGCCGGCAATCCAGCACGTGAAATAAGAAAGTGCTAAGGATCATCGTTAAGCCTTAGACTCACATTTACCCTTATACCTCGAACCCATATTTTCACTTTATTCCAGACGTAAAAAAGCCCGACTATTGCTAGTCGGGCTTTCTCTTATTTGGAGTCGGTGCGCTACGCAGTAGAGTGTCGTGGTGCCCACAGCGGTAGAGAGCCACATAGCAAATGTATAGAGTTGGCATTAGGCGCTTATTATTTTCCTTTTACCTGATGCCTTTTACCTTTCACCTGCGCTTTTACTTTCCTGCAGACGTAAAAAAACCCGCTACATCACTGTAACGGGTTTCTCTTATTTAGAGCCTGGTAGTGTCGTGGTGCCCACAGCGGTAAAGAGCCACATAGCAAATGTATAGAGTCGGCATTAGGCGCTTATTATTTTCCTTTTACCTGATGCCTTTTACCTTTCACCTGCGTTTTTACTTTCCTGCAGACGTAAAAAAGCCCGACTATTGCTAGTCGGGCTTTCTCAATTTGGAGCCTGGTAATGTCCTACTTTCACATAGCAAATGCTACACTATCATCGGCGCTGTTTCGTTTCACTACTGAGTTCGGCATGGGGTCAGGTGGGTCCAAAACGCTATTGTCACCAAGCAAATATGGTGCAAAGGATTAATGACAAAGCACGTAGTGCTTACATTTCCTTTGCGCAAGGTGCCTCAATGTTAACGCTACGCGCTAAGAGTCACCTCATAAATTTGGAATTCTGATAATAAAGTTTTCAGTAATCTACTTTAGTCTATTAACTTCTTGCTTAAACTGTCGCATAAAACGCGTTTGGCGTTGTATGGTTAAGCCTCACGGGTAATTAGTACAAGTTAGCTTAATGGCTCACACCACTTCCACATCTTGCCTATCAACGTTGTCGTCTTCAACGGCCCTTCAGAGACTTTAAAAGTCTAGTGAGAACTCATCTCGAGGCCTGCTTCGCGCTTAGATGCTTTCAGCGCTTATCAGTTCCGAACGTAGCTACCGGGCAATGCCATTGGCATGACAACCCGAACACCAGCGGTTCGTTCACTCCGGTCCTCTCGTACTAGGAGCAACCCCTCTCAATTCTCAAACGCCCACGGCAGATAGGGACCGAACTGTCTCACGACGTTCTAAACCCAGCTCGCGTACCACTTTAAATGGCGAACAGCCATACCCTTGGGACCGACTTCAGCCCCAGGATGTGATGAGCCGACATCGAGGTGCCAAACACCGCCGTCGATATGAACTCTTGGGCGGTATCAGCCTGTTATCCCCGGAGTACCTTTTATCCGTTGAGCGATGGCCCTTCCATTCAGAACCACCGGATCACTATGACCTACTTTCGTACCTGCTCGACGTGTCTGTCTCGCAGTTAAGCTGGCTTCTACCATTACACTAACCGTACGATGTCCGACCGTACTTAGCCAACCTTCGTGCTCCTCCGTTACTCTTTGGGAGGAGACCGCCCCAGTCAAACTACCCACCAGGCACTGTCCGTAACCCCGATTCAGGGGCCAACGTTAGAACATCAAAACTACAAGGGTGGTATTTCAAGGACGACTCCACAAAAACTAGCGTCTCTGCTTCTAAGTCTCCCACCTATCCTACACATGTAGGTTCAATGTTCAGTGCCAAGCTGTAGTAAAGGTTCACGGGGTCTTTCCGTCTAGCCGCGGGTACACAGCATCTTCACTGCGATTTCAATTTCACTGAGTCTCGGGTGGAGACAGCGTGGCCATGGTTACACCATTCGTGCAGGTCGGAACTTACCCGACAAGGAATTTCGCTACCTTAGGACCGTTATAGTTACGGCCGCCGTTTACCGGGGCTTCGATCAAGAGCTTCTCCGAAGATAACCCCATCAATTAACCTTCCGGCACCGGGCAGGTGTCACACCGTATACGTCATCTTGCGATTTTGCACAGTGCTGTGTTTTTAATAAACAGTCCCAGCCACCTGGTCACTGCGGCTCCCGTCCGCTTAGAGAGCAAGTCTCATCACAGATAGGAGCGTACCTTCTCCCGAAGTTACGGTACGATTTTGCCTAGTTCCTTCACCCGAGTTCTCTCAAGCGCCTTAGTATTCTCTACCTGACCACCTGTGTCGGTTTGGGGTACGATTCGGTATAATCTGAAGCTTAGAGGCTTTTCCTGGAAGTATGGCATCAGCAACTTCATCACCTTGGTGACTCGTCTCGTGTCTCAGCCTAACAGCAACCCGGATTTACCTAAGTCACTAGCCTACACACTTTCACATGGACTACCATCGCCATGCTTGCTTAGCCTGCTCCGTCCCCCCATCGCAATTATACCAAGTACGGAAATATTAATCCGTTTCCCATCGACTACGCCTTTCGGCCTCGCCTTAGGGGTCGACTTACCCTACCCTGATTAACATGGGATAGGAACCCTTGGTCTTCCGGCGTGCGGGTTTTTCACCCGCATTATCGTTACTCATGTCAGCATTCGCACTTCTGATACCTCCAGCAAACCTCCCGGTTCACCTTCAACGGCTTACAGAACGCTCCCCTACCACTCAAAATAAATTTTGAATCCGCAGCTTCGGTGCATAGTTTAGCCCCGTTACATCTTCCGCGCAGACCGACTCGACCAGTGAGCTATTACGCTTTCTTTAAAGGATGGCTGCTTCTAAGCCAACCTCCTGGCTGTCTGGGCCTTTCCACATCGTTTCCCACTTAACTATGACTTTGGGACCTTAGCTGGCGGTCTGGGTTGTTTCCCTCTTCACGACGGACGTTAGCACCCGCCGTGTGTCTCCCGGATAGTACTTTACGGTATTCGGAGTTTGCAAAGGGTTGGTAAGTCGGGATGACCCCCTAGCCTTAACAGTGCTCTACCCCCGTAAGTATTCGTCCGAGGCTCTACCTAAATAGATTTCGGGGAGAACCAGCTATCTCCCGGTTTGATTAGCCTTTCACTCCTAACCACAGGTCATCCCCTAACTTTTCAACGTTAGTGGGTTCGGTCCTCCAGTTGATGTTACTCAACCTTCAACCTGCCCATGGCTAGATCACCGGGTTTCGGGTCTATACCTTGCAACTATTCGCCCAGTTAAGACTCGGTTTCCCTACGGCTACCCTAATCGGTTAACCTCGCTACAAAATATAAGTCGCTGACCCATTATACAAAAGGTACGCAGTCACAGAACAAGTCTGCTCCTACTGCTTGTACGTACACGGTTTCAGGTTCTATTTCACTCCCCTCACAGGGGTTCTTTTCGCCTTTCCCTCACGGTACTGGTTCACTATCGGTCAGTTGGGAGTATTTAGCCTTAGATGATGGTCCACCTATATTCAGTCAAAGTTTCACGTGCTCCGACCTACTCGATTTCACTTAAGATGCGTTTTCATGTACGGGACTATCACCCTGTATCGTGGCACTTTCCAGAGCCTTCCATTAACACATAATAAGCTTAAGGGCTGTTCCGATTTCGCTCGCCGCTACTCTCGGAATCTCGGTTGATTTCTTTTCCTACGGGTACTTAGATGTTTCAGTTCTCCGCGTTCGCCTCGTTAACCTATGTATTCAGTTAACGATACCTGCAAGCAGGTGGGTTTCCCCATTCGGAAATCCTAGTCTCAAGCGCTTTTTACTAGCTTGACTAGGCTTATCGCAAGTTAATACGTCCTTCATCGCCTCCAACTGCCAAGGCATCCACCGTGTACGCTTAGTCACTTAACCATACAACCCAAACGGGTCTTTGTTATGTGACAGTTTAACTTCGCCAGAAGTTAATATTGAATACTAAAGTAGATACCAATTAATTATTTATTTGAATAATTAATGGCATTTTTTACTTTTGAAAACTCTGTACAAATAACAGTGTTATTTATACGAATTTTATTATCAGCTTTTCCAAATTTTTAAAGAGCATATTAATTAGTTAACCCAAAGGGTAAAACTAACTAACAATCATCTGTGTGGACACTGCGAACAAATAAGTTCTAAATCGTATAAGGAGGTGATCCAGCCCCAGGTTCCCCTAGGGCTACCTTGTTACGACTTCACCCCAGTCATGAATCACTCCGTGGTAAACGTCCTCCCGAGGGTTAGACTATCTACTTCTGGAGCAACCCACTCCCATGGTGTGACGGGCGGTGTGTACAAGGCCCGGGAACGTATTCACCGCGTCATTCTGATACGCGATTACTAGCGATTCCGACTTCATGGAGTCGAGTTGCAGACTCCAATCCGGACTACGACGCACTTTAAGTGATTCGCTTACTCTCGCGAGTTCGCAGCACTCTGTATGCGCCATTGTAGCACGTGTGTAGCCCTACACGTAAGGGCCATGATGACTTGACGTCGTCCCCACCTTCCTCCGGTTTATCACCGGCAGTCTCCTTAGAGTTCTCAGCATTACCTGCTAGCAACTAAGGATAGGGGTTGCGCTCGTTGCGGGACTTAACCCAACATCTCACAACACGAGCTGACGACAGCCATGCAGCACCTGTATCAGAGTTCCCGAAGGCACCAAACCATCTCTGGTAAGTTCTCTGTATGTCAAGTGTAGGTAAGGTTCTTCGCGTTGCATCGAATTAAACCACATGCTCCACCGCTTGTGCGGGCCCCCGTCAATTCATTTGAGTTTTAACCTTGCGGCCGTACTCCCCAGGCGGTCTACTTAATGCGTTAGCTTTGAAAAACAGAACCGAGGTTCCGAGCTTCTAGTAGACATCGTTTACGGCGTGGACTACCAGGGTATCTAATCCTGTTTGCTCCCCACGCTTTCGTACATGAGCGTCAGTGTTGACCCAGGTGGCTGCCTTCGCCATCGGTATTCCTTCAGATCTCTACGCATTTCACCGCTACACCTGAAATTCTACCACCCTCTATCACACTCTAGTTTGCCAGTTCGAAATGCAGTTCCCAGGTTGAGCCCGGGGCTTTCACATCTCGCTTAACAAACCGCCTGCGTACGCTTTACGCCCAGTAATTCCGATTAACGCTCGCACCCTCCGTATTACCGCGGCTGCTGGCACGGAGTTAGCCGGTGCTTCTTCTGTCAGTAACGTCACAGCTAGCAGGTATTAACTACTAACCTTTCCTCCTGACTGAAAGTGCTTTACAACCCGAAGGCCTTCTTCACACACGCGGCATGGCTGCATCAGGCTTGCGCCCATTGTGCAATATTCCCCACTGCTGCCTCCCGTAGGAGTCTGGGCCGTGTCTCAGTCCCAGTGTGGCTGATCATCCTCTCAAACCAGCTAGGGATCGTCGCCTTGGTGAGCCATTACCTCACCAACTAGCTAATCCCACTTGGGCCAATCTAAAGGCGAGAGCCGAAGCCCCCTTTGGTCCGTAGACATTATGCGGTATTAGCAGTCGTTTCCAACTGTTGTCCCCCACCTCAAGGCATGTTCCCAAGCATTACTCACCCGTCCGCCGCTCGACGCCAGAGTAGCAAGCTACTCTTCGTTTCCGCTCGACTTGCATGTGTTAGGCCTGCCGCCAGCGTTCAATCTGAGCCATGATCAAACTCTTCAATTAAAAAGTTTTATGTCTTTCGACAGCTCAATGAATTCTGAATTTATTTAATATCTTTCGATATTGAATTGACTGTGCTGAATAATTACTAAAAGTAACTATTCTGTTGGTCACTCAGTTTCTCTTTCGAGAAATCACATTGAGACTCTAAATTTGTTTGCCTCGTTACTTGCTCAATAAAGAACGAAGTAGCTTGGCTGTTAGAACTCAATCTGTACGAGTGCCCACACAGATGATTGCTTTATATTGTTAAAGAACGTTGCGGTTAAAGCGTTTAACTTTATCTCGCTAGGGCTGCGCATATTACGCTTTCCTGTTTTTTTGTCAACACTTAATTTTTAGTTTCTTTTAAAAGATTTAAAAGCTAAGTTTTACTCGACTTACTTACCGTTTGTTCAGCGCTTTTCATTGCTGCCTACCGGGTCAGTGGATGCGCATTATAGGGATATTCTGGAGAGGGTCAATGCTTTATTTTAGTTTTATTAAATTAATTTCAATTTAGTACAATAACCATACAAACAAAGGACTACAGAGGTGTTTTTGATTAAAAAGCATTCAGAAAAGGCATGGTTATTAAAAGAGGAGAAAGTAAAAGCGATTTATAGCTAACCGCTATATCGCTTTTTCTTAAAACTTTACTAATTACTGAGTTGTTATTTCCCATACGGCAATTGAACCTGAGATTTCATTACCGACTATAAGCAGTGCTTCGTTTGTTGCACTTTGCGCTGCAGGAACAAATGTCATTCCTTCAGGAGCGAGATCGCCACTTATATCTGTACTTGGTTCTAAACCACGATTATAAAAGTAGTCTTGAAATTTCACATCGTAAGGGTTGGTTATATCAAACACCATTATTCCGCCCATACGCTCTAAGCCAACAAAAGCAAACAACCTATCGCCAACCTCACCTAATGTTAGCGCTTCGGGTTCTGCCCCTTTATCATCTGAGCGTGTATCGCCTTTGTTTTCATCTTCGTTATTATTAAACGCGTTACCATGAACAGAAGCGGTTACTCGTGCAATTTGATCGCCTGAGTCAAACACCACCAGCCCATTGCTATCCCAAATGGTAAATGACCGTGCGCCATAAGCATAAAGCGATTCGTATTGGCCATCGTTATTTTTATCACCTTTTACTGTTGTAACTTTTAAACGACCAATGTCGTTATCATCGTTATTTAAGTAATCGAAGTTAGCTGCGAGCGTTAGATCTTCTACGCGGCTTTCATCTATATATCCCAAACACCCATCTTTAGCGTCATAATCAAGGCCACCCTTGGCTATACAATCAGCTTCATCGCTGGCATCAAAAAAGTATTCGCGTGCATCACCCTCATTGGCAGATACAATAAAGTTGGCTCCTTTCCAGCTAAAACTTGCAATTGTATCTGGCTGATACATGCCATATAAACCAGGGTATGATTTAAAATTAACACCACCGTCTTTGTCTGAAGCGTCAAATTGTAAGTTTGACCAATCTTTAAAACCGAGTCCTTTTAGCTCAAGGGAATTATCTTCAAGGTTGATGATGGCTAGAGCGTTATTTTCTTGAATAGAGACATAGGCGTATTTATTATCCTTGGAAATACTCACATATTCTGGCTCTAAATCCATAGCGACGGTGGTATTTATTAAATTACCATTAATAGTACGTCCAGTAGGATTGGCAAACACTAAGCCCTGCGCTTCTAATTCTGCTTGCTGATTATTGTAATCTTGAAAGTTGATGCTCATAGCGGTATCGGCAATAGTGCCGTTAGTGATATCGATAATGCTAATACTGCCTTCAGGATCGATACTATAGTCGCCATTAGGTTCACCTTCATTAGCGACCACCACTTTTGCACCATCATGACTAAATGCCACCATGTCGGGTAGGGCACCTACTGTTACATTTTTAATAAATACTGGTGTATCTCCGCCAATATTGTAAAACGCTATTTGGCCAGCTTCGCCCACGTTTGTAGCAGCCATTGCTACCGCTAATAATTGGTTATTTGCATCGATAGCTATGCTGTTTGCATCGCCAGGCGTATTTTCATTTAGTGAGAGCGTAATGGCAGAGGCTAAGTTGGTCGCGGTTACAATACCTTCGTTATCTTTTACTAATGCTGCGGTGTCGAACGTATCGGCAGGAATGATATTCACAACAGCCTCATCGCCAGAGCTATTAATGGCATAAATCCATTTTTTAGAGGCTTGGTAGGCGACTATTTCAGCTGCCCCCTCTGGGCTTTGTGCATTGAGGACCGCGCGGCCAATAAGATTTATATTTAAAGCTGAATTTGCATTAGTGCCGTTTTCGCCATTATTACCCGCTGTACCTTGTACACCCTGTGCGCCATCTTGGCCGTCATCACCATCTAGTGAGCAACCAGTTAATAGTGATAGCAAAGAAAGGGCTATTATTGATTTGTTTAACATTATTGTTTTCCTTAGTGTTGTATTAGTTAAATATCAACACACAGGGATGACAGCAATATGGCATTTTTATTTGAATTATATTTAGGCAATAAAAAAGCGAGTTATAAAACTCGCTTTAAATATTTAATAAGTAATGGCCATTACTATTTTTTAACTGGGCGTTTCCAACCATCTAAATTGCGTTGCTTGCCACGTGCTACGGCTAACTGATCATCCGCGACAGTATTGGTGATCACAGAACCTGCACCTACAGTTGCTGTAGCACCAATATTTACAGGAGCAACCAGTGATGAGTTAGAGCCAATAAAGGCATTATCGCCAATAACGGTTTTCGCTTTATTCACACCATCGTAGTTACAAGTGATCGTGCCTGCGCCAATATTCACTTTCTCGCCAATTTCAGCATCACCTAAGTAACTTAAGTGGTTTGCTTTAGAGCCTTTACCTAAACGGGTTTTTTTCATTTCGACAAAGTTGCCAATGTGCGAGTCTTCTTCCATTATTGCACCTGGGCGAAGGCGGGCGTATGGACCGAGTGTACATTTAGCCGCAACTGATGCATCTTCAATCAATGTATTGGCTTTAATAACAACATTATCGCCGATGCTGCAATTTTTAAGTACGCAGTTAGGGCCAATTTGTACATTATTACCAAGCGTTACATTGCCTTCAAAAATAACGTTGATATCGATGAGGACATCTTCACCTGTTTTCACGTCGCCACGTACATCTATGCGAGCAGGGTCAGCAAGGGTCGCCCCATTTAGCATGAGCTCTTCTGCTTGCCATGCTTGATAAGCACGCTCAAGGCCTGCAAGTTGTACGCGGTTATTTGCACCTTCAACTTCCATTGGATGATCAGGCTGTGCTGATGTAATTTCTACACCTTCACTATGCGCCATTGCAACTATATCTGTGAGGTAGTATTCGCCTTGAGCATTATTGTTAGATAGGTTACCTAACCATGTTTTTAAAAGCTTACCATTTACCGCCATAATACCGGTGTTTACTTCGTTAATAAGTAACTGCTCTGCGGTAGCATCTTTTTGCTCAACAATACCCACTAACTTACCATCAACACGTAGCATGCGCCCGTAGCCATTTGGATTTGCTAAATTAACGGTTAATACTGCTAAACCATTTTTAGGTGTCGCGGCTAATAAGCGCTCAAGTGTAGATTGTTTCGTTAAAGGTACGTCACCGTATAAAACCAGTACAGCGTCGTCGTCATTTATATGTGGGCTTGCTTGTGCCACTGCGTGGCCTGTGCCTAGTTGCTCAGCTTGTAGCACCCAGTTTACGTTATTATCGGCTAACTGTTGTTGTAATAGTTCGCCGCCATGACCATAAACTAAGTTAGTCGATGTAGCACCTAGCGCATTGGCATTATCGATAACGTGTTGCACCATAGGTTTACCTGCCACTTTATGCAGTACCTTAGGCAGAGCAGAGCGCATACGAGTACCTTTACCCGCTGCAAGAATTACTGTTGTTAGAGCCATTAAAACAATTTCCTTTTTCCGTTGTTTTAGCTTGATAGAATAAGTGTGCTGCAAAGTAGATTACGTAAGTCACATCATGTGCAAATACTCAGTAGGCTAAGCAATAACTACTGAATCTTAACTTAAGCAAAATAACACCTAATAGAATAGGGTTATTGTAACGAGGATCTTGCGTAGATATAAGTAATAATGAAGAGATATTAGCCATTACGATTAATTTATTTACAAATAGCCACGGGATTTATCATCAAGCACAAAAAAGCCCACATAAAGTGGGCTTTTAAAAACCAGATAGGCTTACTTTTTACGTAATTGCTGAATAATGCGTAGCTGAGCAATTGCTTCAGCTAGTTGCATTGCTGCTTGATTGTAATCAAGTTCAGCAGATGCGCCTTTTGCCATTTGGGCTTCAGCGTCACGCTTAGCTTGCTCTGCAGCTTTTTCGTCTAGGTCTTCACCACGAACAGCTGTATCAGCAAGTACGGTCACTATGTTCGGTTGAACTTCTAGTGTACCGCCAGCAATATAGATGAGTTCTTCTTCACCAAATTGCTTAACTAAACGTACCATACCAGGTTTAAGGGCAGTTAGTAGTGGGGCGTGACCGGCGTTAACACCTAACTCACCTTCACTACCAGATACTTGAATAGATTCTACTAAACCAGAAAATAATTTCTCTTCAGCACTTACTACATCAAGATGTACAGTCATAGCTGCCATACTACCCTCCTAATTACATGCTTTTGGCTTTTTCTTGAGCTTCTTCGATAGAGCCAACCATGTAGAACGCTTGCTCTGGCATATCATCAAACTCACCGTTTAAGATACCTTTGAAGCCTGCAATTGTGTCTTTAAGTGAAACGTATTTACCTGGCGCACCTGTAAATACCTCTGCCACGAAGAATGGCTGAGATAGGAAACGCTGGATTTTACGTGCACGAGATACAAGTTGCTTATCTTCGTCAGAAAGCTCGTCCATACCTAGAATCGCGATGATGTCTTTAAGCTCTTTGTAACGCTGAAGAACTGTTTGAACGCCGCGCGCTACACCGTAGTGCTCTTCACCTATTACTTGTGGATCAAGCTGACGTGAAGATGAATCAAGAGGGTCTACCGCTGGGTAGATACCTAGTGATGCGATATCACGTGAAAGTACCACTGTTGCATCTAAGTGAGCAAACGTTGTTGCTGGAGATGGATCCGTTAAATCATCCGCAGGTACGTATACCGCTTGGATTGAAGTAATTGAACCTGTCTTAGTAGATGCGATACGCTCTTGAAGTACACCCATTTCTTCAGCAAGTGTAGGCTGGTAACCTACCGCTGATGGCATACGACCAAGAAGCGCTGATACTTCTGTACCCGCAAGTGTGTAACGGTAGATGTTATCTACGAAGAAAAGTACGTCGCGACCTTCGTCACGGAACTTCTCAGCCATAGTAAGACCTGTTAACGCTACGCGTAAACGGTTACCCGGTGGCTCGTTCATCTGACCGTATACAAGCGATACTTTATCAAGTACGTTTGAATCGTTCATTTCATGGTAGAAATCGTTACCCTCACGAGTACGCTCACCAACACCTGCGAATACTGAGTAGCCGCTGTGCTCGATTGCGATGTTACGGATAAGCTCCATCATGTTTACGGTTTTACCAACACCGGCACCACCGAATAAACCAACTTTACCACCTTTAGCGAATGGACATACAAGGTCGATTACCTTGATACCCGTTTCTAAAAGTTCTACTGAGCTTGATTGCTCTTCGTAAGTAGGAGCTGCACGGTGGATAGACATACGCTCGTCTTCACCGATTGGACCTGCTTCATCAATTGGCTCACCAAGTACGTTCATGATACGACCTAGGGTCTTAGTACCAACTGGAACTTGAATTGCTTCGCCTGTGTTTGCTACTGCAGCACCACGACGTAAACCGTCTGTAGTACCTAGTGCGATAGTACGTACCACACCGCCACCTAGCTGCTGTTGAACTTCTAAAGTCAAACCAGCTAAATCGCCATCTGTTACTTTTAGCGCGTCATATACGGCTGGCACGCTGTCTTGTGGAAATTCGATATCCACAACGGCGCCGATAATTTGGACGACCTTACCTAAACTCATGTCTATTCCTCTCGTTAATCTTTGCCTGAAGCATTAAACTGCTGCTGAACCAGAACAAATCTCACTAATTTCTTGTGTGATTGCTGCTTGGCGAGCTTTGTTATATACAAGCTGTAACTCATCCATAAGGTCACCGGCATTATCAGTTGCAGCTTTCATTGCAACCATGCGGGCAGCCTGTTCAGAGGCAGCGTTTTCAACTACACCTTGGTATACTTGAGACTCAATGAAACGTACTAACAAAGACTCTAAAATAGCCTCTGGGTTTGGTTCATATAAGTAATCCCACGCATGTGTAGATACTTCTTCTTCAGCTTTTGGCAAAGGGAGTAACTGATCTACTATTGGCTCTTGCTTCATGGTATTAACAAAGTTGTTATATACCAGGAATAAACGGTCAATTTTACCTTCAGAGAATGCATCTAGCATTACTTTTACAGGACCAATTACATCCTGTACTGAAGGCTTATCTCCAAGACCTGCTTTTTTAGCAAGCACTTGACCACCAAAACGTTGAAAGAAGCCAGCTGCTTTACTACCTAAGGTAGCAAAATCAGCATCTACGCCTTTTTCTTTCCACGCTTTAATCTCTAATGCGACTTTTTTAAACTCGTTTGAGTTTAAACCGCCACACAGACCACGGTCAGTAGAGATAACAATATAACCAACTCGTTTTACTTCACGTTCTTCTAAGAACGGGTGAGTAAAATCAAGATTTGCTTGAGCAACACGACCAATCACTTTACGTAATTTTTCAGCGTATGGACGGCTTGAAGCCACTCGTTCTTGCGCCTTTTTCATTTTAGACGCAGCAACCATTTCCATTGCGCTAGTGATCTTTTGAGTATTTTTAATACTGCCGATCTTGCTTTTAATCTCTTTTCCGCTGGCCATGACTCTCTCTCCGAATCAAGGTGTGCTTTGGAATATAAAGCACACCATTAATAACTAAATTACCAAGTTTGCGTAGACTTGAACTTCTCTAGAAGTTCTTTAAGCTGCGCTTCGATCTCGGCGTTGTAGTTACCAGTTTCATTGATTTGAGCCATAAGCTCTGCGTATGTGCTATTTGCGTAAGAAAGTAAAGCCGCTTCGAAATCCATAATTTTAGCGATTTCGATGTCTTTTAAGTAACCTTTCTCAGCTGCGAATAACGACAAAGACATTTCAGCAACAGACATTGGCGCGTACTGTTTCTGCTTCATTAGCTCTGTTACACGCTCACCATGCTCAAGTTGAGCACGAGTAGCATCATCAAGGTCAGACGCGAACTGCGAGAACGCAGCTAATTCACGGTACTGAGCTAGGGCTAGACGGATACCGCCACCTAGTTTCTTAACGATTTTAGTTTGTGCAGCACCACCAACACGCGATACCGAGATACCAGCATTTACAGCCGGACGGATACCTGAGTTGAATAAGTCAGTTTCTAAGAAGATCTGACCATCGGTGATAGAGATAACGTTTGTCGGTACGAACGCAGAAACGTCGCCGCCTTGAGTTTCAATGATAGGCAATGCCGTCAATGAACCTGTTTTACCTTTCACTTCACCGTTAGTGAATTTTTCAACGTAATCCGTGTTTACACGTGATGCACGCTCTAAAAGACGCGAGTGAAGGTAGAATACGTCACCTGGGTATGCTTCACGGCCTGGTGGACGCTTAAGTAGCAATGAGATTTGACGGTAAGCAACAGCTTGCTTAGATAAATCATCATATACGATTAATGCGTTTTCACCACGGTCACGGAAGTATTCACCCATAGTACAGCCCGAGAACGGTGCTAAGTACTGAAGTGCCGCAGATTCAGAAGCAGATGCTACAACTACGATAGTATTTGCAAGTGCTCCGTGCTCTTCTAATTTACGTACTACGTTAGCAATAGTAGATGCTTTTTGACCAACCGCTACGTACACACACTTAACGCCTGTGTCTTTTTGGTTGATGATTGCATCGATTGCTAGTGCAGTTTTACCTGTTTGGCGGTCACCGATAACAAGCTCACGCTGACCACGACCAACTGGAATCATTGCATCGATAGATTTGTAACCAGTTTGTACTGGCTCATCTACTGATTGACGCTCGATTACACCTGGTGCAATTTTTTCTACAGGTTCAAAACCGTCGTTATCTAAAGCGCCTTTACCATCGATAGGAGCACCTAGCGTGTTTACAACACGACCAAGTAGACCCGCACCAACAGGCACTTCTAAGATACGACCAGTTGTGTATACTTTTACGCCTTCTGTAAGGTCAGCGTAAGGACCCATTACTACTGCACCAATTGAGTCGCGCTCAAGGTTTAGTGCGATAGCATAACGGTTGCCAGGAAGCTCAATCATCTCACCTTGCATACAGTCAGCTAGACCGTGGATGCGAATGATACCGTCAGTAACAGATACAATTGTACCTTCGTTACGAGCTTCACTTACAACTTCGAACTTCTCAATACGTTGTTTGATCAGATCTGAAATTTCAGTGGAATTAAGTTGCATGCTCTTTTTCCCAATTACGATTGTAGTGTTGTGGCTAAGCGATTTAATTTACCGCGTAAAGAGCCGTCAATTACAGTGTCACCCGCCTTGATAATAAGACCGCCAACAACTGTAGCGTCTTCACTACAATTCAGCTTAACTTTGCGTGCGAAACGTTTTTCAAGTGCCGCTACCAATGATTCTTGCTGCGCTGCAGCAAGAGGCGTTGCCGAAATCACGTCAATATCGATTTCTTTGTCATAGTCTGCTTTTAAAGCAGAAAATAAATGAGCAACTTCAGGTAGTGCAATCAAACGTCCATTTTCAGCCATCACCTTAACTAGGTTCTGACCTTGTTCGTTGAGCTGCTCACCACATAAGTTAATAAATAACTCAGCTTGTGCAGTAGCAGTAGGCAATCCAGCTAAAATGGTTGATGCCTGTTCATTGCTGGCAACGTGGCCAGCAAAGAACAACATGTCATTCCAACTTTCAATGGTGCCTTTTTCAACGGCAAGTTCAAAAGCCGCTTTAGCGTATGGGCGAGCGATAGTAGTCAATTCAGACATGCTCATACCCTCCTAATTACAGCTCAGCGACAAGTTTTTCAACGATGTCACTATGTGCGGCTTGATTGATTTCGCGCTCTAAAATTCTTTCTGCGCCAACCACAGCCAGAGTTGCTACTTTCTTACGTAGCTCTTCTGTCACACGGTTACGCTCTGCTTCGATTTCAGAGTGCCCTTGAGCAATAATTTTTTCACGCTCTTGTTGACCACGAACAGTTTCTTCGTCAACGATTAGCGTGGCACGCTTTTTAGCTTGTTCAATGATATCAGCCGCTTGAGCCTTTGCATCTTTAAGCTGTTCTGCAGCTTTGTGTTGCGCAAGTTCTAAGTCTTTTTCGGCTCTATCAGAGGCAGCTAAACCATCTTCGATTTTCTTCTGGCGAGCTTCAATTGCACCGTTTAGTGGTGGCCATACGTATTTCATACAAAATAATACGAACACCGTAAACGCAATTAATTCACCGATAAGAGTGGCGTTTAAGTTCACAACCGCTCCTCCTTAAATAGTAAGCTGTTCAAAAAATAAAATTAAAGTACGAACAACAATACCATCGCGATACCAACACCAATCATTGCTACAGCATCGATTAGACCAGCAAGGATAAACATTTTAACTTGTAGCGATGGTGCAAGCTCAGGTTGACGCGCACATGCTTCAAGGAATTTACCGCCCATGTTACCAAAACCGATTGCTGTACCGATTGCACCGAAGCCGATAAGTAAAGCTACTGCGATGTACTTAAGACCTAATACTAGTTCCATTTTTTTCTCCAAAGTTTCAATTGTAATTAAAAGTAAAAATTAAAAGTTATAAATTAGTGATTATCCGAACTTGCCATGCTTAGGTATACGATTGTAAGCATCATGAATACGAATGCTTGCAATACAATTACCAAGATATGGAATACAGCCCACACAAAGTGCAACGGTAGTTGCATTAAACCTATTGCACCGATAAGGATGAAGATTAATTCACCTGCATATAAGTTACCGAACAAACGCAGAGCCAGTGAAAACGGCTTAGAAACCAATGCGATAAGCTCTAGTAATAGGTTGAATGGAATTAAAAGAATCTGCATAGCTGTATTGTTTGAACTAAACGGGTGAAGTGTTAGTTCTTTAATAAAACCGCCGATACCTTTGATTTTAATTGAGTAACCAATCATTAGAATAAACACGCCCAGCGCAAGTGCTGCTGTCATGTTGATATCGGTTGTTGGTACAATTTTCATGTATACGTCGTGTGAATCCATACCGAATGCAGTTTCGCCAACAAAGCCGGCAAATGCTGGTAGGAAGTCAACAGGGATTAAATCCATTAAGTTCATTAAGAATATCCACACGAATATTGTTAATGCTAATGGTGCAATTAGCTTACTTTTACCGTGGAAGGTATCGCGTACGTTGTCGCCAACGAACTCAACAACCATTTCAATGAAACATTGAAGTTTTCCAGGTACACCCAGTGTTGATTTTTTTGCGGCACTACGGAAGATCCATAAAAAAATTAGACCTAGTCCGATAGACCATGCGAGGGTATCTACATGCCATGTCCAGAAGCCACTATCCGTACATGCTTTATTGAAGGCAAGACCAGCGTCGGTCGAGCACATCTTAGCATTGGTTAAGTGGTGCTGAATATGGCTAGATAGAGTAACTTCTTCTGCAGCCATGTTATATCCCAAAAGTTAATGTTTAAAAAAAACGGGTGTAAACAATCCTGTAAACAACACCAATACATAAGCACAAAAGAAAGGTAATAAAACTACCGGATAAAGCTTTAGCATTAGTGCAAACAAAACGATTGTTAGCATAAATTTCAATCCGTTGCCGCGTTTTAACGAGGCATACGCTTGATTTGCACGACTTGCACCCATATATCTGAATGCATAAAGCGCAAATACAAAGTTAGGAAGTACTGCGACTGCACCACCAGCTAGCGCTGAAAGTGCGGCATTGGTTTCCCAACCTATAAAAATTATTAGTGCAGCTAAAAGGGCCACAAATCCCTGAAGGCAAATTAATTTTAACGCGGCAAGCCTATACGGGCCTGCTAACTTATTAGTCACTTTTAATTAACCTTTATGACGCTCTAATTGTCAGGGTATGAAAACTGGCGAAATTATACTTAATCCTGCCAGTTTTGCAACTTGAGTAGGTGCTTTGTAACACAAAATCGCTGTAAATGCCCCTTTTTAGACATCCAATGAATTAATGGTGGGAATAGTCTTGATTGATACGGTTTAAAATACCGTCTAACTCGTCAAGATTAGTGTAAGAAATAACCAACTTCCCTTTGCCTTTTTTGTTGTAATTTATTTCTACTTTTGCCCCTAAGTTATCAGCAAGCTGTTGCTCTAACTGTTTAACATCTGGGTCTTTTTCTATTACTTCTTTTGCTGGAGCTGGCTCTAAAATAGAGCGTACTAGTTTTTCTGTTTCGCGAACGGTCAATGCCTTTGCAACAGCTAAACGGGCTGCATCTGATTGCACTTCACCTTCAAGTGCTAACAAGCAACGTGCGTGGCCCATTTCAATGTCACCATGCTCTAACAAAATCTTTACATCGTTATTGAGGTTGTTCAAGCGTAATAAGTTAGTCACGGTAGTACGCGATTTACCAACGGCATCAGCCACCTGTTGATGCGTTAACTCAAACTCATTAAGCAAGCGATTAAGCGCTATCGCTTCTTCCATGGCGTTTAAGTCTTCACGCTGAATATTTTCAATTAGGGCAATGGCAACGGCCGCTTCATCGGGTACATCTTTAATAATACACGGTACAAACTCAAGCTTGGCAATTTGAGCAGCGCGCCAACGACGTTCACCGGCAATAATTTCATAACTGTTATGCGCAACTGGGCGTACAACAATCGGTTGAATTATCCCTTGTGAACGAATTGAACTGGCAAGTTCTTCAAGTGCCTCTTCAGACATGTCTTTACGAGGTTGGTATTTCCCTGAGTGTAAAAATTCGATAGGTAGTTTTTGTAATTCACTGTTGCTAGGCTGTGCCGCATTTTCAACTGCGTTTGTTACATTGGCGCTGTCGTGTTCCTTGCTTTCGCTTGGTGCAGGTTTAGATGAACTTAAAAGTGCATCGAGTCCTCGGCCTAAACCTCGTTTTTTAGCAGACATGTTATTTTTTACCTCAAAGTTAGGCGACAACAGGAGTTGTTTTTTCTTTTCTGCGCAGCATTTCACCCGCGAGAGCTAAATACGCTTTCGCACCACTTGATGCTCGATCGTAGTACATTGCCGGTGCGCCAAAACTAGGGGCTTCTGCAAGTCGAACATTACGTGGGATCACCGTACGGTATACTTTATCGCCAAAATGTTGTTTTAATTGTTCTGATACATCATTTGCTAATCGATTACGCGGATCGTACATAGTACGAAGTATGCCTTCTATCTGTAAGTTAGGATTAACTAACTTAGCAAGTTGCGTAATCGTATCCATTAATGCAGTTAATCCTTCCAATGCATAATATTCACATTGCATAGGCACTAAAATAGAATCGGCAGCAGCCATGGCATTAACGGTTAGCATATTTAAAGAAGGCGGGCAGTCTATAAAAATAAACTCGTACTGCTCCTGAATTTTTTCAAGTGCATTGCGTAAGCGTACTTCGCGAGCAAATAATTCCATCAATTTAACTTCTGCAGCGGTCACATCGCCGTTTGCAGCAATCATATGATACTCGCCTGAGGTTTCTTTAATAATCACCTCATCAATAGGCTTATCTTCTATGAGTAAATCATAGATAGTAGGGACGTCACCATATTTGTCGACGCCACTGCCCATGGTCGCATTGCCTTGCGGATCGAGATCTATTAACAGCACTTTACGTTTCGTTGCAGCCATAGATGCAGCGAGATTAACGGCAGTGGTCGTTTTACCTACTCCGCCTTTTTGATTTGCTAATGCGATGACTTTTGCCACAGTGTCTCTGATCCCTAGTCTTTAGAAAGAATTATTAAATGTCGTTGTGCATCTAAATCGGGTACTTCTAATGCAATTTTTTGCTCAAACTTAACATCAGCAGGGAGTGAGTCTAATTCCTCACTTGGAAATACCCCTTTAAGTGCAATGAACTTACCTGAATGATCGATTAAGTGCGAACACCAGTCAATCATATCTTGTAACGATGCAAATGCACGACTTAGTACGCCATCTAATTTAACACTTGGTTGATATTCTTCAACTCTTGACTGCACAGGGGTCACATTATCAAGGCCAAGCTCATGTTTAACATGCATTAAAAAACGTACACGTTTGCCTAAACTATCTAATAATACAAACTGCGTATCGGGTAAGGCAATAGCTAACACTATGCCCGGTAAACCAGGACCTGTGCCAACATCAATATAATGATGACCGGTCAAGTGAGGCGCAACAACTAAGCTATCCATTATATGTTTAACCATCATTTCTTGAGGTAAACGTACTGAGGTTAAATTATAGGCTTTATTCCACTTATCGAGTAATTCGACATAGCGAACAAGTTGCTGCTGTTGTTTTTGTGTTAGCGCAATATCAGTTTGCGCTAACAAAGTTGTTAATTGTTGCTGTAACACAATGTACCTTTACTGTTACGCAGTTTTGCGCAACAAGCCTTGCTTCTTCAGATACACTAATAATAGCGAAATCGCCGCTGGGGTGATACCAGAAATACGCGAAGCTTGACCAATAGTGTCTGGACGAGCATCAATTAGCTTAGCAACAACTTCATTTGATAAACCAGAGACGGTTTTATAATCAAACTCTTTTGGTAAAATTGTTTCTTCATGACGAAGCTGCTTATTGATCTCATCTTGCTGGCGTGCAATGTAACCTGCGTACTTCGTATGAATTTCAACCTGCTCTAAAGCGGCCTTATTGGTAAACTCAGATCCGAGTCCTTCAATGGCCATCAAGTCGTTATAACGCACTTCAGGTCGGCGTAATAATTCTTCTAAGCTGGCTTCACGTACAAGTGGAGTTTTAAGTAATTCATTTACTTGATCAACAACCGCATGATCTTTATGGATCCAGGTATCTTTAATACGCTGTTTTTCTTTAGCGATCACTTCCATTTTTTCGTTGAATGCTTGCCAACGTTCATCGTTAACTAAACCTAATTCACGGCCTTTTTCAGTTAAACGTATATCAGCGTTGTCTTCACGTAGTAACAAACGGTATTCAGCACGGCTAGTAAACATGCGGTACGGTTCTTTTGTACCCAGTGTTGCTAAGTCGTCAATTAATACACCAACATAAGCTTCATCACGACGTGGCGTCCACGATTCTTTACCTTGTACTTGTAAGGCTGCATTCATACCTGCGATCAGACCTTGTGCGCCCGCTTCTTCGTAACCGGTAGTACCATTAATCTGACCAGCAAAAAATAAACCATCAATAAATTTAGTTTCTAATGATTGTTTTAAGTCGCGCGGATCAAAAAAGTCATACTCAATAGCATAGCCAGGACGACAGATATGTGCATTTTCAAATCCGGTGATCGATTGCACAATTTCTAACTGCACATCGAACGGTAAGCTGGTTGAAATACCGTTAGGATATAACTCGTATGACGTTAAGCCTTCTGGCTCTACAAATATCTGGTGCTTATCTTTATCAGCAAAACGGACAATTTTATCTTCAATAGACGGACAGTAACGTGGGCCTATTCCTTCGATAACACCTGAGTACATAGGTGAGCGATGTAAGTTTTTGCGAATAACATCATGTGTTTTTTCATTTGTGTAAGTGATGTAACACGGAATTTGTTGTGGGTGATCACTTTGTTTACCCATAAATGAGAATACCGGTGTTGGTGCATCACCTGGTTGTTCTTGCATTTTAGAAAAATCAACAGTGCGTGCATCAATACGTGGTGGTGTGCCGGTTTTTAAACGATCCACTCTAAATGGAAGTTCGCGTAAACGATCAGCCAATGCAATTGAAGGTGGATCGCCTGCACGGCCACCTTTAAAGTTTTCAAGACCGATATGAATTTGGCCACCTAAGAATGTGCCTACGGTTAGTACTACACTAGGAGCACTGAAACGCAGACCCATTTGGGTAACGACACCGGTTACACGGTTGTTTTCAACGATAAGATCATCACATGATTGTTGAAAAATCTTTAAGTTTTCTTGGTTTTGAAGTGTGTTCTGAATAGCCGCTTTGTACAAAGCACGATCCGCTTGAGCACGAGTAGCTCGTACAGCAGGGCCTTTAGAAGAATTAAGCGTACGGAATTGGATCCCGCCTTTGTCAATAGCCTGAGCCATTGCGCCACCCAGGGCATCAATTTCTTTAACTAAGTGGCCTTTGCCAATGCCACCAATCGCTGGGTTACAAGACATTTGACCAAGGGTATCCATATTGTGAGTCAGCAGCAGGGTATTCATCCCCATACGGGCAGCTGCCAATGCGGCTTCAGTGCCAGCATGTCCACCACCTACTACGATAACGTCAAAATTTTCGTGAAAAATCATTAATGGGATCCTACTTAAATCAAACCAGTAAACTTCAAAAGGGAGCGTATTCTACCTAGAAATTAGCAGAAGATAAATGATTAAACAGTGCTCAAGATCTAAGTAAGTGATCTCTAATAATATAAAGGATCTTTTAAAGAGATCTTTTAATACTATTACTACTACTGATCGGGTTTTCTGTTGATAAGCTTTAGATCATGATTAAAAACATATAATTAGATCGGATCTAAAGGTGTTAATATGATCGGATCTTCAGGCAAATAAGCTCTGATCAAAACAGGCTGTTATGCACAGGCCGATCAAGTCTCGATCTTATCCCATGGATAAGCATGGTTAAAAAAGCAGTTTAATCAGTGTTTATCCACAAAATTTTTTAAATTATTAGTAAATTGTGGGTAACTTTATTTATAACTTTTTACTTGATCTTTCTATTTTAGACCTGTTTTTGCTATCCACGAGTCTAACCAAGCTAAGGCCGTATCTTCTGGAAGTGCTTCATCAAGAATATTCAGTTCTAAGCGCGGTGCTAATTGTATCGCGCCTTTTTGGCTTAAAAGCGTATCTATATTACGCCCTGCAAGGTTATACGTGTCATAACTGGTATCACCTAAAGCGATGACCGTGTACTTTAAGTGCGATAAATCATCAACTTGAGATAACTCATCAACAAAGTTAATAAGGTTTTCTGGGTAATCACCCGCACCATAGGTTGATGTACAAATTAACCAAATGGTATTTTGCTGATCTATTTCACTAAATTCAGGTTGATCATGTAGTTGGGTATTAATACCTTGGCTATTAAGCGCATCGCTTAGTTGCTCGGCAACGTATTCTGCGGATCCCATTTGACTACCAACGATAAGATTTACTGAACTCATGAATATTTGTGATCACTATTAGTTTTAATTGCCGCCTATGATAGCCCAGTGAGTATAACAGTAAAGTTAAGAGTGCTATTTTGTATAACTATTTTTGTACTTATTTAAGCCTTCACTCAAATGTACTGTTTAACTACCTGATAATTAAAGGTTTAACAAAATATCTTTAAATGTAATCTTCTGATCAAGTTGTTGATAAGGTTGGGGAAAGCTCTGCTTAACTATCAATTAAAGTTGCAGTTTTATTGCTAAGTCATTGATTTTATATTTAGTATTTGCCACCAGCGATTGAAAATAAACGTATAGATGCTTGTTGATCTTAATGTGGATATAAAGCTTGTTGATAACCTTAAATTGGGATCGAAAATAATTTTAAAAAATGATCTATTTAGTCAGATCAGGTTAAATAACCATTATTATTTTTTATAAACAGCCCTTTTTTAATTAAATACAGCTTATTTCCCCATTTTAAAGACGTTTAATTTATCTCTGAGGCAAAAAAACACGCAATTGTGGATAACTGATCTGCAAAAAAATAAATTTGAGTGATCTAAAGTGAATATTTAACTGAATTTTGCTGGTGGTGTAGACGAACAAAACGTATTTTTTAGTTACGTTTTATTTTATGACTTGATAATTCCCCCTATTCAAACATGGATAACCAATGCTATAGCTTCAGTTTTAGAGTGTTTAATAAGCATAACTACAGTTATTTTGTTCTATAAATGAAAACGTTTTAGCCGCTAATAGCTGTGATTATTAGCGTTGTTACATTTTTTATGTACATTATTAAAGGCGAATTGAGGCTGATATAAGTGCAGCTTAAACTGTATTTGTAGTCTGTTTGGTTTTTAAAGTGGATTATTAAAGCACAGCTAGGTGAGTTGTTATTGTAAATATTAGGCATGGAAAAGGGCGCCTAAGCACCCTTAATAAATTATATTGTTACTTATTAATTCGACTATTTACCGATACAGAACGAGCTAAATATTTTGCCAAGTAGATCATCTGAGGTAAATTCACCAGTTATTTCGTTAAGATACTGCTGCGTTAAACGCAGTTCTTCAGCCAAAATTTCACCGGCCACATGCATTTCTAATTGTGTTTTACCGGTATCTAAGTGGTAGGCTGCATGCTCAAGGGCATCTAAGTGACGACGACGCGCCATAAATCCACCCTCTGTGGCCCCATCAAAACCAATACAGGCTTTTAAGTGCTCACGCACAAGTTCTATACCGTCAGCATTTTTAGCACTTAAACTGATGACCGGATATTGTTGCTTTTGATCCATACCGACTACATCACCTGATAAATCGGCTTTGTTTCTGATCACGGTCACGCCCATACCTTGGGGTAACTTAGCCATAAATTCTGGCCAAATAGCATGAGGGTCGGTATCGGTTGTATCGGTGCCATCAAGCATAAATAATACCCGATCGGCTTGGTTTATTTCATCCCAGGCTCGTTCAATACCTATTTGTTCAACGCGATCTGGGCTTTCACGCAGGCCTGCGGTGTCGATTATATGTAGTGGCATACCATCTATATGTATATGCTCACGTAGTACGTCTCGAGTGGTGCCGGCTATTTCTGTTACGATGGCCGCTTCTCGTCCTGCTAATGCATTAAGTAAGCTTGATTTACCTGCATTAGGGCGACCAGCAATTACGACGCGCATACCCTCGCGCATTATGCTGCCTTGTTTGGCTTGATTGGTTACGGCATTAAGCTGCTCAATAATGGCATTTAAATCACCGCCCACTTTTCCGTCTGATAAAAAATCGATTTCTTCGTCAGGAAAATCAATAGCTGCTTCCACATACATACGTAAGTGAATGACTTTTTCTACTAGGGTTTCTATGTGCTTAGAGAATTGGCCTTGAAGTGACTGTAGGGCGCTTTTAGCTGCTTGCTCACTGGTTGCATTAATTAAGTCGGCGATTGCTTCTGCTTGAGTTAAATCAAGCTTGTCGTTCATAAACGCACGCTCAGAGAATTCACCAGGCTTTGCTAAACGTACACCGTCTATTTTACTTATTTCTTTAAGTAGCATATCAAGGACAACAGGGCCACCATGGCCTTGCAGTTCGAGTACATCTTCACCGGTAAATGAGTTTGGGCCAGCAAAGTAAATCGCAATACCTTGGTCAAGTTGCTGACCTGCAAGGGTGTTAAATGGCACATAGTCGGCATAACGAACTTTAGGGACTTTGCCTATTATTTTTTCAGCAACCTGTTTGGCTAGGTTTCCTGAAACGCGAATAATACCAACACCGCCTCGGCCTGGGGCAGTGGCTTGTGCTGCAATTGTATCGTGATTGATCATGCGGTTTATTTGCCAACTTAAATAACGTAATGGCGGTATTGTAACCTATCAAATAGGCACTCGCGAATGCTGTTATAAAAAATTGACAATAAAAAAGGCGACCTAAGTCGCCTTTATATAAGTAGGGAGTTTAATCGCCCCTTACTTTAATTCCTTTTTTTTCCATGCCACGGTAGATGATCAACATCTGGACAATAGAAATAAGGTTAGACACTAACCAGTAAAGTACTAAACCAGATGGGAACCATAAGAAGAACACAGAGAAGATAACCGGCATAAAGGTCATCATTTTTTGCTGCATTGGATCGGTAACCGTCATAGGTTGTAGTTTTTGCGTTATAAACATACTCGCACCAAATAAGATTGGTAATACGTAGTATGGGTCTTTTGCAGAAAGGTCAGTTAGCCAAAGTACAAATTCAGCGTGACGAAGTTCTGTAGACTCTAAGAATACATAGAACAAGGCTAAGAAGATTGGCATTTGGAGTAAAATAGGGAAACAGCCACCCATAGGGTTTACTTTTTCTTTACGGTACATTTCCATGGTCGCTTGGCCGAATTTTTGACGATCATCGCCATACTTTTCTTTTAGCGCTTTCATCTTAGGCTGTAACGCACGCATTTTAGCCATTGAGGTGTACTGTGCTTTAGTCAGTGGATACATTAATGTTTTAACGATAATAGTGATGGCAATAATTGCTACACCCCAGTTACCTAAAATGCTGTGTAACCATTTTAATAGTACAAATAACGGCTGAGAGATAAACCATAACCAACCGTAATCAACGGTTAAGTCTAGGTCAGTGTGAATCGCTTCAAGTTTATCTGACTCTTTAGGGCCCATGTAATAAGTTGCAGTAAGTACTTGTTCACTACCAGCTTGAACATTTACCGCTTCGTCTTTAACACCAATAATAGCTGCGTTACTTTTAGTGATTAAACTATAAAGTGTATTCGCTTGATCTTGCATTGGTACCCAAGCACTTACAAAGTAATGCTGAATAAAGGCAACGTAACCACCTTGGGTATTAATGTTTAGGTTTTTATCGGCCATATCTGAAAAACTATACTTTTCGTATGGTTCCTCATCTGTACCGTATGCAGCCCCTAAATAGTTTTGATCAACCATGCTGCCTTTTTCTTGTACGGTACGCTTTATTTGTGTGTAAAGCTGTACTTGTACAGGCGCGCTGGTGGTGTTGTTAACTTTATATTCTAAGCCAACATCATACTGACCCTTTTTGAATACATAAGTCTTAGTAAAGCTTACACCGTTGCTGTCGGTAAATTGCAGTGGAACGCGAAGCTCATCACCTGTTAAGGTGTAAGAGGTTTGCTCTGATTGATAAGTAGGACGACCATTTGCAGATGCATCTGGGCCATTTAAACCTATTAAACCACTTTGTGAAAAGTATTGTTTACCATCAAACTCACCAAGTAGCATGTAAGGAACATCACTGCCTTTGGTTTCTTTATAATTAATTAAGTTTGTTTCAACAATGTCACCGCCTTTGGTGTCAATTTTAACTTTGAACACGTCAGTTGTAATATCAATGACTGAGCGTTTAGCTAAAGTAGTTGAAGCAGGTAAACCAGAGTCTGATGAAGCTGGAACATAATCATCTGATTCCGGTGAGTTTGCTTTTAGTGTTTGTGTAGTGGCACTAGGATCGGCTTTTGGTGTGTTGTAGTCATTATTCCATTCTTGAAATAATAAAAACGACACTAGCATTAGGCCGATGAATAAAAACGTGCGTTGCGATTCCATAACAGCTCTTATTTCTCGTGTTGGTGGTTAATACGGGTTAATTTTTCAGGAACGGGGTCGTCTCCACCTGAATGTAAAGGATGGCATTTTAATATGCGTTTAACAGCTAACCAACTCCCTTTTACCGATCCATGCAAATTTATTGCTTGAATAGCGTAACTAGAGCATGTTGGATTAAAACGACAATGCGGACCTAATAGCGGGCTAATCCACTTTTGATAACCGCGGATAAATAAAACTAAACAACGTGTTGGTAACGCAGCAAGTGGTTTAAGTAACCTCATGTTGTACATGCCCCTACGTTATGTTTAGTGAATAGATACCATGTATTTAAAGACTCACTATGAGATTTTAAACGCATGATTAAAAGGTGAGCTAAAGATACCTTAATTAACCCTGTAATTCTATTGCTATTGGGTTTGTTTAGTCGATTTAGCTGATTTGTTTGGGCGTTTTTTAAATGGTGGCGGTTTAGGGGCACCAGGTTTGCAGCGTTCATTAATCTTACGCCACAACTTTGTTAGTTGTTTGGTTAATTCTTCATTAGACTGTTCATCAATGCCACTTTTTACCATCAACACAATATCAATATTATCGAGAGTATGTTGGTTTAAACGAAAACTTTCGCGAGCAAGACGTTTAATACGGTTTCGTTGACATGCCTTTTTTACACGTTTTTTAGCAACAGTAAGGCCTAACCTAGGTTTAGACTGGTCACTTGGTTTTGCTAATAAGGTAAAGAAAGGAGTTGCAGCCCGAGCGGGTTCGTTAAATATGCGAGAGTAATGCGAGGGAGTTAATAGACGTAACTCCCTGCCAAAGCTAAAGTCTTCCACTTATAAATTAAGCAGAAAGAACTTTGCGGCCTTTAGCACGGCGACGAGCTAATACTTTACGGCCATTTACAGTTGCCATACGAGCACGGAAACCGTGTGTACGTTTGCGTTTTAAAACGCTAGGTTGAAAAGTTCTTTTCATAACAATCTCATCCGATCGGTTAAAGTTAAAACATCCTATGCAGGTCGCGATCCTGGCACAGGTGCCATTGCGAGCGCGAGATATTATAGATGAAGTGACGAAAAGTCAATCATAATAGAGTGCGTAAAGCATGTTTATTTATGATCAATTTTCATGATCCGATAGGATCATCATAAATAAGAAGTTTTCCACAGCCCCTGTATAAAAAGTGAATAAAAGCATGGGAAAAGTAAATTAGATCGTAAATTGTGGTCGCGATCTGCTGCCAGTTTTGTTATGATCTCTAATCAAGCTTTAAAATAAAAAGCTATTTAAATCAGTCTGTTATTATATTTATACATCGATATCAACAATTTTACAAAAATCAATCTTTTACTTGTGGATAAAGTGCATTCATAATAGTCGGTCTTGGGCTGCTTATTGAGCCATTTAAACGCAATACAGGTGTGATTTTTGAATCATTATTGATGTGCGGGAATAAAAATTATATCTCTGGGAGTTTTACTGTGTATCTGTCGGTTTGGCAAAGTTGTTTATATGTATTGCAAGATGAATTGCCTTCGCAGCAATTTAGTATGTGGGTCAGACCACTTCAAGCAGAAAGTACCGAAGATACCTTGACGATTTATGCGCCTAATCGTTTCGTACTTGATTGGGTAAGAGAAAAATACCTAAATAGAATAAATGAGTTACTGGTTGAAATTTGTGGTGTAGAAGCACCAGAGTTACGCTTTGATGTAGGCAGCAAGCCGCTATTAAATGCACAAGCTGCGCCGGTAGTTGAAACACAATCAGCACCAAGTACGCAAGCAACGGTAAAACAACAACCACGAGAACAAAAACCAGTTGTTGAGCCCGCTCCTAAATCGGGTTATAAATCAAATATTAAAGAAAACTATACCTTTGACAGTTTTGTTGAGGGTAAATCTAACCAATTAGCAAAAGCGGCTGCCACTCAGGTAGCTGATAATCCTGGCTCTGCATTTAACCCTGTTTTTATTTACGGTGGTACGGGCTTAGGTAAAACGCATTTATTACACGCGGTAGGCAACGGTATTATGGCCAATAAGCCAGATGCTAAAATTGTCTACATGCATTCAGAACGCTTTGTGCAAGACATGGTTAAAGCACTGCAAAATAATGCGATTGAAGAATTTAAGCGTTATTACCGCAGTGTTGATGCACTCATGATTGATGACATTCAGTTTTTTGCTAATAAAGAACGTTCACAAGAAGAGTTCTTTCATACCTTTAATGCATTATTAGAAGGTAACCAGCAAATTATTTTAACCTCTGACCGTTATCCTAAAGAGATAGAAGGGGTTGAAGATCGCCTTAAATCTCGTTTTGGTTGGGGATTAACTATCGCGATTGAGCCGCCAGAGCTTGAAACACGCGTTGCCATTTTGATGAAAAAAGCCCAGCAAAGTAAAATTAATTTACCGCATGAAGTGGCATTTTTTATTGCTAAAAAATTACGCTCAAACGTACGTGAGCTTGAAGGTGCATTAAACCGTGTAATTGCTAACGCAAACTTTACCGGTCGCCCAATTTCTATCGACTTTGTAAAAGAAGCACTGCGTGATTTATTGGCGCTGCAAGACAAACTAGTCACCATAGATAACATTCAACGTACGGTTGCAGAATACTATAGAATACGTGTGTCTGATTTACTGTCTAAGCGCCGTAGCCGCTCTATAGCAAGGCCTCGCCAAGTTGCCATGGCACTCTCTAAAGAACTCACTAATCACAGCTTACCTGAGATTGGGGATGCCTTTGGTGGACGCGACCATACAACAGTATTGCACGCGTGTCGCAAAGTTAAATCACTACGTGACGAAAGCCACGAGATTAAAGAAGATTACCAAAATTTAATAAGAACATTGTCATCTTAGGGCTGACTTTATTATGCAAATAACAATATCAAGAGAACAATTTTTAAAACCATTGGTGCAAGTATCGGGTGCCATAGAGCGTAAGCATACGTTACCTATTTTATCTAACGTATTACTCGTGGTAGAGAATGGCCAGCTTTCAATGACAGGGACCGACCTTGAAATTGAATTAGTGGCGAGTGTATTTGTAGGTGATGATGTTGCCGATACTAAACTCACATTACCAGCTAAAAAGTTACTCGATATTTGTAAAAGTTTACCGGATGGGTCTGATCTTACTTTAAGCTTGCAAGACCATCAGCTACTTTTAACCAGTGGTAAAAGTCGTTTTTCACTGACCACTTTAGCTGCTGAAGATTTTCCTAATTTAGAGCAGTGGGATGGTGAAGTTGAATTTCAACTAACGCGTTTAGAGTTACGTAAATTACTTGAAAGCACGCACTTTTCAATGGCAAACCAAGATGTGCGTTATTATTTAAACGGCATGTCGTTTGAAGTTGATAACAGCGATATAAAGACAGTTGCCACTGATGGGCACCGTTTAGCGATTGCACAAAAGCAACTAGGTCAGTCATTAAATACACAGCGCCAATTAATTATACCGCGCAAAGGCGTGCAAGAAATTATGCGCTTAATGGTGGCCGACCAAGAGTTAGTCACTATTCAGTTTGGTGCTAACCACATTCGTATTATTGATATTGAATTTACCTTTACAAGTAAATTAGTTGATGGTCGATTCCCTGACTACCGTCGTGTTTTACCTCGAGGTGGCGATAAAGTAATTACTGCGAATCGTGAATGGCTTCGTAATGCGTTTCAGCGTGTGTCTATTTTATCGAACGAAAAGTTTCGTGGTGTGCGTTTAAATTTATCAAACGGTTTATTAAAAATTACAGCCAACAACCCAGAGCAAGAGCAAGCTGAAGAAGTGGTTGAAATAATGTACGAGGGTGATGACCTAGAAATAGGCTTTAATGTGTCTTACGTATTAGATGTACTAAATACATTAAAAACCGAAGATGTATTATTTACGCTTGCCGATTCAAATAGCAGTGCACTTATAGAAGGTGCCGGCGATGAAGAAGCTATGTACGTTGTTATGCCAATGCGTTTATAAGATCATATATACATAATGAGCTTAAGTCATTTGAGCCTCAAATATTTTCGTAATATTGAGGCATTGACGCTAGAACCAGTTAATGGCGTTAATATAATTTATGGTGAAAACGGCAGCGGAAAAACCAGCCTTTTAGAGGCTATTTATTACCTTTCTCACGGCAAATCTTTTCGAACCTCTAAACATAAAAGCATCATAGCTCATCATCAAGATCAGTTTGTTATTCATGGCCGCAAAGCGTTATACGATTTATCTATCCCTATTGGTATTAGTAAAACCCAAGCGGGTGAAACCAATTTAAAAATACAAGGTAAGGCGAGTCGAAAAGTATCTGAACTTGCCCAGTTAATGCCGGTACAAATAATAACACCAGAAAGCTACTCACTATTTTTTGGCGGGCCTAAGGAGCGCAGAAAGTTTTTAGACTTAGGTTTGTTCCACGTGGAACATGAGTTTTTTTTCTTATGGCAATCGTTTAATAAAGTGCTTAAACAACGCAACGCCTTATTAAAATCTAAGCCTAAGAATTATTTTGACCAAATCAAGTTTTGGGACAAAGAATTTGTTAGACTGGCAGAACAAATAAATAAATTAAGAATCGCGTATATAACTAGGTTTAAGCAGCAATTTTTTGATAAAATGTGTGCAGAATTAACGCTAATACGCGATTTAGAAATTAGCTTCAATGCGGGCTGGAAAGAGACTGAATCTCTTTGTGATGCGTTAGAGCAATGTTTTGAGCGAGATGCTCGCCAAGGCTTTACAAGTAAAGGCCCTCATAAGGCTGATTTTAGTTTTAGTGTCGCTGGCAGCAGTGTTGAGAATGTATTCTCACGCGGGCAATTAAAGTTATTGTTGTATGCGTTAAAAGTAACGCAAAATAGTTTAATTGAGTCAGAGACAGATAAGCAATCTATATTGCTAATAGATGATCTACCTTCAGAACTAAGCGAAGATACAAAAGAGAAAGTGGGCCAGTTATTGACTCACTGTAGTTCTCAAATATTTATTTCTTCAATTTTATCTGAAAGTATTTCTGCTGTGGTGGAACCCATGCAACGAGAACTAAAAATGTTCCACGTGAAACATGGCAACCTAATAACAAGATAAGTGGGATTAACCATGTCTGAGAATTATGATTCGTCGAGTATTAAAGTACTTAAAGGATTAGATGCAGTAAGAAAGCGTCCTGGTATGTATATAGGGGACACCGATGATGGTACGGGCTTACACCACATGGTGTTTGAGGTCGTTGATAACTCTATCGATGAGGCCTTGGCGGGTCACTGCGATGATATTTATGTCACTATTCACTTAGACGGTTCGGTATCTGTAAGAGATAACGGCCGTGGTATTCCTACTTCTATACATGAAGAAGAAGGTGTATCTGCAGCTGAAGTAATTATGACGGTGCTACACGCCGGTGGTAAGTTTGATGATAACTCTTATAAAGTATCAGGTGGCTTACACGGTGTTGGTGTATCGGTAGTAAATGCATTATCAGAAAAGTTAAAACTAACCATTCGTCGTGAAGGTAAACTTCATGAGCAGTTTTACACTATGGGTGTACCTGATGCACCTCTAGCTGTAATAGGTGATTCTGAAACAAATGGTACTGAAATTCGTTTTTGGCCAAGTGGCGAAACGTTCACTAACCTTGATTTTCATTATGATATTTTGGCAAAGCGTTTACGCGAGTTGTCGTTTTTGAATTCAGGTGTAAGTATCATATTAAGCGATGAACGCGAGGAAAATAAAAGCGACCACTTTAAGTACGAAGGCGGTATCAGAGCATTCGTAGAATACCTAAACCGCAATAAAACACCAGTGCATAAAGGGGTATTCCATTTTACTCACGAACGTGAAGAAGATGGTATTAGTGTAGAAGTATCAATGCAGTGGAATGATGCATTCCAAGAAAACATTTACTGTTTCACAAATAATATTCCTCAACGTGATGGTGGTACTCACTTAGCTGGTTTTAGATCGGCGCTAACGCGTACGCTTAATAACTACATGGAAAAAGAAGGCTTTAACAAAAAAGCTAAAACAACCAGTAATGCAACGGGCGATGATGCGCGTGAAGGCTTAACTGCAGTTGTGAGTGTTAAAGTACCTGATCCAAAGTTCTCATCGCAAACAAAAGACAAGCTAGTTTCTAGCGAAGTTAAGTCGGCAGTTGAGCAAGCAATGGCTGAAAAATT
Organism: Pseudoalteromonas sp. SCSIO 43095; assembly: GCF_023650455.1. Lineage (NCBI taxonomy): Bacteria > Pseudomonadati > Pseudomonadota > Gammaproteobacteria > Alteromonadales > Pseudoalteromonadaceae > Pseudoalteromonas > Pseudoalteromonas sp. SCSIO 43095. The sequence goes on from NZ_CP087995.1 coordinate 2,897,098, forward strand.
CACTGAGTTTTTATTGGAAAACCCATTGGATGCAAAAATTGTTGTTGGCAAAATTATTGATGCAGCACGCGCCCGTGAAGCAGCGCGTAAAGCACGTGAAATGACACGTCGTAAAGGCGCTATGGACTTAGCTGGTTTACCAGGTAAATTAGCTGATTGCCAAGAAAAAGATCCAGCTCAATCTGAACTATACATAGTGGAGGGTGACTCAGCTGGCGGTTCAGCCAAGCAGGGTCGTAACCGTAAGAATCAAGCGATTCTTCCGCTTAAAGGTAAAATCTTAAACGTAGAAAAAGCACGTTTTGATAAAATGCTATCTTCGCAAGAAGTGGCAACGCTAATTACTGCACTAGGTTGTGGTATTGGCCGTGACGAATATAACCCTGAAAAACTACGTTACCACCGTATCATAATCATGACCGATGCCGACGTGGATGGTTCTCACATTCGTACCTTGCTACTAACATTCTTTTACCGTCAAATGCCGGAAATTGTTGAACGTGGTTACATTTATATTGCTCAGCCTCCACTTTATAAAGTGAAAAAAGGCAAGCAAGAGCGCTATATTAAAGATGATCCAGCATTAGTTGATTACCTTACATCGTTAGCGCTAAGCAATGCAGCATTGTATACCAGTGATAGCGCAGAGGCGGTTGATGGTGAAGCATTAGAATCGATTGTTCACGATTATCAAAACACGGTTAAAGTTATCGAGCGCTTAAAGCGTAAGTATCCGAATACGGTTATGAACCGTTTGATTTACCAAAGTGAACTGAAAAAAGAAGACCTTTCAGACGAAGCTAAGGTAATTGCTTGGACTAAAGAGCTGGTTGATGACTTAATTGAACGTGATGAAGATGCAACTATTTTCCATGCCGGAACTGAGCACGATACAGAGCGCAACCTGTATTATCCAGTTGTGAATATTCGTCAGCATGGTGTGGATAAAGCGCACGTACTTCATTATGACTTTATTACATCAAGAGACTACCAACGCATTGCTCTAACAGGTAAAAATATTGCTAATATCATCACAGAAGGTGCATATATCCAACGTGGTGAAAAAACAAAACCTGTTGATAACTTTGTGGATGCATTGGAATGGTTGATCGCAGAGTCTAAGCGTGGGATCTACATTCAACGCTATAAAGGACTAGGTGAAATGAACCCAGATCAACTTTGGGAAACCACCATGGATCCAAGCGCACGCCGTATGTTGCAAGTGACGATTGAAGATGCTGTTGCAGCGGATCAATTGTTTGCTACGTTAATGGGCGATCAAGTTGAGCCGCGTCGTGAGTTTATTGAAACGAACGCACTGCGTGTGGTTAACTTAGACGTATAAAACATTATCGTAATCACAAAAAAGGAGCCTTAGGCTCCTTTTTTATTTTTTCAAACGCACAAACTGCTTAAAACCTGAGTGTACACAAGGTATACTGAGAGTAATTTTCACGCTACTTCTCAGATAGTAAAAAGCCAAATATGCAAAAATATGACGTTAAAACCTTTCAAGGTTTGATCCTGGCTTTACAGGATTATTGGGCACAGCAAGGCTGTGTCATTATTCAACCACTTGACATGGAAGTGGGCGCAGGGACATTTCACCCACAAACATTTTTAAAATCAATTGGCCCAGAGCCAATGTCGAGCGCATACGTTCAACCGTGTCGTCGTCCTACCGATGGTCGTTACGGTGAAAACCCAAACCGCTTACAACATTACTACCAATTCCAAGTTGTGTTAAAGCCATCTCCAGATAATATCCAAGAGCTTTATTTAGGCTCTTTAGCGGCGATGGGTATTGATACCCTCACTCACGAAGTGCGCTTTGTAGAAGATAACTGGGAATCACCAACGCTGGGTGCATGGGGACTGGGCTGGGAAATTTGGTTAAATGGTATGGAGGTAACCCAGTTTACTTACTTCCAGCAGGTGGGCGGCTTAGAATGCTCACCGGTCACAGGTGAAATTACCTACGGCCTAGAGCGTTTAGCAATGTATATTCAAGGCGTAGATAGCATTTACGACTTAGTATGGGCAGACGGTCCATTAGGGCGCGTAACCTACGGTGATGTATTCCATCAAAACGAAGTAGAGCAGTCTACTTATAATTTTGAACATGCAAACGTAGCCGACTTATTTGCACAGTTCGATAAATGTGAAGCTGAGAGCCAAAAGCTAATTGAAGCAAACTTACCATTACCTGCCTACGAGCAAGTAATGAAAGCATCGCACGCATTTAACTTATTAGACGCACGCCATGCTATTTCAGTAACCGAGCGTCAACGTTACATTTTACGCGTTCGTGCATTATCAAAAGCGTGTGCACAAAGTTATTACGATGCACGTGAAGCGCTTGGTTTCCCGCTTTGTAAGGATAAGTAAGCATGTCAGCAGAAAATTTATTAGTAGAAATTGGCACCGAAGAGTTGCCACCAAAATCACTTCGAAAATTAGCCGAAGCCTTTGCTGCAAACTTAACAGCAGAATTAGAAAGCCTAGAACTAGGTCACCAAGGTGTGAGCTGGTATGCATCGCCTCGTCGTTTAGGTTTACAAGTAAAAGCACTCGAAGCTAAACAACAAGACAAAGAAGTTGAAAAACGTGGCCCTGCAACTAAAGCAGCATTTGATGCTGAAGGTAAACCAACCAAAGCAGCCATGGGTTGGGCTCGTGGTTGTGGGATTGAAGTAAAAGATGCGCAAACACTAGAAACAGATAAAGGCGCATGGTTATTGCACATTGCTAAAGTTGCAGGGCAAGAAACCAAATTACTAATGGCTGATGCAATTAGTAAAGCGCTTGCTAAATTACCTATTCCTAAACCAATGCGTTGGGGCGCGAATAAAACACAATTTATTCGCCCTGTGCATACAGTCACTATTTTACTGGGTAGTGAGCTAATAGAAGGTGAGATACTGGGTAAGCAAGTGAGCAATCAACTGCAAGGCCATCGTTTTCATCATCCAGAAAAAATTAGCATTAACCATGCTGATGATGTGTTTGACGTACTTAAATCAGCTTACGTGATAGCTGACTACGAACAGCGTAAAGCACAAATTCGTGCGCAAATAGAAGGCGCAGCAAAAGCAGTTAATGCGGTAGTTGCTATGGATGAAGATTTACTTGAAGAAGTTACTTCATTGGTTGAATGGCCAGTAACGCTAACAGCTACATTTGAAGAAGCATTTTTAGATGTGCCAGCCGAAGCGCTTATTTACACCATGAAAGACGATCAAAAATACTTTCCGTTATTAGATCAAAACGGCAAACTTTTAAATAAGTTTTTGTTTGTTTCTAACATCGAAAGTAAAGATCCAAGTGTGGTTATTTCTGGTAACGAAAAAGTAGTGCGCCCGCGTTTAGCTGATGCGCAGTTCTTCTTTGAAACAGATAAAAAGAAAACACTTGAAAGCCGACTTGAGTCGCTAGACAGCGTTTTATTCCAAAAGCAGTTAGGCACACTTAAAGATAAGTCACAGCGTATCAGTGAACTTGCAGGTTACATTGCAGAGCAACTCGGTGCAGATAAAGCACTAGCAGCGCGTGCTGGCTTATTAAGTAAAACCGATTTAATGACCGAAATGGTGATGGAATTTACCGACGTACAAGGTGTAATGGGAATGCATTACGCACGTCATGACGGTGAAGCTGAAGATGTCGCTGTTGCGCAAAACGAGCAGTACATGCCACGCTTTGCCGGCGATAACTTACCAACGAGTTTGATCAGCTGTGCAGTGGCTATTGCAGATAAGTTTGACACGCTGGTGGGTATTTTTGGTATAGGCCAAGCACCAAAAGGTGATAAAGACCCATTTGCACTTCGTCGTGCGGCCATTGGTGCATTACGTATCATGGTAGAAAAGCAGCTACCACTTGATATTTTAGACCTGGTTGCTAAATCACAAACCTTGTTTGGTGAAAAGCTGACTAACCTAAATGTATCAACGGATGTGTTTGACTTTATGCTAGGGCGTTTCCGTGCTTGGTATCAAGATGAAGGCATTGAGGTAGATGTAATTCAAGCGGTACTTGCGCGCCGTCCAACGAAGCCTGTTGATTTTGATCGCCGAGTTAAAGCCGTGAGCCATTTCCGTACGTTAGACGCCGCAGAGTCGCTTGCAGCCGCTAATAAGCGTGTAAGTAACATTCTGGCTAAAAACAACATTACAACGCAAGGTAATGTTGATCAGAGCTTATTAAGTGATGACGCAGAAAAAGTATTGGCTGCGCAAGTTGCAAAATTTGCCACTGATTTAGCACCACTGTACAGCGATGGAAACTACCAAGAGGCATTAAGCCAATTAGCAGGCATTCGTGACAGTGTTGATAACTTTTTTGACAATGTCATGGTTATGGCCGACGATGAAGCGGTTAAGCAAAACCGCCTTGCGCTTTTAAGTCAGTTAAGTGGGTTATTTTTAGAAATTGCAGATATTTCTGTATTACAAAAATAACAGCTAACAGCTATTAAAAAAGCCAGCATAATGCTGGCTTTTTAGTGTTTTATTTATATTAGTTAATAGAGGATTCATCATGAAGCTCCCAATGAAACGCATTTTCACGTTAGCCTTAGTGGGCCTATTGAGTGCCTGTACCAGCCAAATTTCAATTAACGATGTGTTACCGCAGCAAGAATTGGATCGCAGTATTTATTTAAGAGGGGACTTCACATTATGGGATGCCGAACCTCAATATCAATTTAAACAAGTTGGGCCTGCGCTTTACCAAGCCCAAGTTAGGTTTTCGACCCCAGGCAAAGTGTACGAATTCAAAATAGCGGATGCAGATTTTAGTGAAGGCTTTAACTGTGGCTACAGCGATTCACAGCCATCAGGGCAAAGCCTAACACTCGGCCAATCAACACGCGCCGACTGTAATACCATTTATAATTATTTTAGCTACACACCAGCTATAAAAGGGTCGTACATAGTCAGCATTGATTTTAGTGACTACGATGAGCCGCAAGTGACAATAACGAAGAAATAAGGGAAGATAACAAGCTGATCTTTTCAGCTTGTTATTAAATATGGCTTAATTAATTCTATTAATTGCTGCATTGAAGTACCTAGATTTTTTGGAGGGTCTGTTAGGTCAAACTGTAATGAATGATTATTTTCAATTGCGATAGCTGTATTTGGGATTAAGTCAGAAATAACTGAGTTATTATCATCTAAAGTTTTTCTCATTCTTTTTTTTAAAAACTGGTTTGAGTTTGTAATGAGTTGCTTTTTAGTATTTTCATCTAGAAGAGCAATATTTTCATAATGAAGGAGTGGCCATACATCAAATGCTGGATTACTAATTATTAAGTATACACCTTTTTGCTTAGCTTCCTGAATCGTTGTTTTAGTACTTCTTTGATGAGCTTGTGAGAAATAATGGTCAACATCAAAAGCTATGAACCCATAAACATTATCACTTTTAAGTTTATAGTTCATCTGGTTGGCTTTATTTTCTAAGTCTTTTAAAACATGTTGTGGTGAGCTATGGTGTACGTCTGATTTCTCTACTGGGATAAAGAAAACTAAGTTTTCAAACTGCCTACTTATAGTGTTCTTCATACTCTCAAAATACTTTCTTTCGTCTTCACCACCCTCATAAGAAACTAAAAAATATTGGATATCTATTTTTTTGCTATATCTACTCCCACTTCTCTTCCTTGAGCTCATTATTTAAATTTCCTAACAATATTGGGTATCCCACCAAAGACTCCGTCTAAATATGCTTTATGAATATCTTTATCGTGACGAGTTGTATAATCATTTAAACTATATAACTTGGTGGAGCCATCATTTTCTTTCTGAGTAAACCAAACTTCATCTCTTCTTAACAGCTCATTATCTAATAACTCAGCTTCATGAGTCGTAGCTATAATTTGATCGTTATTATTTTGGTTTAAAAAATTTTCTATATAGCTATAGGAAATAATAGGGTGGAGGCTACGATCAAACTCATCGATAATATAAGTAAAATCTAATAAGCTTTCTAATTTAGATTCTGAGCCATTGTGAAGTGCTGGAATGAGGTCTAATAATCTTTGGGTTCCATCAGATTCATCAACAACCTCAAATTGAACGCCCCCATTATGTATCGTAGCGAGTTTAGTTATTTTAAGTTGGTTCTTATCTTTATCAAACTCAGCTAAATGTTCAACTCCCTCATACTTGAAAGTAAATGGGTCTGAATCACTTTTCATTTGTTCTTCAATATCATTCAATAAGTCACTTGAAAAGTCGCTTAAAGGAACATCCACCTCAGTAAGATCTGTTATGCCTGTATCTAATTTCGTGATCAAATCAAAATAGCGGCCGTTTCCCGACCTAATTTCAGGTAGAGATCCTGAATATTTAGTTTCTGGGAATATTGTAATCAACGATGTTTTGAAAAAATAAAATGCGTTAATCAGTTGTAGAAAAAAAATATCTATAGGATTATCTGGGCGAAGATCTTTATTGTTAAAAGACTCTAAGAATTTCTCAGATGCTTCTGCTAAAAATAAAGTGTTTTTGGGAGTATACTTATATAAAAAGTTAAGTTCTGCAAGAGTAGCTTCGATACTTTCCTTATTACTAATACTACCTAGATAACCACTCTCTATAAATTCAGAATTAAACTTTTCTTTACCTGAATTTTCATTTCTATAAAAAATGATGATTTCTTTCTGTCCATTGATTAAAACCAGCTCTTCTTCTAAAATTTTTTCGTCTTTAGTTTTGAAAAAATATGCATATGAACGTTTGTTAAAAGTGAATTCAAATGTGAAAGATCTTTCATTACTCGTATTACCGTTTAAGGCAAAATAAGAGTTCCGCAATTTAGGGCAATAAGTTAGTTCAGTTTTCCCAGTGATTAACCGTTTAGCATAATCTATAGCTTTAATTATATTTGATTTACCGCTAGCGTTAGCGCCATATATAATGCTGCCTTTTAAAACCTTTAACTTTTCATTGTTTGGAATAGGTGTACGAACGTGTGATTTAAGGCGTCTTAATCTCGGAGCTGCTTTTAAGTTGAGCTCAACAGCATCATTTATTGATCTAAAATTCTCGGCACTAAAATAGATAAGCATATATTCACGTGATAAAATCTCTTAATGAAGTATTTATACACTATAAAAATTACATACTCAAAGTTTTACGAGTTTTTTTCACTTCAAAAGTATGGAAAGCTATGATTTTTACAACCCTTTCTTCACCACATATCTATACGGTAATTCTTCAACTTCTTTAGCCACTAGCGTGTGATCCATAAAGGTACAAAAGCTGGGAATGTCGCGGGTAGTTGAGGGGTCGTCGGCAATAATAAGCAGTGTTTCACCATCGCTCATTTTGCGAATTGCAGCGCGTATCATCATCACAGGTTCTGGGCAGCGTAGGCCGATAGCATCTAATTGGTGATCGGGGTTATCAAAGCTCATAAAAATTACCTGTAAAAATAGTCGTGGCTTGGTTAGGTCGGGTAGTTTAGCGCAAATAAAGCTGTTGGTTAACTATTTTACGTATAACAAAACAGCTCAACTTATTAATAGATAATCTGAAATAAATTTAATGTACTCGATCACATTATTCATTTTAAACCTGCAAAAGCTGGTGGCATAAAAAAGGCGAACTAACTTGCGCTAGTTCGCCTTTTTAATCACCAAGCTGGTTTTACATATTCAACACTAATTAGTCTTGAACACGTTCAAATACAGTTGCGATGCCTTGGCCTAAACCAATACACATAGTCGCTAAACCGTATTTTGCGTTTTTGTCTTCCATTAAGTGAATAAGTGAGGTGCTGATACGCGAACCCGAACAACCCAGCGGGTGACCCAGTGCGATAGCGCCGCCATTTAAATTCACTTTTTCGTCAACCACATCTGCTAAACCTAAGTCTTTAAGTACGGGTAATGATTGTGCTGCGAATGCTTCGTTAAGTTCAGCAACATCGATGTCATCAATAGTAATACCAGCTTGTGCCAATGCTTTTTTACTTGCTGGTACTGGGCCGTAACCCATGATTGATGGATCGCAACCGGCAACGGCCATCGCGCGAATATATGCACGAATTGGTAAGCCAAGTTCTTTTGCTTTTTCTTCGCTCATCACTAACATCGCTGATGCGCCATCAGAAAGTGCTGAAGACGTACCCGCAGTAACAGAACCCGTAGCAGGGTTAAACACTGGACGTAGCTGCGATAAACCTTCAACGGTTGTTTCAGGGCGAATTACTTCATCATCTTCAACAAGGATAAGTGAACCGTCAGCATCGTGACCTTCCATTGCTAAAATTTCGCGGCGGAAACGCCCTTCAACTGTTGCAGCATGTGCACGTTGATGCGAGCGGTAAGCAAACTCATCTTGTTGCTCACGGCTAATACCGTGAATAGTAGCAAGGTACTCAGCAGTTAAACCCATAGAGCCAGATGCTTGTGCAATTGATGTAGCTAGGCCAGGGTGAAAGTCGTTACCGTGAGTCATAGGTACGTGGCCCATGTGTTCAACACCACCAATTAGGTAAGTATCACCAGCGCCAGTCATAATAGCGCGAGCAGCGTCATGCAATGCTTGCATTGATGAGCCACATAAACGGTTAACTGTGGTTGCTGGCACTGAATGTGGAATACCTGCAAGTAGAGATGCGTTACGTGCAACGTTAAAGCCTTGCTCTAAAGTTTGCTGTACACAACCCCAATAAATATCGTCAATTGACGCAGGGTCAACTGCTGGATTACGTTCTAATAAGCCTTTCATTAAATGAGCGCTTAAGTCTTCCGCACGTTTGTTTTTAAATACGCCGCCTTTTGAGCGACCCATTGGTGTGCGGATACAATCTACAATTACTGGATTATTCATGATATTAACCTTCCACCTTATAGAAAACACGGCCTTCTTCAGCCCACTTGCGAGTTTGCTCTGATACTTGGTAAATCGCACCTAGGTGAGCGTATTTGTCTGCTGCTGCAACAAAGTTAGCTAAACCTGTTTGATCTAAGTAACGGAACGCGCCGCCTCTAAATGGAGGGAAACCAACACCGTATACAAGTGCCATATCAGCTTCTTGAGGAGAAGCAACAATGCCTTCTTGTAAACAAAGTAGCACTTCGTTGAGCATTGGGATCATACAACGGTCAATGATTTCTTGTTTATCAAATTCTTTTGGTGCGTCTGTAATTGGTGCAAGTAGTTCAATCGCTGTTTGGTCATGCGATTTTTTAAGACGACCACGACGGTCTGTTTCGTACTTGTAAAAACCTGCTTTGTTCTTTTGGCCAAAACGTTTTTCGTTAGCAAAAACAGTCACTGGATCTTTCTCTGCACGTGCCATACGTTCAGGGAAGCCGTCTGCCATTACGCCAGTACAATGGAAAGCCGTATCAATACCGACTACATCAAGTAGGTAAGCCGGACCCATAGGCCAGCCAAATACGTTTTCCATGATTTTATCTACTTTTGCAAAGTTAGCGCCTTCAACCACTAATTTGCTAAAGCCTGCAAAGTAAGGGAATAAAACACGGTTTACAAAAAAGCCTGGGCAATCGTTAACAACAATCGGCGATTTACCTAGTTTAAGTGCGTAATCAACCACGGCATTAATAGTTTTATCTGAGGTTTTTGCACCACGGATAATTTCTACTAATGGCATTTTTGGTACTGGGTTGAAAAAGTGCATACCACAGAAGTTTTCTGGTTTTTCAAGTGCTTCTGCAAGTAGGTCAATACAAATAGTTGATGTATTTGACGTGAGCACAGTGCCTTCTGGCATATTCTTTTCAAGATCAGCAAGTACGGCTTGCTTCACTTTAGGGTTCTCTACTACCGCTTCAACAATAATGTTGGCGTTTTGTAGGTCTGCATCGTTAAGCGTTGGTTTGATTTTGCTAAGCGTTGCTAGCATTTTTTCCATCGGCATATGGCCGCGCTTAACTTTTGCACCTAATAGCTTAGACGCTTCACCCATACCTAAATCAAGTGCATCCTGTTGGATATCTTTCATTATGATTGGTGTACCTTTATAAGCAGATTGGTATGCAATACCGCCGCCCATAATACCTGCGCCTAAAACAGCAGCTTGTTTAATTTCTACATCGCTGTGCTTAGCAAATTTACGTGCTTTACCTTTAATGTATTGATCCGCTAAAAAGATACCTGTTTGCGCGGCTGCTTCGTTGGTACGAGCAAGCTTTGCAAAGTTGGCATTTTCAATTGCCATTGCTTCGGCGCGTGAGCAGTTTGCTGCCGCTTTAATAGTGCGAACGGCCATAACTGGAGCAGGATAGTGGCCTTTGGTTTTACCCATAACCATACCTTCTGCCATTGCAAAGCTCATGCCTTGCTCAACACGGTTTAATTTAAGCGGTTGTAATTTTATAGCGCGTTTTGCTTGCCAATCTAGCTTGCCAGCAATCGCCAATTCTAATGTTGCTATGCCTGACTCTTGTAGTTTGTTGGCACTAACTACTGCGTCAAATGCACCTACTTTAAGGGCATCAGCTGCGCGATTTTCGTTACCTGTGGTGATCCACATCATCGCGTTATCGGCACCAATAATGCGCGGAAGACGCACTGTACCGCCAAACCCAGGCATTATGCCTAATTTAACTTCTGGTAAACCGATTTTTGCTGAGTCACTTGCAACACGATAATCGGTAGCAAGTGCCCACTCACAGCCGCCGCCAAGCGCCAAGCCGTTTACAGCACTGAGTGTTGGGAATGGTAAGTCTTCAATTGCATCAAAAACGTCAGTTGCATCTTTGATCCACGTTACTAATTCTGCTTCAGGCTTAGTAAAAGTAGGTAAAAATTCGAAGATATCGGCACCAATAATAAAGTGGTCTTTATCACTGGTAAAAATCATGCCTTTAATATCAGTGTTAGCGGCTAATTCTTTTAATGCTGCCGCGCAATCTGAAAGAGTTTGTTGAGATAATGTGTTTACAGAACCTGTAGCACAAAACTTAAACTCGGCGATGTTTTCCTTCACGAAGCTAACTTCAAAGGAATCGCTTTTATATAACATTATTATTCTCCCTAGTTGATGAACTAAGACTGGTACGATGAGTTCATATTCAGACCAGTGTGCTTGCTTTAAATTAAAAATGCAACGAAAAATTTATCTTGGTTACAAACGTCTGGTTAAAATATAGCTGGTTTGGTGCTAAGGTGGGTTTGAAAGTTTTCTTTATTCATTTTATTGCGCTGTCTTAGTGTTCATAGCTTGGGTTTTATTAGAATAAATAGTACAGCTGTGTATGTGCTGTTGTTTACTTGCTCTTCGCCACACTTCGCCAGCCTTAAAGGTTACATGCCCTAAAGGACATTATGAAAAAATACTTATTAAGCGTAGCGGCAGCGACTCTATTTCTTTCTTTTACCTCTGCCAATGCGAAAACTGATATTGATGCATTTTTAGACGCTGAAAAACAGGCGCGCTATGGCAATTATCAAAATTTTAAAGAAGCGGTAGATTCATTGTCTCATCCGCTTAAACCGTATGTTGAAAAAGCATATTGGGAACGTTACCCCAGCTTAGCCCACCAAACAGAGATAGAAAATTTTCTCACTATTTATGAACATACGCCATTAGAGTGGCCAGTGCGTAAAGCATGGTTAAACTATTTAAAACGCAGAAATCAAAAAGCAGCGTTTATTAAAAACTATCGTGAAACCTCTGACAGTGAGCTTACTTGTACCCACCTTACTTTTCAGCTTGATCTTGGTGCGCCTAAAAAAGCAATACTCAATCAGGTAACCGACTTATGGACAGTGGGTGAGTCGCAGCCCAGTGAATGCGATGGCCTTTTTAAACGCTGGCGTCAAGATGGTTATTTAACGCCCGATGTTGTTTGGCAACGGGTCACTTTAGCGGCACAAGGTGGGTCTTATCGTTTACTGCCTTATTTAAAAACATTGTTGCCAGCCAATGAGCGCTACTTAGCCGATTTATACTCAAAAGTAAGACGTGACCCAAGTGCAGCGGCGGGGTTATACCGTTATAAGCGCAAAACAGTGAAAGAGGGTGAAATAGCGCTTTATGGTATTAAGCGTTTAATTTGGCGTGATAAAGAGTTGGCATTAAAGGCGTGGCAAAAAATTGAGGGGTTATTTGATTACACTGATGATGAAAAAGCGGATGTATATTATACCTTTGCGCTTTCATTGGCGTCGAGCGGCCATAGCCAAGCGAGCTTCTATTTAAATAAAGTACCTAAAGAGCGCCAAGATCGTAAATTAATGCAATGGCAGTTAGCTAATCTACTCAAAACCCAAGATTGGGAGGGAATTGCGGCATTTTTTACAGGTAAAGAAAATCTTAGCTTAGGGCAACAGTATTGGCTTGCTTATAGTTATGACAAACGCGCAGATCATGAAAAAGCCAAGGCAATTTGGACTAAAGTGGCCGCTAACCGTGATTATTACGGTTTTTTAGCCGCTGCGCGTTTGGGGATACCGGTTGACTTAAATGAGTTGCCCGTTAATGTAAATCAAGCTTTAGTAACAAGAGTGAGTAACGCACCGGGCTTTAAGCGTGCCAAAGCCCTGTATGAATTAGAGCGCTTTACTGCCGCTCGACGCGAGTGGAATTATTTAACTGATACCTCAACTGATGATGAAAAATTAGCTGCGTCGGTACTTGCAGCCGAGCTGGATTGGTTTGATAGTACTATATTCACCCTAGCAAAAATAAAAGCATGGGATTATGTGGATTTGCGTTTCCCTTTTGCATTTCAAGAAATGTTTGAGCGTTATAGCAAGCGAAGCAAAATTGACCTAACTTGGAGTATTGCCATTGCACGTCGCGAAAGCTCATTTGCACCTGATGCGCGCTCTCATGCAAATGCACGCGGGTTAATGCAGTTATTACCAAGTACGGCAAAGTATATTAATAAAGGCACGGTTTCTAATCGTCGTTTGTATCAACCAAAAACCAACATTCGTCTTGGGACTCGTTATTTACAGTATTTAAAAAAGAAAAACCACGGCAATGAGGTGCTAGCTACAGCATCTTATAACGCTGGGTACCATCGTATTAAACGCTGGATACCTGAAGAGGCAATGCCGGCTGAGCTATGGGTTGAACTTATTCCTTACAGAGAAACCCGAGATTATGTAAAAAATGTATTTGCTTATCGGCAGGTTTATCATACTCGCCTTGGTCGGGAGGGAAACCTTCTAGCCCCCATATTAGAAATGACGATGGGCGGATAGTAAAAATAAATCTACAACCACAGAGGGATATTTACACAGTAAGTATCCCTCCTTTTTGAGCGCTTTGTGTATAAGTGGTAGACTCAAAGCAAGTTAAATTTAACAGATGGGTTTATTATGGAAAAATTAGCCGTTTTATACGCCGAACATATTGCAACATTGCAACAGCGTACACGTACTATTTGTGAGCAAGAAGGGTTAGAAGGATTAGTCATTCATTCAGGCCAAGCTAAGCGCCAATTTTTAGATGATATGTATTACCCGTTTAAAGTTAACCCTCATTTTAAAGCGTGGCTACCGGTTATTGATAATCCACATTGCTGGATTGTGGTAAATGGTAGCGATAAGCCAAAACTTATTTTTTATCGCCCAATTGATTTTTGGCATAAAGTACCTGATGAGCCAAGAAATTTTTGGGCAGAATACTTCGATATTGAATTATTATTACAACCTGATCAGGTTGAAAAGCTACTACCTTACGATAAAGCTAAATTTGCCTACATTGGTGAATACCTCGAAGTAGCACAAGCACTTGGCTTTAGTATTATGAACCCTGAGCCAGTACTTAACTATATTCATTACCACCGTGCTTATAAAACGCAATATGAGCTTGAGTGTTTGCGTAATGCTAATCGCATTGCGGTTGATGGCCATAAAGCAGCGCGTGATGCGTTTTTTAATGGTGGTAGTGAGTTTGATATTCAGCAAGCCTACTTAATGGCAACGCGTCAAAGTGAAAACGAAATGCCATATGGTAATATTGTGGCCCTTAACGAAAACTGCGCTATTTTGCACTACACTCATTTTGAGCCAAAAGCACCACAAACGCATAATTCATTTTTAATTGATGCGGGCGCTAACTTTAATGGTTACGCTGCGGATATTACCCGTACCTACGACTTCAAAAAGCAGGGTGAGTTTGCTGACTTAGTTAACGCTATGACAGCGCATCAAATTGAGTTAGGAAAAAGCTTAAAGCCAGGTTTACTGTATGGCGATCTGCATATTGATTGTCATAACCGTATTGCTCAGCTATTAAGTGATTTTAATATTGTTAAACTACCGGCAGCGGAAATTGTTGAGCGTCAAATTACCTCAACTTTCTTCCCGCATGGCTTAGGGCATCATTTAGGTGCACAGGTTCACGATGTGGGTGGTTTTATGCGTGATGAAACAGGGGCACATCAAGCGCCACCAGAAGGCCATCCATTTTTACGCTGCACTCGCTTAATTGAGAAAAACCAAGTGTTTACTATTGAGCCAGGTTTGTACTTTATTGACTCTTTATTGGGTGATTTAGCACAAACAGACAATAAGCAGTTTATTAACTGGGAAAAGGTCGAAGCGTTTAAATCTTTTGGCGGTATTCGTATCGAGGACAATATTATTGTTCACGAAGATAGCCTAGAAAATATGACGCGTAATTTATTACTCGACTAAATCCTTATTAAAGACGAGTTAGCCAATACGCGCTAAAATAAACGGATACAAAGGGGCCTTTTGGCCCCACTTTTTTAATTAAAGCCTAAGTAAGTGCTATGTCTGAATATAAATACCCAGCCGAAGCTGTATTTCATCAAGAAGAAATTAAAAAAAGTACCTTTATCGTTCACATAGGTCACACGCCCGATCTAAATGCTGCGAAAGCCTTTATTAAAAATATTGAAGAAAAATACAGCGATGCACGCCACAATTGCTGGGCACATGTTGCAGGTAACCCAGGGGGCAGCCATGTTTATGGTTTTTCTGATGACGGGGAGCCCAATGGCACCGCCGGTAAACCCATGCTCAATGTGTTAGTGGGCTCAGGCTTAGGTGAAGTGACCGCTGTGGTAACACGTTACTTTGGAGGTATAAAGCTCGGTACGGGTGGGCTGGTGCGTGCTTATGGTGGTTCACTCAATAATGCCTTAGCAAAACTACAAACCGTGGTGAAAGTGCCGAGTGCTGAGCTGGTGGGCTTTAGTGAATACAGTATGCAAGGGGCGATAGAGCAACATTTAAAAACGAACTTTCAGGTACTTAATATTGAAAAGCAGTTTACTGCAAATATTGAGTGGACTATTACCATTGATAGTCGCCAAGCGCAGCAAGCCATCAAAGATATTTTTGATTTAAGCCACGGCGCAGTTGAGTTAACAATCAAAGAGTAATAGTCTTACATTCATCCCATTTAATGGTTAAACATTAAATTTTCGAGTCATACAGTAGTTATTTTAATTTACTAATAAAAAAGCGATACGCTCAATGCAATTTCGTACCATCATAAAAATTCTTGGCCAATTGGTTGCGCTATTCAGTATTACTATGGTGCCACCAGCGCTAGTGTCTTTAATTTATAAAGATGGTGGAGGGGTGCCGTTTGTTTTAGCCTTTATATTCAGTGTTGTTATTGGCTTAATGGCTTATTACCCAAATAGGCATGAGCATGGCGATTTAAAAGCCCGCGAAGGCTTTTTAATCGTGGTTTTATTTTGGCTGGTACTCGGCGCGTTTGCCTCCTTACCGCTGGTATTTTTACAAGAACCCAATCTCTCTTTAGCCGATGCCGTGTTTGAAGCCTTTTCTGGCTTAACCACTACAGGAGCTACCGTACTGACAGGCATAGAGTATCTGCCTAAATCGGTATTGTTTTATCGCCAACAATTACAGTGGTTTGGTGGTATGGGGATCATTGTATTAGCGGTAGCAATCCTGCCAATGCTTGGCGTAGGTGGTATGCAGTTGTATCGGGCTGAGATTCCAGGCCCCGTAAAAGATTCCAAAATGACCCCGCGTATAGCCGACACTGCTAAACACCTTTGGTATATTTATGTGTCTATTACCCTTGCATGTACTTTGGCGTATTGGAGCGCTGGCATGAATTGGTTTGATGCAATTTGCCATGCTTTTTCTACGGTGGCTATTGGTGGTTTTTCTACTTATGACGCTTCAATGGGGCATTTTGATAGCCCAGTAATTAACTTTATTTGTGTGTTCTTTTTAATTATCGCGGCCATTAACTTTTCACTGCATTATGCTGCTGTAGCGAGTCGTAATATTAGTGTCTACATTCGTGACCCTGAATTCAAAGTGTTTCTATGTATTCAGCTCGCGCTGGTGGTGATTTGTTTCACGGTACTTTCATCTCACGATGTTTATGCCAATGGCGATGAAACCCTCGATCAGGCATTGTTTCAAGCTGTATCTATGAGCAGCACCGCAGGATTTGCCACAGATAACTTTTCTGCTTGGCCTTTGTTTTTACCTATTTTATTAATATTCTCTAGTTTTATTGGTGGCTGTGCTGGTTCAACTGGCGGCGGTATGAAAGTAGTGCGCGTGTTTTTACTTTATCTACAAGGGGTGCGAGAGCTAAACCGCTTAGTGCATCCTCGAGCTATATACTCTATAAAGTTAGGACGAAAGGCGCTACCAGATAAAGTAGTTGAAGCAGTATGGGGTTTTTTCTCGGCTTATGCATTAGTCTTTATTATTATTATGTTAGCGTTAATGGGCACCGGGTTAGACAATATAACGGCATTCTCAGCAACGGCAGCGTGTTTAAATAACCTTGGGCCTGGTTTAGGTGATGTTGCTTCTCATTATGGCGCTATTACCGATACTGCAAAATGGATATTAACCGTGGCAATGGTATTTGGTCGTTTAGAGATATTTACACTATTAGTGCTATTCACCCCAACATTTTGGCGTGGATAACGTTTTAAATATTAGGAAAGAACTATGCAAAAAACCAATTTGGAAAAGTTAAGCCAAATCGTCACAGGTGGCATGGTCGATTTAGAAATACTGACACCAACCAGTAGCCGACGCGTAAAAACAGAGTTTATAGGCTTATTAGAAAAAAAGTTTATTATTTTAAATTACCCCAATGCAAAACGGCTCCCCATGGCAAGTGATTATTTACGCGATGGTGTGATGGTGGTGGTAAGAGCGCTTATAGAGGGCAGTGGTGGGCATGTACTAGCGTTTCGTCAGCAGCTTATGTCTGTAGCATCTCACCCGGCTAAGTTATTGTTTATCGACTATCCATCACAAGTACAGTTATTTGAGCTGCGCTCGCAAGCGCGTATACCGACGCTGTTTCCTGCCAAGTTAAAATTATCGGATGATCGTCCCTCCTTTGAAGGCGTTATAAAAGATATTTCGTTAACGGGTGTTATGTTTGATATTAAAACAACCCAAGAAATTGACGACATTAAAGATATGCGTTGTATTGTAGTGTTTGATGAAGATACAAAGCACGAAGGGCAAATATGCAGCGTGAAAAAACATGCTAAAGGTATATATTGCGGAATTCGATTATTTGCCAGTGAAGAGCAAATGAAAACCCTGATGGGAGATCACTTCATTGACCCTAGTGCACTTGAATTTGAAATTGTATAAGGCCTGTTATCTTTCGACGCTGAACATTTTACAATTCTAAAATATCAACAAGCTCTAACATTTTCGCTCTTTTGCAACAAATAGCCATGTGTTGTTGTTATTTTTAAAATCCATTTCAAATTTATTTTATAAATTTATTAAAAACAATTAGTTAAATATGTTTTTTTATTCTAATTTTTTGTTTATAACAAAATTAAACTTAACTCACCTTCCTTTTTGTTTATTTAATCCTCTTTTTTAGCGATTGCTCATCGACTGTGTGGGGCTTTCCTTAAACTCAACTCTTTGATTTTTATTGTTTTAATTTTATTGCCTCATCTACTGTTGCTAAAAAGCAACAAAATAACGAGTTAAATAGCGCCATTTTCAGCTAGTTGCAGGTTAATTTATTGAAAATTATAGTTTTTATATTATTGGCATCGAAGTTGTAATAGTCAGGCTGTATAGAACGAAACGTGATTTAAAGTAAAACACTTAATCGCATAAAACATAAACTTTGTTTGAAGGAAGATAGATTATGAAAAGCATTAATAAAACTTTAGCACTTATCGCATTGGCTTCTTCATCAGCTGCCTTTGCAGCAAGCGACTTTGACACGCTAGACGTTGACGGCAACGGCGCGATCAGTCAAAGCGAAGCATCAGTTGATGCAAAACTAATGAGCATGTTTTCAGAGCTTGATACAGACCAAAACGGTGAGCTATCAAAAGAAGAGTTCTCTAAAGCATAACCCTAAGCTATTAAAGTTTTGGGAGTTAAAAGCTCCCCCATAATTTAAACGATTTTAAGGAATACTCATTATGAAAACATTACACAAAACATTTACACTTATCGCTCTTGCTTCTTCATCAGCTGCCTTTGCAGCGAGCGACTTTGACACACTAGATACTGACGGTAACGGCGCTATTAGCCAAAGCGAAGCATCGGTTGATGCAAAACTTATGAGCATGTTCTCAGAGCTTGATACTGACCAAAACGGTGAGCTATCAAAAGAAGAATTTTCGAAAGCATAAGACAAGGCTAAGTATATTCTGAGTTGCCAAAGGCAACCTAAATAGGCAAGGAAGCCTATGAAAGAGAATAACAAGGACTGTGATAGCCAGACACAATTTTTTGATAGACCATTGCATTACATTTTGAAGGATTAAATTATGAAAACATTACATAAAACATTCGCACTTATCGCTCTTGCTTCTTCATCAGCTGCTTTTGCAGCAAGCGACTTTGACATGCTTGATACTGATGGTAACGGCGCTATTAGTCAAAGCGAAGCGGCTGTAAACGCTGATTTAACAGCCGCATTTACTGAGCTTGATACTGACGGTAATGGTGAGCTTTCTAAAGCTGAGTTTGCAAACTTTTAATTTTTGGCTTTTTTCATTGCACAGGGATCTCAGAAAAGGATTTCCCTCTTATAGGAGACTTATTATGAAAGCATTAAACACAACACTTGCGATTTTAGTATTAGCGTCATCATCAGCAGCTTATGCTGCGGTAGACTTTGCCTCTTTTGATAGTAATGGCGACGGTGTAATTAGTCAGCAGGAAGCTGCGTCTAATAAACAACTAATGAATATTTTTGATGACTTAGATACTGACGGAAATGGTGAACTTTCTAAAGAAGAGTTTGCAAGAGTACAATAAGTATTACCCCATCATACTCCACTAAAGCCGCTGAATAGTCAGCGGCTTTTTTATACTTGTTAGAGACTATATTTAAGTTGGAGAGAGAAGCTTCTTGGCTTGCCATAACGATATTGGTTATAGAACCCAATTTGACTGTAATAATGCTTATCAAATAAGTTATCGATATTTAGGCTAACAGATAATTGCTTATTCATTTGATAATTCGCCATTAGGCTGGCAATACCATAACTAGGCTGGTTTACCTCAACAGCGCCATAAACAGGGTTTTTAACTTCATCATAGCTATTGCTTTGCCAGCGATAGCCACCACCCACTTTTAGATTGTCTAATGCACCTGAGAGTTGATAGCTAGTAAAAAGTTTAAATTGATCTTTTGGGTTGGTGGTATTTAATACCGTATTATCCGGTTTTTCGCCTTTACTATGGGTATAGCCAAAATAAGCGTTCCAGTTGTCGGTTAATTTTCCGTTGATTTCTAGCTCGTAGCCCTGAGTTAATGTGCCGTCAATGGGCTTGTAGATGGCCTGAAGTGTTTCTGCAATGGTATCTCCCGTGTACTCGCCTACATTATCTTGATAAATTTTAAATCCAGAAAGGGATATGTCTAAACGTTCATCAAGTACAGAAGCTTTTATGCCAAGTTCATAATTCTTACCTTCAATAGGGCTTAAATAATGTCCATTTTTATCAATTCGACTTTGTGGTGTAAAAATATCAGTGTAATTAGCATACAAAGCCCAACTCTGTGTTAGTTCATAAGTTGCTCCAAAATAATTAGTTAGTTCATCATTTATTTTATAATCATGCATGCGACCAAAATTATCTTGATTGGTTTGCCATTGATTTAACCGGCTTCCAACAATTAAAGACAAGGCATCGGTTATATTTAGTTGTGCAGCAACATAAAGTGCATCTTGTTTAGTTGTGCCATAAGAGCCGTAAGCCGCTTCTGACTGCCAATTTGGTTTTGCAATGCTATAACTAGAGTCAGTGAAATCGCCGATAACATAGTCACTTTGTTGACTAGCATAATAAGGGGTCGAAAACTGTTGCTCTTGGGTATTATAACCAAATAGCAGTTGGTGACTTTGGCCCAGCCAATTAAACCGACCATTGAGTTCAACCTCATAGGTATCCTGCGTTCTGTTTGCATCAATATAGTTTATAGAGCCGGGTTTCATTCCAGTGTTGTTTATAGGATCGGGCTCTCCTTTTACCCAAAACACATCATAGTCTAGGTCGTTATCACCATAAACATAATTAGCGGTTAGCTGCCAGTTAGCGTTAAAGTAATGCTCTAGGCGAATAAACGCATTAAGTGCATCGGTTCGAGAAGAGGCCCAATCTTGAGCTGTTGAAACACCTCTGTCATAAGCAGTGCGGGAGCCATCACTATAAAAAATAGGCAAACCACCTGACATTGTTCCTTTAGGAGTTGTCGATTGATTATCAACAGCAAGCGTCAACAAAGTATTGTTAGAAAGATCTGCCTCAATAATGCCATATAATGTTTGACTGGTTTGCGAAAAGCGATCTTGATATGAGTGTCTATCTTGATAAGCAACAACAGCTCGTCCTCTTATACTTTCACTATTATTTATGCTTCCCGACACATCCACCATCGCGCGGTAGTTGTCCCATGAGCCTAATGAAGCAGTAAGATTTACTTGAGTGTTTACAGTTGGGCGTTTACGTATCAAATTAATTGCTGCCGAAGGGTTACCCGCGCCCAGCATTAACCCCGTTGCCCCTCTAACTATTTCGATACGCTCATAAATTGCGGTATCGGTTAGGTTATCTCCATAATTAAAGCGGGTGTCATAGGTGGTCGCTATGCCATCATAAAGTATGCTGGTGACACTAATACCTCGGGCTGAAATAGAAAACTTACCATTATCTGCTTCTCGAGCATTTATGCCTGTCACACTGGTTATAGCTTCAATTGCGGTATTTAGTTGTTGGTCTGCCATGAAGTCGCTGGTTATCGCTATCGTTGATTGCGGCGTTTGCAAATGTGATAGCTCAAGACCTGTTGCAGAGCTCATGGAATTAACTTTATAGCCGTTCGCTTGCTCTCCGATTACGGTTAACCTTTCGATACCTTCGCTAGTGTGGGCGAGCGTTTGAGTTGAAACTGTTGAAAGTAAAAGGCCAACCAGAGTGTAATGAGTTACGGGATAATTTTTCTTTGAGAGTAGGTGTATCATTTGAAATCCATTTTTATTTAAAAACGTGAAATTAACTTTTCACATCAGTAGATGTCGCTGCTTGATAATCGAGCAAGAAGAGACTAATGGATTTTCCTTTATTAGTAAATGCTTTTGATAATGATTTTCATTTAGGTTTGGGTGTTCTCCTTTTTACTTACAAGCGGGTTGTGAATAAAAAGGAGGAATTAATTATAAAAAGATTGCGCTAACTTGGAATAACTTTTCAACCACGTTAATGTGCTTTTTATCAATTAAGAACATGATTACATGATCGCCTGACAAAATAATTGTATCGTCATGGGCAATCAGTACATCGTCATTTCGCACAATTGCACCTATTGTGGTACCTGCTGGCAATTTAATATCGGCAATTGCGCGACCTACCACTTTAGAGGTATTTTCATCACCATGGGCAACCGCTTCTATGGCTTCTGCGGCTCCTTTACGTAGTGAGTACACGTTTACAATATCACCACGGCGCACGTGAGTCAGCAATGCAGAAATAGTCGCTTGTTGTGGTGAAATCGCAATATCAATTTCGCCGCCCTGTACTAAATCAACGTAAGCGCCTCGTTGAATAAGTACCATGGTTTTTTGTGCCCCCATGCGTTTTGCGAGCATAGCCGACATTATATTTACTTCATCGTCGTTGGTAACGGCAATAAACACATCAACCTGTTCAATGTGTTCTTCAGAGAGCAGCTCCTGATCGGATGCATCACCACAAAATACCACGGTGTTGTCGAGCATTTCAGAAAGCTGTTCGCCACGCTCTTTACTTCGCTCTAGTAACTTAACGCTGTGGTTTCTTTCCAGTGAACGGGCTAGACCTGCACCAATATTACCGCCACCGGCAATCATGATTTTTTTATACGAGCGTTCCAGCTTTTGTAGCTCGTTCATTACCGCACGAATGTGTTTGGTTGCGGCAATAAAAAATACTTCATCGTCGGCTTCTATTACGGTGGTGCCTAAGGGTTTTATCGCTTTACCTTGGCGGTAAATAGCGGCTACCCGAGTTTCAACATTAGGAATATGCTGCTTAAGTGTAGATAGGGCATAGCCTACCAATAAGCCGCCATAGTAGGCTTTTACAGCCACTAAAGAGAGCATGCCATCGGCAAATTGCAGTACTTGTAATGCGCCAGGGTAGTCTATTAGGCGGCGAATATACTTAGTAACGAGTGCTTCTGGGGCAATATAATGATCGACGGGTAAGTCATCATTATGGAATAGTTTTTCGCGGTATTTTAAATACTGCTCAGAGCGAATACGGGCTATTTTGGTCGGTGTATTAAAAATACTGTAGGCAACTTGGCATGCCACCATGTTAACTTCATCTGAGCTGGTCACCGCAATAATCATATCGGCATCTTCAGCCCCTGCGCGACTTAGCACGTCAGGGTGAGCGCCATGGCCTGCAACACCTTGTAAATCGTACTTATCTTGCAGTTCGCGCAAGCGGTTACCGTCGATATCAACTACGGTTATTTCGTTTTGTTCACCCACTAGGTTTTCTGCGAGTGTGCCGCCAACTTGCCCAGCACCGAGTATGATTATTTTCATTATGTGCCCATATTATTAATACTAATTACATCAAAGTATTAGCTACCTCTAAACTGAAGTAGCTAAATGTGTTGCCTAGGTTTTTTTAACTAATTTAGCGTAGTAAAAACCGTCACTTTCGCCTGGTAATAACTGCAAGCCTGGTATGGTTTTAGTGTCTTCGCTGTGCAAAGGAATATGCTCTGCGTCTTCATTATTAGCTAAAAACTTAGCAACTTGTTGTTGGTTTTCTTGTGGAAGCACCGAACAAGTTGCATACACCAATGTACCGCCTGGCTTTAACAATGGCCAAATGCTGTCGAGTATATCGCCTTGGAGGGTGGATAAATCGTTAATGTCGGATGCGCGACGTAACCATTTAATATCTGGGTGACGACGAATTACGCCAGTTGCAGAGCAGGGTACATCTAACAAAATACGATCAAACTGTTCTTCATCCCACCAAGTGTGAGGTTGCGATGCATCACCACATTGTAAGTCGGCGCCCAAACCTATGCGTTCTAGGTTTTGTTTAACACGTTCTAGGCGTGTGGCATCGCTATCAAGCGCAAGCACATCAGCATCGGCAAGCTCTAAAATATGGCAGGTTTTACCACCAGGCGCTGCACAGGCATCGAGTATTGCATCACCATTTTGTGGGTCTAGGTAGCGTGCAGCAAGCTGCGCTGCCGCATCTTGTACTGAACAGGCACCGGTATCAAACTCAGGAAGTGAAAACACATCGCGTGGTTTGCTTAGTTTAATGCCATCAATAAAATCAGGGTTTAGAGTATGTTCAATATCGTTAGCGGTTAGCATTTCGCTATATTCTTGGGTGCTAAACTGCGATTGATTCACTCGAAGCCACATTGGCGCTTGTTGCTGATTAGCTTCTAGAATGTCTTCCCAGCTATCTGGGTAGGCTTCTTTTACTTGCTTTATAAACCAGTTTGGATGGTTGTATAAACACACCGGAATTTGTTTGGCTTTTTCTTCAAGCTCAGTTTGTTGGCGCTGAAAGCTTCGTAAAATGGCGTTAATAAGCCCTTTCAAGCCAAGAGCGCGTAATTGTTGTAACGCATTAACGGTTTCGCTAATTGCTGCATGCGGCGGTACACGCATGTGTTGTAGTTGGTAAATACCCACATACAACAAAAACTGGAAAATACGGCGTTTGCCTTTAAGCGGTTGTTCTACTAAATGCTGGCAATAATTTTCTAGGCTAGGTAAGTAACGTAATACTCCATAGCAAATTTGCTGCAGTAAGGCTTTATCTTTAGGTGATAAGCCTTGGCTAGCGAAAGGGAGTTCTTGATTAAGCGATGCGCCTTTATCAACCACGTTATATAAAGTTTCAGCGGCTAGCGCTCTGACATTGCTTACATTACTCATTATTTTCGCCTAATACGGTGCCGGGTGTGACCCAGTCGCTACGACCGTTTAAAAAATCATTAATTGCCATTGGCTTTTTGCCTTGTGGTTGTAATTCGCTAATAGATAAAGCGTGTTTACCACAAGCCACAACGATACCGTTTTTATCACTTGCTAATACAGTGCCAGCTGCGCCTGACTGTTCAACCACGTTTGCTTGGTATATTTTTACCGTATTACCACGCATTTGGGTAAAGCATACTGGCCATGGGTTAAAGGCACGAATGTTACGCTCGATTTGCTCGGCATCCATAGACCAATCAATGTTGGCTTCGTCTTTTGAGAGCTTTTTAGCGTAATTGGCATCGGCGTCGTTCTGTGGCTCAGGCGTTATGTCCCCGTTGGCTAAACGATTTATGGTGTCGATTAATGCATCAGGTCCCAGTTCAGCAAGCTTAGCGTATAAGCTTGCACTGGTTTCAGTACTATCAATAGGGCAGCGGCTAATATGCAGCATATCGCCGGTATCTAGCCCTTCATCCATTTGCATTATGGTTACACCGGTTTGCTGATCGCCTGCCCAAATAGCACGTTGAATAGGCGCGGCGCCACGCCAGCGCGGTAAAATAGAACCATGTACATTTAAACACCCTAAACGTGGGGCATCTAAAATGGCTTTAGGTAAAATTAAACCGTAGGCAACAACAATCATGATATCGGCATTGAGGCTGCTTAGCTCTTCAAGTGCTTCGTCTGTTTTGAGTGATTGCGGTTGAAAAACGGGTAGGTCATGTTCTAATGCAAGCGCTTTTACTTCACTGGCTTTTAGTTTTTTTCCGCGACCCGCTGGACGATCTGGTTGACTGTAAATGCCCACTATTTGGTGTTCACTATCGATGAGTGCTTGCAGATGGCGTGCAGCAAAGTCCGGCGTACCGGCAAATATAATGCGTAATGGTTGTGTCACTGAGTTTCCTAATTATTTACTAAGGTGCTTATTACTGCGCTGCAAACTTCGCTTCTTTTTCAAGCTTTTTACGAATGCGTTGGCGCTTTAATGGAGATAAATAATCAATAAATAATTTACCTTGAAGGTGATCAAGTTCATGCTGAATACAAATCGCTAATAA
Source organism: Pseudoalteromonas sp. SCSIO 43095 (assembly GCF_023650455.1). Lineage (NCBI taxonomy): Bacteria > Pseudomonadati > Pseudomonadota > Gammaproteobacteria > Alteromonadales > Pseudoalteromonadaceae > Pseudoalteromonas > Pseudoalteromonas sp. SCSIO 43095. Next base: position 2,922,583 of record NZ_CP087995.1, read on the forward strand.
TTCGTCAGCATCAAGAATAAACTCTTTACCTTCTTCGTTGAGTGCAGCTACGGTAACGGTTTCTGCACGGTCAACTTTTGCATACGAATGAGGAACTGATAAACAGCCTTCTTCGCTCACGGTTGAGCCATCTTTTTTGATAATTTGCGGATTGATAAGCACGAGTGGTTCATTGCGCTCTTCTGATACGTCGATCACCACAATACGCTGGTGAATATCAACCTGTGTAGCAGCAAGCCCAATACCATTTTCATCGTACATGGTTTCTAGCATATCTTTGACAATTTCACGCACTTGACCGTCAACAACAGTTACTTCTTTTGCGATTGTACGTAAACGTTCATCTGGAAATCTTAAAACTTCTAACCTAGCCATAGTTACCTTTTACACTTATGCTTGAATTTAGGGTATTGTATGTTCTTATTTTAGCCATTCACGTTCCCCTTTAACAGGTTTTGGTTAATAATAATGAAAAAACACTATGAGGAAGCTCAATGAAATCTCCATTAATTGCAATTATACTTGTATTAGGTGCAACTTTTCCTGTGCTGGCAGATGTACTAACTATAAAAAAAGATGCACCTAAACAGTATGTTGTGAAAAAAGGTGACACGCTTTGGGATATCTCAGCTATATATCTAAACGAACCTTGGTTATGGCCTGAACTATGGCAAATGAACCCACAAATAGACAACCCTCACCTTATTTACCCCGGAGATGCGTTAGCATTAATTTACGATACAGACGGTAATCCGCGTTTAGTGATTAATAAAGCGTATCGAAAGCTATCACCTATGGGGCGTATTACGCCAAAAGGGAAAGATGCGATAACAACTTTACCGCTTGCGTTGATTAAACCGTATTTGTCGTTTGAGCAAGCTATTAACAGCGATACCATAAAAGAAAAGCCCTATATTTTGGGCGCCAACGAAAATACCAAAACCCAAACTATTGACCATATTTTATATGTAAAAGGTAACTTAAAACGTCATCAAGCATATGCTATTTATCACAAAGGTGCGCCTTATACTGACCCTAATACCGGTGAAGAGTTGGCGAGTAGAGCATCTTATGTGGGTATGGCTCGCGCGTTTAGAACAGGTGATGCGGCCAATGGCGAACCTGCCTCAGTAAGAGTTGAATCAGTAAAACGTGAGATCAAACAGGGTGACTTTTTATTACCTGCAATGGAAGGGCAGATGCTGCCAGTATATTTTGAGATGCATCGTCCTGAACAGCCAATGCAGGGTCAAGTGATTGCCTCTCCGCACGAGGTGAGAGAATTTAGCACGATGGATGTAGTGGTGCTAAACTTAGGTTCAGAGCAACAAGTTAAAGTAGGTCATGTACTGGATATTGAACGTCAGTCACCTAAGGTGATTGATAGTGCCAGAGGCCCGCGTTATACCGAAGATTCAAGTCGTTTAGAAAAATTGGTATCGGCTACTAGCGAATTATTTGGCTCAGAAACCGATGAAGATAGCGTTACTTGGAAAATGCCAGCAGAGAAAGTTGGTGAAATGATTATTTTTAAAGTGTATGACAAAGTTAGTTATGCGCTGATCACTAAAAATCAGCACCCAATTCGCATTGGAGATTTGGCAGTAATTCATTAAGTAGCGAGTCGGTGTTCTAGGAGGGAGCATGGAGCAATCGTTTGGCAAGCTAAGCCATTGGCTTGCCTTTTACTTATGCAAAGGGCTTGGAATAAAAACGCTATTAGCCCTCTCTAAACAGCATAGTTTAGAGTCACTGTTTTCCTTATCGCATTCCCAGCTGGTTATGTTGGGCTTAACAGCGAGCCAAGCAAGTAATTTACTTAATACAAATTGGCAGCAAGTTGCGCATTATGAACAGCTTATTAGCCAGCAACATATTATTGTTATTAGTATTTTTGATACCACCTACCCAGAACACCTAAAACAAATAGCCAGTGCGCCATTATTACTTTTTTGTAAAGGCGATATCAGCTTACTGTCTTCTCCACAAATTGCGATTGTTGGCAGTCGAAATGCAACCACCACAGGACTTGAAATTGCTGCAGAGTTTGCACATCAGCTAACGCTTGCTGGCATAACAGTAACCTCTGGTATGGCGCGTGGCATTGATGGTGCTGCCCATAAAGGAGCGCTGGCAGGAAATGGTAAAACCATTGCCGTACTAGGGACTGGTGTTGATGTTTATTACCCTAAACGCCATAAGTTACTTACAGAGCAAGTATTAACACAGGGTTTATTGGTAAGTGAGTTTTTACCGGGCACCGCGGCCAACGCGCATAACTTTCCACGACGTAATCGTATTATTTCAGGACTCTCTTTAGGCGTTTTAATTGTTGAAGCCGAAATTAAAAGTGGCTCATTGATCACCGTACGTTATGCGCTTGAACAAAATAAAGACGTTTTTGCGGTGCCAGGCTCAATTAAAAACCCGCTGGCACAAGCAAGCCATTTTTTAATTAAACAAGGTGCTAAGCTGGTAGAAAACGTCGCGGATATTCTTGATGAGATGAACTTTTCATACCCTTTTGGTCTAAACTATAAAGAGTTAACTGATGCTGTAACCTCAGATTGTGAGGTGCTTAACAGTATTGGTTTTGAGGTGACCAGTGTGGACGATATTATGCGTCGAGTACAGTGGCCAATTGATAAATTACAAGCGCGATTGCTTGATTTAGAGTTAGACGATCAAATTGAACGTGTATTAGACGGCTATATTAAATTAAGCGCTGGAGGATAATATGTTTGATATTCTCATGTATTTATTTGAAAACTATGTTCACAGCGAAGGCGATGTATTTGTTGAGCAAAGCACACTTACCGATGAGTTACTCCGCGCTGGGTTTAACAAACCCGAAATTAACAAAGCCATTGACTGGTTAGATCAACTTGCCGCATTACAATACAGCAATGAATCGCCTTATTTATTAGCCACTCCACAACATGCAGTGCGTATTTTTACCGACAGTGAGTGCCAAGTTCTCGACACCGAGTGTCGCGGCTTTTTAATGTTTGTTGAACAAACGGGCGTCATTAATAGCACCACTCGTGAAATGGTGATGGACCGTTTAGCGGCGCTTGATAATTCAGCTATTACTTTGGAAGATTTAAAATGGTTAATTCTTATGGTGTTATTTAACGCCCCTGATTCTCAGCAGGCGTATGAGCAAATGGAAGATCTTATTTTTGATGAGCCCAGTGAAGTGTTACATTAATCATTATTGCGTGTTTTATTATTTTCAGCGTTAACAAACCGACTGCCATAGCTTGTATCTTTAAGGGTTTTGGGTATATTAGGCGAAAATTCATCAACCACTAGGATTTACATGAGTAAAATCGATCATTCACTTTTCTCGGCTAATAAACACGCCTTAGAAAAAGAATATGAGATATGCCCGCAATGTGGTTCAGAACTCGTCATTCGCAATAGCAAATCTGGGCATTTTTTAGGCTGCGCTAGTTACCCTAAGTGCGATTTTATTCGTCCGCTTGCACATCATGATAGCAATGAAATCAAAATACTTGAGGACAGCGAGTGTCCAGAGTGTCGTAAGCCGCTGGTGGTGAAAAATGGCCGCTACGGTATGTTTATTGGCTGTACCGGTTACCCTGAATGTCATTATATTGCCAGTGAGCATGACGATACACCAAGTGAAGAGCCTGTGATTAGTTGTCCTAAATGTAAAAAAGGCCACTTGGTTTCACGCAGCAATAAATTTGGGAAAGTGTTTTATTCTTGCGACTGTTACCCAAGCTGTAAATATACGCTTAATCATAAACCTGTAGATCAAGCGTGCCCAGCATGTGACTGGCCAGTTGTTACTGAGAAAAAAACCGCGAGTGGTATTGTGTTACAATGCCCACAAAAAAGCTGTATGCATAAGTTTGCTGCCACTGAATAACGTAAATATCTCTGGAGACAATTTTGTCTGACCTTCCTTCTTTATCTGCTGCAATAACTAGCTTAGAACAAGGCGATGTTATTTTATACCCAACCGAAGCTGTTTATGGCCTTGGTTGCGATCCTGACAATCAACAGGCGGTGGAACGTTTATTGAGTATTAAACAACGCCCTGTTGAAAAAGGGCTTATTTTAATTGCTGACAATTACGGGCAATTATTAAAATACGTCGATGACGCTAAGCTGCCTATGGATAAACGTGCCGATATTTTTTCAAGTTGGCCAGGCGCACTCACTTTTGTGATGCCTGCAGCTAAGTCTACCCCAAAGTGGTTAACTGGGCAGTTTGATACTATTGCAGTAAGAGTAACTAACCACCCTACAGTTAAACGTTTATGTCAACAGTTTGGTAAACCACTGGTATCAACAAGTGCTAATTTAACCGGCCAAGCAACGGTAACAAGTATTGTTGAAGCTCAGCAGCAGTTTGGCGAGCAGGTTAGTTTTTATGTTGATGAACCATTAGGTGGTAATACACAACCAAGTACCATTAAAGATGCCATGACTGGCAATGTATTCAGAGGTTAACGATGCAAAGCGAATTATTAAAACAAGTAAAAGCGTACTTTATGGCTTTGCAAGATACCATTTGCCAAGGCTTAGAATCAGCCGACGGGAAAGCACAGTTTGTTGAAGACAGCTGGCAGCGAGAAGAGGGCGGCGGTGGTCGTACTCGCGTTATTACCAATGGTAATGTGATTGAGCAAGGCGGTGTGAATTATTCGCATGTATTTGGTGCCTCTATGCCGGGCTCTGCCACTGCCCATAGACCTGAGCTTGCTGGGCGCAGCTTTCATGCGTGTGGTGTATCGTTAGTGATCCACCCTAAAAACCCGCATATACCAACAAGCCATGCCAATGTACGCTTTTTTATTGCCGAAAAAGAAGGTGAAGAACCGATTTGGTGGTTTGGTGGTGGTTTTGATTTAACCCCGTTTTATCCTGTACTTGAAGATGTAGTGCATTGGCACCAAGTTGCGCACGATGTGTGTCAGCCTTTTGGCGATGATGTATATCCAAAATATAAAAAATGGTGTGATGAATACTTTTATTTAAAACATCGAGATGAAACCCGTGGCGTAGGCGGCTTATTTTTTGACGATTTGAATGAGTTAGGTTTTGAGCAAAGCTTTGCATTTATGCAATCGGTGGGTAATGGCTTTTTAGATGCTTACGTTCCTATTATTGAGCGTCGCAAAAACGATAAGTACACCGAACAACAACGCGACTTTCAATTATATCGCCGTGGTCGTTATGTTGAGTTTAATTTAGTCTGGGACCGCGGCACATTATTTGGCTTACAAAGCGGTGGCCGAACTGAATCTATTTTAATGTCGATGCCACCCTTAGCACGTTGGGAATATAACTATACCCCAGCCGAAGACAGTGCAGAGGCATTACTATATAAAGATTTCTTAAAGCCACGTGATTGGTTAGCTCTAGGCTAGAAATTGTCCGCCAGTCAATAAACTACTTATTGACTGGCTTTTAAAGTTATTGTTTTAGTTTAAAGCTTCGTACCTGCTCATCTAACGAGCGAGCTAAATTGAGTAACTCTTCACTGACTTTTTGATTTTCATCCGCATCTACTAACGATTGCTCTGCATTATCACTGATACCAACAACGCTTCTATTTATTTCTTCGGCGGCTAGATTTTGCTGCTCTGTTGCATCGGCTATTTGTATATTTAGCTCATTTATTTCATTCATTTGGCTAGAAATATCTTTTAAAGCCTGTGCAACTTGTTGTACTTGTTGCGCTCTTTTGTCAGCCTCCGCACACGACTCACCCATGGTTTTAACTGTTTGCGCTGCTTCTGATTGCAACTTATCTATAGTGCGGCGTATTTCATCGGTAGAGGCATGAGTTCGGGTTGCTAAAGTTCGTACTTCATCAGCAACAACGGCAAATCCTCTTCCAGCTTCACCTGCACGGGCAGCTTCAATGGCTGCATTAAGTGCTAATAAATTTGTTTGCTCGGCGATACTGCTGATCACCTCAAGCACTTTACCCACTTCAAGCGTTTGCTCTTGCAGTTGTCTCACTTGATCTGCCGCTTGGCGTACATCTTGTGCTAACTGATTAATGCTGAGCTCTGTTTGCTCTGCAACCTGCATGCTTTGCTGTGCTAGCTCATTACTGTTCTCAGATTTTTCTTGAGCAAAATGAGTGGTGTTTCTTACCTCGTTTGAAGAGCTTTCTAGCTCATTAATTGCTGCGGCCACCGAGTCGGTACTTTTCTTTTGTTCTAAAATAGCGCGCTCAGTAGTATCGGCAGAAGTATAAATTTTCTCTGCTGAATGAATAAGCACTTTTGAAGAGTGAGATACCTGAGCAATGTTATCTTTAAACGTAGCAATCATTTGGTTAAAACTGGTGGCAAGCCAGCCGAGTTCATCTTCGGCGTTATCTTCAATGCGTAAGGTTAGATCTTTATTAGTAGTGGCTAAGTGCATTGCATGGCCGAGCTTTTTAAGGCGCACTATAAATATTTTTCTAAACACTATACCTAGCAGCACAAAGGCAATAATAAAAATAGTAGACAGTAGGCTGGTGGTTATTAAGGTGTTGTAAGTTACCTCGCTATCAATATCGGCTAAGGAATAGCTAATTTTTACCACGCCTAGCACATCGCCTTCTTGTGCTTGATGGCAGCCTAAGCAGTTAGTGCCTTTATAATCAGAGCTCGCATACATCGGGCGTAGGTAGGTCATACTGCGATTATTATTGCTTTGCTCTATAAATAAACTTTCTTTACCCTGCAGTGCTTCGCGTTCGCTATTATTACTCGCTGTTTGGTTTTTATTTCCGGCCCCATACAGTTTATTAACTATATCGGAGCGAATAATATGAGCATCTTCAATATTAGGGTGTTTGCGTAGCTTTTGGCTCAATAATTCTCGATTAGCCATAGTACCCGTTAGCATCATGGTGTTTATTGAATCAAAATAGTTATCGGCAAGTAGCTTGATGTTTTCTGCCACCGTATCTTGTGCGAGTGTGCGCTGTTGGCTCGCACTACTAAAAATACTGGCTATGAGTACTATAATGCCGGTAAATGCTAACAAAGCATAAATTTTATGTTGGATTGATTTCACACGCGCCACGCTTTTCTAACTATTTGATAGGGTATTATCTTTATTTTAGAAAAGCGGGTTTTGACTTAGCGCAAATAATCCCCAATTGAAGAACGGGATAGATTAATGCTGATTAATCATATGACTGGCAAGCTGTGCCAGTGATTGGCGTAAACCTTCGCGTAAAACGGGGTTATCAATTTCTATGTCTAAGGTTTTATTCATGCAATACATCCACTGATCACGTAAATCTTGATCAATAGGAAATGGCATATGACGTTTGCGCAGCATTGGATGGCCATGTTTTTCTACAAATAAGTCTGGGCCACCAAGCCAACCGGATAAAAACTCAAAAAATACTTGGCGAATTCTATCTAATGGTTGAGGATGCATATCATATAACGGTTTAGCGTATTCATCGCTGGTCATTATGTCGTAGAATCTATTGGCAATTGCACGCGTGGGCGCTTCTCCGCCGATGATTTCATACGGGGTTTTCTCTGGCGTAGGCGCTTGAGTGGTTGTAGACGGCTTTGATCTTGAAAAGAGTCTTTTAATCATAATTTTATCATCGTTAATAGGCAGTACTAAAACTGCAAAGAGGTTGTTTAAAATGGACAAATATGCGGTTTTTGGAAATCCAATCAAACATTCAAAATCTCCCAGCATACATCAGCAGTTTGCTAAGTCATTGGGAGAGCAAATCGACTATCGCGCAATATTAGCACCTATCGATGGATTTGAAAAAACAGTCGCGACTTTTTTTGAACAAGGGGGCAAAGGCGCAAATGTCACTGTTCCTTTTAAAGAGCAGGCCTTTGCTTTAGCCGATGAACTAACCTCAGTGGCTAAACTTGCAGGCGCAGTAAACACCCTTAAAAAGCGCGATGATGGTACCTTACTCGGTGATAACACCGACGGCATAGGCTTTGTGAACGATTTACTAGCGAATAAAATAACAATTACAGGTAAACGCCTGCTGATCATTGGTGCAGGTGGCGCTGCCCGTGGTGTTATTTTACCTTTACTTGAGCAGCAGCCTGAAGAAATCATTATCGTTAATCGCACTGCACATAAAGCTCAAACATTGGCAAAGCTCTTTACTGGGCACGGCAATGTTTCGGGGTATGGTTTTGACGACCTTCCTCAAGTTGATTATCACTTGGTTATAAATTCAACCTCGAGCAGTATGAATAACGAGTTACCTGCGCTAAATTCTAAGTATTTAAGCGCATGTGAAATGGCTTACGATATGTTTTATGCGACGCAAAATACGCTATTCATGAATTGGGTCAGCGAACACAACAAAGCGGCTAAGCTATTAGACGGTAGTGGCATGCTAGTAGGCCAAGCCGCACAAGCTTATTATGTATGGCGAAATAAAATGCCGGACATTGTTCCCGTTGTTATTGCACTAAAGCAGGGAGTACTTAAATGAATCAAGCAATACAGTTTATAGACCGACTCGAATTTAGAGAGCCAACTCACCAGCTAGTTTTTTTTGCACAAGTAAGCGGAATGCTAGTTGAGTGTGTGATTGCTGTAAGTAGTTTAAATTTAGCCGATGAGAGTCATGCAACGCGTTATTTTGAACAATATCGATTTGATTATGAAGAGCGTGCCGAGCAGCTAATCGAAGACGAAAGCTATAACTCGGCAGGGCAAATAGAAGTGAGTTTACTTAATTAAGTAAAAAAGCTGTGGTTATTTCGCGTCTTCAGCTAAGTATTCATCTTTAAGCTGCACGTAATTATCGGCAGACACTTTTAAAAAGCTCAGCTCTTGCTCTGTTAAAGGGCGGGCTTGTTTCGCTGGGCTACCTACATATAAAAAACCAGACTCTAAACGCTTATTAGGGGGTACTAAAGCACCGCCACCAATAATAACCTCATCTTCTACAATCACATTATCCATAATAATAGCGCCCATCCCCACGAGTATGCGGTTACCTAATACGCAGCCATGTAGCATTACCTTATGACCAACGGTTACATCATCACCAATAATAAGTGGGTAGCCATCTGGATTACTCTTTGTTGCTCTTGATAAGTGTAAAACACTGCCATCTTGTATATTAGTACGCTTACCGATACGAATATGATTAACATCACCACGGGCAGCAACTAGTGGCCATACACTACTATCATCACCTAGGGTGATATCACCGACTAATACAGACGACTCGTCTACATAAACAGATTCATTAAACGCAGGAGTAATTCCTTTATAAGAACGTATTGCCATACATGCACCTTTAAATTAAACATATTAAGAGTATTAGTGTAACAGTAGCGCTTATTTTAGTGCCAGCAAAGCCTATATTGATTATAAAACTACCAGTTTCACCTGCTTTCGCTCAGATACTAACCGAACAGTGTGTTTTTTTAGTTTTTCTTTAAAAAAGTACTTGCGTAAAAATCTGTTCTCCCTATAATGCGACCCCACTGAGACGGGGAACGCCAACGCATAGCGAGGCACGAACTACTCAGAGAGTTAAATAAAACTTAAGTTTAAATCATCGTAAGAAAGTTTAAAATTAAGTGTTGACTCGAAAAATAAAGGATGTATTATACGCATCCCTAGCGACAACGTCGCAACGTTCTTTAACAATATAAAGCAATCATCTGTGTGGGCACTCGTACAGATTGAGTTCTAACAGCCAAGCTTAGTTTACTAAGTGAGGCAAACAAATTTAGAGTCTCAATTGAAACTGAGTGACCAACAGCAATAACTATTTAGGTAGGAATTGCAGCACAGTCAATTCAATATCGAAAGATATTAAATAAATTCAGAATTCATTGAGCTGTCGAAAGACATAAAACTTTTTAATTGAAGAGTTTGATCATGGCTCAGATTGAACGCTGGCGGCAGGCCTAACACATGCAAGTCGAGCGGTAACATTTCTAGCTTGCTAGAAGATGACGAGCGGCGGACGGGTGAGTAATGCTTGGGAACATGCCTTGAGGTGGGGGACAACAGTTGGAAACGACTGCTAATACCGCATAATGTCTACGGACCAAAGGGGGCTTCGGCTCTCGCCTTTAGATTGGCCCAAGTGGGATTAGCTAGTTGGTGAGGTAATGGCTCACCAAGGCGACGATCCCTAGCTGGTTTGAGAGGATGATCAGCCACACTGGGACTGAGACACGGCCCAGACTCCTACGGGAGGCAGCAGTGGGGAATATTGCACAATGGGCGCAAGCCTGATGCAGCCATGCCGCGTGTGTGAAGAAGGCCTTCGGGTTGTAAAGCACTTTCAGTCAGGAGGAAAGGGATGTAGTTAATACCTGCATCCTGTGACGTTACTGACAGAAGAAGCACCGGCTAACTCCGTGCCAGCAGCCGCGGTAATACGGAGGGTGCGAGCGTTAATCGGAATTACTGGGCGTAAAGCGTACGCAGGCGGTTTGTTAAGCGAGATGTGAAAGCCCCGGGCTCAACCTGGGAACTGCATTTCGAACTGGCAAACTAGAGTGTGATAGAGGGTGGTAGAATTTCAGGTGTAGCGGTGAAATGCGTAGAGATCTGAAGGAATACCGATGGCGAAGGCAGCCACCTGGGTCAACACTGACGCTCATGTACGAAAGCGTGGGGAGCAAACAGGATTAGATACCCTGGTAGTCCACGCCGTAAACGATGTCTACTAGAAGCTCGGAACCTCGGTTCTGTTTTTCAAAGCTAACGCATTAAGTAGACCGCCTGGGGAGTACGGCCGCAAGGTTAAAACTCAAATGAATTGACGGGGGCCCGCACAAGCGGTGGAGCATGTGGTTTAATTCGATGCAACGCGAAGAACCTTACCTACACTTGACATACAGAGAACTTACCAGAGATGGTTTGGTGCCTTCGGGAACTCTGATACAGGTGCTGCATGGCTGTCGTCAGCTCGTGTTGTGAGATGTTGGGTTAAGTCCCGCAACGAGCGCAACCCCTATCCTTAGTTGCTAGCAGGTAATGCTGAGAACTCTAAGGAGACTGCCGGTGATAAACCGGAGGAAGGTGGGGACGACGTCAAGTCATCATGGCCCTTACGTGTAGGGCTACACACGTGCTACAATGGCGCATACAGAGTGCTGCGAACTCGCGAGAGTAAGCGAATCACTTAAAGTGCGTCGTAGTCCGGATTGGAGTCTGCAACTCGACTCCATGAAGTCGGAATCGCTAGTAATCGCGTATCAGAATGACGCGGTGAATACGTTCCCGGGCCTTGTACACACCGCCCGTCACACCATGGGAGTGGGTTGCTCCAGAAGTAGATAGTCTAACCCTCGGGAGGACGTTTACCACGGAGTGATTCATGACTGGGGTGAAGTCGTAACAAGGTAGCCCTAGGGGAACCTGGGGCTGGATCACCTCCTTATACGATTTAGAACTTATTTGTTCGTAGTGTCCACACAGATGATTGTTAATTGTAAAGAGAACAACACTTATTGTTTGGGTCTGTAGCTCAGCTGGTTAGAGCGCACCCCTGATAAGGGTGAGGTCGGTAGTTCAAATCTACTCAGACCCACCACTTTGCTCCCATACTACGTTATGGCACGCCTCGTTTAGTGAACTAAACGTCGTTGTACCATGTCTTGTCTGGAAACAAAGTCGGTATACAAACAGTAAGACCAGCATATGTGGGGCTATAGCTCAGCTGGGAGAGCGCCTGCCTTGCACGCAGGAGGTCAGCAGTTCGATCCTGCTTAGCTCCACCACTTTACTTCTTAAAAATAAATATTCTTTTATCGGGTGGCACAATCACCTGAGAATAGAGTGTGTTTAATTTTGAGAAGTTTTTGATTCTCTGCTCTTTAAAAATTTGGAAAAGCTGATAATAAAATTCGTATAAATAACAATGTTATTTGTACAGAGTTTTCAAAAGTAAAAAATGCCATTAATTATTCAATAGAATAGTTAATTGGTATCTACTTTAGTATTCAATATTAACTTCTGGCGAAGTTAAACTGTCACATAACAAAGACCCGTTTGGGTTGTATGGTTAAGTGACTAAGCGTACACGGTGGATGCCTTGGCAGTTGGAGGCGATGAAGGACGTATTAACTTGCGATAAGCCTAGTCAAGCTAGTAAAAAGCGCTTGAGACTAGGATTTCCGAATGGGGAAACCCACCTGCTTGCAGGTATCGTTAACTGAATACATAGGTTAACGAGGCGAACGCGGAGAACTGAAACATCTAAGTACCCGTAGGAAAAGAAATCAACCGAGATTCCGAGAGTAGCGGCGAGCGAAATCGGAACAGCCCTTAAGCTTATTATGTGTTAATGGAAGGCTCTGGAAAGTGCCACGATACAGGGTGATAGTCCCGTACATGAAAACGCATCTTAAGTGAAATCGAGTAGGTCGGAGCACGTGAAACTTTGACTGAATATAGGTGGACCATCATCTAAGGCTAAATACTCCCAACTGACCGATAGTGAACCAGTACCGTGAGGGAAAGGCGAAAAGAACCCCTGTGAGGGGAGTGAAATAGAACCTGAAACCGTGTACGTACAAGCAGTAGGAGCAGACTTGTTCTGTGACTGCGTACCTTTTGTATAATGGGTCAGCGACTTATATTTTGTAGCGAGGTTAACCGATTAGGGTAGCCGTAGGGAAACCGAGTCTTAACTGGGCGAATAGTTGCAAGGTATAGACCCGAAACCCGGTGATCTAGCCATGGGCAGGTTGAAGGTTGAGTAACATCAACTGGAGGACCGAACCCACTAACGTTGAAAAGTTAGGGGATGACCTGTGGTTAGGAGTGAAAGGCTAATCAAACCGGGAGATAGCTGGTTCTCCCCGAAATCTATTTAGGTAGAGCCTCGGACGAATACTTACGGGGGTAGAGCACTGTTAAGGCTAGGGGGTCATCCCGACTTACCAACCCTTTGCAAACTCCGAATACCGTAAAGTACTATCCGGGAGACACACGGCGGGTGCTAACGTCCGTCGTGAAGAGGGAAACAACCCAGACCGCCAGCTAAGGTCCCAAAGTCATAGTTAAGTGGGAAACGATGTGGAAAGGCCCAGACAGCCAGGAGGTTGGCTTAGAAGCAGCCATCCTTTAAAGAAAGCGTAATAGCTCACTGGTCGAGTCGGTCTGCGCGGAAGATGTAACGGGGCTAAACTATGCACCGAAGCTGCGGATTCAAAATTTATTTTGAGTGGTAGGGGAGCGTTCTGTAAGCCGTTGAAGGTGAACCGGGAGGTTTGCTGGAGGTATCAGAAGTGCGAATGCTGACATGAGTAACGATAATGCGGGTGAAAAACCCGCACGCCGGAAGACCAAGGGTTCCTATCCCATGTTAATCAGGGTAGGGTAAGTCGACCCCTAAGGCGAGGCCGAAAGGCGTAGTCGATGGGAAACGGATTAATATTTCCGTACTTGGTATAATTGCGATGGGGGGACGGAGCAGGCTAAGCAAGCATGGCGATGGTAGTCCATGTGAAAGTGTGTAGGCTAGTGACTTAGGTAAATCCGGGTTGCTGTTAGGCTGAGACACGAGACGAGTCACCAAGGTGACGAAGTTGCTGATGCCATACTTCCAGGAAAAGCCTCTAAGCTTCAGATTATACCGAATCGTACCCCAAACCGACACAGGTGGTCAGGTAGAGAATACTAAGGCGCTTGAGAGAACTCGGGTGAAGGAACTAGGCAAAATCGTACCGTAACTTCGGGAGAAGGTACGCTCCTATCTGTGATGAGACTTGCTCTCTAAGCGGACGGGAGCCGCAGTGACCAGGTGGCTGGGACTGTTTATTAAAAACACAGCACTGTGCAAAATCGCAAGATGACGTATACGGTGTGACACCTGCCCGGTGCCGGAAGGTTAATTGATGGGGTTATCTTCGGAGAAGCTCTTGATCGAAGCCCCGGTAAACGGCGGCCGTAACTATAACGGTCCTAAGGTAGCGAAATTCCTTGTCGGGTAAGTTCCGACCTGCACGAATGGTGTAACCATGGCCACGCTGTCTCCACCCGAGACTCAGTGAAATTGAAATCGCAGTGAAGATGCTGTGTACCCGCGGCTAGACGGAAAGACCCCGTGAACCTTTACTACAGCTTGGCACTGAACATTGAACCTACATGTGTAGGATAGGTGGGAGACTTTGAAGATGAGACGCTAGTTTTGTTGGAGTCGTCCTTGAAATACCACCCTTGTAGTTTTGATGTTCTAACGTTGGCCCCTGAATCGGGGTTACGGACAGTGCCTGGTGGGTAGTTTGACTGGGGCGGTCTCCTCCCAAAGAGTAACGGAGGAGCACGAAGGTTGGCTAAGTACGGTCGGACATCGTACGGTTAGTGTAATGGTAGAAGCCAGCTTAACTGCGAGACAGACACGTCGAGCAGGTACGAAAGTAGGTCATAGTGATCCGGTGGTTCTGAATGGAAGGGCCATCGCTCAACGGATAAAAGGTACTCCGGGGATAACAGGCTGATACCGCCCAAGAGTTCATATCGACGGCGGTGTTTGGCACCTCGATGTCGGCTCATCACATCCTGGGGCTGAAGTCGGTCCCAAGGGTATGGCTGTTCGCCATTTAAAGTGGTACGCGAGCTGGGTTTAGAACGTCGTGAGACAGTTCGGTCCCTATCTGCCGTGGGCGTTTGAGAATTGAGAGGGGTTGCTCCTAGTACGAGAGGACCGGAGTGAACGAACCGCTGGTGTTCGGGTTGTCATGCCAATGGCATTGCCCGGTAGCTACGTTCGGAACTGATAAGCGCTGAAAGCATCTAAGCGCGAAGCAGGCCTCGAGATGAGTTCTCACTAGACTTTTAAAGTCTCTGAAGGGCCGTTGAAGACGACAACGTTGATAGGCAAGATGTGGAAGTGGTGTGAGCCATTAAGCTAACTTGTACTAATTACCCGTGAGGCTTAACCATACAACGCCAAACGCGTTTTATGCGACAGTTTAAGCAAGAAGTTAATATAACTAAAGTAGATACTTGAAGACTTTTATTATCAGAATTCCAAATTTTAGTAAGCTCGATTAAATCGAACTTACACCATATTTGCTTGGTGACAATAGCGTTTTGGACCCACCTGACCCCATGCCGAACTCAGTAGTGAAACGAAACAGCGCCGATGATAGTGTAGCATTTGCTATGTGAAAGTAGGACATTACCAGGCTCCAAATAAGAGAAACCCGTTACAGTGATGTAGCGGGTTTTTTTACGTATGCAGGAAAGTGAAAATGCAGGTTCGAGGTGAAAGGTATTAGGTTAAAGGAAGAGAATTGAACAGACCCAATTCCACGACATACTAATGCGCTGTCGCTGCAAAGTAGTATACGTACTCCAAATCCAAGTCAGTGTTAAGCCTAAAGCCCTCAGTTTTGAAGTATTACCATCAGCATTCTCCCTTTACTGATCTCAGTTATTCTCCTTGTACCTTTAAACTAGTCCCTAAATTATCATCTTGTTGCAATTTCATTGTTGGTTTAATAACTGTCCTGTGTAAAACTATCTAGGATAATTTAGTAAATCAGGTGACATGAATGTCGAATATAAAAGCTTGGAAACTTCTCAGCCTGTTTTGTTTGTTTACAGCACTGATTGGTTGTCAATCTAAAGAAGAACAGCTACAACAAACAATTCAAGAGTCCATTAAAAAGGCCGATGTCGAGCTTACTCAGCTTGGTAAAGCACTTGATAATGGTAGTATACGTAATGCGATTATTCTTAAAGAATACAGTCGTATCCTTAAACAACAGCAACCTGAACTCAGTAAGGTTGTTGATGTAGTTAGCCTTGATGCCACACGCCAGGGAGCCCTTTATAGTGGCTTAACCCAACGCCTTGATGATATTAAGGGTAATTACTTAATTCCTCCTTACGAAGACACTTTATACAATATTGATTTATTGCGTGAAGCCGCCAAGCCAACGTTATTTTCTGATGCCTTAACCGATCCTATTAATATGCTTGCGGATATGTCGAATGGTTCTTTGGCACGAGTTGGTGCTATAAGCCAAAAAGCTGAAGGCGAAGGGGTCGGTAACCAAATGGTAGGTAATCCTAACTATGGTAATTGGCAAACGAATAGTAGTGGTATTAGCTTTTGGCAATGGTACGGCATGTACCGTATTTTGGGTGATGTTTTTGACCGAGTTGAATACGGAAGTTGGAGTAAACGCCGTAAGTATAGTTACTACAATGACTATGGTCGTACTCGTTACTCAAGCCCTAAACAAATAAAAGCCCAAAGTGCATTAGAAATACGTACACGACAATCTTACCAACGCCAAGGCAAGCAGTTCACTAGTCCTTATGCGAGTAAAAAAACAGGTGCATCAGGTTTGAGTCGCAGCAGTTATACGCCGCCTAAAAGTCGCAGCAGTTACTCAAGAGCGAGTAGTTATAGCAATAATTCAGGATCGGTTCGTAACAGCAGTAGCAGAACCTCGCGCGGCGTAAGTCGTGGTAAGTAAAGAATAACGTTGGAGTTAGAATAATATGTATGAATTTAATGGAATAACTATGTGGTCTTTGCAAGCACTGTCTGTGGACTTTGCAATTATCATCTTACTATTTGTGAGTTTAAAGTATATTAAAGGTTGGGTATCTAATTTACACGCCAATGACGAAATTACTGAGCGCGATAACTTTGCATTTGGAATAAGCTTTGCCGCTGGTTTAGTCGCACTTGCGATTGTATTAACGGGCGTGAGTAGTGGTGCGTTTGCTGCTACGTTACAAAAAGAAGCTTTGTTAATGCTTGGCTATGGTGCATTAGCAATTCTGCTTATAAAGCTGGGTCACTTTTTTCAAGATAAAGTGGCGCTGCGTAAAGTGAGCTTACATAACGAAATAGTCAAAGGTAACGTTACTGCGTCAATTATTGATTTTGGCCATGTAGTAAGTGTTGCAGTGGTTATCCGCTCTGCACTATTGTGGGTTGCTACTGAAGGTTGGCATGGCATTCCTATTGTTATTGCTGCGTTTGTCATTGGTAGTGTGGTGTTACTTTTAGTAAGCCAATATCGCGTGCAGCTATTTAAGCGTACCAACAAAAGTGGCGACTGCCTACAACAGGCTATTATTGATGGTAATTTAGCAGTAGGTGTTCGTTATGCAGGCTTTTTAATTGGGAGTGCATTAGCCATTACTGCTGCAACAGGCATTGCTCCTTATGCTGCTGACAATATTAATGCGAGTTTACTTTACTGGGCGCTAAGCGCCGTTGTTTGTTTGGTTGCTTTCATTTTACTGCACTTACTGACGATTAAAATCATTCTTGCTGGCTGTAATATTTCAGATGAAGTGAATCGTCAAAAGAATGTGGGTGTTGCCGCTATTTCTGCAGCTGTGTCATTTGCTGTCGGGATCACTATGGCCACACTACTGGGTGCATAATCACGTGTCATCAACTCAAGCTTCCCCAAGTAAATTTAAATTACTTGGGCATGATATTTTACTGATCACTGTTATGGCCGTACTCGCAGGATGCGGCCTTATTTATGAATACTTACTTTCTCATTACGCTGGCCGAGTACTCGGCTCAGTTGAGAGTGCAATTTACGCCATGATAGGCACTATGATTGTAGCTATGGGGATGGGTGCATTTTTAGCGCGTTGGTTTAAAGATGCCTTCACCGCATTTGCTTGGCTAGAGAGTATTATTGCGCTCATAGGTATGGGCTGTATATTAGCCATTGCCAGCATTATTGCCGTGAGTTATTCCCTCCCTCATTTATTATCAAGTATTTTTAATATTCCACCTGACGTCATTCTTAATGGTTACGTGTTTCAAAAGCTGCAAGAGTGGTCTCGCTTTTTACCTTATGTATTTGGCTTAATATTAGGGCTATTTATTGGTATGGAAATACCGCTTATTGCGCGTATTCGCCAGCATATTTATGGACGTTTTTTAGAAAATAACGCCGGCACTATATATGGGGCTGACTATATTGGCGCTGGTATTGGCGCGGCAATTTGGGTGAGTATTATGCTCGCGATGCCAATAATGCAAGCCGCCGCTTGGACAGCGCTATTTAATATTATTGCCGGACTTGCCTTTTTATGGCGTTACCATAGCTATGTACGCTTTGCTAAGTTGTTATTGGTTTGCCATATATTACTGCTGGTGTTATTCGCTTTTATTTTGCAGTTTGGTAGTAGCTGGATGGATAACCTAAGTAACGTACTATACAAAGATAAAGTTATTTACTCTCAGGCGACTAAGTATCAACATGTGGTGCTAACAGAGCGTTTAAGTAAAAATCAGCCTCAGCCAATTACTGATCTATATTTAAATGGTCGTTTGCAGTTCTCAAGCATTGATGAGCAAATATATCACTCAATGCTTGTTTATCCTGCAATGCTCGCATCTAATCGTCATGACCGTGTTTTGATTATTGGTGGCGGTGACGGATTAGCCATGCGTGATGTATTAAAGTGGCCAGTCAAAGAAGTCACACTAATTGATTTAGATGGCCAGCTACTGAATTTATTTGGCCATGAAGACGATAAATTCACACCGCCAGAAGAGATTAAACAGCGGTTGGTAGCACTCAATAATGAATCGATGCATGACCCGCGAGCAAATATTATTGTGGGCGATGCATTTTTAGAAGTCGAAAAGTTACTGGATCAGTCAAAGCAGTTCGATACTATTTTAATTGATTTGCCAGACCCTAATCACCCTGATCTTAATAAGATGTACAGCGATTACTTTTATAATCATGTACGCCAATTATTAGCGCCTGATGGTGCTATGGCGGTACAGTCAACATCGCCTTATCATGCGAAAAAGGCATTTTTAAGTATTGCTAAAACGGTGAAAGCCGCAGGTTTTGATTATGTAGAGCAATATCAGCAAAACATTCCTTCGTTTGGTCAATGGGGATGGACTATTGCGACTAAAATGGGGCAATCACCTAGTGCCCGTATTAGCAATATAACTGATATGCCAGTGCCATCTCGGTGGATTAGTAAAAAATATTTATTAGCGAGTTTTGCATTTCCTAATAACTATTTTGAACAAGTGAACGATATTGAAGTCAATAGGTTAGGTTCTGGTCGCTTATATGATTACTACCGAGCAGCTTGGCAAATAGAAAGTGAATTGTATAAAAATTAATAAAACATGGTTGACATAATATGTCGACCATGCGAATCTTAACTCAGACATAATATGTCATATGACGAAAAGGCAGAGACATGGAATTAAATGAACTTTCAATAAAATTAGCGTCTTTTGAAACCGAGGGTGCTAACTTTGAGTCTTTCTTGATTGCCAATCCAGGTGAGCAAGATGTTTTACAAGTCATTGTTGATGGAAATGACGAGCTTCCAATTTTTGTTACTCAAACACAAGAGCAATTACTATGTATTAGCTACTTGTTTGACGAAGATGAAGTAAAAAGTGAATTACGCAACGAGTTAAACGAAACATTACTGCGTTTAAACGTGCCAATTCCACTGAGTGCATTTGCTAAGATCGATAATAAATACGCGATTTTTGGTGCACTGTCGGTAAATTCATCTCTAGATGATGTTACCCACGAACTAGTGACATTAGCTGATAACGCTATAGATGCACTAGAAGCCGTGACCTTATATTTAAACGATTAGTAGCTAGTTAGTGGAGTTAAGATTATGAGTATTTTAAAAAAATTATTTACAGCAGTACGTGGCGGCGCACGTGAAGCAGGCGAAGCAATTGTTGATGCCAATGGTATTCGTATTTTTGAACAAGAAATTGCCGATGCACAAAATGCACTGAATCGTGCTAAAAAAAGCCTGACAGAAGTAATGGCTAAAGAGATGCAAACTAAGCGTAAAATTAGCGCAGTAGATGCATCAATTGCTGAGCACGAAGCGTATGCAGGTCAAGCCCTTGAAAAAGGGAATGAAGCATTAGCATTAGAAATTGCAGAAAAAATTGGTGACTTTGAAGCTGAGAAAGCCGAACACGAGCAAGTATTAGCGGGCTTTACTAATCACATAGTGACATTGAAGCAGCAAGTTAAAGATGCTGAAAAATCAATTAAAGAAAACCAGCGTCAGCTTACTATGGTTAAAACCACAGAAAGCGTTCAACAAGCGACAATGGCTGTAAATAGCACGCTTAATACTAATAATTCATCAATGACATCGGCGCGTCAGTCGCTTGAGCGTATTAAGCAACGCCAACAAGACCGTACTGATCAATTAGGTGCTGCAAAGTCTCTAGAAGCAGATGTTAATGGCGACGATTTAAAAGCTAAAATGGCTGAAGCAGGTATTGGTGATACGAATCCAAAAAGTGCTGATATTTTAGCGCGCATTAAAGCGAAGCAAAATAGTTAACATTTAGAACCATATCAAAAAGGTAACCGAGTTTCGCTCCGTTACCTTTTTTGCTTACAGAGGCACCTTATATGTTTAATTTTTTCAAATCTAAAAAAAAGCCAGAACGTCAGCTTAATCATGCGAGTGACCTTAAAAAAGGCGACATGTTTACTGTCATTGATTCGTTTGCTTATCCTTCATGGCTTAAAGGTCAAACGTTGCGCGTTATTGATGTGCAAACGTATCAGTACCAACACAGCAGTGATACTGAATTTGTACTTGAAACTAACACTGGCCAAGTGGTGTTTTTACAAATAGAGCAAAATGATGGTGAACAGTGGGCAAACTTCTCTATAAAAATTCAGCGTGATGAAGTTGAAGAGATCTTTGGTCTTGATGAATTTGCGCGTATTTTTGATGAAGAGTCATTAACACATATCACGGTACAAAATACCCCTGAGCGTTTTATGCAATTTTTAGCGAAAAGCTATCAGCAAAGTGAATCGCCTTATGTTTGTTATTTTCATAATAAAGACTTTCGTGGCCAAACGCTGCCTCGCTATGAGCAAGAAGGTGGTGAACCATGCGAAATGATTTGCTTAGCCTCTCCTGATGAAGGGCATAGCGTTAATATAGAGATTTGGGAGGGAGGTGAAACAGAAGTCTCACTGACGTTAACTCGCCCAATTAGCGATATTGTTGATTTGTTTCCTGGAGATGCTCAGTGAGTGATGCTAAAGACAAGTGGTTGCGCCAAGAGCAAGCTGTGCGCGCCACGCAAATGGCATTTGATTTGAGTAGTGAGGTACAAAAGTCGATAAAAAAACAAGCTATCGATCAAGAGCTCACTCCCTCAGATATGATCCGTAAAATTTTAGGTCTTGATGTAAAGTCTAAAAAAACACGGCAACGACTATCGTTTAATTTAAATGATGACGAAATAGCGCAATTGGCTAGCCGGTTTGAAGTGGCAGTAGATGATAAAAGAGCGGTAAAGCAACAGGTAGCAGAGTTACTCATTGAGCATACAAAAAAGACTAAGTAACCCTTTTGCCTTCTTTATGTAAAATACTTACACTGGGGCTATTATTTTCTAAAAAAGTGCCGCTGTGAATATCTTATTGATTGCCTACTTACTCATGTTTGCTTTATTTGGCACGGCGGCAAGCTACTTCGTGCGTTTTATATATGCTTACTGGGTACAGAAAAAAATGCCACTGGAATACATTTTTAAGGCAGGTGTGTGTATTTTCATGGTGGTGGTTATTTCGGTGTTAATACCACTATTAGATTAACACCGAAACGAACTGCTACTGGTAGTTAACTGTTTTACATTGATTATCAATACATAAAGAGTGGACTTCTAACACTGGTGAACAGTCTTTGAACTCAAGCATTGCATTATCTAGTTGTTCTTGCTCAGTGATTTTTTGCGCTAATTGCTCTGCTTGTTCTTGAGAGTGATTTAATGTTGAGTACACAACATACTTACTCGGCCCCCCACAGACACGCGAGCAAACACCTAACATTGATAGCTGGCTGTACAGCTTTTATTACTTGTAAGCTCATTAAGTTGAGTATTTAAAACAGATTCACTCGCGTTTTGAGCTTTGCTTGATGTTAGTGCACTACTGCAACTGCTAAGCAGCATAGTCATAACAACACAGGTAGCTGATAGCTTAATTACGGATGACAAACAACTCATAATCTAATCCTTAAAATACACTTACCGCAGAGCCTTCAAGTTTAACACATTTATTTTCAACACACTGAGTGCTTGGCGCAGTTAAATGTTGGCAAATACTCATCATGCCTTTTTGCACATTATAGGTACTTTCTAATTGAGTGATAGTATCGCTTAGGGCTGAAACCTGCTCTTGGGGTGCGCTTTGTGTAGAGTACACAATGTAATCACTTGGTCCACCACAGGCACGGCTACCAACAGCACTGACTTTACACTGTGAACTAGTTGAACATTGTTTATCTGCTATGAGGTTATTTAATTTATTTTTTGCTGTTTTAATATCATCAAGCGACACTTCCTTTGCAGCATCAACCGGTAGTTGCTGTGCTATTTTATTTTCTCTATTCGCTTGTGGTAGTTTTTGTTGTGGTATCGGCGTAGACGTGTTTTCTACCGTATTGGTTTTAGTTTGCTCAGTTTCATTTGAGGTGCTTTCTAAGCAAGCTGTTAAGCAAAGCGGTAGTAGTAGAGCGAGTAATGGAGTACGCATAATCGTTCCTGATAGTGATGAATTATTCATCACTATCATACACGGTGCATTTATTACGGCAATAAAAACTCTACTATCAATATATTAAAGCGCCATTAATGGCGTTTTTACATTAACCCACCTTGGGTTAATTTAGCTGGATTCAGTAATGCCTCTAATTCTGAGCGAGATAGGTCTGTCTCTTGCTCGGCGATATCAATAATTGGCTTTGCTTGCTGGTAAGCTTGTTTGGCAATTTTTGCTGCTTTTTCATAGCCAATAACTGGGTTGAGTGCAGTAACTAAAATAGGATTTTTAGTCAGCGCTTTATCAATCTGTGCTTGATTAACTTTAAAGCTAGTTATGGCTTTATCCGCTAGTGCTTGCGCACTGTTAGCAAGTATCTCTGTACTTTGCAGGATATTATAAGCAATCACGGGTAGCATTACGTTAAGCTCAAAGTTGCCAGCTTGGCCTGCTACGGTAATTGTGGCGTCGTTACCGATGACTTGCGCACTAGCCATTGCAGCGGCTTCTGGGATCACCGGGTTCACTTTGCCAGGCATAATGGATGAACCAGGCTGCAATGCTTCAAGCTCTATTTCACCAAGTCCCGCAAGCGGCCCTGAATTCATCCAACGTAGATCGTTGGCTATTTTCATTTGCGCAACGGCATAGACTTTCAGCTGCCCTGATAAAGCCACAATGGCATCTTGCGATCCAATATTATAAAAAAAGTTATCACTGGGGATAAAGTTAATCCCTACTGTTTCACTTAGCTGTTTGGCAAATAGAGCGGCAAATTGTGGGTCGGCATTAATACCTGTGCCGACCGCTGTTCCCCCCTGGGCCAGTTCACAAACACGTATTAGTGCATGCTCAATACCGCTGGCTGCGTGCTTTACCTGCGATTGCCATGCGCTGAGTGTTTGCTCAAAGGTCACTGGCATTGCATCCATTAAATGAGTGCGCCCAGTTTTAACTATATGACCGATGTCTGCTTTTTTTTGCTCTAAGGCGCCGGCTAAGTTTGCTAGTGCTGGCAGTAATTTTTTATCAACACTGATAGCACTGCTTAAGGCGATTGCAGTGGGAATAACATCATTCGAGCTTTGTCCCATATTCACATCGTCGTTAGGGTGAATAGGTTGATTAGCATGTTTTGAAGCCAAACTTGCAATAACTTCGTTGGCATTCATATTTGAGCTGGTACCTGATCCCGTTTGAAAAATATCAACGGGGAAATGCTCATAATGCTGACCATCAATAATTTCTTGGCAGGCATGCTCGATTGCATTTGCTTTTGTTTTATCTAAATGGCCCAGCTTTAAATTGGTTAATGCTGCGGCTTGTTTTATATACGCTAAAGCAATAATAAATTGCTGTGGCATGGTGAGGTTGCTAATCGTAAAGTTATTAATGGCGCGTTGGGTTTGTGCTTTATAAAGTGCGTTAACGGGTACGTCGAGTGTGCCCATGCTATCTGATTCTGTTCTAAAGTTACTCATTAGTACTCCTAAAAAAGAGAATATATGACATTAAACTACGCTATAAAAAAAGATATGGTGCTGTTATTGCTATTTACAACGGTATAGCTAAAAAGTAGAGGGCGTCAAGGCAAGTTAACAAGTGGGATTAAAACTAAAAAGTCGACTTAAACGGATTTTAAGTCGACTTAAATAATGTATTTATATAAACAGCCAGTTATAAGGCTAAACAGAACTTTAATTGTAGCCAAGAATAAATATTTGGTCTGTTTCATGTTTGTTTTGTGCCTTTTGAGTATGTTTTACATGAGAAAGTAAGTCGATAACCGTTGCTCTACAATCTGTTTCATGACTCGTTTTATCTAAGCTTTTATCGGTAATTGCCATTACAGCGTCTACGGCGGTATAGGGTGAAATATACATAATGTTATCCTTTTGTCGTTTAGTACTCATTAAGTGAGTAATTTAATAAAAGCATATAGCGTACCAGCTCGGTAAATATAATTTAACATATTGAAATTAAAGTTATTTTATTATTTTGGTCAATTTACTCACGACAGAATAGTTGAAATTTGTTTTACTATTGTGCATTCATTTGCAATTTAGGTGCATCAGTATGACCAAACCGTTTTCACAAGCCTGCGAAAATAATAAAAATCATATACTTAAGGCTTTGCAGCCTGCATTGCAAAATGCAGCATCAGTACTTGAGATAGGCTCGGGGACGGGTCAGCATAGCGTTTTCTTTGCCAAAAAATTGCCACATTTACAATGGTATACCAGTGATCGAGAGGTTAATCATCAAGGAATAAAGTTATGGCATGATGAGGTGCAACTGGCAAACTTGCATCCGCCTTTATTGCTTGATTTAAACGATCCTTGGCCAGTAAATAAAGTGGATGCGATATATACTGCTAACACTTTTCACATAGTGAGCTGGGAGTTAATTACGCGTTTTTTTGCTGGAGTAAATCAGCACTTAAACCAGCAAGGGGTGGTGTGTGTATATGGCCCTTTCAAATATAAAGGGGAGTTTACCAGCCCCAGTAATGATGAATTTAATAGTTTATTGCAAAGTCGCGATCCGCTTAGTGGTATTCGTGATTTCGAAGCGGTTGAGCAACTTGCAGTGCAATCTGGGCTTAAGTTACTTAGCGATACTGCGATGCCTGCAAATAATCAGTTACTCATTTTTAAACGGCAATAAAGTGCTGCATTGTTGTTTATAAATATCGATATGTTGGCGTTCGCGTTTTAAGTAATCTGCAATAGCATGATTAAAATCGGGGTGAATAATATGATGAGCAGAATAAGTAGTGATGGGTTGAAAGCCGCGTGCTATTTTATGCTCACCCTGAGCACCGGCATTAAAACAGTGAATATTATGCTTAATCGCATATTCAATTCCTTGGTAGTAACACAGCTCAAAGTGAAGAGAATCAACCTCTTCGCTTGCTCCCCAATAACGCCCATAAAGGGTATTGTCACCAATTAAACTTAATGTGGCGGCAATCACTTTATGGTCTTTTTTGGCTAGCATAATGAGCAATTTTTCAGCCATTAAGGCGTGTAGCAAGCTAAAAAAATCGCTGTTTAAGTAGCCTAAATGGCCTGAACGTTTTAAATAAGTACGTTGATAAAACTCACAAAAAAGCTGCATCACTGTTGTGGTGATTTGCTCACCTTGCAGCCATTCAATGGTGATATTTTGCTGTGATATTTTAGCGCGTTCTTTTTTTACTGCTTTGCGCTTACGGGCATTAAAGGTTTTTAAAAAATCGTCAAAATCTTTAAAGCTATTATTAAACCACTGAAACTGTACCCCGGTTCTCAGCATGGCACCTGCATCATTTAGCTGTGAGGCTTGTGCTTTATCGCAAAAGTTTACATGCCAGCCTGACCAGGCTTGTTTTGCGCAGTGGGTATTAAGTTGCTTTGTTATATACTCATACACTAACTTTGGATTGCTATGCATAATACGTATTCTTTGACCCTCAATCGGACTAAAGGGAATACAGCACAGCCATTTAGGGTAATAATCTAAGCCATTTTTTTCATAAGCTTCAGCCCATGCCCAGTCAAATACATATTCACCGTAGGAGTGCGCTTTTAAGTAGCCAGGGGCAAGGGCAACTAGTTTATCGTCTTCATAAACGGCTAAGTGGTGAGGCTGCCAACCTGTTTTTGCGCTTACACATTGGCTTTGCTCAAGTGCATATAAAAAAGCGTGTTGAGTAAAAGGGTCATTACCAAAAAAATAATGCCATTGTGTTGCGTCAATTTGGTTGATGCTATTAAACCATTGATGTGAAAAGTGGCTCATAATGCTTTGCCTACTATTTTTTAAGTGGGTTGCTGATTAATTTTGGTAATAGTGCGACAGCCATATTTGGTTTTCTATTTTCGATAAATCTTTATGGTTTATCTGGCGCAATATATTGAGATAGGCACTGTATGAGCTTATCGAGTTCGAGAGGTTTTGCAAGATGTTCGTTAAAACCAATTGCTAAGGCATTGGCTTTATCTTCAGGCATTACATCAGCAGTTAAGGCAATAATTGGTAATTGCTCAGTACTTTTCATTTGACGTATCAAGGCGGTGGCTTGGTAACCGTCCATAATCGGCATCTGGCAATCCATTAATACTAAATCGAAGTCATTTACTTTAACTTGTTCTACTGCTAATTCGCCATTTTCTACTAGTGATGGTGTAATCCCTAAAGAGCTAAGCATTGCTTTTATGACTAATTGATTGACGCTGTTATCTTCTGCAACCAGTATTTTTAGTTTACTTAAATTAACATGCTGGTGTGTGTGCTTTGACGTTACTTGTTGTGCTGCACATGTATTTAACTCGACAGACAGAGTAAAAGTAGAGCCCTTACCTGGCTCGCTTTGTACGCTGATATCTCCAGACATTAATAAGCTAAGTTCTTTTGCGATTGCTAAACCAAGCCCTGTCCCACCAAATTTACGTGATGTTGAGCTATCAGCTTGGGTGAACGCATCAAATAACTTACTTTGCTCTGATAGCGCAATACCGATGCCCGAGTCCTTAATAGTCAAGGTAATTTGACGACGTCTATTGGTGATCTCCTTGCTGTATGCGCTAACACTTACTTCACCTTCATGGGTAAACTTAATGGCGTTACTACATAGGTTTAATAAAATTTGCTCAATTCGCATAACATCACCTTCAAACCAAATGTCGGTTGGTAATTGGTTATCAACTTTCCAGAGAATGCCTTTTTGTTCTGCGCTTTGCTCGAACATACTACTGATCCGAGCAAGAAGCGCATTCAAATCAAAAGGAGCGACTTCTAAGGTGAGCTTTTGTGATTCAATTTTAGAGATATCGAGTACATCATTTATTAAACTTAACAATGATTTAGACGCTAAATTAATTTTATTTAAATAATCAGAAAGAATTTCAGGACTATCTTCATTTTTAGCTAGAGTGGAAAAGCCAATCACGGCATTAAGCGGAGTGCGAATTTCATGACTCATATTTGCTAAAAATCGGCTTTTAGCTTGATTTGCTAAATCAGATTGTTTTTTAGCCTTAACCAGCGAGCGTGTACGCTCTGCTACCAAGCGTGAGAGTGCAAGGTGCTGGTTATTAAACAGCAGTAATATCAGTAAAATGAGTGAGCTTACAATGACCTGTAAAATAAGCAAAAAGAGTGTCATGTTATTAGTTTGATGCGGTAGAAATTCATCTTTAATGGTTAAATCAACGAACCATGTTTGCCCTGCAAAATCAATTTTGATAGTTGTAAGCTTATTGCTTTTGGTTGGAATATTTTCGGCATTTGAATAAAACGGATTGATAGCATTGGCTTCATAAATAGCGATATTAAACATTTTATTTTGTGCTTGCGTAAGCGACTGAGCAAGTATGTTTTTTACTAAAAATACACCTGTTGCGTAACCTTTAATTGAGGCAACCTCATTATTTTGTTGATACACGGGAGCAAATAATAAATACGCGGGTTCAGATTGCTGTGTTTGAACTAATTGAATTATTTTAGTCCCTATCGGGCGAATTTTGATACGTGGGTCGAGCAAAGTTTCACGGCGATCTTTTCGAGAATTAAGATTAAAACCTATCGCTGATTGGTTTTCTGCAAAAGGGGCAATATAGGTAATAACCACCAATGGGTCATTGTTTGATAATGGTGCCCCTTTAATGCTTGGATCAAAGTTGTATGCGTTATAAATTTCATTAAGCTGTTTGTTAAAGTCACTGACCTGAGCGGGATCAATTTTACGATTCCATGAAAATGCTTTAATAAATGAATGCTCAGCCAATAGTTGGGCACTGTAGCTATTAAACTCTTGCCTGCTTAAAGTTGGCGTTGATTGTATTTGGCTTGCAAGGCTTTGTACGGTTATTTGGCTGAGGTTTAAATTGCTCAGCAAACTGTTTTCAATAATAGATGTTTCGCGCTTGGCAATTTGTATTGAATTTGAATAAGTCTCTTGGTTATATAGCTTAGTGGTTAAGGCTACTGAGATGAATAATACCGAGCATACTGCGATAGTAGGTAATGGGGTAACATCATGGCGTTTAAATTTAGGTTGTAATAACGCTAATAAAAAGGGGGTTGCGATCAGCACGCCTAGAGAATCACCAAGCCACCAAAAAGTAACATTTCTCCAATGATTATCAATGCTGTGAGCAGGGTTAAACTGACTTAAAGCATAGACGCCAATATTGGCCGATATTAGGCTAACAACAATACCAACGATAAAAATAAAATATATTATTGATTGGCGTTTCTTTAAGAACAGCGGATGACCTAGCCAGTATTTTAAAATAGCTGCGCCAATCATCCCTTGCAGCACAGCGCCAAAGCCGATTAGTAACACCTGCTCTAATGTATTGCCAATTAAAACTTGATCAGAGATAACGTTATCACTGGTACTTAAATTAAAGGAGACAGAGGCAATAAATAATGCAGGGATAAAGCGCCACCACCAGATAAAACAGCCAACTAGGGCAATACCTGCAGGGAGCCAGATAGGGATGACTTGTGATTGAAAGGCAAAATTAGTTAATAAATTACCAGTTATAAAGTAAGCAACCGCAAACGATATGTAAAAAACAAAAGAATTGGATGTTGAACCAAAAATCTTCACATGCATCCTTGTTAAATATTATTTTTATAATGATATTTTAGTATAGCGAATCGACAGTAAATAGTATTATTTTTAAAGTGGTAGCTGCTTTTTACTAAATGATTGTTTGAGTACTACCGTTGACTCTATATTGGCGATGCAGCTTAAGCTCCCCAGCTGGTGCTTTACAAACTGCTCATAGCTTTCTAAATCCTGAGAAATAATTTTCAGTAAATAATCGTGGCTACCTGAGATCACAGAGCACTCAAGTACATGGGGAAGTTTTTCTACATGCAGCTCAAATTGCTGTGCCGCACTCACCGAGTTTTGACTTAGTCGCACGAAAGCATAAACCAGCACATTAAGGTTGAGCGACTTAGGGTTAATTGCAGCGTGATAGCCCGTAATTACATGTTCCTGCTCAAGCTTTTTGATACGCCTAAGAGTAGGGGTGTCTGATAGGTTAATGGTATTGGCTAATTCAGAAACCGACATGCGGGCATGCGATTGTAAGGCAACCAGTAACTGCTGATCTTTTTTATCTAACATGACTATGAGATCTTATTAATTATTTTAATGTTGGTAGTGATTATTGCTAACTAAAGGTGTTTTTACTATTTTTTTTGACGTTTTACCCTCAGGGGTTTTTGTTAGCATTAAGACATAATAATAACAGGATGTAGTCATGAGTTCTTACACAGCTAAATTTGATAATTGGATTAGGTCTGAGTTTGTTGCCCTAAACTCTCAATTAGAGGAGTTGTATTGGCAGCAAGCAGATAAGGCTAATGTTGAGGGGGTTGGTGATAGCTTAAAGCTGGCACTAAAGGAGCAAGGTAATGCGTTGATCAGCGACTTATTAGCCGAAGGTAATACCGACGAAGGATTTGATAGCGCATTTGATTTACTTGGTAATGTGGGCTTGTTCATGGCCGCTTGTCGCAGGCATGAGATCACAGAGCCGAGCAGAGAAACAACCTCACCATTAGTTGAAGCATCGGCGCTTGCTATGCATATTGGTGCTTCTATTGGAGTAACCCCTCGTTTTGCTACTGCGCATCTAACTACGCATAATAAAGCCATTAATGGCACCTATAAACGGTTTACAAATCTTGATGATGAAGCCCTTTTTTTAGATTACAACACCCAAGGTATTTTAGCGTATAAACGTGCGAGTGATGCTTTATTAAAAATACTGCCATTAGGCATTTCACACCCTGTCACGGCTGAACTACTTGAGGTGGTTAAAACGGCATTAATGGATGTAATAGCGTCGAATAACGCCTTATACACTCAGCTAGACACCGAACGTTTTTTTAATTGTGTACGCCCATATTACAAGCCTTACAGGGTAGGTAAAGAGGTTTACCGTGGTGCAAATGCGGGAGACTTTGCCGGTATTAATGTTATTGATATGCTGCTAGGGCTTTGCAGTGCCAATGAGCCGAGTTACTCGCAAATGCTGGTGGATAAATTTTTATATATGATGCCAGAGGATCAACAAATACTTCGTGAAGCCATGCGTATGCAAAGCCTAATGGATGATTTTTTAGAGGCCGAACAATATAAAAATACAAAGTGGTTTCAAAAGCACGGCAAACTATTTATTCAAGTGTGTAAATTACATGGCGACACCGCTATCGGTCATCATAATCAGTTGGTGGAAAAGTTTATTGCTCAGCCATCACAGCACATGCAACAACAGCATATGAGTAAAGTCACTGCCAGTGGACCTCCTCTACCGGTACTGCTTGATTCATTAGCTAAGTTAAGAGATAGGCGTGCCGCGGCAAAGCGTGACGACATAAATACGCGCTTTGATGATTTAAACACGCTAAAACAGTGGATTAATTAATATGGCTAAAAATGATTTTTGTATGCCACAGGGTTGTTATTTACTAAGCCACTCTGTTGGCCGCCCATTAAAAACGAGCTTAGAAAATGCCACTGAACATTTTTTTACTCCTTGGCAAGAAAGTGTAAAAGAGCCATGGCAACAGTGGTTACCCGCCATTGAAAGATTTACTGAGGCATTAGGGCAGTTGTTTAATGCGCCTAGTGAGCAATTTTGTCCTCAGGTTAATTTATCCAGTGGTTTAACTAAATTGGTTATGTCACACCCCGTATTTAATAAACCACAGTGTACGGTATTAATGGCACAGGCTGACTTTCCCAGTATGGGGTTTGTAATGCAAAAAGCATTGCCTGAATGTGCAAAAATACGCTACATCCCTGAGCATGAAGACTTGAGTGATAGACAGGTATGGCAGCGATATTTAACTCCAGAGATTGATGGTGTGTTTGTCAGCCATGTTTATTCTAATACGGGTGTACAAGCTCCCATAAACGATATTGTGGCGCTGAGTAAAGTCACGAATACACTCTCAATAATTGATGTGGCGCAATCGGCAGGGGTT
The DNA here is from genome assembly GCF_023650455.1 of Pseudoalteromonas sp. SCSIO 43095. Taxonomy (NCBI): domain Bacteria; kingdom Pseudomonadati; phylum Pseudomonadota; class Gammaproteobacteria; order Alteromonadales; family Pseudoalteromonadaceae; genus Pseudoalteromonas; species Pseudoalteromonas sp. SCSIO 43095. The sequence continues at coordinate 2,954,115 of NZ_CP087995.1, forward strand.
ATTCCTATAGACCTAACGGCGTTAAATGCCGACTTTATGATTGGTTCAAGTGTGAAGTGGCTATGCGGAGGGCCAGGAGCTGCTTATTTATGGGTAAATCCAAAGCAAATAACACAATGTGAACCAAAAGATGTTGGCTGGTTTTCACATCAAAACCCATTCGAGTTTGATATTGCGCATTTTCAATATAACGCTAAAACACTAAGGTTTTGGGGCGGTACGCCCTCGGTACTTCCTTATATTATTGCCGCTCATAGTATTGAATATATTGTTGAATTTGGCGTTGAACAAGTGAGATCGCACAACTTGATGTTACTTGAGTTAATTCAGCAGCTATTGGGCGCTTTTTTAATGTCACCTAGCGCTAAAGAGCAATGTAGTGGCACCGCTATTTTGCAGTTTTCTGAGCATCAGCAAAGTGTATTAACGGCATTAGAGGCTGCAAAAATAAGTGTTGATGTGCGTAAACTCGGCATCCGTGTTTCACCTCACATATATAATACAAAGTCAGAGATACAAACATTTATTGATCTTGTGAAGCACATACTTAAGGTTGCTGACTAAGCTGCTGTTTTTTTTGAGTGAGTGCTTCTATTTGTTGTTGTGCTTGCTTGATTTGTGGGTCAAATCGCTGCTTAAGTGCCGCCGTTTCAGTGGTAATGGCATTCGCAATTGAGCTGGCCCCTAAGCGATTTGCTTTATCTTGGGTCATGTAATCGATTTGCTGTTTTTTTTGTGCGTATTCTTGTTGGTATTGTTTAATCTTAAGCTCAAGCTGCACAATATCACGCTCTATTTGTTGCACCGCTAGATAATCGTCAACAGAAGTATCGGCAACTGGTGTGTTCTCAGATTGTGGCGTATTTGTTTGCATGATGTTGACGTTTCTAAGCGTGATCACTTGAGCGTCTTCAGCGCAAGGAGTTTGACTAAAAGTAGGCACTCCTTTAATGGTGCATTTATAAACCGTCACTTCATTTGCCATGCTAACAGCACAGGCACCCAAACAATACAGTAGTAATATTAGCTTCGCCATGGTTAAACCTAAGCTGGTTTAAAGTACCATTTATAATGCACTAAGTTGTGACACCATACAATTTGTTTAATTTATTAGCATACGCTTGCGACTGCGTTATAAAAAGTGCAAATTAATAGAGGCTATTAAAATTTAGGCACAAAAAACCACAATTAAGTGGCTTGTAATCAGTAATGGTGGAGAGGGAGGGATAGACTTGCTTACAGCCCTGTAATCAATCGCTACGCGACGCTTGCAGCGGCCTAAACTGTTCCAGACACTTTATCGAACCCAGTCGAGGGCTCTCACCCTCCCAATTAGCAGCAAAGCTTATTTTTGGGCACAAAAAAACCACAATTAAGTGGCTTGTAATCAGTAATGGTGGAGAGGGAGGGATTCGAACCCTCGATAGAGCTACAAACTCTATACTCCCTTAGCAGGGGAGCTCCTTCGGCCACTCGGACACCTCTCCGACGCATTATTTAGCGTGTTATCAATCGGAAAAAACCAATTAATACAATTAAGTGGTGGAGAGATAGGGATTTGAACCCTAGAGGGGCTATAAACCCCTGCCGGTTTTCAAGACCGGTGCATTCGACCACTCTGCCATCTCTCCACGTCGTGATGCAGGATAATACTTAGGTGAGTTGCCTGTGTAAATAGCAAAAAGATCGTTTGCTTAAAAAGTGAGCGTAAATGAGGTTTTTTTTGTAAATTATGAAAATTAAAGATGATTTTTAGCTATGAAGAGGGAGCTGGCAGCAAACAGATGGAGCTAAAGAAGAAACTTCATTTAGTGGTTGGGTGTTTGCTGCAACAATACAAAAATCATGGTTGGGTGACTATTTGTATTGAATTGCACCGCCAAGTGCTAATTTTTTTCCGTAACGGTTAAGTTTAGCTAACATTCTCGCTTTGCGATTAGTTGGTTTAACTGCAACGTAAGTTGTGGCTGTTTGGTTTAATGTATTAATTGGGTTCATTGTATTCGCTCCAAGGTTGTGTCTGTTGAAAACGTGTGCATTTTGCCCATAGGTTGGTTAAAAATAAAGCGATAAAAATTGCTGGTGAAGTATTAGTTTTTTTAATCTGAAAGTGTTTTTTTTGATTTGCTATTTAATGGCGTTTGTTTTGATTTTGTATATTTATTCATTATATTTTTGTGCTACATCACTTTTTTATGGGGTTTTTTTCAGTTTTTTTTATTTTAATATGTTTATAAATAGATTGTTTTGAATAGTTATTCAGATTAAATTATTTTGTATTTTTGGGGTGGGTTTTACTTCGTTCAAAGATTTAACATGCTATTTATAGGTAGTTAATTATTTATCCGAGAAGAGCATTAAAATAAACGATAAAAAAGAGTGTTGCTAGGCTTTTAAATTATAAAAAAAGTGCCTAGGTTACTAGGCACTTTGGAGTTAGTTGCGTTTTAAAACGCGTCTAACTGGGGATCGCACCGCCTCAGAATTTGAAACTTAAAAAGGGGTGTTTTTAATATGTTGCAATTTGGGCTTACAATCATCAGCTCGAACGGCATTCTATGTGATCTAGAGCGAAGTGAAGATTATACTTTGGTTTGTATTTTACTATGAAGCCACAAAATGCCTCTGCACAGCAAGAGCAGATCCACTCAACAGTCTATTATTTGAGTTAAATGGGACTGGTGGGGTAAAAACGCAAAATGCGGCATAGCTTAAAAGCAAATGCCGCAAAGGGAGATTAATTAAAATGCTGAGCAGTTAGTGCTGTTTTATAGTAAATAACTCGTAGCCTTTTAATGCAGGCACTTGCGCAGCAAGTTGAGTTTCTTGTTGTGCGATTTCAATAAAGTCACCACACAGTGTATTTGCACGCTGTTCAAGTTTTTTTGCATGGATCTCTACTTTTTCTTCTATTTGTGCGCCCATATTTTCCATGCGCTCTTCAAAGGCTTGCATGTCGCCACCTGAACCCATTAGCTCAGAGCCTAATGCTACTAAAATACTGCCCATTGATTGCATTACGGCCGACTCAACGGCAGTTTCTATTTGTTGTTCAAACTGCTGTTCAAAGTTTTCACCAAACTGAGTGAAGCTTTGCTGGCCCATGACAAATGTACCTTGTTGGTAAAAGGTACCCTCTACTTCTTGTTGAATATCGTCCATCAAGGTTGCAATGTTATCGAGGCCATCAATATTAAATGCATTGGCGACTTCTTCTAATGCAACACCTGCAATTTTAACCCCTTCAAGGGCAATATTGGCCACTTCAGGTAATTGCACGCGTAAATTATCTGTGTAGTTGGTCAGTGCTTGGCGCTGTGCACTATTTAATGCTACTTGCTCGCCATTGATAGACAGCTCACCTTCAGCGGTAAATAGCATGCGCTGATTATTGGCTTTAACAATTTCTAACTCATTAGGTTTGATGCGCACATCGTTCTTAAATACAACGTTACATTCGTCGTTACTAAATGAAATTGAAGAGCTGTTATCGTTATGAGCCATGGCGACGGGGGCGCACATAATTGCGCTAACTAATAATAATTCTTTCATGTTTATTCTCTGTTTTTTGCTGATGATAATTAACTTATAACAAGTTTGGTGCCAATAGTTTTTAGTGTTTAAAAACAGTGGTTTGTGATTTTTAAGCTGCTTTGAAGTTGAAAGTAAAGTCATTGAAAAAGCTAAAATTTGGTCAAAATAACCAACAATTAAATGCTAATAAATAAAATTTATCGATACGATAAAAAACTCTCACTTTCCACAATTCAAATTTAGCGCTATTTATTCACAATACTGACACAGAGACTATTTAGGATAGCGATGTGGCTTTATTTTGACGGAAATTTGTACAATGAATTTGCGTTGAACATTTTAATTTCACCAATTATCGCGATACAAGAATCCGTAATTGGTCTCAAACACTTTATGGAGTGGGTTGTGGGTAAGACATTTAGTTACGATGCGCTAGATGATGATTTTGTTGAAGACGAATACGAAATGGTCGGGCGTAATCAACACGACAAGAAAAAGCAAAAGGTGAAAAGAAAGTTAGAGGATTACCTTGAGCAAAAACGCTTGCGTAAAAACCTAGGTGAAGATGACTTAAACGATTATATTGATTAGGTTGTCGCTAGTACAAATCAGTGCCGACATATTAGCTTTTAACTGCTACTTAGGTAGCATTTAAAGCTCTGTGGGTTGGTAATAAAGAGGCTTTATGCCTCTTTATAATTTTTATGCCTCACACTTTAGCTGCGAGCAATGCTTTTTCAATTACTTTTTCTAGTTTTTCAGGTTTAGTAAAGGGCGCGTAGCGCTTAATCGGTGAGCCATCTGAATTAATCAAAAATTTTGTGAAATTCCACTTAATTTTTCGTGTTAACAACCCCGGTAATACAGATTTTAAATAGCGAAAAACCGGATGTGTATGCTGACCATTAACGTTCACTTTTTCTGAGATTAAAAAACTAACTCCGTAATTGATTAAGCAACCTTGCGCTATTTGATTCGCGTCTCCGGGTTCTTGCTGGCCAAATTGGTTACACGGGAAACCTATAATGACTAAACCTTGGCAGGCATACTTTTCGTGTAATGCTTGCAATGACTTATATTGATAAGTGAATCCACACTCACTTGCAGTATTTACTATTAACACAACTTTACCTACAAACTCTTGAAAATCGATAGGTTGGCCTTGCAGGCTAGTTGCACTTAGTTGATGAAATGGGTGCATATTATTAAGCTATTATTTGTTTATTTGGCATAGTCTAACCTTTGCTTGGTGATTAACAAAGTCGAAATAGTGAACACTGCTATGGCGTTACTGTTAATTTAAAATCAAAAATAACCCCATACCAGCAAGTGTGGTTAGGTAAATATTATGTGTTTTGTAAGCAACTATAATGGCTACAATCGCTGCGCTTAAATAAGGATTTTGCCAATTTAGATTAATGCCACCATCATTTATAAATACAATAGGCACCCAAATCGCTGTTAGAACCGCAGGTGCACTGAAGCTCAAAAACTGCTGCATTTTAGGCCCTACTTTAAATGGTAGCGCGCGATGTAAGAATAAATAACGGGTAAAAAAGGTAATACATGCCATAAGTAAAATAGTCGTCATCATGATTTAGTGTCCTTATTTTTTACTATTCTAGTTACAACGTAACCTGCACTCATCGCGAGTAGTGCTGAGCATACCAACCACAGCTCAAAGCCTGTGCTTTTTAATAAAGTGGCACAGATCCCTGCAACAATGACAGTGATAAGTGTGGCTAAATTTTTAACTCCTGGGATAACCAAAGCAATAAAGGTTGCAGCAATCGCAAAGTCGAGTCCTAAATTGGTGAGATCAGGGAGTATAGTACCGGCTAAAATACCGAACAGTGTCCAAATATTCCAAGCAATGTAAAAGCTAAAGCCTGCGCTGAGCGCGTAAATTAGGCGCGTTTTAGTCTGGTAGGCGCGAGGATGATGCGAAAAAGCAAATAGTTCATCGGTTAATACAAAGCTGACTGGAAGGCGCCAACGCATAGGTTGCTCAATCACTTTGTGACGAACCGCCAAGCCATATAAAAAATGACGAGAGCTAATAATAAATGTGGTAAATAAAATGGTTAACAGAGGGGTATTACCAGCCATTAACTCAATAGCAACCAGTTGAGCCGAGCCAGCAAATACCAATAGCGACATAGCTTGAGTTTCAAAAGGAGTAAAGCCATTTTGTATTGCCAACGAGCCACATAAAATACCCCAAGGAATAACGGCTAAACATAATGGCAGCATATCTAAAAAGCCTTTTAGTATCGGTTTTTTAATGGACTGCATGTGTTTTACTCTGTGTAATAGTAGAAAGACTCATCGGGATACCTTAAGATTAAGATGCTAAAATAGTTAGCGTTTTAGATGATACTGTTTTTTAGGGAAGGTGCAATGTTCAAGGTAAAAGTGTGGGATGGCTTTTTAAGAAGCTTTCATTGGTTATTAGTATTGAGTATTGCTGCGCTTTATTTTAGTGCTGAAGAGGGCATGATAGAGCTACATTTTGTGGTTGGCTTTTTTACTTTAGCGCTTATTTCAACGCGGATTATATGGGGTCTCATAGGCAGTAAAACGGCAAGAATATCGGCATTACTGCATTCTCCTAAATCGGTGCTTGCTTCTTTTAGTGGCAAAAAAACAAATGATGTGGGCCATTCTGCACCAGGCAGTTATATGGTGTTATTATTTTTTATACTGATTATTACGCAGCTGGTTAGTGGTTTAATGAGCAGTGATGGTATTTTAACTGATGGCCCGTTAGCGCAGTATGTATCGAGTGATACGATTGATTTCGCTAACTGGCTGCATCATATCAATTTTGATATTTTATTTTATGCGATTATTTTGCATGTTGTGGCTATTATTGCTTATAAAATAAAAGGCAAGCCTTTGGTAAAAGCTATGATCACCGGTAATAAAGCACTGGCAACACAAAGCTCAGAGCCTGAGACAAAGTCACCATGGATTGCATGGGTTTTATTTTTACTATTACTGGTTTTAATTATGAGTACTTGGGGAAGTGAGCCTTTAAGTTATCTGCTTAGTTAAAAAAATGGCGCTAATACAGCGCCATTTTTATTGTTTAATACACAGTGTTTATTAGTCTTTGAATTGCTTATGGCAATCTTTACAGCCTTTAGCCCATGCACCAAATGCTTTACCAATGACCGCTTTGTCACCTGTTTGAGCTGCTACAGCAAGTTCATCAGCATATTGCTGAAACGCTGTCGCTTTTTTCATAAAAGTATCGTTTTCAGACCATACCGCAGGAAGTGCTGATGTATCGCCTTTTTCAGTGCCTGCGTAAAATGCCTCCCAAGGCATTTTAGATAATGCCGCCGCGTTATTTGCACGCTGTTTGAATTGCTCTGCATCAAAAGGAATTTTACCCTTAAGCATAGCACCCATATCGCCTATTTGAACTGAAATCATAGAAAATGCAGCTTGGCGATACTCAATTGCATCACTAGGCTCTTTAAACGCAGAATTTGCAGATACACTAAGTGCACATGTAGATAGTAATGCCCCGATAAATACTTGCTTCAATTTCACTTTACTCTACTCCTTTGACGGTTATTTGATTGTATTTGTATATTAGCTAACGCTTTAATTCAAGTTAAAGCAATGCCTTTAGTCGTTTATATCAATATCAGCAAATATCATTCCTCGACGCATACTGCGGGTTGCTAAAAATACCTCGCCAAGTAATGACATAAATGCACATATTAGCAATGCCATTGCACCAACAAAACAACTACCAATAGTGACGCCTAAATTAATCGATTGTATGTGCGATAAAAATAACAGCATAACCACAGCACAGACTAATAATGCACTTAATACACTTAAACTAAAGGCAATATGTATGCAGCGGGAGCGCTTAAGAAGCGCTCTAAGCTCTGTAGTTAGAGACAAGTTAAATTCTTCATCGGTGCTAACTTTTAATTTTCGCTCTAACTGCCTGGCTCTGTCTGTAATACGTGCCAAACGGTTGGATAGCACCCCAAGTGTTGCCGCAATACCTGTAATTAAAAAAACAGGGGCAACGGCTGTTTGAATGACTTTGGCCATAGTTAAAATATTAATTACATCGTTATTCATTTATCTCTCTATTTAAATCTTTTTGTTTACAATTTTTTACAAACTGAATGTGTTTTGTTTTCCTTTTAAATCAATGTTTTATGGTGATTTTTCAAGGTGGTTGTTTTTTTGTGTAATTTTAATGTAGCAATGCTGTTGCAGACGCAAAGGCTGACGCTTTATATTCGTAGTTATCAATCAATGGAATTGAAACTAGTAAATACAATAATACATAAACTATCCTAGGGGAAACGATGTCTAATAATATAATTAAAAGAACAGCAATCGCGACAGCTGTATCGGGTGCATTTGTGGCAACATTTGCCAATGCTGCGACTTTGCCAAATACTACAATGACTAACAAGCAAGTAGAGCAAATAAAAGAATTGGCAGCTGATAAAAAAGCGCCTTCAGCCCACATGATTGTTTTAAAAGCAAAAACCTCAGTTGATGCAGTTGCTGCTGGAACCTACCAAGTATCATCTAACCGTGAAGTAACTGCTCAGGTTGAGCAGCTACAGGACATAATGGCGCTTGAGCTTAGCAGCCTAGATTTTAATGCTAAGGTAATTGGCAAAACTAAAATTTTAGCGCCAACGTTAATTGTTCAAGCAACCCCTGAAGCGTTAGCAAAAATTGCAAAAGATGATCGTGTTGCTAGAGTTTTACCAATGTTCGATCGTGAGTTACATGTTGCAGCCAGTTCAGAATATATTAATGCCAAGCCGTTAATTACTGATGGTATTGCAAGTGGTAAAGGTCAGCGTGTTGCTGTACTTGATACGGGTATCGATTACACTCATGCTGCTTTCGGTGGCGCAGGCACTGTTGAAGCTTACCTAGCCGCACAGGCAGATCCAACATCAGTTGCATGGCCACAAGGCATTGTACAAGGTGGTTACGACTTTATACGTGATGATGCCGACCCTATTGAAAATGATGCCGCTAACTCGCCATCAACGGGTGATCCAACTAATCACGGTACATCATCTGCAAACTCTGTAAATGGTATTGCGCCTGACGTTGAACTTTACGCTTACTCAGTATGTGGCGGCGGTTGTCCTGGCGATGCGCAAGCGGCTGCTCTAGAAGCTGCAATGGATCCTAACGGTGATGGCGATATTTCAGACCGTGTTGATGTAATGAATATGTCTCTTGGTGGTGAATTTGGTGACACTTACACGGGTGGTGGTACACAGTACTTAGTTCAACGTGCAGTTGATTTAGGTGTGAATATGGTTATTTCTGCTGGTAACGATGGTGATAATCCGTTCCGTGTTGGTGGTCCAAGTACTACACCTAACGCACTATCTGTTGGCGCTATGACTCACCCAACAACTGAAATCGGTGTGGCATCAGGTACTGTTGCTGGCGTTGAAGGTAATATCCAGGCATCAGGTTTTGGTCCTCAAGAAGATTTTGCTATTTCAGGTGCAGATATTGAATTAGTTTATCCTGATACAAACCAGGATGGTTGTACTGAATTTGCTGCAGATGTTGACTTTACAGGCAAAGCAGTATTAATCGACCGTGGTGCATGTGCCTTTACGCAAAAAGTATTGAATGCACAAGCAAATGGTGCCGAGTTTGTAATGATCGCGAATAATACCGACGATGGTACCCCAGCACCTATGGGTGGTTCTGATGCGGACGTAACTATTAAAAACGTAGGTATTAATTTTGCTGCAGGCGCTGCTTTAAAAGCACAATTAGCAGCTGGCGGCCCTGCAACATTTGATATTAGCGTTGAAATTAAAACAACGGCAGGTGCGGTTGCAACATTCTCATCTCGTGGTCCTTCTATGGATGGGTTATTAAAACCAGAAATTACAGCGCCAGGTACGAGCATTGATGTAGCAGCAGCAGGCACGCAAACAGGCACAAACCCTGTTTCAGGCACATCTTTCTCTGGCCCAATTACAGCAGGCGCTGTTGCAATGATCCGTGAAGCGCATCCTGAGCGTAATGCGTTTGAGATTAAAGCAACAATCATGAATGCAGCAAACTTAAACGTAACAAATGAGCCTCTAGCTATTAATCCTGATTCAGAGCTTGCGCCAATTAGTATGATAGGTGCTGGTTTAGTTGATGTGACTAAGGCGGCTAACTTGCCAGTTGCTGCATGGGTCCATAATAGTGAGTTTGACACAAAACAAGCTGCACTATCTTATGGTTTAGTAAGTTTAGCGGAAACAGGTTCAATTACTAAAACAGTAACAGTTAAGAACTTCTCTGCAGATGCAAAAACTTATAATCTTCGCACAGAAGCGCGCTACCAAAATGATATTGATACGGGCGCAGTTAGTTGGGATTTCCCTGAATCTATAACAGTACCGGCAGGTCAAGCGATTAACTTTGATATTACAATGACGGTTGATCCAAGTAAATTACCTGCATGGGAATTAGAAAATCCATTCAGTGAAGAGGATATTGCAGCAAGAAGTGCTGCATTAACATCAGTAGAGTTTGATGGTGCGTTAGTATTTGATGATGCATCTACAGATGGCGATCACGATTTACATGTTGTTTATCATGCAATGCCAAAAGCTGCGACTCAGTTGAGCTACTCACCTGAAATTGTTAACAATGAAATGGCATTGGTTATTGAAAATACAGGTCAAACTGAAATTTCTCCACAAGCTGAAAGTATTGTTGCAATGGGGACAGAAAAATCAGTTGAAGATGCTGAATTTAATATCCTGTCTACTACATTCTCTGCATTCAATGCAGATTTCTGTGATTCAGGAATTTATATTACGTCATCAATACAACTACGAGATCCGTTAACTCATACTTTCCAAGCGGGTTATAGAATTGAAATAGATACCAACAATGACGGTGTATCTGATCAGTTCATGCAAAACTTAAATGACCGTGGTCGCACAACTGCATTCCCAGGTCGTAGCCGCACATTAATTGGTACAACTGATGGCGCTGGTAATGATGCATGGCAATGGGGTACGCCGCTTTTCCATGCTGCAGGAGAAGACACAGTTACTTTCTCAGGTTGTTCAGAGTTAATGAATATTGATGCTTCGCTTCTTGGTGAGCAAATGAACTTCAAAGTATCGGTAGGCTACCCTAGTTACCAAACTGGTGTTTACAGTGAAACAGACAGCGTAACAGGTTCAACAGTATTTGGCGTACAACCAGCAGTTGAAATGACCTCTTATGAGACAGGTGAAGCAATTTCTTCACTTAAACCTGGTGAGAAAGCGGTTGTTTCTGCAAGCGGGCCCGTTTGCATTATCGCAAGGTTCAGGTACTAACATTATTAAAGTAATGGCAGCTGAAGACCTAGAGTTACCAGACGTTGAAGCTCCAACGCTGGTTGGTGGTGAGTTTAGTGTTTCTGAAGATGCAGCTGATGGAACTGTAGTAGGTGCGCTTACTATTGAAGAATCAGACTTAGACTTAGCTATTTCAGAGTACTATGTTCAATCTAATACAAACCTTGGTCTTGCTGTTGATGCAGAAGGTCAAATTGTGGTTGCAGATACCACTTTATTAGCGGGTGATACATCTGCAGAAATGGAAGTTGTTGCGATTGATGTTCGTGGTAATGTGTCAGAGCCTGCAATGGTAACAATAACCGTTACTAAAGTAGTACCACCTGTAGTTGTTACTCCAGAGCCTACTAAGAAAAGCTCTTCAGGTTCGTTAGCTTGGTTAACATTACTTGTAGCGCCGTTTGCCTTTATGCGTCGTCGTAAGCAAAAGTAGTGTATTAACTTAAATGTTATTTAAAGGGAGCTTCGGCTCCCTTTTTACATAGCTTCACAAACTAAATCTCCGTGTTATTAAATATTAGGTATATTTAATAAAAATAAAACTTACAGAGATTCCAATCAATGAAACATACCCCATTTGTTCTTACTTTTATTTCCTTAGCTATTTTAGGTGGATGTAACAAAGCGCCTGAAGTTAAACAAAACACGCCTACTGAACAGTCTGTATCTCAAATCGCGGTAATGCCGCCTATTGCGAAGAAAGTACCGCATAAAATGACAGTCCATGGCGACACGCGTATCGATAATTATTATTGGATGCGTGATGATGAGCGAAAAGATCCTGAGGTACTTAGTTACCTTGAGGCTGAAAATGCTTATACAGATGCAATGCTTGCGCACACAAAAACGTTACAAACTAGGTTATTTGAAGAGCTAAAAGGGCGAATTCAAAAAGACGATGATTCAGTGCCAGTTAAAAACGGTAACTATTATTATTCATCACAAACTCGCGGTGATAACGAATACGCAACTTATGTACGTAGTAGTGATTTTGCAGGCACTGACCAGCAGGTTATTTTAGATGTAAACGAGCTAGCTAAGGAACATGATTATTATGCCGTAAGTGGTTTAGATGTAAGTCCAAACGGCAATTTAATGGCATATGGTGAAGATACCGTAAGTCGTCGTATTTATGATATAAAAATAAAAGACTTAAGCACTGGTAAATTACTCGAAGATACGCTTAAAGGTACGAATGGCAGTGTTGTTTGGGCAAACGACAACAAAACGCTTTATTACATAAAAAAAGATTTACAAACTTTACTAGGTTATCAAGTTTATCGTCATACACTTGGTACCCCACAAAGCGATGATGAGCTGGTTTACGAAGAAACAGACACAAGCTATTACACTGGTATAAGCAAAAGCAAAGACGATTCAGAAATTTATATTTGGCACAGCAGTACAACTGCGTCAGGTGTATCGGTTTTAAGTGCTGATGATGTTAAGGCTATGCCAAAACGCTTGATTGAACGTGAAGCGGATCTGGAGTATGGAATTTCTAAGCTGGGTAATACTTACTACATTGTCACTAATTTAAATGCGGTTAACTTTCAGCTTATGAAAGTTGATATTGATAAAGCCGGTGATAAAGCAAATTGGCAAACGGTGATCCCCGCTCGCGATAATATAAAATTAGAAGGCATCGACTTATTTAACGACTACTTAGTGTATCAGCAGCGTGAAATGGGTCAGTCGACTATTATTGCTCGTAACTTAACCACGGGTAAAGAGATACCGCTTAGTTTTAACGACAGTGCTTATACAATTAGCACCTACGGTAACAATGATTTAAATAGCGATACATTACGTGTGTATTATACCAGTATGACAACACCCGCTTCATCGTATGATGTTAATTTAGCTACTGGCAATAAAACATTACTTAAACAACAAAAAGTACTCGGTGATTTTAGTGCAGATAATTACGCATCAGAGCGAATTTTTGTCACTGCACGAGATGGTATTAAAGTACCGGTAAGCCTAGTCTATCGCAAAGACATGTTTAAAAAAGAGGGGACTAATCCGCTGCTACAATATGGTTATGGCTCGTATGGCGCGACCATGGATCCTACCTTTTCTAGCGCTCGCTTAAGTTTGCTCGATCGGGGTTTTGTATTTGCCATTGCGCATATTCGTGGTTCACAAATGCTAGGTCGCCCTTGGTATGAGGACGGTAAACTACTGACTAAAAAGAACACCTTTAACGACTTTGTAGATGTTACCAAGGCATTGGTTGAGCAAAAGTATGGTGCAAAAGATAAAATATTTGCTCAAGGTGGCAGTGCGGGTGGCTTGTTAATGGGGGCAGTGGCAAACCAAGCTCCTGAGTTGTATAAAGGTATGGTGGCTGCAGTTCCATTTGTTGATGTAGTGACCACGATGCTTGATGCAAGTATTCCACTTACAACCAACGAATACGGTGAGTGGGGTAACCCTAACGAGAAAGAATACTATGAGTATATGTTATCGTATTCACCTTATGATCAGGTCAGTAAGCAAGATTACCCAAATATGTTAGTTACTACTGGTTTACATGATTCGCAGGTACAATATTTTGAGCCTGCAAAGTGGGTGGCTAAGCTGCGAGATTACAAAACAGATGATAATAAGCTACTGTTTAAAATCGATATGGAAGCAGGGCACGGAGGTGCATCAGGTCGCTTCAAACGCTTAGAAGATACTGCCTTAAATTATGCTTTTATGCTTGATTTAGCGGGTGTGAATAAGTAACTGGTCTGGCAATATCAATAAGCGCAGCTATTTGCTGCGCTTTTTTATTTTTAAATATACACAAATGCTTTGCATTGGATAAATAAGCATTTACATTAAGGTGGCTAATGAGTGTGAATATCATTTTAGCGCAAAATAAAAACGAGAAGGGAGAGTGTAATGGAACAAAATCAAGAGATTAAAGTCGTCAATAAAGATGACCGCACCTGGGCAATGCTATGTCATTTAAGTGCATTAGCGGGGTTTATTGTGCCATTTGGGTCGGTACTCGGCCCTCTTATTATCTGGTTAATTAAAAAAGATGAAATGCCAATTGTTGATATACATGGAAAAAAAGCCCTTAATTTTCAAATTACTATGGCTATAGCTTATTTTGTTTGTTTTTTACTAATTTTTGCAGCGGTTGGTTTACTACTGTTACCTATGGTGGCTATTTTTTCATTTGTGATGGTGGTTATCGCAAGCGTGAAAGCCAATGATGGCAAAGAGTTTAATTATCCCCTTAGCTTAAATTTGATAAAATAACTGTTTTTATTATTCAGCGCTTTGGTTTTAAGTAAAAAAAATCGTCAAACCCAGCTAATTGCTGGGTTTAGTTTTTAGTCATAAGGAAAAAATGCTCTATATAACATTATTTTTTACAGCATTTATATCTGCCACGTTATTACCTAGCTCGTCTGAAGTATTGATGAGTGGCATGATCATGCAAGGCAATACTAACTTATGGCTGATTTGGTTTGCAGCAACCTTGGGTAATGTACTGGGCAGTTGTGTTAACTATTGGTTAGGGACGCAGGCAATGCGTTTTAAAGATAAAAAATGGTTTCCAGTATCTGAAAAAGGGCTTAAAAAAGCACAACAGCAGTTTAATAAATATGGTGTTTATAGCCTGTTATTTGCTTGGCTGCCCATCGTTGGCGACCCACTAACCGTTATTGGCGGCGTGTTTAAAGTTCGCTTTACTACATTTTTAGTGCTGGTAACGCTCGGCAAGGGGTTACGTTATTTAGCGGTAATAGCCCTTGCCGTTGGATTATTTGTGCCAGTCGAGGGTTAAAGAAACCGAATCGGCAAAGCGCAACGCATGAGGTTTATCTACTCGAGCCTTAGCATAATTAACACTTGGGTGTGAGTGGCAAACAGCAAGAATTTCAGCAACTAGTTTTTCTAACAATAAAAAGTGTCCTTGCTCTACTAAGCTAATCACCTCTTTAGTAATCACTTTGTAGTTAAGTGCTTGGTCTACTTCATCTGTTTCACAAGCTTGATCAGCAGGGTAGTGAATTTCAAGGTTAATGACCACATCTTGTTTTTTTTCACGCTCATCAGGATTAAAACCTATAAATGTGCGTAGTCGTAAATTAGTCACATTAATAATTGCGTTTGCCATACATTATCCTTTGATCAGCTGTAAAAACTCATTACGTGTTTTCGGATCGGCTCTAAAGTTTCCTAGCATTACCGAGGTACGCATGCTTGAGTTTTGCTTTTCTACACCACGCATCATCATACACATGTGTTTTGCTTCAACAATTACACCCACACCTTTTGCACCAGTTACTTCCTCAACCGCTTTTGCAATTTGATGGGTAAGCTGTTCTTGAATTTGAAAACGGCGCGAAAACATATCAACAATACGCGCAAACTTAGATAAGCCTAATACTTTGCCATCAGGGATATAAGCAATATGACAGCGGCCAATAAAAGGGAGTAAATGATGTTCACACATAGAGTAAAGCTCGATATCTTGTATCAATACCATGTCGTCAGCGTCAGAGGTGAATACCGCATTGTTCGTGATTTCGTTAAGCGTTTGACGATATCCTTGAGTAAGGTACTCCATCGCTTTTGCAGCGCGTTTTGGGGTATCAAGTAACCCTTCACGTTCAGCGTCTTCACCTACAGCAGTTATAATTTTTTGATAGCTTTCTTTTAATTCGTTATGCATAAGTTTCTCAGTTTTATTAGATGACTTACTTAAGATGGCGACCACCATCAACAGGTAAAGCACGCCCTGTGATGTAATGGCTGTTCAGTAGTAGGTCTATACTATTGATAATTTCTTGGCATCCAGGTTCGATACCCATTAATGATTTTTTTAAAGTTTTAGCGCGGTACTGCTCATCATCATGTTGGTTAAAAATAATTAATGATGGCGCGACTGAATTCACTTTTATGTTAGGTGCGTATTTAGCGCTAAATGATTTAGTTAAGTTATCCAGTGCGGCTTTACTGGCCGCATAAGCAAGATGCTTTGGACTGCCTGTTTCCACTACATAATCAGTCAAATGAATAATGTCAGCGGGTTTAGCATGCGACGCCTGATAATTTAATAGTAAATCTGCGCAATGTAAGTTTACCAAGTACGGTGTTTTTGCATGAATGCGCATCATATTGTCAAATAGCTGCTCAAAGTGAGGGTTGTTAGCTTCACAGTCCCAGCTTGATGCATTATGAATAACTGCCCTGAGTGAGTCAGTGTGTGATTTAAGCAACGTAATAAAAGTATTAATGCCCTCATCAGTACTAAAGTCAGCATAAAGGCAGGTAACCCCTTGCTGTTCCAACGAATCAACAGCCTCATGACGGGTCCGATAAGTAATAATGACCGCTTGCCCTTGGGCTATAAAGTGCTTTGCCAGCGCAAGCCCTATACGTTGTGCTGCACCAGTAATCAAAATAGGGGGGGTCATAAAATATAAAACTCTCTGTTGGCAAGCGTTAAGGTTAACGTTTAAAAATTTAAGCCACTTATTTTCACGTCATGTTTACGTAAAATACAAGCGGCTCGATCAGTTAAATCACGCTCATAATATTGATTTAAAAAGCATCGTATATTGTTGGAATAGGCTGGCGCTTATGTTGCGTGCGCTGGTAAATTGCAATTAGCGTTTCTTCTACATAACTTGAAACTGCTTTACCTTCTAAAAAGTCATCAATTTCTTCATAACTTAAGCCAAGTGCTTCTTCGTCTGTTAGTCCTGGTCTATCACTTTCTAAATCCGCTGTTGGTGCTTTCTCAACTAAAAACGCAGGCGCACCCAATGTGGTTGCTAATGCACGAACTTGGCGTTTTGATAGGCCAAATAAAGGAGCCAAATCGCATGCACCATCACCAAATTTAGTGTAAAAACCAGTAATATTTTCAGCACTATGATCGGTACCGACCACTAAGCCTTGGCAAAAGCCGGCTATTTCATATTGCGCAATCATGCGTTGGCGAGCTTTGACATTACCTTTAATAAAATCGATTTTATCTTGCGAAGGGAGTGTTTGTTCGGTACCCGCGAGAGTTGCCATTGTCTGCTCATGCAGTGCATCGGTTGCGGGTTTAATGTTTACCGTCATGCGGGTGCTCGGCTTAATGAAATCAACCGCCATTTGCGCTTCACTTTCATCAGCTTGAACGCCATAAGGTAGGCGTACAGCAATAAATTGATAATGAGTGTCAGGGTGTTCTTGGTTAAGCTCATCAATAGCAAGTTGACACAAACGGCCACAGGTCGTTGAATCTACACCACCACTGATCCCTAGTACAAGTGAGGTTGAATATGCCGCTTTTAAACGTGCTTTAATAAAATCCACTCGGCGTTTAATTTCAGCGTTTACATCAATCGAAGGCTGAACTTTCATTTCAGCCATAATCTCGGCGCGCATGGCCCGCTCCTTTAGTTAAATAATTTTTACGCTCTATATAGAACAACTATTATGTGATTTCATATTTATGAATTAAAGCCCTAAGTGAGCTTTTATTTGTTTAAGCTGGGCTTTTAGCTCATCAATTTCTGCAAGTAAGTCATTTAGCTCAGTGTTTTTTATATCATCAGTGTGTGTTTGTGCCTCAAGTGAAGCCTCGTTCACAGATGATTGATCTGCAAATAAATGAATATATCGACAATCCCGTTTACCTGATTCGCGCGGCATCTTTTTAACATGATTGCTTTGAATTAGTTGTTCAAGTGACTTTTCAACATCATCAATACGAGCAAAGTCGGCAAGGCGGCTACAACGTGTTTTTAATTCGCCAGGTGTTTGTGCGCCTCGCAATAATAATAAACAAATAATCGCCCTTTGCTGTAGATCAAATTGCAGGTGACTAAACTCAGTATTACAAAAACGATGATCGTATTTATTAACTCGCCCAGACAGCCCTTCATTTACAGTGACTAATCGCATACTGATTAACTCATCAACGGTTATTTGAACTTGCTCTTCTGTATAATTAACAACTGGCGCGCGATTCGATTTTTGATTACAGGCATTTGTTAATGCATTTAACGATAAAGGGTAGTGCTCAGGTGTTGTGCTTTGTTTTTCTAATAAACAACCAATAACGCGTTGTTGCTCCATTGATAATTGCAATTGCATACCTTATCTCACCTAATAAATCCTATTTTTAGCTTACACTGTTATTTGCTTGTAAGCCATTGCTGGAGCTTAGAATGAAGAGTTGTGGCATTGAGGGGTTTAGTTAAATAGTCATCCATACCAGTGGCCAAACATTTGTCTTTATCACCCTGCATTGCGTTTGCGGTAAGCGCTATTATTGTTATGTTTTTATTTACCTTGCCTGCTTTGCCTTCTCTGATGGCAATAGTTGCTTGATAGCCATCCATCGTAGGCATTTGGCAATCCATTAATATTAATTGATAAGTGTTAGCTGGGTTTTGATTCAACTTTTCAATTGCCTCAGCACCATTTTCAGCAATCTCAAATGTCACGTTCAACTGTTTTAAAAAAGCAGCGGTAACAACTTGGTTAATTTTATTATCTTCTACTAATAAAACATGCGCCGCCAGTGTATCTGTCATAACCTCAGTGGCAGCAAGCGACTTTAGTTGTGTACCAACGTGTGTTTGCTCGATAGAGCTTTTTGCAGTCAGCGCATTTTGTAAATCAAAAGGGGTGAGTGGTTTAAATACGAGGGTTTCTTCGGTTAAAAATGTGGCACTTTTATTTGTATAACTCATGGGAGC
This sequence comes from Pseudoalteromonas sp. SCSIO 43095, assembly GCF_023650455.1. Lineage (NCBI taxonomy): Bacteria > Pseudomonadati > Pseudomonadota > Gammaproteobacteria > Alteromonadales > Pseudoalteromonadaceae > Pseudoalteromonas > Pseudoalteromonas sp. SCSIO 43095. The sequence goes on from NZ_CP087995.1 coordinate 2,972,737, forward strand.
CATAATAATTAAATGGCTATTACTTTTTGTTAAAAACTGCTTAAGTGCGAGTGCTTGAGCTTCGTATAATGGTTCAAATAAAGCACTGTCAACAAGCACAATGTTTGGTGGGGTATCTTCATGGCTATTAATGTAGGCACTTATAGACAGGTAATCGCAGATCGTGCTGACCTTAGCCCCCCAGCGAGTTAATTGTTTTTTGGCAATAGTGGTATTAAGTAAGCAATCATCAATAACCCAAATACGCTTATTTTTAATTGCTTGATATGCTTCGTGCTGTTGAACTAATTGAGGGGTTATCTTTATAAAAAAGGAAAATGTACTGCCTTTATTTGGTGTACTGCTCACATTCACTTCGCCACCCATGAGCTCACACAGCTGCTTGACAATAGCAAGACCCAGGCCTGTGCCACCATATTGGCGTGTGGTTGATGTGTCTGCTTGAGTAAATGAATCAAATAAATGGGGCTGTTTTTCTGCGCTGATTCCTATACCTGAGTCAGCGATTGCACATTCTAAAACTGTGGCGTCAAGTGTGTGGGCAATTTTAGCGGTTATCAATATTTCACCGTTTTGGGTGAATTTAACGGCATTACCAATTAAGTTACTTAAAATTTGACGTAATCTATTTGGATCGCTAATAAATTCGCTGCTAGTGATATGTGTTGCATCCAAAATTAACGTGGTGTTATTTTGCTCGGCTCTTAATGCAAATGACTCAACCACTTCACCCAGTAAGTGAGGTAAATTAAATTGAATATTTTCAATGTCTAACTTGCCAGCCTCTATTTTAGAAAAGTCTAAAATATCATTAATAATTTCTAATAATGACTCTGCAGATGATTGCGCAAGTTTAATATGACGCTTTTGTTGTTGATCTAATTGGGTTGCTTTAACAATATTAAGCATTCCCAACACCCCATTCATGGGTGTGCGAATTTCATGGCTCATACTGGCTAAAAACTCACTTTTTGCAATCACAGCTTGTTCTGCGGCTTCTTTTGCCCTGACTAGTTGTGCCTCTGTTTCTATACGTTGTTGGCTAGCGTAAAGGCTGCCAATTAAAGCCCCTACAGCAATTAAAAAGCTTTCTTCATTATGGCTCCATGTTCTAACTATATCTTGCTCAGCACATACTATTCCAATAGAGCCACTGCTTGCAGGAATAAGAACACACAGCATCGCCTTGACTGAAAACGGTTGAAGGTAGCTTTCTTTGATGGGGGCTAAGTAGGGATGTTGTTGAGCATTATCAACACAAAATATCGCTTTTCGTTCTATTGCGGTAAAAAAGTCAGGAATAGTTTCTTGCAGCCACGGAATATTATTTTCGCTACCTGAACGATTAAAACTCGCAAATTGAATTAGCTGGGTTCTTTGTTGGTTAAACAATTTTATACTGGCGCAGTTTACCTCAAGGGCTTGGCAAATAGACTGCGTGATTAATTCTTTAGATTGGCTTAGTTTGCCATTTAATATTTCATCACTCACCGTTAAGGAGGCCAAGGTTTCGTTAAAACGAGCAATTTTACGATTTTCTAATTCTACTTTTTTACGGGCATCAATATTTTGTAATGAACCAAATATTCTTACACAACGGCCATTTTTATGTTCAGCTTCACCGTGAACAAGTGCCCATACAGGCTGACCATTTGCATTGATCACTTCAAGCTCAGTTTCGTAACTTTCACCATGCTTAATTGCTCTTTCAACCAGTTTAGCGATTTTTTCTCTACTTTCACCTTCTTTAAAATAGTTTAAATTTTCTGACCATTTTGGTTGCTCATCTAATGGGTATTCAAGTATTTTTTTAGTCATATCTGACCAAAACACGTGTTTTTTTTCTAAGTTAAACGACCATGCACCGACTTGTGCTAAATTACTCATCACCTCAAGCATTCTTTCGCTTTCTTGTTCACGGTTGAGTATTTTTAGATAAAACAAAAAGGCAGAAATGAGCAAGCCTAACACGGTTAAAATAATGAACCGTAAAGGCCAGACCGAAGAACTCACTGGTTGCCAGCCTTGCTTGGGTATAACATAAAGCTGCCAAACACCTCCTTGAAAGTTTAAAGTAAATTCTAGAGGGTCTTGATCAGTAATAGAGGGGTCACCGAAAAAAAAACCACCTTGCTTACCTAATCCATTACGTCCTTGTATTGCTATATTATAATTTTGCTGTAGTTCAATGATCCCCGAATTTTCATAAACTTTTTCTATATCGAGTACCACTGAGAGCAATCCCCAAAAGGCGTTATTTTCTGGCAAGTATACTGGTACGCGCGCAATCAAAGCTTCGTTGCCTTGGATAAGCTGAAGTGGACCTGCCATCACGATCGTATTCGTGTCTCTTGCTTTAATGGCATCTTCGCGCTGTGCTTTATTTTCCAAAAAATTAAGGCCTATCGCTTTTTCGTTACCTTTAATCGGATGGGTCATTTTTATTACCATGTCTGGCGCCGCGCCAATGTTACGTAGCTCATTTGAGGTTTCAAAAAGGGGAGCTGCAATTTGTTCAAAGCGAGTTTGATCTAAGTTTGGCTCAGCGGCAACAGCAATAGCTAAGCCACGAATGAGTTGAATATTAGACACTAATACAGCTTCAAGTTGTGCTCTATAGGTACTTACCTGCGACAGAGTGCGTAATCGATAAGCATCTTTCTCACGGTGATAATTGACGTGATCAAGCACCAAGCTGATAGTGATTATCAACACCAGCGATAATAAAAAAGCCAGCTTAGCGTTATTAATTCGGGTGCGTTTGTTTTTGCGCTGCGGGGACATAGAATGTAATTAAGTTGTTAATCAAGACTGGCTAACTATAGTCAATTTATCGAAGAAATAAAAATGGCGCAGTTAAAAGTGCGCCATTTTATTTTTATGATTAGTAGTTTAGGTGTGGTTATGAGTCGCTAATTTCGCGCGCCCAATGTTGTTGCTTTGCAACGTGTAATTTGCGGTAACCATCAAGAAGTGCTGCATGCTTTTTAAAGCCCTCAAGCGATAAGCCTGGGAAAGTTAAGCCGTTAAATAATTTACGACCTTCAGCAATTTCAATAGCAAGCGTAACATTGTCGCTACCAAACATTAAACCTAATGCATCTTGATAACTTGCATATTCGCGCTCGTCATCATATTTAATTTCAAGGATTGCTTTTAAGCAACGAAAGTGACGCATCGCTTCGTCGTTTACTTGGCCGGTATGCAAAATCCAATCAACCCAGTCAATAGCTTCTTCATTACCCGCCGCTAAGCATAAATGTGCTTTAAGCTCACCAATGCGTAGTGTGTGCCAAGGTGTATCGGCGTCGGTTGCTAAGCCAATGAATTCAGCTGCGCGAATAATATCGCTGTGGCCTGCTTCTTCGAGGTTGTCGTAAATTTCCATCCATTGTTTGCTATCGTACTGATCAAGCGATAAGAAGTCTTCGCGGAATTTAGCGCCTTCATTATTGTTGCGCCAAATTAGCTCATCTACAGGATAAATGTCTGACATACCAGGAACTAAAATACGACATGCATACACGTTTAAGTGGGTGTAATCCATAATATAGATATCGTGACCCATGCTATGAATTAAATCAGTACAGAAGTTGTATTCTTGCTCAGTTGAACCACTAAAGTCCCAATGTACAAATTCAAAATCTGCTTCAGAGCGGAAAAAGTCATGTGAAATTAAACCGCTTGAATCAATAAAGTGCAGTTCAATGTTCTCAGGAGTAGCGACTTCGTCGTTATCAAATGTAGCAGGTTGGAATACGTCAAGTTGATCTAGGCGACGACCTTGCAGTAATTCGGTAACGGTACGCTCTAGCGCTACTTCAAATGAAGGGTGAGCACCAAAAGAAGCAAATACTGACCCATCAACAGGGTTTATAAGCGTGACGCTCATTACTGGATATTTACCGCCTAGTGATGCATCCGCAATGCGTAAATGGAAGCCATGGCTACGCAGCTCTTCACAGGCTTCATGAATTTTAGGGTATTGTTTTACCACCTCTTCAGGCACGATTGGTAAGCTGATACCTTCGGCAATAATGCGGTTTTTAATAGCGCGCTCAAATACTTCAGATAACCCCTGAACACGGGCTTCAAATTTAGTATTACCGGCACTCATGCCATTAGAAACAAAAATATTACCAATCACATTCACCGGAATATAAATGTCTTGGTTGTCGCGCTGACGAGTGTACGGTACAGAACAAATACCACGTTCAAAATTGCCAGAGTTAAAGTCATAAAGGTGTGATGCGGTTAATTCACGCTCTGGGTCAAAATAATCCCATAAGCTTTCATCCATAATACCCTGTGGTATTTCATCGTTTTCAACTTTAAACCATTTCTCGTTTGGATAATGAGTAAAGTCATCATTGGCAAATTCTTCGCCTAAGTAAAAATCAGCAAAAAAGTAGTTACAGCTTAAACGCTCAAAATATTCACCTAGCGCAGAGGCGATAGAGGCTTTATCAGTGGCACCTTTACCATTAGTAAACATCACACCGCAGTCGCTATCTTTTATATGAACTGAATAACAGTTTGCTACAGGGTTAAGCCACAGCGCTTCTTCAATATTAATATTTAGCGCTTTTAGCTTGTTTTGCATGGTAGAGATAGACGATTCTAAATCGCGGTCTTTACCTTTAATAAATGTTTTTTCAGTCATTTTGATCTCAACTAGGTCTGCACAATACATGAACTGTGTATTATCGTGGATTTTGATGTTTATTTCACCCTTTACCCGCTTTTCGTAGTGTTTTTAATAGAATGAATATGAATATATGCTAATAATAGTTTATTGAAAAAGTTGAAGGGTATGTTTATGTTTAAAGTAATCAAACGGTTGCTATTAATTGTTGTGATTTTAGCGCTCGCCAGTACTGCAATTGTTTACGGCGTGTTGACTCTAAGTTTACCTACCCTTGATGGCAAAGGCCGAAGCGATGCAGTGACACAGCCCGTTAAAGTCGCTCGTGATACGCTTGGCCAAGCTGTTATTACTGCAGCAACTCGCCACGATGCTGCCTATGGCTTAGGTTATGCTCACGGGCAAGACCGCTTTTTTCAAATGGATTTACTTAGACGTAATGCCGCAGGTGAGCTAAGCGAGCTATTTGGTGAAGCCGCGCTTGGGCTTGATAAAAAAATGCGTTTTCACCAATTACGTAAACGCAGCCAAGCTATTTTAAAAACCCTCCCGAAGGCCGACAAACAGCTGCTACGCAGTTATGCCCAAGGTGTAAATGAAGGCCTTGCACAAGTAGGGTACCCAAGTTTTGAATATTTACTCACGGGGGCTGAGCAAAAGCCTTGGCAAAGTGAAGACAGTTTACTAGTTATTTTTAGCATGTACCTTGATTTACAGTCATCTACATTTGAGCGCGACCAAGCTTTAATTCAAATAGAGCAGCAGTACGGGGCTGAAATGGTAAGTTTTTTAACTCAGCCTAGTCAATATCAAGCCGCATTGGATGGCAGTCAGCTCGCTCTTTTGCATAACCCAATCCCCGAACTTTTATCGCAACCAATCACCGCGATTAAACCCATTACCGCTAACTTGGAAGTGGGTAGTAATAATTGGGCTGTCACCTCAAATTTAACCAACACTCAGGCTGCGATGCTCTCTGATGATATGCATTTATCAATGGCTGTGCCGGTTATTTGGTATCGAGCCCAATTAAACTATTCATTAAATAATAAACCCATGCAGGTAACGGGTGTCTCGCTTCCGGGAGCGCCGGCGATTGTAGTAGGCACAAATAACAACGTTGCATGGGGGTTTACCAACGGGTATTTAGATACCGCCGATTGGATTGCGCTTAATAGCGATAGCAAAATGTGGCAAGTAGATGAGTCCATTGCATTACCCAGTGGCAAAGTAGAAAGTTACTCCCTTACGCTCAGTGAATATGGTCCGGTAAAATACATCAATGAAAAGCCTTACGCACTGAGCTGGGCTGCACATCAACCATACGCCGTTAATATGCAGCTATTACAGCTTGAGCAAGCACAGACTGTTGATGATGCGCTTGATATTGCAAGTGACGTAGGCATTCCTGTGCAAAACCTGCTGGTGGTCGATGACCAAGGAAATGCAGCATGGAAAAATATGGGCGGCATACCTGCGCGAACAACACCCAATGAATTAGCCGTAAAAGAAGAAGATTACTCTGCGCTTTGGCAGCAAAACGAAATCGATCGACCTTTTATTAAAAATCCTGAAAACGGGCGATTATGGACAGGTAATTCTCGAGTGGTATCTGTTGATGATAACGTCCGTTTTGGTAATGGCGGCTATGCGCTTGGAGCCCGTGCAACGCAAATTCGTGATAGGTTATTTGAAAAACAACGCTTTAATGAAAGTGATTTTTATCAGTTGCAGTTAGATAACCAAGCACGATTTTTAATGCCTTGGCATGCCTTATTGCTTGAGCAGTTAAAAAAGCAGCCCACGCGCTATAAAGATCACATAAATGCCCTCGAAAACTGGCAGCAATGCGCTTGCCCGCAATCAATAGGGTATACCTTAGTAAAGACGTATCGTGATGAACTGATTAATATTCTATTTAGCAGTATTGAGACAACACTCAACCAGCAAGATGGCACATTAAAATATGTGAAACGTGATTTAGAGCCTGCTGTTTGGCAGTTAATAAAGGCTCAGCCAACAAGTTGGGTTAATCCGCAGTTTACTAATTGGGAGCAGCAATTACAGGGTGCCTTTGAGCAAACACTCACGCAGTTAACATCACGGTTTGGTAATAACATACAAAACTGGCAGTGGGGAAAAGTAAACGAATTAGCGATTGAGCACCCGTTTGCTAAACAAATGCCCATACTAAGTAAGTTACTTAACATGCCAACAGCGCCCGGGTTTGGTGACAGTTATATGCCAGCGGTGCAAAAACGTAGTTTTGGCGCATCACAGCGTTTTATTGTTCAGCCTGGGCACTTAAAGAATGCTATTTTAACGATTCCGGGTGGGCAATCAGGGCACCCACTTTCTGAATTTTACCGAGCTGGCTTTGATGAATATCTAAAAGGTAAGCACACGCCATTATTACCGCAAGCATTAATGCATCAAATTGAAATTACACCAATGAACGACTAGCCTTGGATGCAAAGTGAGCTAAATAAGTAGTAATAACGTTTTATAACCCAGATAAAGCAATTATAGGAAAACAAAAATGAAAAAATTACTACCGGCATTAATCACCAGTTTACTGTTAAGCAATCATGCATTTGCGGATGAAAACCCTGTTACGGCTACACAATTAAGTGAACATGTTTACGTGTTATTTGGCCAAGGCGGTAACATTGCCGCAAGCGTGGGGGATGATGGTATTTATATTATTGACGATCAGTTTGCCAAGCTTTCCGACGATATTAAAAAAACCATTAGCGAATTAAAGCCAGGCAGTGCCGAGTTTGTAATTAACACACACCATCATGGTGACCATACTGGGGGTAACGAGAACTTTGCCAAAGCGGGCGCACATGTGATTGCTCACGACAATGTGCACAAACGCTTAAAAGAAAAACATGGTGAGGGTTCTGATTACTTACCGCGTATTAGTTTTGGCCATGATTTAAAACTGCACTTTAACAATGAGCATGCGCATGTTGTGCACTACTCAAATGCACACACAGATGGCGACTCGGTTATCTTTTTTAGTAACGACAACATAGTGCACATGGGCGATATATATTTTAACTTTGGAAGCTTACCTTTTGTTGATGTAGATAGTGGCGGTAGTGTTAATGGTGTTTTAGCGGCGGTTGATGATGTGATTAAACAAATTGATGAAAAAACAACCGTTATTCCAGGGCATGGCCCGATAAGCGACCGTTCAGGGCTAATGACGTATCGTAAGCTGGTACAAAAAGCGAAAGATGTTATGCTTAATGCTATGCAAAACGATGCCAGTTTAGAGCAAGTCCTCAAAGCCGATCCATTATCAGAACTTGGCCTTGAATATGCAAATTGGTTACCTAAAGAGCGCGTAACCACACTTTTTTATCGCAGTTTAAAGTAGCGCAAAGCGCGAATAAAAACGCATAAACCTAATAAAGCTGAGCATGTGTTCAGCTTTTTTGATTCTTACATGCCCCAAGGAGTTGCGTATGTCGGCAGAAAAAACCCATCTTGAAATTTGTAACTTAACCCGAGAACAATACCCACAAATTAAAACCTTGATGGACGAAGCTTACCCCGACCTAGGCGGAGCATGGCCAAGCCATACTATTTTTAGACTCATCGATCAGTTCCCTGAAGGGCAAATTGGTATTGTTGATGATGGCGTGCTGGTGGGTTTAGCGCTGAGTGTCCAAGTGGATTATGCACGTTTTTCAAACCCGCATACCTATGAAGATATTGCCGATGGCCACGACCGTGTATTTAGCGACACCACAGGGGATGCTTTATACGGTTTGGATGTTGCTATTAGTGAGCAATACCGTGGCATGCGTTTAGGACGCCGTTTATATGATGCGCGAAAAGAATTGTGCCGTCAGTATAATTTACGCGCTATTTTAGCGGGTGGGCGTATTCCGCGTTATTACAATCACAGCAGTGAAATGACCCCGATGGAATACATTGCTAAGGTCGATCAAAAAGAGATATACGATCCTATATTGAGCTTTCAATTGGCTAACGATTTTCAGGTAAAGCGTTTACTTAAAAAGTACCTTCCAGAGGATCAAGAATCAGTAGGTTATGCCACATTACTTGAGTGGAATAACATTATGTATGAGCCAACCGACACCGTTATTGAGTCAACTAAATCAATCGTACGGGTAGGGGCTGTGCAGTGGCAAATGCGCTGTGTTGAATCGGTTGAAGAAATGCTTAAGCAAGTTGAATACTTTGTTGATACGGTATCTGATTACAAAAGCGATTTTATTTTATTCCCTGAGTTTTTTAATGCGCCACTGATGGGATTAACCGAGCAAAGCAATCAAACCGAGGCAATTCGGTATTTAGCCGAATACACAGAGACCTTTAAAAACGCCATGTCGCGTATGGCGATAGAATACAACGCCAACATTATTACCGGTTCAATGCCGCTTGCCGAAGACGATAAAATATATAACGTTAGTTATTTATGCCATCGCAGCGGTAAAATAGACGAGCAACGTAAAATTCATATTACCCCGCATGAACAAAACGATTGGGTGATCCAAGGCGGTGATAAAATTGCTGTATTCGATACAGATGCAGGCCGTGTAGGTATTCAAATTTGTTATGATGTCGAATTTCCTGAGTTGTCACGTATTTTGGCCACCCAAGGTTTGGATATTTTATTTGTGCCATTTTGGACTGACACTAAAAATAGTTACTTGCGTGTACGCCATTGTGCCCAAGCACGTGCCATTGAAAACGAATGTTATGTGGTTATTGCAGGCTCTGTGGGTAACTTACCTGAAGTAGAAAGCTTAGATGTGCAGTTTTCACAGTCGGCGGTACTAACCCCATCGGACTTTTCATTTCCGCACGATGCCACACTAAATGAAGCCACCACCAATACAGAAATGTTATTATTTAGCGACTTAGATATGGATAAGTTAAAAATTCTTCACAGTGAAGGTACCGTGCGTAACTTAAAAGACCGCCGTCACGATTTGTATGAAGTGATATTGAAAAAGAGAGATATTTAATGGCGTGGATGTATTTAATTATTGCTGGGTTACTTGAGATTGGCTGGCCTATAGGGTTAAAAATTTCTCAAACCCCTGAAACTCGTTGGCAGGGCATAGCGATTGCCATTGCGTTTATGGTCGCGAGCGGCTTTATGTTGTGGTTGGCGCAAAAGCAAATATCTATGGGCACGTCGTACGCAGTATGGACGGGTATTGGTGCTGCTGGTACGTTTTTAGTGGGTATATTATTTTACGGTGATGCAGCCACGTTTGGCCGTATTGCTGGTGTGTTAATGATTATTTGTGGTGTCATCACCTTAAAAATTAGTCATTAATTGTTAGATTAAAAAACAAGCGCAGGTTTATACCTGCGCTTTTTTTAACTACTTGGCAGCATAACCAAGATGGCAGCCACTGCGATCAGCACTAGCCCCGCACTATCTTGGCGCTTTAGCGGCTGCTTTAGCCATAAAATCGAGATTAACATGGTAAAAAACACTTCTATTTGACCGAGCGTTTTTACATAGGCGACATGCTGTAAGCTCATGGCACTAAACCAGCCGACCGATCCTAAGCAGCTAAATACACTCACTGCACTTGTCATTTTCTTATATTGATAAATCATTTTAAAGGTATGGCGCTCTTTTAAAGCAATGTATATACATAACATCAGTGTTTGCAAGCTAATAATCAGTAACAAAACCCACGCTGGTGCATAAGGAAAAGCTATACCCGAGCTTAAACTCGCTTCGCGGATCCATGACGATGACAACGCAAACGAAGTACCGCAGGCAAGCCCTGTTAAGGCGGTTTTTAAGCTAAAATGTTTCACATTCGCAATGCCGCTTAATAGCAATACAGCGAGTGCGCCAATAAATACACCAATCCAACCTAAAAATGAAAGCGCCGAACCAAAAAATAGTAACCCTAATATCGCCGCCATTAGCGCTTCGCTTTTAGCAAGGCCGGCGCCTACTGCAAAATTGTTCATTTTAAACAACTTCACCATGAGCCCCGTGGCAATAATTTGCACTATGCTGGCCCCAATAATATAGCTAATAAATAAAGGGTTAAACGAAGGGAGAGGCGCATCTTGGTAATAATAAAGCGCATATAAATACAGCCCTGCAATAGGGCTTGCGACAATAAAGCGGGCTAGAGTAACGCCAGCAACGCTGACATGAGCGCTTAATTTACTTTGCAGCGCATTACGCCATGACTGCATAAATGCGGCAAAAATAGTGAGTAAAATCCAAATCATCTTAAATAACATACAAAAAAGCGGAGGAGTAATTTAGCAGTACTGTGACATGAAAGCGACCATCAAAAAGGCATAATGAATATTCATCACCTGCGACAATTTGCCACAGTGACGCACTGCTTAAATCGGCTATAGTGTGAGGGATGTTACTGCTAGCCGCCAGAGCTCAGGTTATTTATATTTGGCGGCTTTTTTCTATTTGCTGTGTTATTTTGGGTCATAAATAATAACTCGAGAATGATAATGACGATTTTATTGGTTTGCGCCTTAATTGCAGTGATCATGCCTTATGTTGCAAGGATCCCAGCTATTATTGAAATGAATAAGCTCGGTGGTTACGATAATAAACATCCGCGGCAACAACAAACACAACTTACAGGACTCGGAGCACGGGCGCTGGCTGCTCATCAAAATTGTTTTGAATCGTTAGCGGTTTTTGCCGTTGCTTTGGCTGCTGTATTAGGCACAAACAATGTTAATGCCGTAACCGAAACTTTAGCGATGACGCATATTGTAGCGCGTATTTTATTTTGTACTTTTTATTATTTAAACCTCGATATTATTCGCTCGATCACTTGGCTGGTAGGCATGGGAGCCGCTATTGGCATGATCGCCGTCAGTTTATAACGAGAATAAGCCATCAGACCCGCTGGCGCATTGGCAGCGCAGTTTATTAAGGCTTTGCTGTATAAAATCAGTTGCTTTGTGGTTTTATTGCTTAGTACCCGTTCATCACAAGTCAGCTCTTGTAAGCGTCTAAAGCTTGCGTAAGCCATCCAAGCTAAAGGGTTAAACCACATTAAAATTGTAGCCAGTAATAGCAGCGCATTTGTTAGGTTATCTTTGCGTTTTATATGCACATTTTCGTGCTCTAAAATAAGCGCCAATGTAGCTTTATCAAACAGAGTATTATAATTGTGCGGCAATACCAGTTTGCTATTAAAAACACCAATGACCATGGGCGTAGCCACCTGAGCGCTGGTATAAGTTTGTACTCCTACTGTTACTTGCTTAAAGTGCGCTAATTCAGTGAGCTGTAGGCCTTTGACAAATCGGGTATGGGTAACAACAGCGGCAATTAATAAGATCGTAGTAATAATGACATACAGTAGCGCCAAACTAACACTCAAGTCGTTTGTAAGTACCTGATTAGGTGTAATTAAATAGTAACTAATGCTGCTATTTTGTAGTGGCTTAATTGCACTAGGTAAATTAGCCAACAGAACTGATACAGGTATTAACCAAGCTAATTTATACACAAAGCGTGAACCAAGGGTTTTTAAGCCAAAGCGCTCAAGTAAAACAAACCCTGCAAACAACAGACTTAATAATAGCAGCTGTTCAATGAGCCAATTAAATCCTATTTAAATTACCATGCAAACTCCTTACTTTTGATTATTTTCCCAGTCATCAATGACTTTTTTAAGCTCGTTTATATCTTGCTGAGAGAGTTGATCCGATTTAGCGAAGCCACTTACCAAAGGGGCAATACGACCCAATAAGGTTTTAATGGTTTTTTCGTGCCATTGTTTATCGTCACTTAAACGCTCAATAATTTGGCTGGCTGTGGCGGGGTAGTTAATCCAGAGTGCGTCCAGCACTTCAAATTCTGCTTTTGATAATTCGATCATTTTATTGCCTACAAGTGTAATCTTTAATTTAAGACTACATTTGTAATCTATTTTTGCAGGTTTATTTTATATTTTTTATCGCATTAAAGTGAGGGGGGGAGCGTGAGCTTGTTAGCCTAAAATGTCGCTTTTATTAATTTTTATAAACTGGTTTTCAGGTAAATTTAAATGGTCTAACAGTAATTCACTTATTTGTACGCGGTATAAATCAATCACTTTGTAACCACAGTAATGCGCCATTTTACGAATTTGCCTGTTGAGTCCTTGTTTTAAAATAATACTAAACTGATTGTCAGTGATTTTAGTCACCTCACACGGCAAAGTCATTTGCTTATCGACAGGGACGCCTGCAGCCATTTTTTCGCAAAAATCCGCATCTAAAGGTTTATTGACGGTGACTAAATAGCGTTTAGGTTGATGAAAGTCTGGATGGATCAGCTGGTTACAAAAATCTCCATCATTGGTCAAAATAAGCAATCCGCGTGAGTCTTTATCAAGGCGACCAATAGGGTATACCCGTGTTAGTTGCGGTAAATGATGAATAAGGCTGCTTGGGTCGTGCTGATTGAGTTTACAGTCAATCCCTACCGGTTTGTGATAGGCAAAGTACACTAAATCGGCTGGGCCTTTAATGGCGTGACCATTAACGATAACACGGTCGTTTTCGTCGACATGATCAATATGATTAGCGGGGCGATTATTAACCATGACAACGCCTTCATCAATCAAGCGCGACGCTTGTTTTCGTGAGCAAACACCGGCATGGGCAATGTATTTAGCGAGTCGAATTTTTGTATCCATAATGCCGTGTAATTAAAAAATATTGATCGCGATTATAGCAAAGCTGCGTATTGATTACTTGGACAGTTAATTTAACAGTAGGTAGGTTACTATGGGTATTCAATTTTCAGAACTAAAAAAGCATCAGCCATTACAAAAAGTGGTTGTTCATTCACTGGAAATGGCCTTGTACCAAGTGTCTGTTGTCATAAATAATGTTGAATACTACGTACAAGAAAGTAATGGTGAATTTGTGAAGGCACCAAGCCCATTACATATTCAAAAACGCTTTGAAGATATCGCCTATGCACAAATGATGCTAAGGCACACCAGTGCTTATGATGAAATGTGTGGTCAACCAGAAAAAATTTCCAGTAATATGCTCGAAGTGCCCTTTGGGCAAAACAACCTGTTTTAATGTCAGGTATTTGCTAATATAGCTTTATTTGAAATCATCCAATGTACCTATTACATCCCGATAATTCTGAGCAATTAAATCAAGCACTGCGCGCGCACATGCTTGAGTTTAATGCTCAGCACTTCGACGCACAGCGTCAACCTCTTGGCTTTAAATATCTCGATAAACAAGGTGAGTTAGTTGCAGGCATAAGCGGTCATGTGTTTGGTAACTGGTTGCTAATAAGCTGGTTATGGTGCGATGAATCTGCACGAGGCAATGGCTTGGCTGATTCGTTATTAACATCACTTGAAAATGCAGCAATTGAAATGGGTGCCGTTCAGGCTCAGCTTGACACCTTAGATTTTCAAGCCAAGCCTTTTTATGAAAAACGGGGTTACCAAGTTAAATATCAACTTGATAATTACCCACTTAATGGCACTCGTTACTTTATGGAAAAACCGCTAATAGTGGCTAAATAACGCTGATTGGAGCGTTATTTTTTTGCTGTTAATGGCGTACCATCAAAGGTAATACCTAAAAATGGGGTGGCTTCAGGCGCTAACATAAAGGTGCGAATATTCATGTGATCGTCTGCATCTGGGTTGTTTAGTACGTCTTCGCGATAAAATGCCCCAAAACAATCTAATGTATTTTGCTTACTAATACCATTGAGCTTAGCAAACGCAAAAATTTTGCATGAACCGTTATTTTCACTCGCAGAGCTCAATAACCCATGGTTACTAAAACTGCACGCTGTAAAAGTATAATGCGCATCAATAATGGCCATAGTATCAGCAAAACCAATGCTCTTAGGCTCATTCGCGAGCGTTGTTAAGTAGTTTGTGAGTGTCATACGCTGTCCTTGTTATTATAAGATATTGTTAAGTAATTACCCCTAACCTATCTTGTGATTGATTTATATTCAATTGAGCCAATAAAACAAGCATAGTTTATTTACCAATTAAGTGGGTTAACGCATGAATGTTGGTTATTTCAATATCAGCAAGTCCTTTGTAGGCATAGGCTTGTGCTTGATTATTTAACCACACAGACTGGCAGCCAGCGTTATTAGCACCTTGCACATCGCTATCAAGGCTGTCACCTATGTGTAAAATTTCACTGTTGTTAATACGCAAATGTGTTGCAGCTTGATCAAATAAGGTCGTATGTGGTTTAGCTTTACCGTGCAAGCCAGCTTGCAGCACCAGTTCAAACTTATCTTTTAAATTAAATCGCTCAACCTCTACATTACCGTTAGTAATGGCAATTAATTTGTAGTGCTGGCTTAGTTTATCGAGCAATGTTAGTACGTCTTCGCTCACTTCAATATTACTGCGCGCATCAGCAAATGCTTGATAAGCACTGTGTGCATGATGCTCTACTTCATCGTCTTTAAAACCAAGCTCAGACAAAACTAAGCGTAGGGTATGTTTACGCCACTGAGTGACGTTATCAATGAGTTCAGGTTGGTGTTGAACAACTCGCTCACGGCATTGTTGCCAAAACTGTGGCCCCTGTTTTTTATAGCCTGGCAGCGCATTTAAATAATCAATTTGTGCCTGAACGGCTGCGGTTATGATTGGGCGGTTGTCGTATAAGGTGTCGTCTAAGTCAAAGCTTAGTACAGAAAAAGGAGAAATTGCGCGATTAAATCGGATCATGGTTATTACCCTAATCGGTCCGTTTTTTAGCACGTGGATGGGTGTTGTCGTACACCTTAGCCAAGTGTTGAAAATCTAAATGAGTATAAACTTGGGTTGCAGATAAACTACTGTGGCCTAATAGCTCCTGTACTGCTCGTAAATCGCCAGACGATTCTAAAATATGCGACGCAAATGAATGGCGTAATTTATGCGGATGCACTTGTGAGCTTATACCTTGTTTAATGCCCCATTCTTGCATTCGCAAACGGACTTGGCGCACAGAGATACGGTTTTTTTTACTACTTAAAAATACCGCGTGTTCGTCTGCGCCCATAAATAGCGGCCGAACCGCGAGCCATTTCTTTAATGCCTCAAGGGCCTTAGAGCCAACCGGTATTAGGCGTTCTTTTGCACCTTTACCACGTACCAGTATTTCACCATTACGGGCGTTTATATCCTGCATGTTAGCACCAACTAACTCGCTAATGCGCAGACCTGATGAATACATGAGTTCCATCATGGCTTTATCTCGAATGGCAAGTGGATCGTCATCGGGTATTTCGAGTAAACGTGCCATTTGGTCAACATCAAGATTTTTAGGTAAAGGCTTGGCAAATTTAGGGCCTTTTATCCCTTGCACGGGGTTATGGTAATGCGGTTGCTCAGTAATATTTTTTGCTTTTAAAAACTTATATAAACTTCGAATGCAGCTTAGCTTTAAGCTGATTGTTCTGCCGCTCAGTTGCTTAGCGCGCAGCGCCATGCTGTAACGGCGAATGTGCTCACTTTGTACGGCAAACCAATTGTCGCATAGCTTATTAAAATACAAGGCGGCAAAACCTAATTGGCTAACATATTGATTGACGGTGTGCGCTGAATACTGGCGTTCAAATTTTAAGTAATCACTAAATAACGTGATGGGTGTACGCCAGTTATCGCTTAAGTCGCTAATATTTGGCGTGTCGTCGCTCATGCCAGTTCCAGTAACCGTATTTGTAATGAGCGTACAAAATCTAACACAAATAAGTTATCTTGTGAGGGCTCAAAGTGGTTCTCATCGTGGCTGCCAAAAGCCAAAATTGCGTAGGGGTTAGTAGGTTCGCCAATTAAATACAGGGCGGCCGATTGGGTATCATCGTTAAAGAGTAAGTCGCGCTCTTGCTGATTTACCCGCCCTAAATAATGATTACTATCTGACAATCTATGCTCTACTAAGCCCTCAAACGCGCTGTCGTATCTTACGAGTTTGCACTCATTGATAGTCGGGCTCATGCAAATAATGTTGCGTAAGTTACTTGCCAAAGTATTAAAGTCGTAATTGCTCCAAAGCTGACGATGGCATTGACTGAACAAGCGGTACACGAGTTCATTTTGCGTGGCATGCTTGGTCATCGTCTCGATTTGATGTTTTAACTGAGTATTGTGTTCACGTAGTTGACGTTGCTGAATATGTACTAACGAAGTCGCACCCTGAACTTGCTGTTGTAACTCAAGTTGCGCTAATAGCGCAGGTTGATTTATTAAAAAATCAGGGTGCTGTTGTAAGTAATCTATTACTTGCTGTTTAGTTAATTCACTCATAGTGCAACTTGCCCATCAAATACATGTTCAGCGGGGCCTGTCATACGCACTGGGTGGCCTTCGCCACTCCAGCGAACTTGTAAGCTACCGCCTGGTAAATCAACTTGCACTGTGCTGGTGAGCTTGTTTTGAATAAAGCCAATCACCATAGCGGCACATGCACCGGTACCACAAGCAAGTGTTTCGCTTACACCACGTTCCCACACTCTGAGTTTAATGTGTTCTTGAGAAATAACCTGCATAAAGCCAATATTTGCGCGCTGTGGAAAACGTTCATGATTTTCAAGCAACGGGCCAAGGGTACTCACTTGTGCCGTTTCAATGTCGTCTACTTCCATGACGCAATGCGGGTTACCCATAGAAACAGCACCACTAAAAACGGTATGCTCTTCTGCACGAATAATGTAAGTCAGCTCACGTTTGGTTGCTTTGAGCGGGATTTTGCTCGGCTCAAAATTAGGGTGTCCCATGTTAACCGTTACTTGGCCGTCTTTTTCAATATACAGGGTGAGGTTACCAGATTTAGTTGAAACGCTAATTTTATGCTTATTGGTTAAGCCTTTCATGCGTACAAAGCGGGCAAAGCAACGGGCGCCATTACCACATTGTTCTACTTCGTGGCCGTCGGCATTAAAAATCCGATAGTGAAAATCGAGATCGGGTGAGTAAGGGGCTTCAACCATCAGTAATTGGTCAAACCCAATGCCGAAATGGCGATCGGCCAGCTTTTTGATTTGATCACGGGATAAAAAAACGTTTTGTGTAATATTATCAATCACAACAAAGTCGTTACCTAAGCCGTGCATTTTGGAAAAATTAACTAACATAGCGCTCTAATTCGGTTTTGCTCTGTGCTAATCATGCCACAGAGCAGCTAGGTAACAAAAACGTTTATGGTAAAATTTTCTCACCTTGGTATAGGCTTTCGATGGTTTCGCGTTCGCGAATAAGATGATGTTGCTCACCATCTACCATTATTTCGGCAACCCGTGGGCGTGAGTTATAATTTGAACTCATTGTAAAGCCGTACGCTCCAGCGCTACGCTGCACTAACAAGTCACCTTGCTTGAGTGCTAGAGGGCGGTCTTTACCTAAAAAGTCACCGGTTTCACACACCGGCCCCAACTACATCATAGTTGTGGGTAGGTGTTTCGTCATCACGCACCGAGACAGGAATAATTTTTTGCCAAGCTTGATAAAGTGATGGGCGCAACATGTCGTTCATACCCGCATCAACAATCGCAAAATACTTGTCTTGATTTTGCTTAATAAACTCAACTTGAGTCACTAAAATCCCAGCGTTGGCGGCAATAGCCCGTCCTGGTTCAAAAATCAGTTCAAGGTGGCGATAATTGGTAAGGCGCTGTGTTACTTGTGCTGCATACTCACTCGGGTGGGGAGGCTGTTCGTCGTCGTAGGTTACGCCAAGGCCTCCACCAATATCTAAATGGCTTAACTCAATACCTGTATTTTTTAACTCATCAATTAATGCCAGTAGTTTATCAAGCGCCTCTAAAAACGGTTTGGTTTGTGTCAGCTGTGAGCCAATGTGACAATCAACCCCAACAATATTTAAGCCAGGTAACGACGCAGCATGTTGATATACACTTAACGCGGTTTCGATACCAATGCCAAATTTGTTTTCTTTTAAGCCAGTAGAAATATACGGGTGTGTTTTAGCGTCAATATCAGGATTAACACGAATAGAAATTGGCGCGTCTAGATTAAGCTCACAGGCTACTTCTGAAATGCGCTCAAGCTCTGAGATTGATTCAACGTTAAAACATTTAATACCTAATTCTAACGCATAAGCAATTTCGTCAGCGGTTTTAGCAACCCCAGAAAACACCACTTTATTGGCTGCGCCTCCCGCTTTAATGACCCGCGCGAGCTCGCCTTTTGAAACAATGTCAAAACCCGCACCAAGTCGCGCCAGTATATTTAATACTGCAATATTTGAATTTGCTTTAACGGCGTAGCACACTAGGCTTTTATGATCTTGAGCTGCATTAGCAAACGCTAAATAATGGCGTTCAAACGTCGCTCTTGAATACACATAACACGGTGTACCATAGTGCTGTGCAATCGTTGCTACGCTGACATTTTCAGCAAATAGTTGGTTGTTTTTATAATTAAAAAAATCCATTTACTGCTCCTGTTTTTGCTCAATAGGTGTTTGCTTTTTGGGGGTGTCTGTTGGCTGATTTTGTTCAGTAGGCTGCTCTGGTAAGTACAGCGGGCCGCTTTGACCACAGCCAGCTAACGCACACAACAAAACGGTGCTGATTAATAGTTGTTTTAATTGTAAGGTATATGTCGCTTTCATTAGATTAATACGGTTGCTGGCTTTATAATCGCAGAGTAACAGAATATCTAAAAAATGCAGCTATTCGCGGATGATTTTATTCCTGTTACACTAGCTGTACAAACATGCACCCATTATTTAGGCGTCTTGCCTGAAAGGAAATTAACGATGACTGATCACGAATATCACCAGTTAGCAGAAGCTCTTATGTTCACAATTGAAGAACAAGTTGATGATTGTGAAGCAGATTTAGATTATGAATCGGCTCAAGGTATTTTAGAAATTATTTTTCCAGATCGCAGTAAAATTGTGATTAATAAGCAAGCACCGTTGCATCAAGTGTGGGTGGCAACAAAATTTAATGGTCACCATTTTGAAATGCGTGATGGTCAATGGATCGATAACCGCTCAGGCGCAGAGTTTTGGAGTTTCATCAATGAAGCGTCAACACGTCAAGCGGGTCAAGAAATTAAGTGGCAATCATCGCTATGAGTTTAGAGTTTGTTCAATACCCAGCTCAGGGGACGCATAAAGCCACGGTTATTTGGTTACATGGTTTGGGTGATTCAGGTGATGGTTTTGCCCCAGTAGCGCCACAGCTCGATTTACCCAGTGAACTAGGTGTGCGTTTTATCTTTCCGCATGCGCCTATGCAGGCTGTTACTATTAACGGCGGTATGCAAATGCGCTCATGGTATGACATTAAATCGATGGATTTAGACAAACGTGCAGATGAACAGGGGGTTAGGGAATCTGCAGCAAAAGTTGAGCAATTAATAACGCAAGAAATTGCTAACGGCATACCGGCGAACAAAATTATTTTAGCGGGATTTTCACAAGGTGGCGTCATATCGCTACATTTAGCCCCGCGTTTAGAGCAAAAGCTTGCTGGCGTTATGGCACTATCAACCTATATGTGTGTGCCACATAAATTGGCTGATGAAGCAAAGCAAACACAGCTAAATATATTTATGGCTCATGGGAGCCAAGATGACGTTGTACCGCATAGCGCGGGTAGAAGTGCGTTTGAAGTGTTATCAACGCATAACATGGATGTAAGTTGGCAAGAATACCCAATGGGGCATCAGGTTTGTACACAAGAGTTACAAGCTGTGCGCCAATGGTTAATTTCTCGCTTAAGTTAGTTTAGGAGCCGCTGAGGGTCAAAATGAGTCAAAAAATAGTAATAACAGCAAATGTAAAACGTGAACCACAGGTTAGTGAACCCAGCGTGAGCTATGAGTGGCATTGGCGTCGTATTGTGAGTATTTCTATGTTGGTGATTATGACCTCTGCAGCGGTTATTTACGGCCTGTCTAGCGCTGTGAATGCTGATCAAGGGGCGCCGCATCCTCATGAGCAGCTCGATTTTACTGAGCAACAAACCGCAATTGTGTCGCTAAGCGATGATACTGCAGCATCAGCAGAAAGTGAAAACGCAACAGATGCTGGTGAGGAGCCGCTGAGCGGTGTCGCAATTGCAGCACCTAAAATCCTTTCCCCAGATGAGCAAAGACCAGCTCCTATTACCGAACAAGTAACATCAGAGCCTAAAGTTCAACAAAGTAATATTGAGCAAGAAGTAGAGCCAACGCTCACTGCTGAGCCTGAAGAAGCAGCCATGGCTGCAACAGATAACCAAACGCCTGAAACCGAAACGGCCAGTGAAAAACCGGCTGAGCAAAAAGTATTTGCTGAATCAGCACAAATTGCGAGTGTGGCCATAGGTGCCAAAATAGATACAGCTACTATTAGCCGCGCCGTATTGACACGCAGTGTGAGTAATCGTGAACCAACCAATGTATTTGCCGCCGATGTGCGTTTAAGCCAATTTGAAGAATCATTGTCATTTTTTAGTGAGCTTAAAAACTTACAAGGTCAGCAGGTAAAGCACATTTGGTTATTTGAAGGGGAAGTGATGGCGGAAGTGTCGCTCAAAGTTACTTCTCCGCGCTACCGAACTTACTCAACTAAAAATATTATGGATTCCCAGCTAGGGAATTGGCGCGTTGATGTGGTTGATGAGCGAGGCTTACTCATTGCGCAAAAAAAATTTAGAATTTTAGCTGATTAAATCGCCCTCAGATAGAACAGGTTTTAATCCTGGAAGGTCAACAGACCCCAGTAATTATTAATGGATATTTTATGACTGAAAAAACAAAGTTAGTTCGCATTGCTACTCGTAAAAGTGCATTGGCACTGTGGCAGGCTGAATTTGTAAAAGCGCAGCTAGAGCATTTTCACGATGACGTGCGTGTAGAGCTGGTGCCTATGTCGACTCAAGGTGACATTATTTTAGATACACCACTGGCTAAAATTGGTGGTAAAGGCTTATTTGTAAAAGAACTAGAACAAGCCATGCTTGATGGGCGAGCAGACATTGCAGTGCATTCAATGAAAGATGTGCCAGTCGAATTTCCAGATGATTTAGAGTTACACGTTATTTGTGAGCGTGAAGACCCGCGTGACGCGTTTGTCTCAAATAATTTTGCCAATATTGATGCGTTACCGCAAGGTGCCATTGTTGGCACCTCAAGTTTACGTCGTCAATGTCAAATTAGAGCGATGCGTCCGGATTTAGAAATTCGTGACTTACGTGGCAATGTAAATACACGTTTAGCAAAGCTTGATAGTGGTCAATACGATGCGATTATACTCGCAGCGGCTGGGCTAATTCGTTTAGAAATGGGTGAACGTATTCGTGACTTTATTGAGCCAGAAGTGTCGTTACCTGCTAATGGTCAAGGTGCTGTCGGTATTGAATGCCGTATAAATGATGAAGTTACTAAAGCCTTATTAGCACCGCTGGAGCACAGTGAAACTCGTATTCGTGTTAATGCTGAGCGCGCAATGAACCGCCACTTAGAAGGGGGCTGCCAAGTGCCAATTGGTGCGTATGCACTGGTTGATGGCGAGCAAGTGCATTTACGTGGTTTAGTTGGGGCTATTGATGGCAGCGAAATTTTACGCGATGAAATTAGTGGGCATGTTGATAATGCGGAAAAATTAGGGATTGAGCTGGCTAAAAAACTCTTAGCACAAGGCGCAGATAAAATCCTTGCTGACGTATATCGAGACGCATAATGAAACACATCTTGATAACTCGGCCCGAAGGAAAAGGCGCAGCCCTTGCACAGCAACTTGAGCAAGCGGGTTATCAAGCGTCTTTATGTCCTGTTTTAAAAATAACGTATTTAACCCCAACAAGCGTTGAGCTAAGCCCGTTGGTTAATGCCGACAAAATTATTTTTGTTTCGCAAGATGCAGTACATGCACTGAGTGCCCTTAAGCCTGCAATTAACATCAAAGCGCAGTTTTATGGTGTTGGCCAACAAACAGCCGACACCATTTATGAAGTATTTGGTGTACGTGCGGCTCTGCCAAAACAACATGACTCTGAGGGGTTGCTGGCCCTTAAGTCATTGGCTGAGGTTGATGGCAGTAATATTGTGTTAGTTAAAGGTATTGGTGGGCGGCCTGAGATAGCAAAAACCTTAAAACAACGCGGTGCTTTTTTAAATAATTGTGTAGTGTATCAGCGCGAGCCGGTAGCGCAACAACCCGCTGACTGGATTGACCACTGGCAAAGCCAGAATGTACACGGTATAGTCATTACTAGTAATGCCGCCGTTGATGCCATTTTTAATACCCTTACCGCGGCGCAACTAACATGGTTACAACAGTGCGAATTTTATGTTGCCAGTGAGCGTATTGGCGATTATTTACAACAGCAAAAAATAAATTCGACACATATACATACTGCGGCAGGGGCTAGCGACCACGCTATGTTTGCCTGCATTAATCAGCAAGGTAGCAAAATGAGTGAACAGTCAGCGACGTCAAAAGTAGAAAAAGCAGCGCAGCCAATAGCCAATAACACGTCTAACACCGCTAAAAATGACACTGCAAAAGCCAATAATCAAACGCAAAATAATACCCATAAAGTGAGTAAGGTGGGGAGTTTAGCGTTGGTGATTTCGTTACTTGTTGCCAGTGGCGTGGGTTATGAGTTTTATCAAAAGCTCAATGCCGGTAAAGTGCAAAATTTAGCGGTTAATGCATTAACAGAGCAAAATAAGATATTGCAGCAAGAGCTACAAGCGCTTAAGTCTGAGCAGCTCAGTCTACAGCAAGCGTTACAAAAGAGCGAAGAGCAAATTGCTATGGCGCTCAATGAAAACTCTGTAAAAAATCAGCAAGCATTAAAAGCAGCACTGCAAAAAGTGCAGCAAAGTGGTAACACATTAAACCCACAAGAAGTGACCAGCTTACAACGTATGGCTGAATTTAAATTGTGGGCTGAACAAGATTATCAAGGCACAAGTGCAGTGCTTAAACGTTTAGATTCACTTTTAAGCGACCACCCAGGCACGCTTGAGTTACGCCAAGCAATTATACAAGACATACAAACGCTCGATAGCATTAAACCCGTTGCAACAGAGGCGATTTACTTACAGTTAAATAGTGTAAGAGATCGTATCGATAACTTGGTATTTAATGCGGTTAATTTGCCAGAAGAAGCGTCAGTAATTGACGAAAACGCGCTCTCTGAAAATATGAGTGATTGGCAACAAAACATCCGAAATAGCTGGAATAAAATAGTTGATAGCTTTATTACAATTCGCCATCACGAAGGGGTATTAATAGAGCCGCTATTAACTGATAGAGAGCGCCACCTAATTAATCAGCGCATAAAGCTCAATATTACTCAGGCGCAAGATGCGCTAATGAGCAAGCAAGCCAGCATCTATTTTAGCGCCTTAAACGACACAAAACGTTTGGTTAATGAATACTTTAAGCAAGATGATAATGTCACAAAAGTGGTATTACAAACTTTAGTAAACCTTGAAAAAGAGCCGCTTAACTTTAACCCTGAGGTGACATTGCAAAGTACTGAGCAAGTTAAGGAGTGGGCACAATGATAGGGTTGATCATTTTTATTGTCGCTATTGTATTGGTATTAGCGATCACTCCTTTCGTGTTAGATGAAAAAGGCTATGTACTGATTTCATTTAATAACACGACCATAGAAGGTACGATTGTTTCGTTTTGTATTATGGCGGCACTGAGCGCAGCAGCTTTGTATTTAACTTACAAATTCATACGCTACTGCCTATCTATTTACAGAAATACCAAACATGGATTTTTTGCTCGCAGCCAAGAGCGCAAGCATGCAGCTATAGAGCAAGCGCTGTGGAGCTTGATTAATGACGATTACGCGCAAGTGGAAAGCGCGTTATCAAGTAACAGTGTGCCAGCTAAATTTTTAGACATACGTTTGGCGTTACTAGCAAAAGCTGCACTGGCAAATAATCAACCCGATAAAGCGCTGGAATACTTGTTTGAAATAAGCCCTGAGCAGCAACTAAAAGTGGCTAAACTGTGGTTAGCCAGTGGCGACAGCAGTGTTATTGAACCGCAAATACGGATGGCGGCTGAGTCTAAAAAAGCCACGGTACTTGAGCTAAAATTGTACACTGAAGTGTTGGTGCAACAGCAGCACTTTAAAATACTAGAAGACTTTTTACCGCGCTTATTACGTAAAGATGCATTGAGCGATAAGCAGTGGCAGCAGGTGTTTTTAGCTTATTTTGCTGCTCAAGCAAGTGATGAGCTAACCAGTAAGTACCAGCAATTAGGTAAGAAATTGCAAGCACATGCGCACACTGCGTACTTAACTCAAATGGCAAAAACAGGGCAGTTGGCGAGTATTGAAAACGCGTTAATTAAAATGCTCAAACATGCTAAGCACCACACTGAACTTGCCGACATTTTACGTGAAGCTGCGCCAAGTAATGCATATAAGTTGCAATCAAGCATTCAAGAACGGTTGAAAAAAGACGAGCACAATAACGCGTTATTATTAGCATTGGCGTGTTTAGCGAATGCCCAAGGTGATTATGATTTAGCTGCACGAGTATTCGACAAGGCGCTTAATAGCGATAACAAATCACAGTATCGACAACAAGCTATACTAAGCTATAAACACAGCGCACAATTAGATAAGGCGCTTGTGCTCTACCAATAGTGGATTATATTTTATAAATCAATAATTAAAAGTGCAGGAGCGAAGGCTATGAAAAATGTGTTTACACTCTCTTTTAGTCTTGCATGCGCTTATTTTTTTACTGGTTATCTTAGTAATTTATTACTCGCCGTTAACGGTTATGCGGTTGCCTCTTGGCCTCCGGCTGGTATTGCGCTGGCAAGCTTTTTACTATGGGGGCGTCGCGCTTATGCTGGCATTTTTGCCGGTGCGGTTTTTGTTAATTTAATTCACTTAGATAACTCCGCAGATATCTTAAATTGGCAAATATTAATCCAATCCCTCGGGGTTAGTTGCGCCATATTTTTTCAGGCTTGGCTTGGTGCATTCCTTATTACCAAAGTCATTAAAGCTCCCCTTAATTTATCTTCTTTAAAACTTAGTATTCAAAGCTTGGTGATTGGTGGGCCGCTATGTTGTGTCATAGCTGCTGGAGCAGGAACTAGTCTACTTGTTTTAAATCATTTTATTAGCACATCTAATGTCATCAGTACCTTTATTACTTGGTGGATAGGTGACTCAATTGGGGTGCTGATTTTTACCCCGTTAGTACTGGCTATATTTAACTATTCGCAGTTGCGTCATCGGCTACAAGTTATTGTTCCTGCATTACTTATTTATGCGATTATTAGTATTAGTTTTTATGGTGCAGCGAGTGTAAAAAAACAAAAAGACACTCAAAAACAAGAAACGGAAGTGCTTGCGACTCAAAGCGCTATAAATCAAAAGTTAGATGAGATCATTGCACATCTATCTTTATTAAGTGGTTTTTTAGCAAATAGTGAAGACGTTAGTTTTAGTGAGTTTACGCAGTTTACGGCTAAACAATTAAGCTACAGTGAAGAAATACTCGCTTTTAAATGGGTTCCTGCTATTACTGATGATTCTCGTGCCGAGTATCAATCATGGATTGAGCAAGTTGATAGCGAAAACCCGTTTATCAAACAAAAATCAGCGAATGGGCAATGGCAAAAAGCCCCCTATCGAGAGTTGTATTACCCTGTAAAATATATAAATCCACTTAGGGGTATGAAAGATATTGTTGGGTTTGATTTAGGTTCAAACGAGCAAGTGCGTACAGCACTCACTAAATCTAAAGTACTTAATGAATTGGTGATCAGTGAACCGACAGCACTGATACCGAATAACGATGAATTAAGTGTACTCTTTATGTATCCCGTTTTTGGAAATGTGGTAACAGAAGGCGATTTTAAAGGATTTGTTGTTGCCGTGGTTAGCTTAGCTAAACTTTCTAAGTCGCTGTCGTTTGACTCTAATGAGCGTATTGCGATTAGTTTTTTTGATATTAATAATACTGAAAAACAGCAGGCACTTTATATTGCAGAGCATCATTCTATGGTGTTACTAAAAAAATATCAGTTGTTAATTGGTCAGCGAATGTGGCGCGTTGAGCTGCATCAACCCGTTTTAAAATCATCGTGGTTAATATACTGGCTGGCGCAAATAGTGGGTATGTTATTTGTGTGGTTGTTGATTATATTTTTGATCTCTGTGACGGCTACCAATATTCGAATTCGCGAACAAGTGGCAAAGCAAACACTCACGCTACGCCAAGAAAAACAAAAGGCCGATGAAGCCAGTGCTATAAAAAGTCAGTTTTTAGCCAACATGAGCCATGAAATACGTACGCCAATAAATGGCATAAAGGGTATGCACTATCTAGCGCTACAACAACAGGATTGGCAGCAAGCAAAAGGCTATATAGAGCAAGCTGATGGTGCTCTAAGTGTATTATTAAGAGTGTTAAACGATGTACTCGATTTTTCTAAAATGGAAGCCGGTAAACTTGAGTTAATGCAAGAGCCTGTGAACCTCAAACAATTAGCCGAGGACATCGTCGGTTTAATGCAATTTGAGGTGGAGAGTAAATCGCTTTCTTTAAAATTAGAGTATGACAGCGATGCGCATTTAACTCTCAATACCGATCCTATTCGTTTAAAGCAAATTCTGCTTAATTTATTAAATAATGCAGTAAAATTTACCGCAAAGGGCTGTATTACGTTAAAGATTTGGCAATCATCAAAAATGACATACTTTAGCGTTAACGATACCGGGATTGGCATTAGCTCTGCAGCTCAAAAACAGCTTTTTAAACCCTTTTCTCAAGCCGATAGCTCAACGTCGCGTCAGTACGGTGGTACTGGTTTAGGTTTGAGTATTTGTAAAAAATTGGTCGAATTGATGGGAGGGGCTATTGATTTAAAAAGCAGTGAGGGGCATGGATCTACGTTTACTTTTAGCTTACCAGTTCATTCATCGCTGCCAAAAGCCAAATACAGTGCTGATGCTTTATCAAAAATTGATGTCAGTAATATTTCTTTAGAAAAATATCAATTACTTATAGTGGAAGACAACCCATTAAACCAACATGTTGTAAGTGCTATTTTAGAAACTAAACACGGTATTGCTGATATCGCAAAAGATGGCTTAGAAGCGATTGCGATGCTTAGCGAAAAAAACTACGATCTAGTATTTATGGATATTCAAATGCCTAATATGGATGGTTTACAAGCAACAAAAGTGATTCGTAATGAGTTAGGTTTTATTGATTTACCTATTATTGGTTTATCCGCCAACGCTCACGAACAAGACGCTCAAAAAGCGATTGCCTCTGGAATGGATAGCTACATGACCAAGCCTATTGAAGCTGATGAGCTATTTAAAACGCTTTGGTATTATTTATCTCGCTTAGATAAGTAACACGTATTTTTGTACAAAAGGCAGACATAAGGCCTCCAAGCGCCATTTTAAATATTCTACACTTGAAATATTAATGTACCTGCGTATCATTCGCGCAATTTTAATTCAACCGAGTAGCTACTATGATTAATAGAAAAATACCTTTGCTAGATATTCACCGTCACTTAGATGGGAATGTACGCGCGCAAACCATATTAGAACTTGGTCGTCAGTTTAATATAGCTTTACCAGCAGATAATGTTGAGGCACTTATTCCTCATGTTCAGGTTATTGATCCTGAGCCAAACCTAATGGCATTTTTACAAAAGCTTGATTGGGGGGTCACGGTACTGGGTGATTATGATGCTTGTAGACGAATTGCGATAGAAAACATTGAAGATGCACAAGCGCAAGGCCTTGATTACGTAGAACTACGTTTTAGCCCTTACTACATGGCACAAAGCCAAGGTTTACATCCTCAGGGCGTTGTTGAAGCTGTGGTCGATGGTATTAAAAGTGCAACAAAAGATGCTGATATTAAAGCAAACTTAATTGGTATTTTGTCTCGTACTTATGGTGTTAAAACCTGTCAACACGAGCTGGATGCTTTACTTGCTTTTAAAAATGATTTGGTCGCGGTTGATTTAGCCGGTGACGAAATTGGTTACCCTGGCGAGCTGTTTGTTGATCACTTTAAACAAGTACGTGATGCGTATTTAGCGGTTACCGTGCATGCTGGCGAAGCATTGGGTGCTGCCAGTATTTGGCAAGCATTAAACGAGCTTGGTGCAAGCAGAATAGGGCATGGCGTTAAAGCGATTGAAGACTCAACGCTAATGGATTATTTACGTGATAACCGTATTGGTATTGAATCGTGCTTAACCAGCAATATTCAAACCAGCACAGTCAATGACTTAACTAAGCATCCGCTTAAACAGTTTTTAGATCATGGCATTTTGGCCAGCATTAATACCGATGATCCGGCTGTTGAAGGGATTGAAATTGAGTACGAATATGCAACTGCAGCGCCACAAGCTGGTTTATCGCAAGCTGATATGGAAAAAGCGCAAGCCAATGCACTTGAAATGGCGTATTTAAGTGATGCAGATAAACAGGCACTCAAAACCAAAGTCGCACAGCGTTAATCACCCATACGATTAAAAATGCCACTGTTTACAGTGGCATTTTTGTTTATATGTGAGTTTGACAGCTAACGTAGTTATCATAAAGTGCTTTTAAAATATCGGCACGGCTGATCATGCCAACTACAACGTCACCATCAACCACGGGATAATTCTTTGGCTTACCAGGTTGCATTTGTTCTGCTAATTCCATGATATTGGTATCACCGCTGACCGTCACAACTTCTGTTTGCATCAACTGCGACACTTTTACCATACCGTCACAAAAATAACTGCTTTGCATTAGGGGTTTAAGTAGCTCTTGCTCAGAGATAAAACCTACTAGCAACTTGTTATCGTCAAATACTGGGGCACCAAGCAATTTAAATTTTTGTAGTTCTGCAATGGCGGTCGTCATTTCTGTATTAGGGGTAATATGAGGCAACTTGTGTTGCATAAAATCTTTTACTTTTGTATTTAGCATTTAGGTTTCTCCCGCTGAATGTTCTATACAAAGTATGGTTTATAGATTGGATTTTAGGAAATTGTTTATGTTGATGAGTTTAATAGGTAATAACAATCATCGCAGCGGTAATGGCGGGTAATAAAAACAATTAAGACACCCTAAGGTGCCTTAAAAATAATCTGCTATCTTTTACTTTATAAAAGCAAATGCATCTGCGTACATGTTTTCGCGAATGGCTCCGTGGCTAATAAAGTCATCGCGCACTATGCCTATCATGTCAAAACGACCTGCCATGTAAATATCGTAAGGTTCAAGCGAGATGATATCGTCCATTACCGCTTTATGCACATAACCAGTATGGCCAGTCCAGCTGTCAGTAGGATTTTCTACCACAGGAATAAATTCGAAGTGCTTATGGCTATCTGCCCAAGCTTTCATTTCGGTGTGTGCATACAGCGCAGACTCTTCTTTAACACCCCAATAAAATAGCACTGGGCGCTGACAGTTTATTTCAGCAAGGTGATCGGCCATTGATTTTGCGTAAGAGAAGCCTGTGCCGCCAGCAAGTAAAATAATGGGGCGCTCGCACTGCAAACGTAGTTGAGAAACACCTAAGCCCGCTTCAATAGTCACGGTTTGATTATTATTGTGGGCACTACGAAGGTGCTCTAGCGATTGCATAGCATATGAGTCAGCAACTGAAGCACCAATATGTAATTCTAAAGCATCCGTTTGTGAAGGACGGCTTGCAATTGAAAACGCACGTTTATCTTTTTCACCTAAAACCAATTGTAAATATTGGCCAGCTTCAAATGTGACGGGTTGCTGCGGCTTTAAAATAACTTTATGAACAAATTCTGTTAGTGGACTGATAGAAACAACGTCAGCGTGTAATGTTTGCATGTTTTACCTTAAATTAGCGGATACGCACTTTATTTGAGCAATAGTAGCATATCCGCAGGGTGAGTTTATAGCCTAGACCAAAGTCGTTAAAGAATACCTAGACTATCCCAAAGTTCATCAACGCGATCTTTAGTGGCTTGATCCATAACAATAGGTTCGCCCCACTCACGGGTTGTTTCGCCAGGCCATTTGTTGGTTGCATCCATGCCCATTTTTGAACCAAGGCCAGAGACAGGCGATGCAAAGTCTAAATAGTCTATTGGCGTGTTTTCAATTAACGTGGTGTCGCGTGCAGGATCCATGCGGGTAGTAATAGCCCATATTACATCGTTCCAATCTCGGGCGTTAATGTCATCATCGCAGACAATAACAAATTTAGTGTACATAAACTGTCGTAGGAATGACCAAACCCCCATCATTACGCGCTTGGCATGCCCTGGGTATTGTTTTTTCATGGTAACCACGGCCATACGATACGAACAACCTTCTGGCGGTAAATAAAAATCGACAATTTCTGGAAATTGTTTTTGTAAAATTGGTACGAATACCTCGTTTAAAGCCACCCCTAAAATAGCTGGCTCATCAGGCGGACGGCCCGTAAAGGTACTGTGATAAATAGGGTCTTTACGATGAGTAATATGAGTGACCGTCATAACGGGAAAGTCATCGACTTCATTATAGTAACCCGTATGGTCGCCATAGGGGCCTTCAGGTGCCATTTCTCCCGGCATAATATGCCCTTCAAGCACGATTTCTGCACTGGCCGGTACTTGTAAATCATTCGAAATAGACTTAACCACTTCCGTTTTACTGCCACGCAATAAACCGGCAAAAGCATATTCGCTTAATGTATCGGGGACCGGAGTAACCGCCCCTAAAATTGTGGCAGGATCTGCCCCTAATGCCACTGATACCGGATACGGCTCACCAGGGTGTTCTTTGCACCACTCTTGAAAATCAAGCGCGCCACCACGATGAGATAACCAACGCATAATAATTTTATTTTTGCTAAGTAACTGCTGGCGATAAATCCCTAAATTTTGACGCTTTTTATAAGGCCCTTTGGTAACGGTTAAACCCCAAGTAATTAAAGGCGCAGCATCACCAGGCCAGCAATGCTGAATAGGAAGCTTGGTTAAATCAACATCGTCACCTTGTAAAATAACTTGTTGGCACGGTGCTTTTTTTACTTCTTTGGCTGGCATATTAAGGACTTGCTTAAATACCGGAATTTGTCCAAGGGCTTCTTTAATGCCTTTTGGTGGCTCTGGCTCTTTTAAAAATGCCAATAACTTACCAACTTCTCGTAATTCACTGACATCTTCTTGGCCCATACCCATTGCTACACGCTTAGGTGTACCAAATAAGTTAGCTAGAACAGGCATGTCATACCCTTTCGGGTTTTCAAATAATAAAGCGGGGCCTTTAGCACGCAGTGTGCGATCGGCAATTTCGGTCATCTCAAGATACGGGTCGATTTCTTGGCTGATGCGTTTTAATTCGCCTCGTTTTTCAAGTAAATCGATAAAATCGCGTAGATCTTTGTATTTCATTGTGGGCCGTTACTTAGCAAAAAGTTAAAAGTATTATACCCAGTTCATGCAAGCCAAGTCATTACTTGCACTTAAAACTTAAAGCGCTCTACCGCATCTTTTAAAGAGTGTGCAAGTTGGTTAACATCTTCACTTTCGCTTGCTAGGGTCGTCGCATTGTCGGCATTTAAGGTGGCATGATCGGTTACCTTAGCCATTATTTGTTGGATATCAGTGCTGTTTGCAAGTTGTTCATGCGATGCATGGGCAATGTCTTTGCTCATTGCATTGACCGATACTAACGTGCTTTTGATACGCTCAACGGCTGCATTTAGTTCAGTACTGTTTTCAACACAATGCTTGGCTTGTTGTTGACCATCATTTATTTCAGCTTGGGTAGTCTGAGTATGTTGTTGTAGTGTGTTGATCATGGTGGTTATTTCGCTAGTGGAGCTTTGTGTTCGTGCTGCAAGCGAACGCACTTCATCGGCCACTACGGCAAATCCTCGACCATGTTCACCGGCTCTTGCTGCTTCAATGGCCGCATTAAGCGCTAGCAAATTAGTTTGCTCTGCAATACTGCTAATCGTATCAACAATAGCGCCAATCAGTTGGGTGTATTGCGCAAGCTCCTCGGTGCTGGTGACGGCTTTATCTAAGCGGCTTAAAAGAGATTCAATACTTTGGCTATTGTTGTTTGCAATGTCATTGACATCATTTGCAAACTGCGAGGCATTTGTTATTTCATTTGAGGTACTCTGCGCTTGTTTGTAAACGGCTTGTGAGCTTTGTAGCATACGTTGCGCTAATGAGGTTGCTTGTGCGCTGCGCTCCAGCTGTTGCTTAGCAACGATGGTCATTTGCTGCCCTTTTTCACTGGTTTGAATGGCTGAGTTATCGAGTTCGTAGGCGTCGTTACTGATCCCTTTTATTAGGTGAGTTAAATCATCACAAAGCTTATTGGTATTATGCAGTAGGGTACCAAATTCGTCTTTACTTAGAGGATTACTACGCTGTGAAAAGTCACCTGAGGCTATGCGTGCGAGTTCTTTATTTACCTTTTTAAGTGGTTTTAGCATGGCGTTAGTAGTAAACACTGAAATAATAACCAGCAAAACAATTAAAACAAAAGCAATAATAATAACTAAGCTAGAGCCGGTATTGATTGCTGACTTAGCGCTCTCTTGCAGGGAGTCAAAGCGCGTGTCTGCAAGTTTATTAAGCTCAATTAGCTGATTTTCTATAATGATAAAGGCATGTTGAAAACTTTCAAACCGCTGATCAACCTTGTCTTTGCTATCGAGTACAGTGTTCTGCAATGCATACAGCCCATCAGGGCTATTTAATAGGCTGCTTAAATCGTTAAACGCCGCTATTAACTCATTGGCGTTGAGCTTATTTGTAATAGGAGAGGCTTGTTGCTCTAAATAACTAAGATTAGATTGAATATTATCGAGTAAAAAAGAAGTGTCTTGTTGGTGGGCATTGATATCTTCTGAGGTGGTTACTTGCCCAATGCCTTTGACATTATTGTTTAGAGTAAATAATAAATCATCAATTCGAGTCGCTGTGCCAAAGACTGCATTTAAAAGCGATTGCTGGTTGCCTGCTACGTTTATGAGCTCTATATCAAGTAATTGGTTACTCAGATCGCGTAGCTGTTCATTAAAGGTAACTGTCAGTGCTGCGGCGGTACTTTGTGCCTTAAAGCGTTGCTCTTTTACTGCAAGCATGTCGTTGCTTATTGTATTTAGTTTAGTGAAGTCATTATGAATAGTAACAAGTAATGTTTGCATACTTTGTTGTTTGGCAACTTGCGCTTTTAGCGTCTCTAATTTATTAAAAAACTGTGTTTGCTCTGCGTGTGCTTGCTTTTTATTTTGCAGTAGTAAATCAAGTTTAGTTTGGCTGTAAGCAATGGCATTAAATTTAGTAATTGAAAGTAGCGATAAACGCAGGTCTTTACTTGCTTGCTGTACCGGAACCGCTAACGTTTCTATGCGCGAGTTAGTGGTACTGATTTGATGGAGTGACCAGTAAAAAAATATGCAGCTGGTGAGCATTAATAGGCCAATAGCTGAAAAGGCTAAAATTATTTTATGTTTTATAGCGATAGAATGCATAACTTTATCAACAGTATTAAGACTTTTGTTAGTGTAGCAAGTTTTTTAATATGTTGTTAGTTAGTGGTTAATTGCTTGTGCATTGATATTTTTTACCGTTAATTATTAGCATAGCTTGCTCGCCCTTACTCCAAAACAGTACCTTGGTATTAATATATTTGCTACCAGAGGCACTCACCTCATGAGTTAATAAATAATCATGCTTATTAAAGCGGAGCGTCGCCTGTTTGTTGCTAATAATATTCAGCTGTGCAGCGGTGTTATCGCACATGTAGTTTGTTGTAATGGGTTGCTCATTGCATGCAACCAGGGCTATTAAAGTAATAGTAATGGCGTAGTGTTTCATTAGGTTGTGTTTTACTTATTTGGTCGCTTGGTTAATTAAGAGCTTAGCAAAGCTAAATTAACCGTTGGTGAAAATAAGGCTTTACGTTATGTTTAAGCTCTTATTTTTAGCTAGGGAATATCATGGCTGGCACTAACCTCTTAACATTACTTGATGATATAACGACCTTACTTGATGATATTGCGACCATGAGTAAAGTCGCGACTAAAAAAACGGCAGGCGTACTAGGAGATGACTTGGCGCTCAATGCGCAGCAAGTTACAGGGGTCACTGCCGATAGAGAGCTGCCGGTAGTATGGGCAGTGGCAAAAGGGTCTTTTTTAAATAAAGCGATATTAGTCCCTGCTGCGTTATTAATTAGTGTGTGGTTGCCTTGGCTAATTACACCACTTTTAATGATGGGTGGCTTATTTTTATGTTTTGAAGGCGCTGAAAAAGTATTTGCTCGCTTTTTACCTCACCATGAGGAAACGATAGATGATGATGAAAAGTTAGATTTAGTTGAATATGAAAGGCAAAAAGTAAAAGGTGCTATTCGTACTGACTTTATTCTTTCTGCTGAAATTATTGTAATTACCTTAGGGACTGTGGCTGGGGCTACATTAATGAATCAAGCACTGGTGCTAAGTGTTATTGCCATCATCATGACAATTGGTGTTTATGGATTGGTAGCTGGAATTGTAAAACTTGATGACGCGGGATTGTATTTACTTAACCAATCCAAGGTGTCGGCCAATAAGTTTAAAGAGCTGATCGGTAAAGGCTTATTAGCAGCAGCGCCAAGGCTTATGCAATTTTTAGCCTTTGCCGGCACTGTGGCCATGTTTTTAGTCGGTGGCGGCATTTTATCCCACGGTATTGAGCTACTACATCATTGGCAATTAGAAGTAATAACCATAGGTAAGTCGTTATTAAATGGCACCGGCGAAATATTAGCCCCTCTTATATTTGACGGATTACTAGGGGTAGTAGCGGGGCTATGCATTGTTATTCTGCATTTAGCTTATACAAAAATATTTAAAAAATAACTACTGTGCGAATTTTTAGACTGCGCTTTGTTTTATATTTTCATCAAAGCGCACACTATTAATTATTTAACTACAGCTTAGGTTATTTACATTGGCTATTGTCACAAAGCTGTTTTAGCTCATATTTCGCTTTGCTATTACCTTGCGCTATTGCTTGCTCGTACCAATACTTTGCTGTTTTTACATTTTTAGTTACGCCTTGCCCATCTCGATACATTTGCGCAAGATTTAGCTGCCCCCATTGCGAGCCGGCATTTGCGGCAAGCTTAAAGCTTTCAGCGGCTTCTTTATACTGTCCATTTTTAAAGTAGGTAATCCCTTGTTGGTTATTTTTGTCGAGCTTTAAACCTTTATATAGCGGTTTAGGTTTTGGCGGAAACATTACAAAACCACCATATAAACTGTTTGCTGAGGGGCGTAGTACGTCGTAAATCACCCCGTCGTTATAGAGTCTTATAACTTCGCTACGAGGCAAAGTAATTTTGTCAGTTGAGAAATAACCGTTTTGCACTAATAAGCTAGTACGCATTGCTGTCGTAATGCCGTTGTTACGTTTATAGCTGTAGTTACTTACCTGAAAAGTTATAAACTGCTCATCAAAACTTAAAACCTGCGCAATTTTTAAGTTGGTCAGTGTCCATGGCTCATGAGTAAATTTATCGGCGTGTACTAAATACGTGTCGTACGCTTTAGGGGTAGTTAAGTAGTGTTGCTTTTGCGCTTGCGCTGCAGCGTGTTGTTGGTAAAAAAACAGCCCCACCCATAACGCTAAAAACACTCCTATAAAGTATTTAGGTAGAGTGACAATTTCAAAAATAGGTAACTGCTTTAGCTTTGCAGGCGCATTATAGCCACATTGATAGCATTCGTATTTATAGCTTAGCGCTAAAGGTAAAACAGGAATAACCGTAAAGCGTAAAAAGCGACTTTGGTTTATCAGATGATAGGCGCGGCTATGGCAATTGGGGCAGCACTGCGTTTGTGCAAAATAAGGAAATGACTGACTCGTATTGAAAAGCAACATAATAAGGCTCCTTGTTAATTTACAACTTTAGAGCAAGTGATAAATTAGTAAAGCAGCAAACTGTAAGTAATTATGTCATAAAGGATTGGTTTATAAAGCCCATACTTTTTGATATGGGCTTTATAGAGAATCAGCTTAGAAGCTAAATTGTGCGGCTAAACGCACGCTTGTGCCTTCACCTACGGTAACGTTATTTAAACCGCCGCCGACTAGGTAGTTTTTATCGAATAAGTTCTCAATATTTAAACGTAAGTTAATATCATTGTTATTTAAGTTAAGCTTGTAGGTTGCGCCAATATCAACACGAGTATAACCCTCTTTTGTTACGGTATTAGCGTTATCAGCAAAACGCTCTCCTTCGTAGAACGCACCTGCATTAAAAGCAACAGCGTCATTGAGTTCATAACGTGTCCATAAAGAGGCAGACCATTTTGGAGCATCAGTAGGGCGTTTGCCCTCTAATTTTTCATCACGCTCATAGTTAGCATCTAAATACATGGTTGATGCCATAACAAATAAACGGTCAGTTGCAGCACCTTGAGCAGCAAGCTCAAAGCCTTTATGGCGTTGCTCACCTGCCTGCGTGGTAATGCTCGTTATATCACCGATAGGGTTAACAAGATCTTCGCTCACTAAGGTGCCTGTTTTGCTAATATCAAATAAGGCACCGCTAAGCATTAATCGATCATCAAACAGTTGCCATTTTACCCCAATTTCCTTTTGCTCAGAGGTAATAGCATCGAGCTTCATACCGTTATTAACATCTTTTTCATTTACTAATGTTTCGTTTTGCGGCTCAAACCCTTCTGAGTAACTTGCATAAACAGTTGCAGAGGCATTTGGATGATAAAGTACACCAACTTTAGGTACGAACGATTCGTTATTGCTGTTTTCTTTACTTTGTTTATCGTAACGACCACCCAGTGATAGTTGCCATTCTGGTGAGAATGAAATTAAATCTTGGATATAAATCCCGTAGTAGTCGTAAGCAGATGAGCTAATAGTGTCATCTGATTTGTAACTTATATTAGGGCGATTAGGCTCATTTTGACCGGCAGAAAAATTAATCGTATCAGCAGATGTGCGTAATTGGCCGTAGTAATAATCCAGTGAGTTAGCACCTACAAGTAATTGATGATGTACACCCAAGGTTTCAAATTCGCCAATGAAGTCAATAAAAGCAGTTTTAAACTGCCAATCATCAAAGCGATCGTAAGGACGTGACTGGTAACTATCACCTTCGATAAAGTCACTTGGCTTACGTGGTGCTGACTCAAAGCGCTGACGTTCAAACGTTTGCTCATTGTAGCCTAAATTAACTTGCCAGTTATCGGTTAAAAATACTTTGAAATCAATACCCATGTTTTCAACAGTAATGTCGGTAAAGGCCCATGACATATCACGAATTGTTTTGTCATCACCAATAATGTTGGCATCATTATCTATCCAAGCGCCAGTATCTAAGCCTGCTTTGTCATCGGTACGGTCATAATGAACACGAACAAGTGCGTTGTCGCCAATATCGTAATCTACAACTAAGGCACCTAAAAAGCGGTCACGCTCACGGTTTTCACCGTTTTGATATTCACGCCAATATTCAACGTCTTGTTTTACTAATATACCACGAGCACGTAAATCTTCAGCCTCGGTGAGTGCGCCGCCAGCATCAAGCATAAAGCGGGTTGAACCATGTTGGTCAACATCGGCACTGGCACTAAATAACGTTTGTGCAGTTGGCTTTTTAGTTACCATGTTAACTAGGCCACCGGGACCTGATTGCCCATACAAAATACTTGAAGGGCCTTTAATAACTTCTACTTGCTCTAAAATTTCAATGGGTTGTTGGTAATGAGACCAATGCTGATGGCCATCACGCAGGTAGCCGGTTGATGAGCTTAATTGAAAGCCACGTAAGTTAAATACTTCTCTATTTCGTTGTTTAGACCCTGCAGTTAAACTGGCATCATTGGTCAATACTTCACCAAGAGTGGTTGCTAGTTGCTCATTTACGATAGTGTCAGTGATTACGGTAACTGACTGAGCGGTTTCGAGTAATGAGGTAGATGTTCTCATTGCCCCACTGGCATTATCTACTTTGTAGTCGTTGAAGTAACTACCTTTAACTTCAATGCGCTCTATATTTGCGGTGTTGGCAAATACATTTGCAGAGGTACAGGCTAAAAGAGCGATA
Source organism: Pseudoalteromonas sp. SCSIO 43095 (assembly GCF_023650455.1). Classification (NCBI taxonomy): domain Bacteria; kingdom Pseudomonadati; phylum Pseudomonadota; class Gammaproteobacteria; order Alteromonadales; family Pseudoalteromonadaceae; genus Pseudoalteromonas; species Pseudoalteromonas sp. SCSIO 43095. The sequence continues at coordinate 3,011,454 of NZ_CP087995.1, forward strand.
AAAAGAGGATTAAGTTTCATTAGTAGCTTCCGGCTTAGAATTATTAGAATAGTAAAACGTCGCAGATCTTAATGAAAACAACTATCATTTGCAATGTCTTTATTGCAGTTTTTAATCGTTCGTTGCTAATGGTTGCCAATTGTTAATTCTGCTATTATTAGCCACATATTAATTGAGACTTTTCTCAAGTTATTTTTTGCTATGGAATTTACTGTGACTGCAACTGCTTTTTCATCGTTGGCCTTACCTTCAGGGTTAGTTGATAATTTATCAACGCTCGGCTACACCCAAATGACGCCTGTACAGGCGCAAAGCCTACCGCCTATTTTAAGTGGCAAAGATATTATTGCCCAAGCCAAAACAGGCTCAGGTAAAACAGCGGCATTTAGTTTAGGCGTTTTAGCCAAGCTAAATGTAAAACGCTTTCGTATTCAGTCGCTAGTATTATGCCCAACTCGTGAGCTTGCAGAGCAAGTGGCGGTTGAGATGCGTAAACTAGCGCGTGGTATTCATAACATTAAGATTTTAACTTTGTGTGGTGGAGTTTCAATTGGGCCACAAATTGGCTCACTCGAACATGGTGCACATATTATTGTGGGTACACCGGGGCGAGTTGATGATCATATTCGCAAAGGTACATTGCGTTTAGATGATGTTGAAACGTTAGTACTTGATGAAGCCGACCAAATGCTTGATATGGGCTTTCAAGATACTCTTGATGCCATAATTGATCGCATTCCAACCAATCGTCAAACGTTGTTATTTAGCGCTACTTTTCCAAAATCAATCGAAGCCATTGCTAAGCGTGTACTAAGTAATCCAGAAATGATTAAAGTAGAAGAGCAGCAAGAAAAAAGCACGATTAAACAATACTTCTACAAAATGGATAATAATAAACAGCGTTATCCAACGCTTAAGCTGTTACTTCTTAAATTTACCCCGCAAAGCTGTGTGGTGTTTTGTAATACCAAGGTTGAAACGCAGCAAGTATGTGATGATTTAGCCGATGAAGGCTTTAGTGCGGTGGCACTGCATGGTGATTTAGAGCAGCGTGACCGTGAGCGTACACTGATTCATTTTGCGAATAAGAGTGCGTCTATTTTAGTGGCTACCGATGTAGCTGCACGAGGCTTAGATATTGATGACATGGACATGGTGATTAACTATCACTTAGCTCACGATCCACAAACTCATGTACATCGTGTTGGCCGTACAGGACGAGCAGGTAAAAAAGGGATTGCGTGTTCTATTTATGGTGAGGCAGAGCAATTTAAAGTAGCGCAAATTGGTGACCACTATGAGCGTGACTTTACTCCTGAGCCAATGCCATCTTATAACCTATTAGATAAGCCGCCATACAAACCTGAAATGGTGACGCTGATGATAGATGCAGGCAAAAAGCAAAAAGTGCGCGCGGGTGATATTTTAGGGGCATTAACAGGTAAAGATGGTATAGCAGGGCGCCAAGTTGGTAAAATCAACGTACTTGATAACGTGGCATTTGTTGCGGTAGAGCGTAACTCATCTAAACCAGCGTTACGCAAATTAACCGAAGGTAATATTAAAGGACGTAAAATCCGTGCGCGTCGCCTAACGCGTTAATTCTCGATCTAAAATGAGCAGCTCGCCTTGAGTTGCTCATACTCTATTTTTAATTGTTTAAACACTTCATTATCACCCCCTTGTTTATCTGGATGATGCTGTACTGCAAGTTGTCGCCAACGCTTTTGTAATGTTTTTAAGGTAATTGGTTGTACTAATTGCCAGCGAGCGATTAATTGCTGATGTAGCTGAGCACTTAAAGGCGCTTCATGTTGTTTAGGCTTACTGAAACGTTGCCAAAAGCTGTCTAATAATGCGTTAATTTCTGCTGTTGATGTTTCAAAGTTTTGCCAGTTTAAGTAGTAGTCACGCAGCGGATCGTTTGGGTGAAGTTGGTTTTGGCGAGGGTCGCTCACCAGTTCAATGTGTAAACTTTCAATCAGTAGCTGCTGTTTTGGCATGACTTGCTGCTGTAATTGATAAAGTGCATTCATAATTAAAAAATTATGTTTAAATAAATCACGCTCGGGATCAGCAGCTAAGGTATCAAGTAACCCACGTTCTTTTAGTTCCGATGCTAAAGTATGAACCATCCACACTTTTTTATTGATTAATAGTTCAAAAATCTCATCTATCAGTGGGTTAAACATTGTTTACAATCTATTAATTGGTGTATCTTTAACAAATTATCATACACCTAAGTAACATTAAACCCCAAGGAGTGGGCGTGAATGCCTGTTTTATATTCGTCTAAATTAGATGTTTACATATTGTTTGGCTGTCATTTTATTATGGCTAGCAAGGATTAAAGGATATTTTTATGCTGACTCGGTTAAAGCGCATCTGCTTTATTGTTCTTTTGGTTGTACTGAGTGGTGCATCAAACGACGCTTTATCCAATGAGCAGACAAGTTTGTTTGAGCAGTTCGATCTTGAGCAAACATGGACTAAAAAGCACCGCCTTGCAACAGACATATTAGCTAACCCTGATCTTCCAAACTTAAAACGCGTGACCATTTACAGTGACTTAGCGGAGCTGGCGTTTACACAGAGTGATTTAGCTAACGCACTAAAGTATTTTAAATTACTAGAGGCGAATAGCACCCTTAAAGAACAGCCAAAACTTTATTTTCGTGCAATTAAAATGCAAGGCGTGGTGCTTTATTATCAAGGGTTAGTGCAACAAGCGGTCGTTGATTATAATCGCGCGTTAAACATTGCCGTTCCCCTTAAAAGCCCGATTAAACAGGCTAACTTACTCAGTAATATTGGGCTCGCTTACTTTGATATGTATAACATGGAGCTAGCCCTCGATTATTATCAGCAAGCCAAAGTCATTTATGAAAAAGTGGGGAGCGCACAAGATAAAGCCGATATATTACATAATATTGCCGGTATTTATATTCGTCTCTCTCGCTATGAGTCCGCGCTTGAGATGTATCGTGAGGTTTTAAAAGTTTTTCAAGAGCTTGGTGATGACGATGGCGTTGCACAGGTATACGGTAACATGGGTGTGGCGTACACTGAATCAAGGCAGTACCAGTTAGCGTTGCATTACAACCAATTAGCTTTGCGCTACTATCAAAGTGTTAATAACGCCTTTCAGCTTTCGACTAAGCACGCCAATTTAGCAACAATTAACCTTAAATTAAATAAATTTGATGTCGCGTTATATCATGCTAATGCAGGGCAGCAGTTTGCACTTGAGGCTGATAATAAGTCGTTACTAGCGGCTGCTTTACACGTGTTATCGACTGTTCAATTTGTGCAAGGCGATACAGAAAATGCCAAAGAAACCTCAGAGCGTTCAATTACGCTTGCCAAAGAGTATAATAATGGCATGCGCATAAAAGACGGTTTGGGGATTGAAGCGCTGATCCATGCTAGCTTAGGGGATTATGAAAAAGCGTTAAGTTTGCATCAACAGTATGTTGATTATCAGCGCAGTGTTAATACCGAAGAAGCCTCAAAAGCGGTCAGTCAATTTCAAATTCAGTTTGAATCAAATCAGCTAAACCAAGAAATTAAACAATTAAAACAGCAACAATACTTACAAGAATTACAAATAGCTAAACGTTCACAGCTGATGTTCTTATTGATGATTGTTGCCATATTGATTTTAATTACAGTAATTGCTGTTTATAAACGCCGAACAGAAAAACAAGCGAAGTTAAAGCTGAGTGATCAAGTTGAACAGCGCACCAAAGAGCTGCAAAGTGTGGCGCAAGAACTGCGTGAAGCTAACGAGGTTAAAAGCCAGTTTTTAGCAAATATAAGCCATGAAATTAGAACGCCATTAACCGCTATTTTGGCGCAAACAGATAATCTTATTAGTGGTCAGTACAAGGCTGAGCAATTACAAGATGAGCTTAGGGTAATACAACGACAAAGTGAGCATTTAAGAAGCCTGATCAATGATGTGCTTGATTTAAGTAAAATCGAAGCAAACAGGCTAGAGCTTAACATTAGCTGTTTTGATATGGTGCGATTGATCAACGATGTTCATGCTATGTTTTCTCCACAAGCTAAAGCGAAAGGCTTGTCACTGATATTAGAGAGTCAGTTAGGTGATACCTATTTTACGCGGCTAGATTTAACTCGAGTAAAACAAATACTTATTAATTTATGCGCCAATGCCATTAAGTTTACTCATAAGGGGCACGTAACAATTGCTGTTAGCAAAACGGATCAAGGGCTGCTCTTTTGTATTCAAGATACTGGAATTGGTATGAGATCCTCACAGCTTAAGCTTATTTTTGAATGCTTTAGTCAAGCAGATAACAGCATTAGCCGACGTTTTGGCGGTACCGGTTTGGGCTTGAGTTTGTCGCAGCAGTTAGCAGCGATGATGGGTGGCTATATTAGCGTGCAGAGTGAGTTTAAAAAGGGCAGTGAGTTTTCGTTCTATTTGCCTTGTATACAAGTTGAAGAGCAAGTTTGCCACGATGATATGCAGGCTAAATCGGGTGAGGGGCATAGGTTGTTATCCGGTAAGGTGGTGCTTGCTGAGGATCACAGTGATAACCGCAAACTGATCAGTCGTTATTTACACTCCCTAGGACTTGAAGTGATTGCCGTTGAAAATGGTGAGCAAGCCGTAGAGCAAAGTTTAAAGTTGTATCCGGATTTGGTGCTTTTAGATATTCAAATGCCCGTTATGGATGGTATTTCTGCGTTTGAACTACTCAAACAATGTGGCTATGAGCAGCCTATTTTAGCGTTAACGGCCAATGCCATGAGCCACGAGATTGACCACTACTTATCACTTGGTTTTAGCGATTATTTAGCAAAACCAATAGACAAAGAATCTTTTTACACTGTTTTAGCTAAATACTTAAGCTCAGCAAATGAGGATTTATCGACAGAAAGTATCCATGTAGATATGAGTGATTTAGTAGCGAGTTTTAAACAAAGCCTGATTACAGAAAGTGAGCTAATTGAACAGCATTTTAAAGTTGGAGATTATAAATCGTTGCAAAAAGATAGCCACCGAGTTTTAGGTGCGGCACAAATGTTTGAGTTTAAAGAGATAGCATTAGTGGCAAAAGCACTAGATGATGAATTACTTCAGTCACAAATTAACACTCAAAAGTTAACAACATTAGTAAATGACTTGCTGGTACTGCTTAAGCAATACAGATAAGCTGATTTACTCTAAAAATAAAAAAGACACCATCTGGTGTCTTTTTTATTTAAAAACATTTAGTTAACCAGCGTTCAGATTACTGACGTTTCATCGAATCAAAAAACTCATCGTTGGTTTTACTCATTGATAGTTTATCGATTAAAAATTCCATGGCATCAATTTCTGACATGTCATGGACTATCTTACGTAAAATCCACAGCTTTTGGAGCTCATCAGGCTTAGTAAGTAACTCTTCACGACGCGTACCAGAACGGTTAAAGTCGATAGCTGGGAATACACGTTTTTCCGCAATTTTACGGTTAAGGTGTAGTTCCATGTTACCCGTACCCTTAAACTCTTCGTAAATAACTTCATCCATTTTAGAGCCGGTATCAATAAGCGCAGTCGCAATAATTGTTAAGCTACCGCCTTCTTCAACGTTACGTGCTGCACCAAAGAAACGTTTAGGCTTATGTAATGCATTAGCATCTACACCACCGGTCAATACTTTACCTGATGATGGAATAACGGTGTTGTAAGCACGTGCTAAACGTGTGATTGAATCAAGTAAAATCACCACGTCTTTTTTGTGCTCAACTAAGCGCTTTGCTTTTTCGATAACCATTTCAGCAACCTGTACATGGCGAGATGCTGGTTCATCGAATGTTGATGCAATAACTTCACCTTTTACTAGGCGTTGCATCTCAGTCACTTCTTCCGGACGTTCATCAATAAGTAAAACCATTAATGTAACATCAGGGTGGTTATGTGTGATTGATTGCGCAATATTTTGTAGCAACATGGTTTTACCCGCTTTTGGCGGTGCTACTAATAAACCACGTTGGCCGCGGCCAATGGGTGACGCTAAATCAAGAACTCGTGCGGTAATATCTTCTTTACTGCCGTTACCACGTTCCATACGAAAACGTTCGTTTGCATGTAGTGGTGTCAGGTTTTCAAAAAGTATTTTAGTGCGAGAGTTTTCAGGTTTATCAAAATTAACTTCGTTTACTTTAAGTAAAGCAAAGTAACGCTCACCATCTTTTGGCGGACGAATAAGACCTGAAATAGAGTCGCCAGTACGCATACTAAAACGGCGAATTTGGCTTGGAGATACATAAATATCATCTGGGCCAGCTAAGTAAGAAGCTTCTGATGATCTTAAAAAGCCAAAACCATCTTGCAAAATTTCTAATACACCACCGCCGAAAATATTCTCTCCGCCTTTGGCGTGGGATTTAAGAATAGCAAAAATAATGTCTTGCTTTCTTAAGCGGGCTACGTTTTCGAGCCCCATGGACTCAGCTAAGTTTACAAGCTCTTTTATAGACTTGTCTTTTAATTCGCGTAAATGCATATTGGTGGGTTCTTTATTACAGTTGTCATACTCAAAATCGCTTTATTAGATCGTTGAGTGAGGTTTGTTGAATATAACTAAGGATTAGTTGGCTTTATAAACTAGCAGGTCATTACTGCAGCGTCCAGTACTTCTGTAAAATAAATAATAAAAAAAGGGCTGAGCGCCCTTTTTTTATAAATTTACACTTAGATGTTGTTTTCTAAAAACTCAACTAATTGTGTTTTTGATAATGCGCCTACTTTAGTTGCAGCCACTTGACCATCTTTGAAAAGTAGTAGTGTAGGAATACCACGAATACCAAATTTAGGTGGAGTACCTGCGTTTTGGTCAATGTTTAATTTAGTAATCGTTACACGGCCATCAAATTCCTCAGCAACTTCGCTTAGAATTGGGGCGATCATTTTGCACGGTCCGCACCATTCAGCCCAAAAGTCTACTAGTACAGGTTTGTCTGATTGTAATACGTCAGCTTCAAAGCTATCGTCGGTAATTTGGATTATTTTCTCGCTCATTGCGCTCTCCGGTTTAGTTAGGCGAAATATTTAGTGCGTATTTAAACACTCTTGTTTCTTATTGCAAGTTTAAACGTTATGCTTAAACGCTATGACTAAGACACATTTGACCGATAAAAAGTTTTCAGACTTTGCTATTGCACCGGAAGTGGTTGCCGGGTTAACCGAAAGTGGGTTTGAATATTGCACACCCATTCAAGCTAAATGCCTACCGTTTATTTGTGAAGGGCGCGATATTGCGGGCCAAGCACAAACAGGTACAGGCAAAACGTTGGCGTTTTTAACCGCCACATGCCACCGGTTATTACAATCTAGCAAAGCACCTAGTAAACATCCAAGAGCCCTGATCATGGCCCCAACTCGGGAGCTTGCGATTCAGATACACAAAGATGCAAAAATTTTAGCGCCGCACTGTAATCTTAACTTAGGTTTAGTATATGGTGGCGAAGATTACGAAAAACAACGTGCACAACTAGAAAAAGGCGTTGATATTTTAATTGGTACTACAGGTCGCCTAATAGATCTGTACAAGCAAGGCTGTTACACCCTTAATGAAATTGAGGTAGTCGTGCTAGATGAAGCCGATCGTATGTTCGATTTAGGCTTTATTAAAGATATCCGTTATATGTTCCGTCGTATGCCGGATACATCAGAACGTTTAAACTTATTATTCTCTGCCACACTGTCGTATCGTGTACAAGAGCTTGCATTTGAACATATGACAAACCCAGAGCATGTGCAAATAGAACCCGATGTAAAAACGGGTAAACGTATTCAAGAAGAGCTATTTCATCCTTCACAAGAAGATAAAATTAAGCTGTTGTTAACCCTGATTGAAGAAGAATGGCCCGAGAAAGCCATTGTTTTTGCAAACACCAAACACAGCTGTGAAACTGTGTATGCATGGTTAAAAGCAGATGGACATCGAGTGGGTATGCTCACCGGTGATGTAAACCAAAAGAAACGTCAATCAATACTCGCGCAATTTAGTAAAGGCGAGCTAGACTTTTTAGTAGCTACCGATGTTGCTGCGCGTGGTTTACATATTCCAGAAGTAAGTCATGTATTTAACTTTGACTTACCTGATGATTGCGAAGATTACGTTCATCGTATTGGTCGTACAGCTCGTGCAGGCGCTTCGGGTCATGCAATTAGCTTTGCGTGTGAGCAATATGCTTATAACCTTCATGAAATTGAAGAATACATCGAGCACAGCATCCCTTTATCGCATTACGATAAAAGTGCATTGCTAGATGATTTGACTAAGCCGACTATTCACAGAAAACGTAATTTTTCTACCGGTCCACGTAATCGTAGTAATAACAACGGACGTCGCCCAAATAATGGTTACCAAAAAGGACGGTCTTAACCGACCGTTAGTTTGATAGTATTCGTAACTAGAGGTTTTTGAACGGTGGGGCAACTTAAACCGCAAAAAAATGTATATGCAGTCATTGATTTGGGCTCAAATAGCTTTCATATGCTTATTGCCAAATCAGTGGCGGGTGGCTTGCAAACAATAGGTCGCGTCAAACGCAAAGTAAGACTCGCCGCTGGGCTTGATGATAATAATCTATTGAGCTTAGAGGCTATGCAACGAGGCTGGGAGTGTTTGGCCTTGTTTGCGGAACGTTTGCAAGATATTCCCAAGAAAAACATCACCATTGTTGCCACTGCAACACTTCGTTTAGCAACCAACGCCGACGACTTTAAATTACGTGCTGAAAAAATATTAGGCCATAAAGTTAATGTTATTAGTGGTGAGCTAGAAGCGCGAACTATTTACAAAGGAGTTGCGCACACTTCTTCATGTGCGGGCAAACAGCTAGTTATTGATATTGGTGGTGCGAGTACTGAAGTGGTGATCGGACAAGGCTTTGAAGCACGTCACTATAAAAGTCTTAATATAGGGTGTGTTACTTACCTTGAACGCTACTTTAAAGATTGCCAGTTAAATGAAGCAAACTTTAATACTGCTATTAAAGCCGCGCGTGCTGTTATTGATGAAATAGCGCCTGAGTATAAAACGGCTGGTTGGCAACTTGCCTCTGGTGCGTCAGGGACCGTACAAGCTATTCAAGAAATCATGGTGGCACAAAATTTAAATGAAATGCTCACCCTTGAAAAGCTATACACCATTAAGCAACAATCTATTGCTTATGAGACTATCGCTGAACTCGACTTGCCAGGGTTAAGTGAAGAGCGACGTTTAGTGTTTGTATCTGGGCTGGCTATCTTAATTGCACTGTTTGAGTCACTAGAAATAGAACAAATGGGATTAGCGGGTGGCGCGCTTCGTGAAGGTGTTTTATATAGCATGCTACCGGAGCTACACAATACCGACATTCGCCAACGTACTATTGATGGTTTTATGAATCGTTATCATGTGGATCAAAAGCAAGCATCTAGAGTATCAAGTTTAGCAGTACTGTTAGCTAATGAAGTCAGTCATTATTGGCCGATTGAAGCACAAAACGGATTACCGCTTTTGAATGCTGTCGCGCAGCTTCATGAAATAGGTTTACTAATAGAGTATAAGCAGTACCACAAACATACCGCTTATATCTTAGAAAATACCGATATGCCCGGTTTTTCACAATCAGAGCATAAAGTAATTGTTGCTATAGCTAATAGTCATCGCTGGGACCTTCAAAAGGGATGCTTAGATCATTTAGGTGCACATAGTATTGTTGCCGCGTATATGGTTCGACTATTACGTATCGCTGTTATTCTATCAATGCGCCGACAAGATGATGTGTTGCCAAACTTTAAGATAACAGCTGAGAATGAAGAGTTAGTGATTCAATTTGAAAATAATTGGTTAAAAAATCACCCGTTGATGGCAAGTGAGCTAAATCAAGAGATTAAGTATCAGAAAAAATGCGGTTGGAAACTTAAAGTAAGCTAATTAAGTCGACCTTTGCGGAGTTTTTAGTGGTTAAAATGAGCGTTTAGTCTAAATATCCAGCGAACAGTCATTTATTTCAGGTTTTCTTCAAAAAAGGGTTGATCTGTTTTCGGATCTCCCTATAATGCGACCCCACTGAGACGGCAGAGGGCAACGCATAACGAGGCACGAGCTACTCAGTGAGTCGAGTAAAACTTAGTTCTGAAAACTTTCAAGTTTAACAAAATTAAGTGTTGACAAAAAAATAGGAAAGCGTAATATGCGCAGCCCTAGCGAGATAAAGTTTAACGATTTAATCGCAACGTTCTTTAACAATATAAAGCAATCATCTGTGTGGGTACTCGTACAGATTGAGTTCTAACAGCCAAGCTACTTCGTTCTTTATTGAGCAAGTAACGAGGCAAGCAAATTTAGAGTCTCAATGTGATTTCTCGAAAGAGAAACTGAGTGACCAACAGAATAGTTACTTTTAGTAATTATTCAGCACAGTCAATTCAATATCGAAAGATATTAAATAAATTCAGAATTCATTGAGCTGTCGAAAGACATAAAACTTTTTAATTGAAGAGTTTGATCATGGCTCAGATTGAACGCTGGCGGCAGGCCTAACACATGCAAGTCGAGCGGTAACAGAAAGTAGCTTGCTACTTTGCTGACGAGCGGCGGACGGGTGAGTAATGCTTGGGAACATGCCTTGAGGTGGGGGACAACAGTTGGAAACGACTGCTAATACCGCATAATGTCTACGGACCAAAGGGGGCTTCGGCTCTCGCCTTTAGATTGGCCCAAGTGGGATTAGCTAGTTGGTGAGGTAATGGCTCACCAAGGCGACGATCCCTAGCTGGTTTGAGAGGATGATCAGCCACACTGGGACTGAGACACGGCCCAGACTCCTACGGGAGGCAGCAGTGGGGAATATTGCACAATGGGCGCAAGCCTGATGCAGCCATGCCGCGTGTGTGAAGAAGGCCTTCGGGTTGTAAAGCACTTTCAGTCAGGAGGAAAGGGATGTAGTTAATACCTGCATCCTGTGACGTTACTGACAGAAGAAGCACCGGCTAACTCCGTGCCAGCAGCCGCGGTAATACGGAGGGTGCGAGCGTTAATCGGAATTACTGGGCGTAAAGCGTACGCAGGCGGTTTGTTAAGCGAGATGTGAAAGCCCCGGGCTCAACCTGGGAACTGCATTTCGAACTGGCAAACTAGAGTGTGATAGAGGGTGGTAGAATTTCAGGTGTAGCGGTGAAATGCGTAGAGATCTGAAGGAATACCGATGGCGAAGGCAGCCACCTGGGTCAACACTGACGCTCATGTACGAAAGCGTGGGGAGCAAACAGGATTAGATACCCTGGTAGTCCACGCCGTAAACGATGTCTACTAGAAGCTCGGAACCTCGGTTCTGTTTTTCAAAGCTAACGCATTAAGTAGACCGCCTGGGGAGTACGGCCGCAAGGTTAAAACTCAAATGAATTGACGGGGGCCCGCACAAGCGGTGGAGCATGTGGTTTAATTCGATGCAACGCGAAGAACCTTACCTACACTTGACATACAGAGAACTTACCAGAGATGGTTTGGTGCCTTCGGGAACTCTGATACAGGTGCTGCATGGCTGTCGTCAGCTCGTGTTGTGAGATGTTGGGTTAAGTCCCGCAACGAGCGCAACCCCTATCCTTAGTTGCTAGCAGGTAATGCTGAGAACTCTAAGGAGACTGCCGGTGATAAACCGGAGGAAGGTGGGGACGACGTCAAGTCATCATGGCCCTTACGTGTAGGGCTACACACGTGCTACAATGGCGCATACAGAGTGCTGCGAACTCGCGAGGGTAAGCGAATCACTTAAAGTGCGTCGTAGTCCGGATTGGAGTCTGCAACTCGACTCCATGAAGTCGGAATCGCTAGTAATCGCGTATCAGAATGACGCGGTGAATACGTTCCCGGGCCTTGTACACACCGCCCGTCACACCATGGGAGTGGGTTGCTCCAGAAGTAGATAGTCTAACCCTCGGGAGGACGTTTACCACGGAGTGATTCATGACTGGGGTGAAGTCGTAACAAGGTAGCCCTAGGGGAACCTGGGGCTGGATCACCTCCTTATACGATTTAGAACTTATTTGTTCGTAGTGTCCACACAGATGATTGTTAGTTAGTTTTACCCTTTGGGTTAACTGATTAATATGCTCTTTAAAAATTTGGAAAAGCTGATAATAAAATTCGTATAAATAACATTGTTATTTGTACAGAGTTTTCAAAAGTAAAAAAGAATGATAGCAGTATCATTCAGTGCCAATTTAATCATTTATGATTAATTGGTATCTACTTTAGTATTCAATATTAACTTCTGGCGAAGTTAAACTGTCACAAAACAAAGACCCGTTTGGGTTGTATGGTTAAGTGACTAAGCGTACACGGTGGATGCCTTGGCAGTTGGAGGCGATGAAGGACGTATTAACTTGCGATAAGCCTAGTCAAGCTAGTAAAAAGCACTTGAGACTAGGATTTCCGAATGGGGAAACCCACCTGCTTGCAGGTATCGTTAACTGAATACATAGGTTAACGAGGCGAACGCGGAGAACTGAAACATCTAAGTACCCGTAGGAAAAGAAATCAACCGAGATTCCGAGAGTAGCGGCGAGCGAAATCGGAACAGCCCTTAAGCTTATTATGTGTTAATGGAAGGCTCTGGAAAGTGCCACGATACAGGGTGATAGTCCCGTACATGAAAACGCATTTTAAGTGAAATCGAGTAGGTCGGAGCACGTGAAACTTTGACTGAATATAGGTGGACCATCATCTAAGGCTAAATACTCCCAACTGACCGATAGTGAACCAGTACCGTGAGGGAAAGGCGAAAAGAACCCCTGTGAGGGGAGTGAAATAGAACCTGAAACCGTGTACGTACAAGCAGTAGGAGCAGACTTGTTCTGTGACTGCGTACCTTTTGTATAATGGGTCAGCGACTTATATTTTGTAGCGAGGTTAACCGATTAGGGTAGCCGTAGGGAAACCGAGTCTTAACTGGGCGAATAGTTGCAAGGTATAGACCCGAAACCCGGTGATCTAGCCATGGGCAGGTTGAAGGTTGAGTAACATCAACTGGAGGACCGAACCCACTAACGTTGAAAAGTTAGGGGATGACCTGTGGTTAGGAGTGAAAGGCTAATCAAACCGGGAGATAGCTGGTTCTCCCCGAAATCTATTTAGGTAGAGCCTCGGACGAATACTTACGGGGGTAGAGCACTGTTAAGGCTAGGGGGTCATCCCGACTTACCAACCCTTTGCAAACTCCGAATACCGTAAAGTACTATCCGGGAGACACACGGCGGGTGCTAACGTCCGTCGTGAAGAGGGAAACAACCCAGACCGCCAGCTAAGGTCCCAAAGTCATAGTTAAGTGGGAAACGATGTGGAAAGGCCCAGACAGCCAGGAGGTTGGCTTAGAAGCAGCCATCCTTTAAAGAAAGCGTAATAGCTCACTGGTCGAGTCGGTCTGCGCGGAAGATGTAACGGGGCTAAACTATGCACCGAAGCTGCGGATTCAAAATTTATTTTGAGTGGTAGGGGAGCGTTCTGTAAGCCGTTGAAGGTGACCCGGGAGGGTTGCTGGAGGTATCAGAAGTGCGAATGCTGACATGAGTAACGATAATGCGGGTGAAAAACCCGCACGCCGGAAGACCAAGGGTTCCTATCCCATGTTAATCAGGGTAGGGTAAGTCGACCCCTAAGGCGAGGCCGAAAGGCGTAGTCGATGGGAAACGGATTAATATTTCCGTACTTGGTATAATTGCGATGGGGGGACGGAGCAGGCTAAGCAAGCATGGCGATGGTAGTCCATGTGAAAGTGTGTAGGCTAGTGACTTAGGTAAATCCGGGTTGCTGTTAGGCTGAGACACGAGACGAGTCACCAAGGTGATGAAGTTGCTGATGCCATACTTCCAGGAAAAGCCTCTAAGCTTCAGATTATACCGAATCGTACCCCAAACCGACACAGGTGGTCAGGTAGAGAATACTAAGGCGCTTGAGAGAACTCGGGTGAAGGAACTAGGCAAAATCGTACCGTAACTTCGGGAGAAGGTACGCTCCTATCTGTGATGAGACTTGCTCTCTAAGCGGACGGGAGCCGCAGTGACCAGGTGGCTGGGACTGTTTATTAAAAACACAGCACTGTGCAAAATCGCAAGATGACGTATACGGTGTGACACCTGCCCGGTGCCGGAAGGTTAATTGATGGGGTTATCTTCGGAGAAGCTCTTGATCGAAGCCCCGGTAAACGGCGGCCGTAACTATAACGGTCCTAAGGTAGCGAAATTCCTTGTCGGGTAAGTTCCGACCTGCACGAATGGTGTAACCATGGCCACGCTGTCTCCACCCGAGACTCAGTGAAATTGAAATCGCAGTGAAGATGCTGTGTACCCGCGGCTAGACGGAAAGACCCCGTGAACCTTTACTACAGCTTGGCACTGAACATTGAACCTACATGTGTAGGATAGGTGGGAGACTTAGAAGCAGAGACGCTAGTTTTTGTGGAGTCGTCCTTGAAATACCACCCTTGTAGTTTTGATGTTCTAACGTTGGCCCCTGAATCGGGGTTACGGACAGTGCCTGGTGGGTAGTTTGACTGGGGCGGTCTCCTCCCAAAGAGTAACGGAGGAGCACGAAGGTTGGCTAAGTACGGTCGGACATCGTACGGTTAGTGTAATGGTAGAAGCCAGCTTAACTGCGAGACAGACACGTCGAGCAGGTACGAAAGTAGGTCATAGTGATCCGGTGGTTCTGAATGGAAGGGCCATCGCTCAACGGATAAAAGGTACTCCGGGGATAACAGGCTGATACCGCCCAAGAGTTCATATCGACGGCGGTGTTTGGCACCTCGATGTCGGCTCATCACATCCTGGGGCTGAAGTCGGTCCCAAGGGTATGGCTGTTCGCCATTTAAAGTGGTACGCGAGCTGGGTTTAGAACGTCGTGAGACAGTTCGGTCCCTATCTGCCGTGGGCGTTTGAGAATTGAGAGGGGTTGCTCCTAGTACGAGAGGACCGGAGTGAACGAACCGCTGGTGTTCGGGTTGTCATGCCAATGGCATTGCCCGGTAGCTACGTTCGGAACTGATAAGCGCTGAAAGCATCTAAGCGCGAAGCAGGCCTCGAGATGAGTTCTCACTAGACTTTAAAAGTCTCTGAAGGGCCGTTGAAGACGACAACGTTGATAGGCAAGATGTGGAAGTGGTGTGAGCCATTAAGCTAACTTGTACTAATTACCCGTGAGGCTTAACCATACAACGCCAAACGCGTTTTATGCGACAGTTTAAGCAAGAAGTTAATATAACTAAAGTAGATACTTGAAAACTTTTATTATCAGAAATTCCAAATTTTAGTAAGCTTGATTAAATCGAACTTACACCAAATTTGCTTGGTGACAATAGCGTTTTGGACCCACCTGACCCCATGCCGAACTCAGTAGTGAAACGAAACAGCGCCGATGATAGTGTAGCATTTGCTATGTGAAAGTAGGACATTACCAGGCTCCAAATAAGAGAAACCCGTTACAGTAATGTAGCGGGTTTTTTTACGTCTGCAGAAAAGTAAAAACGCAGGTGAAAGGTAAAGGGCATCAGGTAAAAGGAAAATAATAAGCGCCTAATGCCGACTCTATACATTTGCTATGTGGCTCTCTACCGCTGTGGGCACCACGACACTCTACTGCGTTGTCGCTACGAAGTAGCGCACCGACTCCAAATAAGAGAAAGCCCGACTAGCAATAGTCGGGCTTTTTTACGTCTGGAATAAAGTGAAAATGCAGCTGAAAGGTAAAAGGCATCAGGTAAAAGGAAAACAATAAGCGCCTAAAGCTAGTACACTTAAAGCCTACTAACCGAACTTTTGTTATTAAGTGTTGTTTATAACAAATAATTAGCTTAGAACAGTCTATAGGCTTCGGTTTCCTGCTCTTGTGTGTTGTTAGAAGCTTGAAGTTCTTTGGGTTTAAATATAGCGCTTGGATCAATAAGTACGCTGTGTTTATCGGCTAGCTTAATTAATCCATGCATCATATTTCTTGTTTGTGGATCAATATCAAAGCCTATTTCAGTCAACTTATCGAGAGGTTTTATATCTTCTGCTTTGCTAAATGCCATAGCGTTAATATAACCCTCAAAATGAAGACGACTCGGTTTTTTAATGTTGCTCGCTTGCATATCGGCTAAAAACTCAGTACAAAAATTATCGTTACAATTTAGTGGGTTTGGAACAATCTCCGTTACCATAATATTTGATGGTGAGTTTACTTCATCAAATAAGTCAAAGCTGGGTACAAACGAAACGCTAGTATATTCAGGATTAAACCCTTGCTTTTGGGCGCTATTAATAAACTCAGAGAGTGGTTCATAAGTGCCGACTAAACAGATTGCCGTAACTCCGCTTAATTTTAAGGTATTAAGTGCTGACTCCACTTCTTGGCTATTGCGTTTGTAGCGAGCAACTATTACCGGTGTAAGGTTATATTTAGCGAGTGCTTCTCTTAGCCCTGATTCTACATATAAGCCAAATTCGTCAGCCTGTATAAACAGCCCTATTTTAGTATGTTTATGCTCTTCAACGAGGTATTTGATTTGTTCTTGTGCTTCGTCGTTATAGCTTGCTTTAGTAAAGGTATAATTGCATGGCTGGTTGGGGTACTCTTGGCACCAAACAGGGCATCAACTTTATTTGTGTAAATAAACTCACGAGTATTATTAACGGTTTGTTTGGGTTCATAGTGATCGTCAGCAACTAAAAGTAGCACCTTAGCGTCATTAATACCGCCAGCGTTATTAACTTTGTCAAAATAAACGCTGCTACCTTTATATAACTATTGGCTAATATTTTTAGCAGGACCAGTTAGTGCAGTAGACATGCCCAGCTTAATTACTTTGTCGTTGGTTTGCTCGGCACGCGCGAAAGTTTGCCCAAGCACTAATGCTATAAGGACAATGTTAAGGTTTACTATTATGCGAAATGCGCTCATACCAATTATTTACAGCCTTTTTAAATAATGTATTAAATGACTTTGTGCCATTCAAACCTAACTGACTTTGGATATTTTTCGGTGTCCAATTTTGTAATACTAGCCTAATAAAAACATATTGGAAATTATCGTCATCGGTTGGCAAGCTATACGGCAATGCCCAAAAACGTCGCCAGAGTAATGGTTTTATATTAAAAAGCTGGTAGTCACTTGTTAACATAGACTTTAATCTTGATTGCTCAGTGATACTGTCGGTATGAGTATTAAAATGAGAGACAATTTTCGCGACCAGTTGATAATCAAGCTGACTATAGTGATCGAGTAGTTGCAAAGGGAAATCGGCTTCGAACTGTGCTACTAATTGCTCTACTAGTTGCTCACTTTTAGTTAAGCTTTTAACAACTAATGCGCTGTGCTCGCCCGTTGCCTTATCTTTTTGAAAACCGAGTTTAACTAAATCAAAGCCATTACTTTGCCAAAAACTGAGTAATTGCGCATTGCCACCAAAGCTGGCACCAAACCAATGACACTCGCTCTGCAATTGCTGTTCACAGTATTTAAGTAACTGTGTGCCTATTTTTTTGTTGTGATGCTGTGGATCAATGGCAATACGCACCACGCGGGCGCAGTGTTGTTTTAAAACATCAGCATTAAAACTCAATTGTGCTAGCGTTTGTGCCATTAAGTGACCTTGAGGCCTACGCTTTCCTTGTGCTATTTCATTGCTCATGGCAGCATTAAATCCACCTTCAATCGCAGTTAAACAGACACCGAGAATATTATCACCTTGTTGGCAAACAAATACATGTTGTTTAGTGGCGTCTAGTAAGTGGCGTAAATCATTCACACTGGTCTGATAATGTGCCAGCGTTAGCAACCCAATCACTTGATAAAGTAGTGACTCGTTACTAGCAAGTTGATGTGCCTGTAATTGCTTAAATTGCAAAGGGGTAGAGTATAAGGTGAGGCTGTGATGTTCAGCATCTAAGGCTAATAACGTGCGAATGTGCTGCTCTAATGGGTCCTGCTTTGCAAAGCGAATAGGCTGTTCAAGAGTCATACTGCGCATATTTTTAAAATGCGTTTTAATGTAGCGAGTAAACTTTAGAATATAGCCGCGACCATTGCCTTCATAGCCAACCATGGTGCTTGAAAATACCACGCGAGGATAAAGGTGGAGTAGTTTTATGAGCATTGGAACAGGGATTGCTGCCGCTTCATCAATTAATAGCAAGTCACACTCAGGCTGTTCGTTAAGTAGTTGATCAGGTGCAATATATTGCATGTTTGCAATGCATTTATTGCCTGCTTGATACTCCAAATTAAGTGCGTTTGCTAAATGTTTAAAGCTGCTGTGCAATGCGCGAAATTGCATAGAGCTGATGAGGATTCTTTTATCGCTGAGCTCGCTTGCGGCAATCCCTAACGCCGCTGATTTCCCCCGTCCCCGATCAGCATTAATCAATAATGGTCTATTTGCCCGTCCGTGCGCGGTTTTTTTTATTAATTCAACACATTGTTGTTGTTCGGTAAAATCTATTGTACCTGCTGATGCATCAATGTCGGCAAGAGTAACCCAGTCATCTTGTTGATTAAAATGTAATAAGGAGGCGCTGCTCAGTAAGTGCTTTAAACGTTGATTAAAAAAGCTGTATTGATGCGCTTGTCCAAATGATTGAAATAATGGCAGCGCAGGATCGCACCAATGTTCAAGTGATTTGAGCGCTGGAAGTAATAGAATTAAAAAGCCACCCGCTTGAACTACGCCCGCCAAGGCTGCTAGTTTATCTGGCACCAGTCCACTGTAGCCATCATAAACAGCATGGGCGCACTCTTGCCCTAAAATTTGATGGGTATGCTCTGGCCAATGTGCATTAACTAAATTTGTGTTTTTAGAAAGAACAAAAGAGGGTTGCTGTAATTGAGCAAGCAGCTGAGTGCATTGCTCATAACACCAATTTTTATCGCCTGTAAGCAACAGTAACTGACGATGTTTAGCATTCGTTAGCTGCTGTTGCAGATGCTTTATAACGCGGTTAAACGGCTTGTAGTCTTGCATAAGCTGTTACTAACCACTTACTACCTAAGTCGTCAAAGTTAACCTGTACACGCGATTGTGCGCCGCTGCCTTCGTAATTAAGCACCGTGCCTATACCAAATTTAGCGTGCAGTACGCGTTGACCTAAGTTAAACCCGCTTTCCTCAAATGCCGCATGGCTTACTGATGCACTAAAGCGCCCTGCAGCAGGCGGTCTTGAGACTTGTGTTTTAATGCGAATTTCTTCTACGCAGTCTTCGGGTATTTCACGTAAAAAACGCGATGGGCTGTGGTATTTTTCTTGACCATATAAACGGCGGCTTTCTGCGTGGCTTATATACAGTTTATCCATAGCACGGGTCATACCTACATAACAAAGACGGCGTTCTTCTTCTAAACGGCCCGTTTCTTCATTACTTTGTTGTGATGGGAACATGCCCTCTTCAACACCGACCATAAATACCAGCGGAAACTCTAAGCCTTTAGCTGAGTGAAGCGTCATCATTTGTACCGCATCTTCATGTTCATCAGCTTGCCCTTCACCTGATTCAAGCGAGGTGTAGGCTAAAAAGCCTTGTAGTGGTGAACTAAATTCTTCCTCTTCAGGGAGTTCATATTGATCGCAGGCGCTAATTAATTCTTCTAAGTTTTCAACCCGAGCACGGCCTTTTTCACCTTTTTCAGCCTGATACATTGCCATTAACCCTGAGGTTTGAATGGCATATTTAGCTTGCTCATGCAGCGTTAAGTCACTAATTTTATCTTCAATATGCTCAATAAGTTCGACAAACTTGGCAACCGCTCCAGAAGCGCGACCCGATAAATGCTGTTGCTCTACAATGGCTTTAGCAGCATACCAAAGCGGCAAAGATTCAGCGCGAGCGCAGTCACGTATATGGCTTAATGTTTTATCGCCAATGCCGCGGGCGGGCGTATTAATAACACGCTCAAATGCCGCATCATCTTGGCGGTTACCCACTAAGCGTAAGTATGAAAGAGCATCTTTAATTTCTTGGCGTTCGAAGAATCGCATACCGCCATAAATTCGGTATTTTAAACCTTCTTGTAGCATCGCTTCTTCAAGTACCCGTGATTGCGCATTACTACGATATAAAATAGCCGCATCTTGTAGTGCGTTACCTGCATTAAGCCAGCTACGTAATTTGCTACTTACAAAGCGCGCTTCATCTAGCTCATTAAAAGCAGCATAAATAGAGATAGGTTCACCGTCGTTACCGTCGGTCCATAAACTTTTACCCATTCGCTCGGAGTTATTTTGAATTAACGCGTTTGAGGCTTTAAGAATAGTGGCAGTCGAGCGATAGTTTTGCTCAAGGCGAATCGTCTCTGCGTCAAAATCAGTTAAAAAGCGTTTAATGTTTTCTATTTTTGCGCCGCGCCAACCATAAATACTTTGGTCATCATCGCCTACAATCATGATACTGCTGGTATCGCCCGCAAGTAGTTTTAACCACGCATATTGAATGGTGTTGGTATCTTGAAACTCGTCTACAAGCATGTGCGCAAAGCGCTGCTGATAATGACGCAGCAAGGTTGGGTTATTTTTAAGAACCTCATAGCTACGTAGTAATATTTCTGCAAAATCAACTAGGCCCGCTCTATCACAAGCTTCTTGATAGGCCGCGTAAACACGCAGCATCATTTGCTCGTTAATATCGTATGCCTGAATATCTTTAGGGCGCAGAGCTTCATCTTTTTTAGCGCTTATATACCAACCAAACTGTTTAGCAGGCCATTTTTTGTCATCAATATTCATTGATTTTAATAGGCGCTTGATCATTCTTAGCTGATCATCAGAATCTAAAATTTGAAAGGCTTCTGGTAGGTTTGCTTCACGGTGATGAGCGCGCAAAATACGATGTGATAAACCATGGAATGTACCAATCCACATACCACCGACTGGTGCTTTTAAGGTTTCTTCTACTCGCGTGCGCATTTCTTTAGCGGCTTTATTAGTAAAGGTAACCGCAAAAATACTATAAGCAGAAGCTTGCTCAACCTGCATTAACCACGCGATACGATGAACTAAAACACGTGTTTTACCCGAACCAGCACCTGCTAATACCAGCATGTTTTGTAGTGGGGCTGCAACGGCATCGCGTTGTTTGTCATTTAAGCCATCGAGTAATTCAGAAACGTCCATCGTTACGCCTTTTCAATCAATAATGGGGGCAGTATAACAGGTGTTTTTGTTAGGCTAAATAAAATACTGTTTTTATAAACAGCTATTTATAAAATACGTATTTAAGTTGTTGAATAGTTAACAGTATAAACTGAGCAAGTAATTAAAATAACTATTTAAAATTGCTAATTTGACCTATATTTGGCAAAAAATACTAAACTGATAAATTCGTAATAATTTAACTACATGATTTGTAAGCTTTAATAAATTGGCATAAAGTGTGTAAGTATAAATAATAAGTACACATACGAAATTAATTAAACTACAGAGGTTAGTATGTCTCAACAAGGTTCTGGCGGTAACGTAATCGCAGCGTTATGTAATATTTTCTTCCCCGGTTTAGGGCAGTTGGTGCAGGGCCGTATTTTAGCGGCACTTGTTTTTGCAATTCTGGTTTTTGGCGGTTATGCGCTATGGTTTTTAGTTGTTCCAGCCGTAATCGGTGCCGTGTTCCATTTATGGGCAATTATTGATGCTGCACGCTATCGCTCAGGCGGTTAGCTAAATTGATGATACTAAATAGCGCCTTATGGCGCTATTTTTGTATCTGGCTTTCATTATTCATAGCTGATTAGGTTATAATCTGTTGCATTGGCAGTACTGGAATAAAGTTATGGAATATCAATTTATACGTGACCCTATTAGCGGGCTGCGCATTAAAATAAGCAGCGAGCATGCCCTAATTGGCCGCTGGTTAAACGAAGAAATTGGCAAAGAAAAAGTCGCGATGGTACAAGCACTTATTAGCTCGGTGAGTTCAAGCTTTGAACCGTTAACACTTAAAGGCCACGAAATTGACCTAATTCTTTCTAAAGATGAAGCATTATTCGAAGCGCATGCGTTGCATCAAGATAACGAAGATATATTAGCCTACCAAGATGATGAACTCATGCTGGAAGAGAATGATTTAAGCAGTGGTTGTGGTTTTGAAGACTTTGTTGACCTGATCAACTCATGGCATGAGTTTTCGGCTGGTCGTTAAGTTATATTATCTGTATTATTACCCTAATTATAAATCCAACAGTGGAACCAGTATGTCTGCGAATTTAAACAAACTAGTTGTTATGCTAGAAATGCAAAATGCCATGAATACCAAAGTACATGAGCAATGGTTTAGTCAAGGCTTTGAGTGGTATAGAGCTATTTGGGTTGAATGTGCAGAAATGCTGGATCATTACGGTTGGAAATGGTGGAAAAAACAAACGCCAGATACTGAACAAGTAATTTTAGAGCTGGTTGATATTTTTCATTTTGGTTTATCGCTACGTATCGACGGTAAGACCAGCTACGAGCAAATCGCTACGCAGCTACAAACTCAAATGAGCGCCCCACAACAAGGTGATGACTTCAAACAAACCCTTGAGCTATTAGCGGCCAGTGCGGTTGCCAATAAAACCTTTAATGCGGCTGCTTTTGCCGGTTGTATGGCACAAATCGGTATGGATATTGATGATTTATATCGTGGCTATGTGGGTAAAAATACGCTGAACTTCTTCCGTCAGGATCATGGTTACAAAGAGGGTAGCTACATTAAAGTGTGGCATGGCAAAGAAGATAACGAACACTTAGTTGAAGTAGTTAAAAGCCTTGATACTGAGCATGTAGATTTTGCAAAACAGGTATATCAAGGCCTAGTAGCGCGTTACCCTAAATAAGCTTACGGTAATCGGTGACGCTTAAGTAATCGGCTATTACATTATGCGGTTGCTGGCTATTAGGGTTAGCAACCGCAAGTAAATGCTCAATGCCGTATTCTCGTGCGGCATTTAATACCGGTAAGCTGTCATCTACAAATAATGTGCGGCGTTTATCAAACCCTAAATCCCCTTGAACCTTATGCCATAAACTTTGTTGCTCTTTACTTACCCCATATTCATGCGTTGACACCACTCCGTCTAAATAATTATCAATAGCGGTATGTTCAAATTTAAGCATTACGCATTCTGGATGAGCATTGGTAAGTAAAATGAGTTCTTTACCTGCACGTCGAAGTTCAGTTAAAAAATGCGGAACATCTTCACGTATTTTAATTAAATGTGCAGATTGACGCTTTAATTCGAGAATAGGTAAGTTTAGCTGTGCTTCCCAATAGTCAGAGCAGTACCACTGAATTTTGCCACTCACAGCCTGATAGCGTTTTAAGATATCTGCGCGGGCTTCCTCAAAACTGATATTTTGAGCCAGAGCATGTTGTTGTGGAACAACATTGAGCCAAAAGTCAGTGTCGTAATGTAAATCAAGTAAAGTCCCGTCCATGTCGAGTAATACAGTATCGATTTTTGACCAATTGAGCATGATATATCCTTGT
Organism: Pseudoalteromonas sp. SCSIO 43095; assembly: GCF_023650455.1. Lineage (NCBI taxonomy): Bacteria > Pseudomonadati > Pseudomonadota > Gammaproteobacteria > Alteromonadales > Pseudoalteromonadaceae > Pseudoalteromonas > Pseudoalteromonas sp. SCSIO 43095. The sequence continues at coordinate 3,034,949 of NZ_CP087995.1, forward strand.
GGAAATTGAGGCGTTAAATGATTACGTTGCGATGAAATGCTTGCAAGCGAAATATAATGGGCTCTGTTAATTGAACTCTAAAAACATATACCCAATGATGAAATATTAAGGGCGAATTCAATAACGGCAGATAAATATTTAACCTTAACTACGGGTAAGATATTTTATGATTAACTCTGCATTTAAATTGCTTTTAATTCAAACTGAAACTCGCATCTTATACTCATTTGGGTATATGATTAGTATAACTGCAATGATAGCAAATTGATGCCCATGACACAGAAAAAGCACCCAACACCACCACAAATTCTCAGTAATAATGTTGTCGCTAAAAGTCGCTTATTTACTGTGGAGTCTTTAGAACTAAAATTTTCAAATGACGAAGAGCGTCAGTATGAACGAATTCGCGGCGGTGGCCGTGGAGCCGTTATGATTGTACCCATCACAGCTGAAAACGAACTACTACTCGTTCGAGAGTATTGCGCCGGCACCAATGACTATCAGTTAGGTTTCCCTAAAGGATTAATTGACCCCGGTGAAACACCTGAGCAAGCGGCAAACCGAGAGCTCAAAGAAGAAATTGGCTTTGGTGCAGAATACTTTGAAGCACTTAAAACGGTCACTATGGCGCCTAGTTATTTCAATGCCACTATGCATATCCTCTTTGCTAAAGATTTATACCCTGAAACCCTATTAGGTGATGAGCCAGAGCCATTAGTGCTTGTTAAATGGCCACTTGCGCAGTGGCAGTCGCTATTAGAACAACCTGACTTTACTGAAGCACGTAGTGTTGCCGCTCTGCTATTATTAGATAAGTACTTAGCCTCAGGAGCGACTAATGGATAAATTACTTGAACCATGCATAACACTTGCCCAAAGTGCAGGTGATGCAATTATGGCTATTTATAAAAAAGATGATATTGGTCAACAAGAAAAATCAGACAGTACGCCAGTTACTAAAGCAGATTTAGCCGCAAACGATGTACTTGTTGCTGGCTTAAAAGCGCTAGCTCCCGATATTCCTATTATGTCAGAAGAGACGCCGATCCCAGCATTGGAAGACAGGCAGCACTGGCAACGCTATTGGCTGCTTGATCCGATGGATGGCACCGGTGAATTTATATTAGAAAGCGGCGACTTTGCCGTTAATATTGCGCTGATAGAAAATAATCATCCTGTATTGGGAGTGATTCATTGGCCAGCAAAAGACGTGACCTATTTTGCTACCGCTAATAATGGGGCGTTTAAGCGTAAAGGCGAGCATGATAAACAAATATTTGTAGCGCCTCCCGAAAGCTTAACTTTGGCTGTAAGTCGCCGCCAAAAAATAGAAGCCGTGAGTCAGTATTTAAATGCGCAATTTGCAACGGTGGCTTTAGGCTCATGTTCGCTTAAAGCTTGTATTGTTGCTGAAGGTAAAGCTGACTGCTTTTTAAGAATTGGTCCCACTGGTGAATGGGACACTGGCGCATCACAAGTAATAGTTGAAGAGGCGGGGGGGTGTATTACCGATGCTGAGTTTAACCCTCTGACCTATAACCAAAGGGAAAGCACAGAAAACCCAGACTTTATTGTTATGGGGCATCCCGATTGGGAGTGGCAAAAAATGATAAACCCACATCAGCGATTAGTGTAATAACCGCCTTTTGATGGGTTTTTGTTCACTTAAACGTTTTTAATTAGTAAAACCTTGCATTATAGGTTTATTCCTATATTATAGCGCTCTCTTCGAAACAGGCTTGTGAATAACACGATACTGTTACAAAGAAATTACAGGCGCGGGATGGAGCAGAATGATAAATCATTCGCCGGACTGCTTAAACCTGAAGTCGAAGGTCGTCGGTTCAAATCCGGCTCTGGGACTCTAAACATACAGGCGCGGGATGGAGCAGCCTGGTAGCTCGTCGGGCTCATAACCCGAAGGTCGTCGGTTCAAATCCGGCTCCCGCAACCAATTTCCTTTAGAGGTTTGAGGTTACTGTAAAAATGCTAGTTAAAGAAAAGCTCGTCGGTCTCAGCTCTTCATTAGCCAGCAAAGGTTGTCGGTTCAAATCCGGCTCCCGCAACCAATTTCCTTTAGAGGTTTGAGGTTACTGTAAAAATGCTAGTTAAAGAAAAGCTCGTCGGTCTCAGCTCTTCATTAGCCAGCAAAGGTTGTCGGTTCAAATCCGGCTCCCGCAACCAATTTCCTTTAGAGGTTTGAGGTTACTGTAAACTCTAACTTAAGAGATTAAATTAAGTAGTCGATAGACTTAAAATATACAGGCGCGGGATGGAGCAGCCTGGTAGCTCGTCGGGCTCATAACCCGAAGGTCGTCGGTTCAAATCCGGCTCCCGCAACCAATTTCCTTTAGAGGATTGGAAGCCAAGTTGTAATGTAAGCAACTATAAACAAATCTGCAATTTCAGGCGCGGGATGGAGCAGTCTGGTAGCTCGTCGGGCTCATAACCCGAAGGTCGTTGGTTCAAATCCGGCTCCCGCAACCACTGAAATAACATGTTTTATTAAATCGACACGCCTAAAGCGTGTTTTTTATGCTTAAAATTCAGTGAAATGGGTAGCTCGTCGGTCTCAGCTCTTCATTAGCCAGCAAAGGTCGTCGGTTCAAATCCGGCTCCCGCAACCACTGAAATAACATGTTTTATTAAATCGACACGCCTAAAGCGTGTTTTTTTATGCTTAAAATTCAGTGAAATGGGTAGCTCGTCGGTCTCAGCTCTTCATTAGCCAGCAAAGGTCGTTGGTTCAAATCCGGCTCCCGCAACCACTGAAATAAACAGTTATAGTATAGCAACACGCCTAAAGCGTGTTTTTTTATGCCTAAAATTCAGTGCGTCTAAAAGCGCGTCGGACTCAGCTCCCCATTAGCCAACAAAGGTTGTTGGTTCAAATCCGGCTCCCGCAACCACTGAAATAACATGTTTTATTAAATCGACACGCCTAAAGCGTGTTTTTTTATGCTTAAAATTCAGTGAAATGGGTAGCTCGTTGGTTCAAATCCGGCTCCCGCAACCACTGAAACAACATGTTTTTTATGCCTAAAATTCATATTCCCTCATGCTATTTTTAACACGTATACCTACTGTTCTTTTCTAATTCTACTTTTTGAAAGTGTTATTGCTGAATATTTAGTATGCTATGCGTTAAACTCTTTAAAACTTTTTGTAATAAAAATTATGACTGAACTCTATCACTGGTTTGATTTAATTGGCGTAGCGGTATTTGCTATATCGGGCACCTTGGTTGCCTATGAAAAGAAAATGGATGGCTTTGGTGTAGTTGTGCTTGCAACCGTTACGGCTATTGGTGGCGGTACTGTTCGCGATGTGATACTCGATCAACCCGTATTTTGGTTACACGATCAAAGCTACTTCTATGCTATTTTAGCAGCAGTGCTTGTTACAACACGACTGATCAATAAACAAAAATCGATTCCTTATTATGTTTTACAAACAGCCGATGCATTTGGTTTAGCCTTTTTTGCGGTAATGGGAGCACAAAAAGCGCAATTGGCCGGTATGCCTGATATGACGGTTATTATTATGGCGGTGATCACCCCCTGTTTTGGTGGATTGATTCGCGATGTGCTTGCCCGCGATATTCCTATGCTGCTCAAAGGTGAGCTCTATGCTATTACCTGTATTGCTGGTGGTATCGTGTATACGTTAGCTATAAACCTATCTTTAACGGTGGAAGTGGCGATGATCTTGAGTATGTTAATGACCTTATTGCTGCGCTTTTCGGCCATTAAATGGAAGATTATATTACATGTTTTTAAATATCCTGACTAAACTGGTTTAATATAGCAGTTAACTAGGATAAGGAATGTCATTAGCCCGTATATTTTCTCGCGCACAAGTAGGAATTAATGCCCCCGAGGTTATGGTTGAAGTGCATTTAGGGAATGGTTTACCTGCATTTCATATTGTCGGCTTACCCGAAGCATCGGTTAAAGAGGCCAAGGATAGAGTACGCAGCGCCCTTGAAAACTCTCAATTTGGATTTCCCGATCAACGTATCACCGTTAATTTAGCACCTGCCGATTTACCAAAAGACGGCGGGCGGTTTGACCTTGCGATTGCGGTAGGCATTTTGGTCGCATCGGGGCAAATAGTCTGCCCTGATATTCATAAGTATGAGTTTTATGGTGAGCTTGCACTTAATGGTGAAATACGTGCAGTAAATGCTATTTTACCCTCAGTGCTTGGAGCTAAAGAGCAAAACCGTTGCTGTTTTCTTCCTCTTGAAAACGATAGTTTGGCCAGCCTTGTCAGCGGTGTAAAACGAAAAGCGGTAAGCTCTATACAAGAGGTGTGGGGAGACTTACTCAACCAACAACCTTTACCATTGAATATTACCTACCCTGACTGTACCCAAGCGCCAGACTTTTTACTCGATTTAAGTGATGTAAAAGGCCAACCCGGTGCTAAACGAGTACTAGAAATTGCTGCCGCAGGTGGACATAACCTACTATTTTTAGGACCACCAGGAACCGGTAAATCAATGCTTGCGCAACGAATGTCTACAATAATGCCAACCATGTCAGATGATGAAGCCATTGATACTGCCGCTTTGTATTCCATTATTGGCCACTCAATCGATTTAACCAATTGGCGTCAGCGACCATTTCGAAATCCTCATCACACTTGCTCTGCCGTTGCGCTGGTAGGCGGTTCGTCTAACCCTAAACCCGGTGAAATATCGTTAGCGCACAATGGTGTATTATTTTTAGATGAGCTGCCTGAATTTGAGCGCAAAGTACTGGACTCGTTACGAGAACCAATGGAAACCGGAACCGTGACGATTTCGCGCGCGGCAAGACAAATGGAATTTCCGGCACAGTTTCAGCTTATTGCAGCACTTAATCCCAGCCCGACTGGGTGCCATCATGATAAACGGGCGACCCCTGATCAAGTGATGCGTTATTTATCGCGGGTATCGGGACCGTTTATCGATAGAATTGATTTGCAAATTGAGCTCCCTAGACTAAGCAGCGTGGAGCTACAAAGTACGACTGCAGAAGAAACCAGTGCTGAAGTGAGAGCGCGAGTAGAAGCGGCTTATGCAATACAATTAAAACGCCAAGGTAAAGTAAATGCGCGGCTAAATAACAAAGAAATGAGCTTATACTGCGAGTTACCCGCTGCGGAGCTACAGTTTTTAGCTAGAGCAAGTGAAAAGCTGGCGTTATCGCCGCGCTCTTATCATAGAGTGATAAAAGTAGCGCGTACCATTAGTGATTTAAAAGGCGCGCCACAAATTAGTTTAAATGAGCTTAAAGAAGCACTTAATTATCGGGCATTTGAGCGTTTATTATCGCAGTTAACCCAATACTAAATAGATAGCATATAGCCTTTACCACGCACGGTGACGATGCGTTTTTGATCTTTCTCATCGTTAAGCTTTTTACGTAAACGACCCACTAACACGTCTACAGTACGATCGTTGGGGCTCCAATCAGGCTGGCCAATTTCTTCTGATATTTTTTCACGTGAAGTGGCTTTACCGGCATTGCCGATTAAACAAATAAGCACTTTATGCTCTGCCTCGGTGAGCCGTGATTCAATCCCACTGGCTGTAATGAGTGTGCGGTTATCTGGATGGAGTTTAAAATCTGCGTATTCGATAAACTCTTCACTGTCATCGTCGTGTTGATTGTTTGCAATACGTTTGTATAAAGCGCGCATTCTCAACTCAAGCTCGAGTAAATCGACAGGCTTGCAAATATAGTCATCGGCACCTTGAGCAAGACCAGCAATACGATCAGCTTGTGAGTCACGACTCGATAACAAAATAACACCGATATCGGTGAGCGTATTTAACTCTTTGGCAAGTTGTAAACCATTGCGCTTTGGCAGCACAATATCAATAATTGCCAAGGAAATAGCACTGCGCTGATTTACACGGCTTTTAACCATGCTTAAAGCATCGGCACCCGTTGCGTCAACGTCAATAGAGAACTCGGTATTTATAAAATGATTTTGGATGCGCTTTACTAGCAGCTCGTCATCTTCAACCAATAAAACATTTATTGCCATAGTCTGTTATTTTTTTAATAGTAGCCTTGCATGTTAGCATTATTCGTTACATGCATAACACAGAGTTTAATTTTTTCGGTAACTTTATATTACAAAAAAGAATAATCAAATTACTTTTATATAGCGCACTTTTTATAAATTATTTTAAGTGCGCATTTAAATGATTATTGGCCGTACATTGAATCCCACCATTGAGGTTCATTTTTTAACTCTTTATCAAAGTAAGCCAACATGGTGTTCCACCAATTAAAACGCTTATCGCGTGCAAATATTTGATGATCGGCTCCTTTGTACTCAATCATTTCAACATCTTTATTTAGCAGTTTTAGCGCGGTGTACATAGTTAAGCTTTCACCTACTGGCACATTCGTATCGCTGTTACCATGAATAAGCAGTAATGGCGTGGTCACTTTATCGGCATGAAACACTGGGCTATGTTGGCTATAAAGTTCAGAGTTATTCCACGGGAAACTATTTTTAGAGGCTTCGCCTGAGTATAAATATCCCCACCATCCTTCACCCCAGTAAGAAGTTAAGTTTGAAATTCCCGCATGAGCAATAGACGCGCTGAACATATCGGTTTTAGTAGCAAGCAGCATCGTCATAAATCCACCGTAAGATGCTCCTAAATTACCGACTTTATTTCTGTCTACAAAATCATATTTAGCTAAAAATGCCTCTGTGCCTTGCATAATGTCATCGGCGGTATAATCGCCCCATGCATTGACATGTTGCGCTGAAAACGCTTGTCCAAAGCCCGTTGCACCAGTTGGCTGTACCACATAAACCACATAGCCGTTCGCTGCCCATAAATTAAAAGGGTAACGTCCTGTAAATCCACGAGTCACAGGTGAGGTGCCACCATAGTAATAGACCAGAGCAGGGTGCTTTTTAGTTTTATCAATATTACTTGGCAAGTAAACACGACCAGATATTTCTACGCCACGCTTATTGGTAAAGTTAAATTCTTCAAGCTTAGGAATCGTGGTATTGGCATATGCAATCGGGTTTGAATCCCAGATTAACTCCACTTTATTTTTGCTTACGTCAAAGCGCTTGAGTTGTTGGGCGCTTGAAGCATTACTGCCAGAGAGCAGTAGCTGGGTATTGCGAGTATTTGAAAAACTAAACTGTTCTACAATATCAAACCCTGTATCTAACTTTTTAAAGCGTTGTTTACTAAGATCATATAAATACAGTGGTTGGGTGTCTTTTTCTGTCACTTTGATTAATGCATCGCCATTGCTTAGTACTTCCAATGTGCCAATCGCAGGGTCAAATTGTTTACTTAACGCCGTTACTTTTTTAGCGTTATCGGTTAGTAAATACAGCTGGCCATCATAATTATTCGCCAGCATGGTTTGCGGTAGTACTCTGCCTGCGCCATTTTTAAAATCAGGGCCTGCAACAACATAAATATTGTTTGCGGTATATTTCGCTTGATTAAAGGTTTTAAACTTACCTAACGATTTTATGCTGTTGGATTTTAATGTAAGTTCAACCAGCTCAGTCTCTGGATGGGTTGAGGCTTGCATGGCCATTACTGGACGACTCATTAATAGTTTTCCACGGTTGCTATTAGCATCTTCAAGTTGATGGCTTAATACGCCTTCGGTCAGGGCTTTGGTTAAACCACTTTGGGTATCGAGTAAATATAATTGGCTAACCGTACGGGCGTAAGACCAACGGTCTTGCAAGCCTTTATGATGTTTAGTGAGGCTATTGGTTTCTTCAGGTGATTTGGACCAGCTAAAAAGAATACTATTATCGTTGTAATAGCTAAAGTTGCTTGCCCCCTCAAGGCCTGAGGCTAAGGTTTTTATAGCGAAAGTTTTACGGTTTAACTGCTTTAACTCGCCGTTGAGTAAATAGACTAAAAATTGATTATCAGGACTCCAAGTGAATTGGCTAGGCTGCGCTTCTTCAAATCGGTATACCGTTTGGTTATTAGTATTTTTAAGCTCGGTTGTGGTAATGGCGTCGTTGCCTGTTTTATCGCTGTAACGCTTTGTTGTACTTAAGTAATGCTTAGCATCAGGTGACAAAGACAAGCTGCTAATAGTTGGGGCGTCAAACAATTGCTTAGCCGATAAGCGCTTGGTTTTATTGGTGGTTAGGGTGACAACATCAGTGTCTGCTTTTGGCACAAACTCTAAGGTGACATCATTCCAATTAGCAACCTGTTGAGCAATGACAATAACGGTGTGTGAGCCGTTATTTAAAGCAAGCTGATAGCGTTGGTTTTCACCACTTTGTTTCTCACCGTTAATAAAAACCTGGCCTTGCTCTATTCCTTTAATGTTTAAGGAGCCTTGAGTAAATCGGTTAGTTTCAATATTAAATTTAAGTGCTTGTAAACCGCCTAAAGTAAGCGCGTTAATTTTATCAAGTGGTTGCCACTTGTGCTTTTTACCAAACACAACAAAGCTTTCTTTATTTGATTCAAGTTGTGCAAGCAGATTACTGATAATCACGTCGCCATACGGTGTTTGAAATGGCTTTGCTTGCATGTCTTCTGCAAGAGGCCCGATAAACTGGATTTTTGATTGATCGAGTGGGGCGGCTAAGGTCGTTATACTCAAACTACTTAATGTTAGCAGGGTTGCTAAGTAAGTAAAACGTTTTGCGTAACGATGCCAAGGTGCGCTTAAATTCATTGTTATGCCTATTATTATTGGGTATTTGGCCAAATATAGCATGTATTGTTATGATGCTCATATATCCAATTTAGAGGAAAAAAAGTGACACTATTAATCGTTTACATGGTTACAGCGATTGTGATTTCGTTTTTGTGTTCAATAATGGAGGCGGTGCTATTGAGCATTTCACCTAGTTATGTTGCGCTGCTTCGTAAAGAGCGGCCAGTACTGGCTAAGCAACTAGAGAAGCTAAAAAGTAATATCGATCAGCCATTAGCGGCTATTTTAACACTTAATACTGTTGCACATACTGCCGGTGCTGCGGGCGTGGGCGCACAGGCTGCCGTGGTGTTTTCAGATGCGGCTGTGGGGATTGCGTCTGCGATTATGACTTTATTGGTACTGGTGTTATCTGAAATTATTCCTAAAACGCTGGGGGCTAATTATTGGCGTGCTTTAACGCCTAGTGTGACTTATGGTTTACGTATTTTGGTACTAGTCCTTAAGCCTTTTGTTTGGGCAGCACAAAAGCTAACTAATTTGATGGGTCAAAAGCATAATGAGGCCTATTATATTCGCCAAGAAATAGAAGCAATGGCCGACATTGGCAGTGAGTCTGGGGCGCTTCATGCTGATGAATCAGAAATCATTCGTAATTTGCTGCACTTTAGGCATGCAAAACTAACCGATTTAATGACACCGCGTACGGTCATTTTTAAAATCCATAAAGATCTTACCGTTAATCAATACTTGAGTGAACACGGTTCGTCGTCATTCTCTCGAGTGCTAATTTATGACAAAGACGCTGACGATATCATAGGCTTTGTACATAAAAACGATATTATGTTGGCATATCATCGGTTAGGCACAGATTACAAAATTAGTAAGTTAGTTAAACCTATCTATACGGTACCGAGCACCCAAAACGTATCGTCGTTATTACAAACATTGCTCACCCAACGTACCCACATTTGCTTAGTGATTGATGAATACGGTGATGTACAAGGCATTGTAACCCTAGAAGATATGATCGAAGCGTTAATGGGCTTAGAAATAGTGGATGAGCGAGATCAATCAACCAATATGCGCGCCGTAGCAAAGCAGCGTTGGCACCAGCGTTTAGCTGATAGTGAGCATATCGTCAGCGCCGACGATAATGAATCTCGTTAGCTGTTTTTTGTTTTAGCAGCTGTTTTTATCCAGTGTTGTGCCCACGAGATAAATTCAGTTTTTGCCTTTGGGCAACTAAATAAAAAGCCCTGTATAGCTAAATTTGTTTGATAATGCTTGAGGTAAGCCAGCTCTTCGGGGCGTTCAACGCCTTCGGCCACTAGCTCAAGCTGCTCTTGGGTTGTCATATTAATTAGTGAGCTGACTACCACTTGAGAAAACTTATCGGTTTCTATGTGGCTAATAAACGAGCGATCTATTTTTACTTCTGTAAATGGCAGCTGTTTGAGTTGGTTAATATTAGTAAAACCAGTGCCAAAGTCATCGAGTGAAATACCAAAGCCGAATATTCTTAATCTATTTAAGGTTTCGAGTTGAGTGTAGCTTGAAAGGGCATGCTGCTCGGTTATTTCAAGCACCACATCACTGGGTAAAACATCATGTTTTTGTAGAAGCTGTAATAACTTATTGGGGCTGTTTAAATCATCTAACTGACACGGCGATAAGTTAAATGACAATTTCAAATTTGTACCCAGCTGCTCTTTTAGTTGCTTGATGTCCCTACAGGCTTTTTCAAATAGCGTAAACGTAATGTCATTGATTAAATCGCATTGCTCAGCCAGGCTGATAAAACGGCTTGGTAAAATAACTCGCTCGTCTTTACTTGATACAATGCGAGCCAGCACTTCCACACTTTGTTTAGGTTTATAGTAAGGTGTTATTTCATTATTTTTTAATGCGTTAATTAGTTTTTCTTTAGTGATTGGGCGCTCTTTTACAAGTGTGTGCTGTTTAACTGAGCGATTTTGGTAAGTAACGTATTTACCTGACTGAGTTGCACAGGCTTAGATAGGTTGCCAATTAAATGCACATTGTGCTGTTTAGCGAGGTCAGCGGCTAGGCTGATTATTTTAGGGTCCATTTCAGAAATAATAACAACTGCACCGCAATAGCCTATTTCACCTAAGTAACGGAACAGCTCCATGCCATCCATTTCTGGCATATTAAGATCGGTAAATATGGCATCAAAATAGTTTATATCAGCTTTTACTTTTTCAAGTGCTGTAACTGCGCTTAAGCAAGTGGTGACTTCTGGCATTTCGAGCTCATTAAAAATCGCTTTCATAACAATTAAAATGGCTTTTGAGTCATCAACAACGAGTATGTTTGGCAATTGAGTTCGCATTGGTGTCCTTGGTAGTTGTAGCTTACTTCCTGTAATACTAAAAAGAGTCGCTTGAATAGTTTTTGTCAGTATTTCAGGCATTTTTACCTTAAATTATCGCTAATAAAATGATGCTAGCTCACTCGTGTTTTTTTGGTGGAAAGGTATACTAGCGCCATAATTTATAATGGGTATAACAATGATAAAAGTCGATCTTTCTCTGGCAGAGCAACCGTTTACGCTGATGATAGCCGATCAGCAAGTTGTAAAAATATTTCATGATCAGCAAGCGATAGCATTTGAAAACCCACGTGAAAATTATGTCGAGTTTATGCTTGATGAGCAGTTAATTGGTATTGATAGCAGCGAAGTAAGCCAGCAAAGCTTGGTGCTATATGTAAATAATCAGTTTGCAACTCAGTTAGCTTTACCTGCAGCAGCACAAGGCGAACCTAAAAAAGGGTTTTTAGGGCTCGCGGCGCTTGGCTTTAAATTATTTAAAAGCGCTAAGGTTGTTAAGGTGGCGCTTGCCAGTGCATCGGTAGCGGGTTATGCATGGCTGTTTACCATTGAGTTTGCGTTAATGCTGATTGCTTGCTTGGTGGTACACGAGTATGGCCATGTACGTGCAATGAAGTATTTTGGCATTAAAACCAAAGGTATTTATTTAATTCCCTTTGTTGGTGGTCTTGCTGTGAGCGACGATAAAATAACTACGCGCTGGCAAGATGTGGTTATATCACTTATGGGGCCTGCCTTTGGCTTGTTTACCTCAGTGCTAGGTGTGGTGCTTTATTACGCTACAGAAATGGAAATATTTGCCGGTGTTGCAGTGCTTAGTGCACTGCTTAACTTATTTAACTTACTGCCTATTTTACCGCTAGATGGTGGGCATGTATTAAAGAGTATCAGCTTTTCTATGCGTTCGTGGATTGGCCTAAGTGTATGCTTGCTGGGTGTGTTTTTTGGTTTATGGCTTAGCTATACGTTTGGCTTGATGTTACTGGTGTTCTTTTTGTTTGTGGGCGCACTGGAAATTGTATTTGAATGGCGCGGTCGACATTACTCCCATTTAATACCACTAGATAAATACGGACAAGGTTTTTCAGCGGTTATGTATGCACTGGTGGTTGCTGGCCATGTAGCAGTGATGATGCACTTTGCCGACTCTGAAAACGCGATATTAAGCTTACCGATGAAGATTTTATCGAGCTAAGTAAGTGCGGGCTGTAATATGAGTTACAGCCCGATTATATTAGTAAAAGCTTAATACCAACGAAATAAACACCCCAGTAATAATCAGCTGTACCACGCAAAAGCCCATAATGTCTTTAGCTTTTAATCCTGCAATGGCTAATACCGGTAATGCCCAAAAGGGTTGAATTAAATTAGTCCACGCATCTCCCCACGCCACAGCCATAGCAACCCGCGCCATATCTGCACCAAGCTCTTGTGCTGCAGGTATAACAATAGGCGCTTGTACCGCCCATTGTCCGCCACCTGAGGGCACAAACATATTAACGAGTCCTGCACTTATAAAGCTGTAAAATGGCAAGCTATCGGCATCTGCAATGGCGATAAAACCTTTTGATATTTGTTGTGCTAACCCTGTATCGACCATCACCGCCATAATGCCAGCATAAAAAGGGAACTGAATTACAATTCCTGCGCCACTCGGAATCGCTTGTTGCAAGCTATTAAGTACATTATGGGGTGTTTGATGCAGAGTGATTGCCATAAACAAAAACAGGGCAATTACGCTATTGAGGTTTAAGCCGCCACCTGCGATAAAAAAGTAATAACCTAAGTAGGCAAGTCCGAGTAATCCAATGCCCATACCTAGCAGTTTGCTTTGCTCTAAATGCTGAGCAGGGCGTGTTATTGTTACTTTATCGGCTAAAGTGTTCTTAAGCAGTAATGGGTCAATATAAACACTGTCTTTTTCATTTGGTAGCATATAGCGGTTAACCAGCGGCATAATAATAAATAAGCCAATCAGAATCGCAATGTTAAAGCCTGCGAATAAGGTTTGCTGTGTGCCAATAATACCCATAGTCGCCTGTGAAAAATGCCCTTCGGTGGCAATGGTGAGTGGTACGGAGCCTGCTAATCCGCCGTGCCATACTACAAAGCCTGAATAGGCACTTGCCACTAACAGCCGATAATCCACTCGAGTCTGCTTAGCAATGGCTTTAGCAAATAAAGCCCCAATCACTAAACCAAACCCCCAATTAAGCCAGCTTGCTAAAAGCGAAATAAAAGTCACTAAAATAATGGCTTTTGGGGCCGTATTAGCAAGCGTTGCTAATTTTGTTAGTAACTTACTTATTAACGAGGTGCTGGCAAGCATGTAGCCTGTTACTAATACCAACAGCATTTGCATGGCAAAGCTCAGTAAGTTCCAAAACCCGCTCCCCCATGATGTTATTACCTCAAGTGTGGTTGCAGGAGTTGCTAAATTCGCAATGCTCAAGGTAATAATGGTGAGCAAAATAACAAATATAAATGGGTCGGGTAAGTAGCGCTCGACGAGCTTAGTAAACGGGCTGGCAACTTTATTAAGCATAATTAATAACGAGTTAGTGAAAACTTATTTGTTAATTAATCATGAAATCTTAGGATTAGCAAACACCGCTTTGAATAAACGCTAAGTAAAGCAGACTTTTTAAAGGTTGTTGATGAGGGAATGTCGCTAGCAAATACTTACCTTGGTCGGTATTTGCTAGTTATGCTCAATTAAGAATCACCAAGCACTTGCTTTAAGCGATTTTGTACTTCTTGAACGAGTAAGTCGGGCTGAAATTTTGATAAAAATGCATTACAGCCTACTTTTTCCACCATGGCTTGGTTAAAGCTACCACTCAGGGACGTGTTAAGCACCACATGTAAGTTTTTTAAGCGGTTGTCGTTACGTATTTCATAGGTTAAGCGATAGCCATCCATCGAAGGCATTTCGGCATCAGTAATCACCATAAGTAATTCTTTTTCAACATCGCGGCCTTCATCGGCCCAGCCTTTGAGCATTTGTAGGGCTTCTAGGCCATTACTGGCAGGAATTATTTCGATACCAAGCTGCGATAATGTATCGCTAACTTGCTTGCGGGCTGTTGGCGAATCATCAGCGTGTAGTATTTTTCGCCCAGAGAATTCATTGACTATGGTTTGATCCAACACCCCTTCAGAAATATTAACCTCGTACTCAACTATTTCGGCCAGTACTTTTTCAACATCAATAATTTCTACTAAGTGCTCTATACCGTCACGCTGTACTTTAGTTAGTGCCGTAATGTAATGATTTTTACCCACAGAGCTGGGTGGCGGCATAATGTCAGACCAGGTCATGTTCATGATTTGATCAACCTTGCCAATTAAAAAACCTTGAGTGGTACGGTTATATTCAGTTATGACCAGGTTACAATCTTCACCATATTCTTTTTTAGCCATAGAAATGGCTTGGCGAAGGTCAATCACTGGGATAGATTCACCGCGTATATTGGCAACACCGGTTACCTTAGGGTGAGAGTGCGGTATTTTGCTTAAACGGGGAAGCTTTACCACTTCTTTTATTTTAAATACATTGAGTGCAAATAAATGGCGGCTATGCAAATAAAAAAGTAGCAACTCTAAGCGATTTTCGCCTACAAGCTGAGTACGCTGATCAACTGACGCTAAAACACCTGACATAATAGACCCATGTTTTTCCTCATAACTTTATAACTATAGTTTACTCTTATTTTTCTTCATAACGAACCTTGAATATTTCGATTACAGTAAAACGTTGCTTAGGTGTTATCATTTACAGTATCGTGTTACTAAATGATTTAAATAATCAATCGATTAACAAAAAATTATGCATCATATTTTTAAACGTATTGTTGTGCTGTTGCGCAGCCATATTGATCAGGTAAGTTGGCAGTCTGTTGTAATAGCAACATCCCTACATATGCTGCTTACTTGGTGCTTATTGTTAGTGGCAAATGAGCAGGCACTGCTTTCACCGGGTACTTTTTTTTACTACTACACGGTAACCACCTCAACGGTAGGGTATGGGGATTTAAGTCCATCAACTGACTTAGGTCGATGGGTTGTCGCATTAATACAAATACCTTTTGGTTTGGCTTTATTTGGTGTCTTGTTGGGTAAAACAGGACAAACAGTAACTTACTTAATTAGGCGCGCTATGACTGGTGATAAAAACTTTGCTCACAGTAGCAACCACATTATTATTTTTGGTTGGCATAATGCTCGAACAAAAAAAATGATCGACTACATTTTGGCTGATACTAAGCGGACAGATCGCCGTATTTTATTAGCGGTTACTGAACAAATAGAGCATCCGTTTTTAAGTAATGAGAATGTTGATTTTGCTCGCCTAACCAGTTTCACCGATTTGGATGAATTAGAACGCGTTGCCATTCGCCACGCCGATAAAGTGATTATTGATGGCCAAGATGACGACCAAACATTTACCACCGCACTGCGTATTAGTCGTTTAGTTAAAGAAGATTGTCACATAAGTGCACACTTTTTTGATGAAACGAAAGTGGAAATGTTATTAGAGCATTGCCACAACGTAGAGTGTAGCAGTACTAAATCGGCAGAGATTTTAGTGCGCTCAATGCAAGACCCAGGCTCAAGTCGTGTACAAGAGGAACTATTATCAACCTTGCACGGTGATACGCAGTTTAGTTTACAAATCCCTAGTAATGTAAAAACCATGGAGTTTGGTAAATTATTTCATCATTTTAAGTACGATCATGATGCAATATTATTAGGGGTGGCTCATAATTTAAGTGCAAAAAATATGGATTTAAATCCACCTTTAGATTATGCAGTAAACGCCGGAGATATTTTGCATTATATCGCGCAAGAGCGAGTATTGAGTAATGAAGTTGACTGGCCTAGCTTGGAAAAATAATGACTGAAATTGCTTTTTTAATTATTGTTTTATGTGCTTACATTTTCCCTATTATGATAATTCTTAACAGTAAGCGTAGCCAAGGCCATGAAAAAAATGGCTGGCTAGTAGGCGCTATCTTCTTTTCGTGGATAGCGCTGATTCTTTACTTTTCGATTGTGCCCAAGCAAGGGCACGCCAAGAAAAAGTAAAGAATGAGTACCTTTTTACTTATTCTAATTGTCTCAGTTTATGCTCAACCAGCGGGTCGTCTGGCGCTAGCTGTTGAGCCACTTCTAATAGTTTAATGGCATCATTTGGATTTTCATCTTGATGCTTAATGGCTACGTCTATTAAAGGTTGAATATCAATTTTTTCTTGGTGCTCTTGCACGTGCGCTGCTTTTTCGTCGATTAAAATAGTGTGAGCGGTACTTAATAACGCTTGACGATGCGGCGAATTAGCATTGGCTTTATTAAGTTTTTTATAATAATCCTCTTTTAAACGCAGTGTTTTTGTTTGTAACCTAAATTGTGCAATGTCGATTTGTTGATTAGCAATAAAATCAACAGCCACTTGTTTATAAAACCCAAACTTATTTAAATAGGTGGTATGGGTGCCGTGCCCCATCCCAAACACGCGTAAGTGAGTGAGCTGCTTATAGCGTTTAGCATGTTGGCGGTCAATGCGATTGGTTGGGTCGTAAATAATGTAGCCCTCTGCATCCCCTAAATCTAAATCATGGTAGTCACCTTGCCAGTCATATTGCTGGGCAATGTCGGTACTTGAGCGGTCATCCCAAGGGGCGATAAGTTTGTTTTTAGTGCTAACAGGATGGAAAAGCAGCACTTTGTCGAGTTTGAGTAATTTAGCAAATGCACCCACAGCAAAGCCGCCACGACTAAGTCCATAACCTAGCTTGGTTTCAAAAGGAGAGAGTAGGGTTGATAGTTGCTCAATAAAAAAGATTAAATTGCGGTTACGAAACCAATTACTTTTACCCAAATGCTGAAACGCAATAATATTAACGTTTTGCTTTTGTGCTAAATGATAGCCCCAAGGTGCAAAGTCTTCGTTCAAATCACGCTCTTGTACATCAGTACCGGCAGGTGAAAAAGTAAAAAGCAGGGGTTTGTTGAGATCAACAAAGTGATATTTTACATACACATCACCGAGTAAATCCCCACTAGAGGTAGGTAGTTTTGCTTGCTTCTCATTATCGCTGAGAGTTAACCATTCATCTAACCAGTATAGTAATTTCATTTTTCCTCCAGTGCGCACAAGCTGCAGATCATAGCAAATCTGAGGGCATAAGAGAAATTGAGCCAAGCTATGCTGCGCTGGTGGAGTGCCTTTTTAATGGTAAAATGTATGTTACCTTTGCGACTACTAAGCCATGTTCAAAATTTCATTCCAGTCATTTTCGGTCACTGGCATGACCG
>NZ_CP087996.1:0-656712 GCF_023650455.1 Pseudoalteromonas sp. SCSIO 43095
GCACCAAACCAGTGCGGTAAAATAAATAACGCACTGTAATAATGCGTAAATAAAGTTTTGATTAACTTTAAAGCTGTTTTTATGTGAATGAATGGATTCCACACCGCCTTTTAAGCTGTTTGGCCTGTGGCAAAGATGAATAACCCTTATGGTTTAGTTGGAGCCTATTATGTTGAATAAACGCTTTTTTAAAACAAAAAATGAAGCAGAAGTAACCTTTGAATTTTCTCACCCAGATGCAAATGATGTCTGTTTACTTGGAGAATTTAATGATTGGCAGCCGGTGCCAATGAAGCACAACAAAAAGCGTGGCGTATTTAAATGCAAGCAACGTCTTCCCGTTGATAAAGAGTTTCATTTTCGCTATTTAATAAATGGTAAACAGTGGGATAACGATCATCAGGCTGATGGGTATATTGCTAATAATTTTGGTACAGAAAATAGTATAGTAAATACACAACGCATTAATTAAGGTCGCTGAATGGACGCACTATCGCAATTGTTTTATTTGCATGGTATTGGTTACGAATACACTAAGTATACGGGTGAACACGTTATATTTAGCGAAGACACCCGTAAATCTGCTTTGCACTGCTGTGGCGTTGACACACGTGATACGGCGCAAATAACCCAGTTAAATTATCAATTGGATGCGGCTACATGGTTAACACTCGTACCTGCTGTTAGCATAATAGATCAGGCTAGTAATGTGCTAAAGGTGCGTGTTAATGAAGCTGATACGCATCATAAAATTACATTAACTGTGGCAGCATTAAATATAAAGCTGCAATTTGAACACATTGCTCAGTATGCAGCATTAGGTGAGTACTTTGTAAATGGGTGTCGTTATATAGAAATAGCGCTACCACTGACGCATTTACCAACCGGCTATTATGATGCGTTATTAACGATGGGTGAGCAATCTGCTAAAACACAAATTTGGTCGACCCCTGAACAAGCCTACCAAATAGCGGATAAAAAACGCTTTGGCTTATCAATTCAGTTATATACATTAAAAAATAAAGCCGGACTCGGGATTGGCGATTTTAGTGATTTACTTGAGTTGGCAACCTTATGTGCAAAGCAAAATATGGACTATATTTTACTTAACCCATTGCACTTATTGTTTGCAGATAACCCTGAGTGCGCCAGCCCCTACAACCCAAACAATCGTGCCTTACTCAATCCGCTATATATCGCAATTAATTTATCGCCTGACAGCTTTAACAATCCGGATTTAACTGAGTTGTTATCTGCTAATACCTCAAGCAAATACAGCGACCAAAATGTAGCGTTTATTGATTATAGAACGGTTACTGAGAGCAAATATGCTGCTTTTAAGCTGCTTTTTAAGCATTTTCAACAACAGGGCAGTCAAACACGGCAAAACGAATTTAGTGCGTTTTGTAAACAGTACAGTGATGTACTTGCTATGTTAGAAACCACAGAGCCCACATTTGAATATTACCTCCAATGGCAAGCACACAGCCAACTCGCGCTATGCCAACAGCATTGTATTGAGCAAGGGATGGCGATTGGTTTAATTAATGATTTAGCGGTGGGCTGTGCTAGTGAGGGCACTGAATTTAAATACCAGCAGGGATTATTTAGTCAAGATGCAACCCTTGGCGCACCACCAGATCCTTGGGCACCTAATGGCCAAAATTGGGGGCTGCCAGCAATAAACCCGCAGCGCCTTGCTGACAATAACTATCAGTTTTATCGCTCACTCATACGCGCCAATATGGATGCAGCAGGCGGGTTACGAATCGACCATGTAATGGCGATTAGGCGTTTGTGGTGGTGTTTCATAAACAATAATACCCAAGATGGCTGTTATGTGTATTACCCATTTGAGCATTTATTAGCAATTTTAAAAATTGAATCTCATCTTAATCAGGCCATAGTAATAGGCGAAGATTTAGGGGTTGTTCCACCGGAGGTAAAAGAGGCACTGGTTGATAGTGGCATTTTCTCAAACAGCTTATTTTATTTTGAAAAACAACAAAATGATGAATTTGTAAATAGCGATGACCTTAGCGAGCAATGCCTGCTGATGATAGCCAATCATGATGTACCGCCATTTGTGGGCTGGTGGCAGCATAGCGATTTAAAAATTAAACAGCAGTATGGGCTGATTGATACTGATGAGTATCAGCAGTTAGTTCAGCAGCGAGAGCAAGAGCAGCACCGGCTATTACGCTTTTTAAATCCGCAAAACACTTCCTTGTCACTTAACACGGATGCTTTTGACGTTTATAGCGCTTTGGCTGTATGTTTAGCTAAATCGCCGTCTCGTTTACTTGCATTACAGCTTGATGATTTAGACAAGCAACACTACCCAGTCAATATTCCTGGCACCGACAAAGAGTATCCTAATTGGCGACGGGTACTGACACATACGTGCGACGATATTTTTAAAGATAATGCTGCTCTTTTGGCTGCAATACATTCAATAAGGAATGCGTAAATGGGCAGTACTAAAAATAAGGTATCAACGCAATTAGTTGATTATGACGCACAGGTAAACGCTTTAACTGCAGGGCGATTTAAAGACCCGTTTAGTTTTTTAGGCGCGCACAACATCCAAAGTGGCACTGAAATACGCGTGTATTTGCCAGCGGCATTACGCGTCGAACTGTTAATTGATGGTCAAGTTATTAGCGCGTTACGCTATAAACACAGTGATTTATTTATCGCTGAGTTATCAAGCATGCCTAGCAGTGTTTACCAATGCCAGGTTAGTTATGAAAATAGCGATGTTACATTTTACGATGAATACAGCTTCAGCAGTACATTGGATGAACAAGCTATGTACTTGTTTAACGAAGGTAGCCTTGAGCATGCTTATACTCACTTAGGTGCGCAATTTACTACACAACAAGGGGTAGATGGTGTTCGTTTTTGTGTGTGGGCGCCTAATGCCGCCAGTGTATCGGTTATTGGTGAGTTTAATTTTTGGCAAGCGAATCGCCATTTTATGCGATTTCATCCGGCCAGTGGGGTATGGGAATTATTTATCCCGGGTTTAAGTGCAGACATGTGCTACAAATTTGCTATTACTACGCTCAGTGGCGAGGTCTTAGATAAAGCCGATCCTTTTGCGTTTAAAATGCAGCAAGCACCGGGCGCTGCCAGTATATTACAGTACAAACCAGCGCCTATTTTGCTAAGTGAACAAGCGATTATAAATCGCCAAAAGCGTAATCATATTGATGCGGCTATCAGTATTTATGAAGTGCACTTAGGCTCTTGGCAACGCGCTGAGCATAACCGTTACTTAAGCTACACCGAGCTTGCAGATAAGCTTGTAGGCTACGTGATTGAAATGGGGTTCACGCATTTACAACTTATGCCGATAAGTGAATACCCGTTTGATGGCTCTTGGGGTTATCAGCCAGTAGGGCTGTTTGCACCTACGAGCCGCTTTGGTGATTACAACAGCTTTAAATACTTAGTTGAACAATGCCATAAAGCTAATATAGGCATATTACTTGATTGGGTCCCTGGGCACTTTCCAAGCGATCCGCATGGCTTACATTGCTTTGATGGCACCCATTTATACGAACACGCTGATATGCGCCAAGGGTTTCATCCTGATTGGAACACCTATATTTATAATTATGACCGCCCTGAAGTAAAAAGCTTTTTAATTTCTAATGCGATGTATTGGCTTAGCCAATTTGGCATAGACGGACTACGTGTGGATGCGGTGGCGTCGATGCTTTATCTTGATTACAGTCGTAAAGAAGGACAGTGGGTAGCTAATTGTTATGGCGGTCGAGAAAACTTAGGGGCTATAGAGTGCCTAAAACAAGTGAACTTACGCAGTTATAAAAATAACCCCGGCATTATGATGGTTGCCGAGGAGTCAACGGCTTGGCCTGGGGTCACGCAAAGTGTTGAACACAATGGCTTAGGTTTTGGTTATAAATGGAATATGGGCTGGATGAATGACAGCTTAGATTATATGCAGCAAGATCCGTTATTTAGAAAATATCACCATCATAAAATGACATTTTCTATGGTGTA
Source organism: Pseudoalteromonas sp. SCSIO 43095 (assembly GCF_023650455.1). Taxonomy (NCBI): domain Bacteria; kingdom Pseudomonadati; phylum Pseudomonadota; class Gammaproteobacteria; order Alteromonadales; family Pseudoalteromonadaceae; genus Pseudoalteromonas; species Pseudoalteromonas sp. SCSIO 43095. The sequence continues at coordinate 4,033 of NZ_CP087996.1, forward strand.
TGCATTTAGTGAAAATTATATTTTACCGCTCAGTCATGATGAAGTGGTGCATGGCAAGGGATCACTACTAAACAAAATGCCCGGTGACGATTGGCAGCAGTTTGCAAACTTACGTGCTTATTATGCGTTTATGTGGGCACATCCAGGCAAAAAATTACTGTTTATGGGCGCCGAAATAGCACAGCGTAAAGAGTGGGATCATGACCATTCACTAGACTGGCACTTGCTTGAGCATCAAAGTCATCAAGGTATTCAGCATACGGTTAAACGTCTTAATCAAGTGTATCAAGCGCATCCATCTTTATATGAGCTTGATAGCTGTGCAACGGGCTTTTCATGGATAGATAATAATAACAGCCAGCAGAGTATGTTTAGCTTTATTCGTTATGCTAAAAATGCTGACCACTTTATGGTTATTGTCGCTAACTTTACACCAACGGCTTATCAACACTACACCTTAGGTGTGCCAGCGAAGGGCATATATAAAGTGGTATTAAATACCGATGAGGTTTGCTTTTTTGGCTCAGGTTATCGTGTCACAGAGGATAAAAACCAGCTTATCCACTCAGTCGTTCAGCCAAGTCATGGGTTTGATCACAGTATTACAGTTAACATTGGTGGCTTAACCACACTTTACTTAGAAAAGGTGAATGATGAGTAATTGCTTTGAGGTTACTCAGGGTGCGCCTTTGCCACTGGGTTCGAGTGTACAAAACCAAGGCGTTAACTTTGCCTTGTATGCCCCTAATGCAAGCCAAGCTTTTGTGTGCTTATTTGATAAAAGCGGCCATACAGAAATATTAAAAATAGCCATGAATATTAATGAAGGCGGCGTATGGAGCATTCACATAGCCCCATTAAGCACCGGCGCATTGTATGGCTTTAGGGTTGATGGCGAATACAGCCCAGAAAAAGGCATGTTGTTTAATGAACATAAATTACTGATTGATCCGTATGCAAAAGACTTGTTTAACGAATTTACTTGGAGCGAACGACATTACGGGCAAATGCCCATTGGCACTAAAAGTGTGGTTAATAATGCGATAGATATGCCTAAATCAAAAGTGACTGCGTCGGTAGCTTATACACAAACAAAGCCACAGCATAGTTGGGCCAATACCGTTATTTATGAGTGCCATGTTAAAGGTGCCACCTGTCGCCATCCTGATATCCCTAAAGTACTACAAGGGACATTTTTAGGTTTGAGTCATCCCAGTTTTATTGATCATTTAAAAAGTTTAGGGGTAACAGCTATTGAACTTTTGCCTGTGCATGCTTTTATAAGTGAACAGTTTTTAACCGCTAAAGGACTGCAAAATTACTGGGGCTATAATAGTCTTAACTTTTTCACTCCTCATAAAGACTATTTGGTTAATGACGATATAAACGAATTTAAACAAATGGTGAGCGAGTTACACCGCGCCAATATTGAAGTTATTTTGGATGTGGTATACAACCACACCGCAGAGGGAGGAAATGATGGCCCTATTTTATCTCTGCGAGGGCTCGACAACCTAACATATTATCGCACCATTGAGGGGCAACCCAATGTTTATATTAATGATACAGGGTGTGGCAATACGTTAAATATCGATCACCCTAAAACCTTACAATTGGTACTCGACAGCTTACGTTACTGGGTTGAAGTTATGGGCGTTGATGGCTTTCGATTTGATTTAGCCACCATTTTAGCGCGTTCAAATACGGGCTTTAGTGCGTCTCACACCTTTTTACAAGCAATTGCCCAAGATCCTGTGTTAAATAAAGTTAAACTGATCAGTGAGCCGTGGGATATAGGCCCTGGTGGTTATCAGCTTGGTGCATTTCCTTCACCTTGGCGAGAGTGGAACGATCAATATCGTGATGTGATTAAACGCTTTTGGCAAAGTGAAAAAGGCATTATTAGTGATGTGGCAAAGCGTTTACATGGCTCGTTTGATATTTTTGAACACAGTAACCGAGGCCCGCTAAATAGCATTAACTTTATTACCAGCCATGATGGGTTTACGTTAGCCGACTTAGTCAGTTATGAGCAAAAACATAACCAGGCCAACGGTGAAAACAACCAAGATGGTCATAGCGCTAATTATTCGTTTAACTGCGGGGTTGAGGGATTTACCAGCGACTCAGAAGTAATGAGTTTGCGCTTACAACAGCAAAAAAACTTTCTACTCACCTTATTACTCTCCAAAGGCGTGCCAATGATAGCCGCTGGCAGTGAGATGGCGCACTCGCAAGGCGGTAATAATAACGCTTATTGTCAAAATAATCGCACCAGCTGGCTTGCTTGGAAAGACTCACAACTGAATCATTCATTGATTCAGTTTATTGATGATGCGCTAAAAATCAGGCGTGGTCACAGTGCATTTAAACACAGTGTGTTTTTGGATGATATTGATGAGCGCTTCACCGTTAAATGGTTTACCGAGCAAGGTAAAAAAATGGATGAAACACATTGGCATGAAGATACACGTCAATTTTTAATGTATAGCTTACTTGATAAGCAAAATAAGCATGCGTTATTAATTATTCTTAATGCTAGTAAACAGCCTGTGGTCTGCCAATTACCACAATCGCCCATTATCGCGCCATGGACGTTAGTGTTATCAAGTGTAAATAACGCATCATCTGTTATTCAAGAAGATGCAACCGTGAATATTTCAGCACAAAGTAGTTGGGTTTTTAGTGCCAATTTAGAAGGCGATGATTATGACTAAGCAAGACGAGCAAGTGTGTGTAGTAAAAGGCTGGCAAGCAGGCCCCAGTGATAGACGAAAGTACTTTAAGTGATGATTTAACACGGCACTTTTATTACACCTTAGGACGTGATGTGGTGGGCGAGTCACAGTTGTATTTGTATCATGCATTAGCACTGACGATCAGAGACCGATTAGTGGCACGCTGCAGGGAAACCAATCAACAAATAAAACAACAAAAACGTCGTAAAACAGCCTATTTATCGTTAGAGTTTTTAATGGGCAGAGCGCTGGGTAATGCGGTATTAAATCTAGATTTAGAATCACTAGTTACAAAGGCACTGCAAGCTTACTGTACTGAGCTTGAAAGTGTGGAACAAGCTGAGCATGATGCCGGTTTAGGCAATGGCGGCTTAGGGCGACTAGCGGCTTGCTTTTTAGATAGCTGTGCCAGTTTAGCGCTGCCAGTGGTCGGTTATGGTATTCGTTATGAATATGGCATGTTTAATCAGTCAATAAAAGAGGGTAATCAGGTTGAGCAACCAGATAACTGGTTACGAGAAGGTCATCCTTGGGAATTAAGCGCACCGGAGCAAGCTAAACGGGTTAAGTTTTTTGGTTATGTACAAAGCTACACCGATAAATTTGGCCGTGAGCATCGTCAATGGATCAGTTCTCAAGATGTATTAGCAGTGCCTTATGATGTACCTATTCCGGGCTATAAAAATAATATTGTTAATACCCTTAGACTTTGGAAGTCTGAAGCAACGGACGAATTTAACTTAACAGAATTTAATGCCGGAAGTTATTCTGAAGCGGTAGCACAAAAAAATCTCGCTGAGCAAATAACCATGGTGTTGTACCCTAACGACAGCAGTGAAAATGGTAAAGAGCTGAGATTACGTCAACAATACTTTTTATCATCGGCAAGTATTCAAGATGTACTTACACAATGGATTGAACAATACGGTAATGATTTTACTGAATTTGCTCAGCATCATGTGTTTCAGCTTAACGATACCCACCCAAGTATTGCGGTTGCCGAGCTGATGCGAATTTTAGTTGATGACCATGAACTGGATTGGGATCAGGCATGGAATATCACCACCAAAACCATGGCTTACACAAATCATACCTTACTACCAGAGGCTTTAGAGAAGTGGTCGGTATCGTTATTTGCTAAATTATTACCGCGTATTTTAGAGATTATTTATGAAATTAATGCCCGCTTTTTAGCCGAGGTGGCCATGCATTGGCCAGGTGATGTGCAAAAACAACGGGATTTATCATTAATTGAAGAAGGGGGCGAGCCGCAAATACGTATGGCTTTTTTAGCCATTGTCGGCAGCTATTCTGTTAATGGTGTGGCAGCACTACACACGCAGTTATTAACCGCGGGTTTGTTTAAAGATTTTTATGCGCTATGGCCTGATAAATTTAACAACAAAACCAATGGTGTTACTCCACGGCGCTGGCTTGCATACTGCAATCCGAGTTTAAGCCAGATCATTAGCGAAAAAATAGGTAAAGACTGGATAGGTGATTTTGCACAAATTAGCCAATTACGTCGTTACTACGATGACCCCCAGTTTCATATATATTGGCAACAAGCAAAACAACAAAACAAACAACGCTTAGTTGATTTAGTAAAACAAAGATGTGGCGTAGAGTTTGATATTAACATGCTGTTTGATGTGCAGGTAAAACGTATTCACGAATATAAACGTCAGTTACTTAACATTTTACACGTTATTCATTTATATGACCGCATACGCCGTGGCGACACACAAGGCATGGTGCCTCGCTGCGTTTTATTAGGTGGTAAAGCAGCACCGGGTTACATGATGGCTAAAAAAATCATTAAGCTGATTAATAATGTTGCTGAGGTGATCAATAAAGACCCACAGGTATCTGCTTTTCTAAGAGTCGCGTTTTTACCTAATTATAATGTAACCGCCATGGAAACCATTTGCCCTGCAACGGACTTATCGGAGCAAGTATCAACCGCGGGCAAAGAGGCCTCAGGTACCGGCAACATGAAGTTTATGATGAATGGCGCGCTAACAATAGGCACCCTAGATGGCGCTAATATTGAAATACGTGACGCTGTTGGGGCTGAGAACTTCTTCTTATTTGGCGCACAAGCTGAGCACATTGACGACATAAAAGCGCATTATAACCCCAGTGAAATAATTGCGAATAACCCTGATTTGAATAGTGTGATGCACTTACTCGAAAGTGGCCATTTCAATCTATTTGAACCTGGCTTATTTGACGATGTGATTAATGGCATTAAAAGTAACAACGATCCTTGGTTAACCGCCCATGACTTTGCCAGCTATATAGCTGCGCAACGTGATGTTGATAAAGCCTATGCAGATCAAACATACTGGACTCAAATGAGTATTTTAAATACTGCCGCCAGTGGCTCATTTTCTAGTGACAGAACAATTAGTCAATATTGTGATGATATATGGCATTTAACTCCACTTGATACCACACACCAAACAGTAAAAACAAATACTGACACTAACAGCTGACACTAAACGGAGAGAGTAATATGCCCAGTTATGCAAATCGTTATATAAGTAATTTAACCAGAGAAACCTACGCTTTAATTCTTGCCGGAGGTCGCGGTTCTCGCTTGCATGAGCTAACCGACTGGCGTGCTAAACCCGCCGTTTATTTTGGTGGTAAACATCGTATTATTGATTTTCCACTATCAAATTGCATTAACTCAGGTGTAAGACGTGTCGGAATTGCAACGCAGTATAAATCTCATTCGCTAATACGCCATGTAAATCGTGCATGGGGGCATTTTAAAAAGGAATTAGGTGAGTCAGTTGAAATATTACCTGCGTCACAGCGCCATGGTGAAGAATGGTATTGCGGTACTGCCGATGCGGTATTTCAAAATATGGATATTATTCGCCATGAATTACCTAAATATGTAATGATTTTGTCAGGCGATCATGTATATCGTATGGATTACGGCGGTTTGTTAGCAAAGCATGTCGAAAATGGTGCTGATATGACCGTATGCTGTTTAGAAGTCGCGGTTGAAGAAGCAGCGGGTACCTTTGGCGTAATGACCGTTGATCAACAAAACCGAGTGCGACGATTCGATGAAAAACCAGCTGAACCAAGCTCTGTACCTGGTAAACCTGGTACGTGTTTAGCGTCAATGGGTAATTACGTTTTCAATACTGAGTTTTTATTTGAGCAATTACAAAAAGATTCACAAACAGAAGGCTCAGGGCGTGATTTTGGTCATGACATTATTCCAGCCATTATTGAAGAACATAATGTGTTTGCTTATCCGTTTAGAGATCCCGCACAAGTAGGGCAACCTTATTGGCGCGATGTAGGGACCTTAGATTCATTTTGGGAAGCTAATATGGAACTGGTTATGCCTGAGCCTCAATTGGATTTGTACGACCCTACTTGGCCAATTTGGACATACCAAGAGCAGCTTCCTCCAGCTAAGTTTATTTTTGATGATGACGATCGCCGGGGTATGGCTGTTGATTCAACCGTATCCGGTGGCTGTATTATTTCAGGCTCATTAGTAAGAAAGTCATTACTGTTTTCGAATGTACATATTCGCTCATATTGTACTATTGAAGAGTCGGTGGTTTTACCCGGTGTTATAGTTAACCGTGGGTGTAAAATAAAACGTGCCATTATTGATAGAAGCTGTGAGATACCACCTGGACTAGAAATTGGTTATGATCGCCAATCTGACGAAGCCAATGGCTTTAGAGTATCTAAAAAGGGAATTGTTTTGGTAACCCGTGAGATGCTGACAAAGTTAAATCAATAATTAAAAGAGCAAGGCGAAAGCCTTGCAGCAAACTATAAGAGTAAATTAATGCATATATTAATGGTTGCTGCAGAGAATGATGCGTTACCTAATGCCAAAGTTGGTGGTGTTGCTGATGTTATTCGTGATTTACCAAAGGCGTTAGTGGCGCAGGGGCTGACGGTAGATGTGGTTATTCCTGATTATGGTTTTGAACTAGGTGAGCGCTGTTTTATTGGTGAAGTGAGTGTGGCATTTAAGTCACAGACCCACGTTTTATCTTTGTTTGAAATTCCACAGAATCAAAAAGGGGTGAGGCAAATAGTGATAAGTCATCCTCTTTTTAGTCAATCATTGAGTGTGTATTGTAACGACAACGATAATAGACCATTTGCTACCGATGCAACCAAGTTTGCACTGTTTAATGCCGCTATTTGTGAAGCGCTTTTACAAGGGGTATTAACACAACCCAACACGTTACATTTGCATGATTGGCATAGTGCCTGTGTGGCCGTGTTACTTAAATTTAATCCTCGTTATGGCAAGCTTGCTAAGCTGCGCTTGGTATATACGGTGCACAATTTAGCTTTGCAGGGAATTCGTCCTTTTAAAGGGGATGATTCAAGCTTAGAAGCATGGTTTCCCTCGTTAAGTTACGACGGGCAACGATTATGCGACCCTCGTTATCCGCATTGCTTTAACCCTATGCGCAGTGCCATTAATTTAGCCGACAAAGTACATGTGGTTTCACCGAGTTATAGCCAAGAAGTGCAAATAGCAAGTAATGACGCCCACGGATTCTTTGGTGGCGAAGGGCTTGAACGAGATTTACAGCAAGCGGCTGAGCAAGGCAAATTAATTGGCATACTCAACGGCTGTGATTACGCAATTCAAGACGAACATGAAGCAACTTATAGTAAGCTATTAGAGCAAATAGAATCGACTTTGTTTAGTTGGATGGCAAAAAGCGCGCAATTACACAGCAGCCACTACATCGCTCATCAGCGTGTTTTACAATTTATGGCGTGTGATAAGCAAGGGCCACTTGTAACAAGTGTAGGGCGGCTCACTGATCAAAAAGTATTGTTACTTTGCCAGCAACAAAGCAAAGACCTGACTATTGATTCAGTGTGTCAGATCATTAATCAATTTAAGGGGCGTTTACTTGTGCTTGGCTCTGGCGATAGTAAACTTGAACACCTTTTTACCTGCGCCATGGCACGTAATAACAACTTTTTGTTTTTAAAAGGCTATGGGCAAGGTGTTGGCGATTTAATGTATCAATTAGGTGATTTATTTTTAATGCCGAGTTCTTTTGAGCCCTGTGGAATTAGCCAGATGCTCGCAATGCGAGCCGGCCAACCTTGCTTAGTGCACAGTGTCGGAGGTTTAAAAGATACCGTAGAGCATAATGTCAGTGGATTTTGTTTTAACGGCGATACGCTAAGTACACAAGCTAATGCACTCTTGCAGAGTTTAACTGAGGCACTTAGCTTATATCAAACAAACCCTAAGCAATGGCAAGCAATAAAAAGGCGAGCTGCTGATGCACGATTTAGTTGGGATAGTGTGGTAACTGATTATATAACATACTTATATTAAAAAATTTTATAAAGTTCAGTGACATCCCCTCTTGTTTACGCTTTAATTACTTAGTCTGGTGGAAATAATATAAAGTAGGTAATGTGTCTGTATTTGTGGCAAGGCAAGCAATACTAAATCGGAATCAAAATGTAGTTGCTTATGAACTGCTATTTCGCGATAGTCCTGAAAATTGCTTTCCTGGTGTGTCTGATGGCCAAGCAACGGCGAGGCTTATCATGGAAAACCAGCTTAACCTAGGTACTCGTCACATTACCTCGGGTAAAAAAGCATTGATCAATATTGGCCCTGAGTCGTTAAAACTTGATTTGTGTGATTTTTTACCTTGTAAAGATGTGGTTATTGAATTACTTGAGACCATAGAGCCCACCGACGATACCTACGAGCTATGTCGTAAACTATTCCACAGTAACTACAAATTAGCCCTTGATGATTTTGTTTATAAGCCGCAGTGGGAGCGCTTTTTAAAGCTGGTCAACTTAATTAAATTTGATATTCGCCTTACTCCACTTGCTGAAATTCCGCTGGTGGTGAATAAGCTTAAAAAATACAAAAATATTAAACTACTAGCCGAAAAAATAGAAACCGTTGAAGAATATAAATTGGCCCGTAAAATGGGCTTTGATTATTTTCAAGGTTATTATTTTGCGCGCCCAGTGATGATAGAACAAAAAGATATGCACTATAATTACGGCCTAGTGATCGCCATTTACTCAGAAGTAATGAAGCCAGATCCTGATGTTAAAGTGATCACCGGTTTATTTGAGCTTGATGCGGCATTGGCCTACAAGTTACTGCGTTTATTAAATAGCGGTGTGTTTCCGCTACAAAGCCAAATTTCGTCGTTAAAACAAGCGTTAGTTTACCTCGGCCAAGCACGTTTAAAAAAGTTTGTTAACTTAATTGTCACTGCCCATACAGCTCGCTCTAAGCCTATAGAGCTCATGCAGATGTGCGTTATTCGCGCACGGTTTTGTGAATTAATAGCCGCAAAAGTTGCTAAGCAGGTTCAAGGTGAAGCATTTTTAACGGGGCTTTTTTCACTGCTCGATGCTATTTTAGACAAGCCAATGGACTTGTTGGTTGATAAACTGCCATTCCCAGATGAAATTAAAGCAGCACTAACCGGTGAAAAAAATAACTTATATTATATTCTTGAAACGGTCAAAGCCTACGAAACAGGAAGCTGGTGGGCGCTTGAGAAAGCGGTATTACTGATTAATTTAGACAGTGCTTTTTTACCAAAATTATACAAACAAGCGGTACAATGGGCCGATAGCTATAAAGATAATATTTAGGGAATTCATGCTTTGCGCAATTATAATATGGACTTTATAAGGGGCGTAGCCGTACTTGGTCTGGTATTTATTAACTGTTTTTCCTTTGCTATTTTCGAGCTTAATTATACGCCACTCACAACATCACCACCTAGCGATCAGTTTCTAAACATACTAAGCCTTATATTTGTTGAAGGGCGGTTTCGCACTTTATTCACTTTATTGTTTGGTGCGGGTCTTTGTATTCAGTATCAGCGACAGCAATGTATTGAGCCATTAAAAAAACGCCTATATTGGCTTATTGTGTTTGGCTTAATACATGGTTTTTTATTGTGGGCGGGCGACATTTTGTTTTTATATGGGGTGTCAGGTTTATTTATATTGCGCTATTTAGATTACACGGACGAAGAGCTTAAAAGCAAAGCGGCCTTTTTTACTTTTATTGCTTTACTTGCCACAGCAATGATTATGTTAGGGCTTAATGAGGAACCACTCTATAGGGATTCTCCCGAGTTTGACCAGATATATAATAGTTATTACCAAAGTATTGGTGCGCATTTTAGCCAAAATATAACAATGAGCATTTATATGTTGCTAACAGTGCCTATTTTATTACTGTGGGCAAGTGCTGGCTTTATGCTAATTGGTATTGTTGCCTACAAATGTAATGTGTTTAGTGATGGATTTAGCAGGTCGGGGCTAATTAAACTAGCTGTGTTAAGTGTGTTGCTGACTAGCTTACGATTAGTGTTAGAGTCATATGAACAAGGTATTGGTTATGCGTTACAAGAGCCTGTTAATGAACTTGCTGCCTTATGTGTTGCACTGCTTTATATTCATTTAATTGTTAAACTTTGCGACAACAGCGCCTACATAGGGGGGCTTATCCAACAAGTTGGACGTTTAGCGTTTACTTTATACATAAGCCAAACCATTATGCAGTTATTATTGTTTAAAGTGTTTTTTCCGCAGTGGGCGCTTAGTTTTAATCGACTCGATTATTGGCTGCTCGCCATTAGCTTAGTGATTGTACAGCTTATATTTACAGCTATTTATTACCGTTATTTTAAGCAAGGCCCGCTTGAATACCTATGGCGTAAATTAGCAAAAATTAACCGCGAAAAAATAGCTTGAGTAGTTTAAACTATGCGCCTTTATATTTAAGAAGATTTGCCAGATGACAGACTTGAAGCGTTTAAATAAATTTATTAGTGAAACCGGGTTTTGCTCTCGCCGCGAAGCCGATAAATATATTGAGCAAGGTCGTGTTACCGTTAATGGCGAATTACCAGAAATGGGTGTTAAAGTTGCCCAATCAGATGCAGTTTTGGTTGATGGTAAACCATTAAAAGCACCACCTAAACGTGTGTATATTGCTTATAATAAGCCTGTGGGCATTACCTGTACCACAGAGCGTAAAATTCAAAGTAATATTGTTAAAGCTGTTAATTATCCTGAACGTATATTTCCGATTGGTCGTTTAGACAGACCCTCAGAAGGGCTGATTTTTTTAACCAATGAAGGCGATATCGTTAATAAAATCTTACGAGCTGGCAATAACCACGAAAAAGAATATGTGGTTACTGTAGACAAACCACTTAATCGTCAGTTTGTAAATAAAATGGCGAACGGTATTCCTATTTTAGATACCGTGACTAAAAAGTGTAAAGTTACTCAGACCGGTGCGCAGCAATTTAGCATTATTTTAACCCAAGGTTTAAACCGTCAAATTCGCCGTATGTGTGAATACTTAGGTTACGAAGTGGTTACACTAAAACGTGTGCGTATTATGAACGTAACCCTCAAAGGATTGAAAGTAGGGCAGTGGCGACATTTAAGCGACGCTGAAATGGCGGTCATTAACGACTCAATTGCTGATTCAGGTAAAACGCAAGAACACTCACTTTATGATGATACTGAACAGCGCAATTACACTGAACAAGCTAAAAATAGTGGCGCTAAATCTGCTCATAAGCGTGACTTTCAGGGCGGGAAACTACGTCGTGAAAATAATGACGAGCAACAAAAGCACGCTAAAAAAAGTAGTCGAAATACGCCTTATCAAAAACGCTCTACTACCTATGTAGGTAAATCAAAGACTCACAAAGCAAATACTGCCACAGGAAATAAAACCCGCAGCAGTAGCACGTTAAGCTTAAAAAAGTAATTAAGCTTGTTTAACAAAGCAAATAAAAACGCAGCCTTAGCTGCGTTTTTTGTTAGCCTACTATTTTTTAGGGTAATCAATCCTAAATACCACAGTGTATAAAACCGGCACTACAATTAGCGTCAGTATGGTAGCAAACCCTAAGCCAAACATAATGGTGACCGCCATCGACTGAAAAAATACGTCGAATAATAACGGGATCATGCCAAGTATTGTTGTGATAGCGGCCATGGCTACAGGGCGCACACGGCTTACGCCTGAGTCAAACACTGCTTGATAGGGTGATTTACCTTCACTCAGTTCTAAGTTTATTTGATCAACCAGTACAATGCCGTTTTTAATTAGCATGCCGCTTAAGCTTAGTAAGCCTAGTAGCGCCATAAAGCTAAACGGCGCATTCATCACTAATAAGCCTGCACTAACACCAATAATAGCCAGCGGTACAGTTGCCCAAATAACCAAAGGTTTTTTCACTGAGTTAAACAGTAATACTGTTACTGCAAACATTGCTAAATAGCCCAGTGGTAACGAGCCAAAAATAGCCTTTTTCGCTTTGCTTGATGATTCGAACTCGCCGCCCCATTGCATTTCATAGCCACGGGGTAAATCAATTGCTTCAACCTCAGCGCGAACCCGAGCAAATAATTTTGCAGGCGTTTCATCACCCAATACATCATGATCTGCCATCACAGTAATGGTGCGTTTACGATCGCGACGCATAATTAAGCTGTCTTCCCACTCAACAATAAATTCATCAACCACTTGGGTAACCGGCACAAACACGCGTAAAACAGGGCTATAAATTTGTAAATCGTGAACACTGTCTACATTTAAGCGCTCGCTTGCCGGTGAACGGGCAATAATAGGCAATAATTGCGTACCATCACGATACACACCCACTTGCTTACCCGACAGGCTAGTTAACAGAACTTGGTCAAGGTCAAACTTGGTGATCCCCAAACGGCGCGCTTTTTGTTCATTAAATTGCGGACGAATCATTTTAGTGCGTGCACGCCAATCATCGCGAATGTTAAAGGCACCGTCGTCTTTGGCGATAATCTCTTTAGCCTGTGATGAAAGCTGTCTTAAAACAACCGGATCGGGGCCTGAGAACCGCGCCTCTATTTTAGCATCGGTTGACGGACCAATTTCCATTGGTTTTACTTTTAACTTTGCAGACAGTGGATGTTGCTGTGCGTAATCACGCACTTTTTGCATGACTTTTGCGACGGCTTCACGATTGGTGACACGAATAATTAACTGCCCATAAGCAGGGTAGGATTTTTCAGGCGCGTAGGTCAGCATAAAACGCGGCGCACCTTGGCCAACTGTACTGGTGATTTCTGTGACCAGTTCATTCTTTTGTAAATAAGCTTCTAGCTGCTTAATGCCCTCAAGGGTTGCGCGAATATCAGCGCCTTGATCTTGCCAGTAATCGACATAAAACATCGGGGTATTCGAGGCTGGAAAAAAAGATTGTTTTACCGAGCCAAACCCCACTACAGCGCTACATAAAAGGGCAACCATAAGGACTAAGGTTGTTTTTCTAAAGCGCATAGCTAAATTTAATGTCGCTTTATAACCATTGAATATGATGCCTTGATAAGGGTCTTCATGCTCTTGATTATGTTCGTGTTTAAATTCGGTTTCTTTAAACATTAAATGGGCAAAAAACGGGGTGAGGGTAATTGCGGTGATCCAGCTTAATAGCAATGAGATAAACAGCACCCAAAATAAGCTACCAGCAAATTCACCACTGGCATCTGAGCTTAAACCAATCGGTGCGAAAGCGGTTATGGCAATAACTGTTGCGCCAAGTAGTGGCCACTTAGTTTGATCGACAATATTAATTGCCGCTTTAAGCTTTGTTTGTCCGCGCTTGAGGTTGATGAGAATACCTTCGGTCACAACAATGGCATTATCGACCAGCATACCTAGTGCAATAATTAGCGCACCTAATGATATGCGTTGTAAGTCAATCGCAAACAGCTTCATAAATATAAAGGTGCCTAATACGGTCAGTAATAATATACCGCCGATTAAAACCCCACTTTTAAAGCCCATAAAAATAAGTAGTACTACAATAACTATTGCAATGGCCTCTATTAAACTAACAATAAAGCCATCTACCGACTGCTCTACTTCTTTAGGTTGGTTATACACTGAGCTAATATCAATACCATGCGGGCGTTGATACTCAAGAGATGCTAAGTGCTCATCTATGTGTTTACCCACATCAACAACATTAACCCCAGACATAAACGACACACCAATAAGCAGAGCATGTTGTTGATTGTAATGAATCACATTAGTCGGTACTTCAGCATATTCACGGTAAACCTTTGCAACATCGCCTAGATAAATGAGTTCGCTGGCACCAGGCTTTGAAATTAATAAGGTTTCAAGTTCTTTTACATCTTTAAATTCACCAGTAGGGTGCAAGCGAATAGACTCATCACCCACGCGAATACGTCCAGCGTTAGATACGGTGTTTTGTGATTGCAGTAAATCATAAATATGACTAGGCGCAATACCGAGTTGGGCAAGCTTTTGCGTCGATACCTCAACCATTACTTGTGGCTGCTGTTGGCCCGCAATTGTAACTTTGCTCACTCCTTTGACTAAAACAAGTTCACGTTTTAAATAATCAACATAGTCTTTTAATTCATCATACGAGTAGCCATCGCCCGTGACGGCAAACATAACGCCGTAAACATCGGCAAAATCATCAATCACATTACTGGGGTAAACACCACTTGGCAGCGACGGGCTAAGGTCGTTTATTTTACGACGCATTTCATCCCATATTTGTCTTAGCTCCTGTTTACGATAGGTGCTTTTCATTTCTACGGTAATTTGTGATTTACCATTGGATGAAATAGAGGTGACATAATCAACATAGGGGAGCTGTTGAATGGCATTTTCAATCGGAAATGTCACTTCTTCTTCGACTTGCTGTGGAGAGGCACCTGGATATAAAGTGATCACCATGGCTTTTTTTAAAGTGAATTCAGGATCTTCCAGCTGGCCTAAATCAAAATAAGATACACTGCCGCCAATTAACAGCAACAGCGTAAACATCCAGCTAATGACTTTTTTCTCAATAGATAGTTGCGCAAAGCCCATAATTATAAGCCTCGCTCTTTATTCCAAGGACGAACAGACATGCCTTCTTTTAAAGAGTGAACACCGGCAGAGACAATTTGTTGGCCTTCTTTTACGCCGCTAAGCACTTCGATAGTGTCGTGATGCAATTGGCCCACTTGTACTGCTTGTTTATGCACAGTGCCAGTTTGCTGATTAAAAACCCACACATAGGCATTATCGCTTAGGCTTTTATTAGGATCTGAAAATACCGACTCAATAGGTAAAATAGTGTAAGGGGTTTGTGAGCGTGTAACTTTGCTCAAATCTATCATCACTTGCCCAGACATACCCGCAAGCAAATTAAAATCTTCTGGCACCGGTAATGAAAACACCACTTTATAGGTGAGTGTTGCCGGATCGGCTTGGGTGTCCCATTCTTTTAGTGTGAGTTTGTATTGCTTGTCGTGATAGCCATCAAATTCAACCATAGGTTGGTATTGGGTATCTTTTTGAATGCGCGCCACGATTTTTTCAGGAACCTGTATTTCTACATCCATAAAATCGCGAGTTTCTAGGCGCAGAACATTTTGTTTTGCTTGAATACTCTCAAAGTTTTTTACAAACACTTTGGCTACTATGCCAGCAAAAGGAGCACGAAGTTCACTGTACTCTAAATTGGTTTCTGCAATTTTAAACGCTGACTCAGCGACTTGTTTATTGGCAACGGCTTGATCAAGCTCAGATTGACTGGTGATATTTTTATCAAATAGTTGTTTAATGCGTTTTAGCTGTGATTTTGCCAGTTCGTATCGTGCTTTACGTTCGTTATATTGTAATTGAAAATCCTCAGGATCTAACTTAGCCAATAGTTGTCCTTTTTCAACTTGTTCACCAGCTAATACAGGAAATTCAACCAACTCACCGTTGACCCTAAAAGCAAGATATGAGCCTTGGTTTGCAACCACTTCAGCGGGGAAGCTGCGAATGTTAGTTTGTGAATCATGACCAATGCTAAATAATTTAACCGGACGAATAGGCTCTTCTTTAGCTATTTTCTCGGGCTCTGAGCAGCCTATTAAACTTAGTAATGTCGCAGATAGTAAACATAAGCGAAACAGTGGCATGATATCTCCATGATAAAAAAAGGCTAAATAAGTGTGTGCAGCATACGCTGCAAACATATAAAATAAAATTCATTAAATTTTAGAAACTCAATAAGTTTTACTTATAATGTGCCGGGCTGACTATGAAACTTAATCAATTACAAATTTTAGATGCTATTGTGCAAAGTGCGAGCTTAAGTGGCGCTGCATTAAAGCTACATAAAACGCAGCCTGCATTGACACTAGCGATTAAAAACTTAGAGGCGAAATTAGGTTTTGATCTACTCGACCGTTCAAAATACCGATTACAACTCACCGAAAAAGGACGTATTTTTCATCGCGAGGCTAAACAGTTATTAGCCGCTAATGAGCAACTTACTCAGCTCGCAACAGAGCTGGCATTAGGCAATGAAGCGCAATATAGAGTCTGCTACGAGCAAATTTGTCATATGCAAAGTTATAACGAGATCATAAGTAATACTTTTAAGCATTTTTCTAGTACAGAATTTCGTTTAACCAGTGGTAAACGGTTTGTATCTTTAGAGCAAGTTAATACCGGCCAAGCCGAGCTTGGGATTGGCCCATGGTTTGATTTATTTCATGCCACCGGCGATTTAGAAAGCTTACCGATAGGCAAGCTTGATATAGGCATTGTTGGCGCAAAAGGGATTTTACCTAAGCAGCTTACCTACGATGAGTTACAACTTTACCCGTGTTTAGCGATGTTTGAAAGTGGCTTGAGCATAGACAGCGACAGGTTGTCTTATTCTAAAGGGGCTGCGGTGATGAAAATTGATGATATATCTACCCTAAAGTCGTTTTTATTGTCAGGTGCAGGATGGGCAATGATGAGCTTAGGCCACTGTAAAAAAGAAATTGCCGCGGGCTCATTACAGCAAATAATAGTAACAGACAGAGAGCATCAGTTTAGCGCGCAAATTCGTGTTTTTCGTCAACATGCTATGCACCATGGTCCTGTTGCCCGTAAAATTTGGCAGCAATTTGAATTACTCAGTCAGGAGTACTTAAACAATAATGGGCGTTAATAAAGAAACGGTAATTTATACTATTATTGCGAGTATACCCTCAGGGTGTGTTGCCAGTTATGGGCAAGTAGCGGCGCTTGCAGGGTATCCTAATAATGCAAGGCTAGTTGGCCGATTATTAAAAGAGATGCCTAAAGATTCGGCGATCCCTTGGCATCGAGTGGTTAATAGCCAAGGTAAAATATCGTTTCCCGAAGGAAGCGATAAATACCAAGAACAACGACAAAAACTGTTATTAGAAGGTGTTAATTTTAACAATAATAAAGTGAATATGCGCGAGTGTAGATGGGAGTGATATAACCACTCTCAGCATATAAGTGTACGCGTAGGTCGGATAAGCGAAGCGCCATCCGACAAAGTAAAATACCTTGCCAATAATTCTCAATATTTAATGTTGTCGAGTAGCCAGAGAGTGCCATGAGCGGATTTTAAAGGCGTGTATCTGAAAATCTGTTGGGTGGCGCCTTCGGCTTAACCAACCTACCTTTTAATGTAGGTTGGACAAGTGGCGGAGCCACGCCATCCGACAAAAATAATGAATTTACCAGAAACAGCCCAATTTACCCGTTAGCGATATAAATAACTGATTTGTACTGTAAGTTAAACCATCTATATTGACTGTCGGCTGAGTGCCATAAGCCGACTATCAGCCGTAACTCGTTTCTGCCCCAAAATGAGTTAACGTAAATCCTCTAATGGCAGCTTTGAGCGAAGCAGGCATTCAACGTGTTAATGAATAAATAATCAATTCTCGTTATGTAATATAATTAGCTTCTCGTTAAAATTTTCATAAACATTTAAGTTGCTAATTTTAAAGCTATTTTTTATGCGTATTCTCGTAATGTAATTTTACCCGTTCTCGAATAAGTAAATTCACGGTTATAGGAGAGTCTAAACAATTGTAATTCCTTTAGGCTATGTGTAAGTTATTAATATTTAAATTAATAAAAATCGTATTTTGATAATTCTAGAAATTGACACATTGAGTGTTAACGGGAATTCTCGGTAATACGCTGTTAGCTGAATGGTGAATTTATGGAGAATAATATGGACTTTTTTAGTAAAAGTGAGATAGAGAGTTCGCTAGAGCGTATTGATGAACTTCTATCATGCGGGATTTTTCATCCCAACAATTCCAGTCATGTGTTGATGCGAGCAGCATTTATTGAGATGTTAATTTCTTTACGAGATCTAATGTATAAAACGGAAAAGTTTTCTGATCGTATCGACTTTAAAGACGACGTGCTTATTGAGGGTAAAATTAAAGATGTTAGCGACTTAATCAAATATGTTCGTGATGCACTGTGCCACCCAGACTCAGATAACCACTATATAGAGAAAAACAACATAAAGTCCTCATTTAATGTTGCATTTGGTAAGTGTACCTTAATGAAAATGGATGATTTCGAGCAATCCTCAAAGTACGATGACGATGTATGTTTTTTCTTTGGCTCAAAAAGCATCTATTTAAAACGTCATATTATACGTGCACATCAAGAGGCTAAAGAAAAATTAACTCCATTACTGAAGTAGTTAGAATTCAGCTAACAAACAATTTAAGAGTGATTCAGCACGCTTGGCATTTTTGGTTTGGGTTTAGTGATTACGGTGGTCAAATCAAGTGTTGTAGTCGCGTGCTTCACACCTTAATTGGGCGTTAGCCCATAGAAATTAACTTAATACAGCCGACGTCTAAAACGTTTTTGTCCAGTGATGAATTATAAATATAACTCGCCTTAGCCCCTTTCTCATTTAGAGCGGAAGCTCATATACAGGTCATTAGTACTGCTTTACATTTTCTAATGTCGATTTCTGAGCAGAACAATCCAGAATGTATGCCAGTGGCAGACATTTGCATAGAATGGAGGTTATGCTAAGTACACTGCAAGCTGTGCAAGGTACGGCATGAGCGGCGCCATGATCGTTACATGATTTGATAAAAACGATGAAAACTCTTTATATGCTTCAGTAAAATTTCCCGAACCAAAATCAACTTTCATTCTAGTGACAATGCTGGATAACTCGTGCTTTTGCTGGCTTTCTATTTCAAGGCGTTCAATATCAAGATTTAATTTATGAAAAATAGCCGCGGCTTCTTCGGTTAGCATTTCGTTATTAATGACGGTATTGTTTTTTGTATCCTTTAACACAACAGCTTTTTTAAACCCTACCATTTTGTTCTCTCCGATGTAGTTGTCACTACCACCTTCAACATAAACAGCAACACTATCGTTAGTATTTTCATTCATAGGTATCACCTTCCTGTTTTGTTCAATCCAATAGAACGGGTTAGAGCACAAATCATACAACTCATGTATATTGCTTAACGAGCCAGCGTGGTTTTTATTTTGAGACGCTGAAAACAGATATAAAATCACAAAGAAGCGTATTCTACTGTACTTAAACATATCTTCTCCCGCCAAAATGCAACTGATTGCATTATGGCATTTTATCAAAGTAAGCTCAATAAACTCTGTTCTGCACTCCATTTGTTTAGTGTGTTAGTTAATTATTATAAATCAATAATTTATATCAAAAATGCATTTTTCAATATAATAACCCCATTGGAATGTTTTTAGCCACTTAAGGACTCTACTTTAGCCTTAAATTGAGTTGTAATTTTATGGCAGAGCCAGAGGAGTCATCTAGAGTAAGAAAGCCTTACTTATTTCAAGAAAACAATCTTACCGAACGCAGTCGTTCTATACATGGAGTTATCTGACGACACTGGATTAGAGTATAAAATCTAACTTGGTTCTGTCCAAAAACGAGTTTGAGCGACCGTCTGTTTATCGCTCAAACCAGACTAATCTAAATGGCTTAACCAGCCTAATAAACATAGTTACTGATCGAAATATAATGGCTAACACATCCAGCAATAACAAAAAGGTGCCAAATAGCATGGCTATATTGAGTGCTTTTAGCACTATAAAAAATAGTACCTACACTATAAAATAAGCCGCCAGCTAATAGCCAATAAAGTGCATTGATAGGCACGTTTAAATAAAGCGGATACACAATGGCTAATGCAAACCATCCCATTAATAAATAAGTAGCCAGTGATACTTTTTTATTGCCATTTTTAACCAATAGCTTATAAGCGATGCCTGCAAACGCTACTGTCCAAATAAAGGCTAAGGTAGCCCAAGACCAGAGCCCAGATAACGACAGCAACAAAAAGGGCGTGTAGGTGCCTGCAATCAGTAAATAGATGGCGCAATGATCACATTTTTTGTAAAACGCTCTCAATCTTGGGCGCACACTGGCGTGATAAAGTGTAGAGGACAAAAATAAAATTAGTAAGCTACTGCCGTATATCAGAGTACTGGCATAGCTTTTCACACTATTAGTTTGTTTAACTAAATCCCAAAAAACAAAAGCAGCAAATACAATGCCTAAGGCATGACTAATAACATTTAACAGCTCTTCTTTTTTAGAATAGGGAGCTTCAACAGACATAACAGATCCTACCACTTTCCGAATGATTTTTAGTGTACAGGTGTACGCTGAAACTTTCAAATACGAAATAAAGTCATTAATTTACTGAACATTAACAAACACACTATTATTTGGTTTTATTTTTAAATTCATTGGTCAAAATTACTAATCTAGATTTTGTGGATTTCTTTTAAATTTATTTATTTAATTTTAAAACAATGATTTATAAAGTTTTTCCATTATGGCATAGCCCTTGATTGTAACTAAGCGTACTTACCAATAAACAAACAAGGAATACTATTATGAAAACTTCAATCAACATGACAATCGCAAGCTTACTTGTATTAGGCTCAACTCAGGTTAACGCGACAGAAGTCGATTTAAATATTACAGATATGCTAACTAAAACAGTGTCTACTTATGTATCACAAGCAACCTATGAACTTGAACAGTCAGTAAAAGAAGCTGTTTCTTTTGATGCCCACGCTATTTTAGATGGTTTATTACAAACCAGCCCAGTTGTTGATAATAGTGGCATTGATGAAAAGCAACTTGTAGTAAAAACACAACAAAAGCAATAAAAATAGGGAATAAGTGATGAACAGCGAGTTCGAATTGTTAGCTCTGATGTTGGCGCCAGTGGCAAGTGTACTGAGTGTATATTACATCGCTTACATGATAAAAAATGTGGGAACGAGGTTTAATTAGCGAATGCACTTACACGGTAAAACAATCGATGTAACTAAAGCTGATCGACTTCAATAGAGCGCACGTAAATAAAGGCAGAGTGTTTGAAAGAAGTAGACTTTATGAAACGTGCGATTTTCCCATTACCTATTTTTATATTACCTGAAGGCTATACGCGATTACGTATATTTGAGCCTCGTTATTTGACGATGGTTAAAAACGCATTAAAAACAAACAGCGGTTTTGTACTTTGCACCTTCGAACACGACACACCATTTAATATAAGCGCCCAAGGGTGTTTAATGGATATTATTGATTTCGACCAAGACGAAAGCGGTATGCTGTTGATTGATGTTTTTGCATCAAAAAGTGTGCAACTAGATAACGTGTACCAAGACGAACAGGAGTTACGCTATGGTGAGGTCTCTGCGTGCAATACACCTTATTGGTACAATAGCAGTAATCATGACATTGGCGAACATCAACTACTTCAAGTGGCATTAGAAGAAGTATTCTCTAATAATCCACAGCTACAGTCTCTTTATAAACATACCCAGTTTAATCAACTTACTTGGGTTGTTGCCAGATGGCTTGAGCTTCTCCCTATTTCTATTGAGAAAAAACAACAACTTGCATTTGAAACTAATTTTGATAACTTGCTGAATTTCCTCCATACTGTGATTAATAATGAATTTGCCTAAAATAATTATGATCCGCTTATATTCTTAGCTCGTAGTGGTACTTACAAAAGCTATAACGGGACATTTTACTATGGTAAGTCAACAACAAATATTACGTTGTGAACCTAACACAGGTAAGTATACTGCCATGCCAGAAACGCCAAGTACGGAGCTCAGGGAAGCATTAGTTAATGTAGCCCAATCTCGCGATAAAAAATCTTTCGCGTACTTGTTTGAATATTTTGCACCAAAGATCAAGCGCTTTGGCATTAAGCAGTTTGGTGTAGAAGCCCAAGCAATGGAGTTGGTGCAAGAAACGCTCACTTCAGTGTGGCGAAAAGCGCATTTGTACAACAGCGACAAAGGCGCAGCCACTACGTGGGTTTATACGGTAATGCGTAATGCGTCCTTTGATATGCTTCGAAAGATGAAAAGCAACAAAGAAGAAAATATTAGCGAAGACATCTGGCCGTTATTGAATGAATCAGAAGATACACATCACGAATACAGTGACCACCTTGAAGATAAACAAATTAAGCGCTACCTAGATAAACTGCCACAAGCACAAAGAGAAGTGGTACGCGGTGTTTACTTTCAAGATATGTCGCAAGAGCAGCTTGCTCAACAATTAAACATTCCAGTAGGCACGGTAAAATCACGATTACGTTTAGCCTTGCAGAAATTACGTAATGAAATGGGAGATCAGCATGATTAAACATCACCCGAGTGAAACACTACTTACACAATACTGTGCAGCAACACTTCCCGCATCACTAAGCTTAGCCGTATCTATTCATGTAGACATGTGCCCAATATGCCAAGCTGAGGTTGAAAAACTCGAGGCAAGTAATGCAAAAGCAGTGTTTAGTGACAACATGAATGTTAATAACGATGAGCAAAGCGACGATATAGCGGACTCAGGGTTGCTTGAATTAATCACGTCAGACGATTCGATTGATGAAGTTTATGCTGTTGAACCTGTTACTATTGATGTGAATGACCATAATTACAGCTTACCAAGAGCATTAACACGTATTTCTTATAGCAAATTTACACAAGTAGGTAAGCTTGCTCGTTCACGTATAGCGCTTGACGATGGGCATTTGCGCTCGAGTTTATTGCACATAGACGCAGGCGGCGAAATTCCTGAGCATACACATACAGGTTTTGAAGTTACGTTACTTCTTGATGGCGAATTTACAGATGAAGAAGGCAGTTATGTACCAGGTGATTTTATTTGGCAAGATGGCCGTCATCAACATACTCCTTTAACAAAAGAGGGATGTTTGTGCTTTACTGTTGTTAGTAGTGCGCTACATTTTAATAAAGGACTTAGCAAGTTACTTAACCCAATTGGTGGCTTGATTTATTAAGAGAATCTATGCAAACAGATACAATAAAAATAGGTATTAGCGCCTGCTTAGCAGGCGAAAAGGTAAGATTTGACAGCGGCCACAAAAAATCTAACTTTTGTATGGAAGAGCTGGCAAAACATGTTGAATATAAAATGTATTGTCCTGAGGTTGCGGTTGGCTTACCAATACCCCGTCCAACAATTCGTCAAGTAAAAACAGGCGATACTATTAAAGTGTGTCGTCCGGATGGTACGGGAGATGTTGGCCCGCAGCTCACAGAGTACGGTAAAAAAATAGCTACAGAACAAGCGGGGCATCTAAGTGGATTCGTTTTTTGTGCTAAGAGCCCAAGCTGTGGCATGGAGCGGGTAAAAATCTACAATGAAGCAGGAACGGGTAACACCTCTGAGGGCGTTGGCTTCTTTGCTGAACAAATCATGAAACACAATCCTTTACTACCTTGCGAAGAAAATGGACGTTTAAATGACGTTCATTTACGCGAGAATTTTGTAATGCGTGTTTATACATTACATAACTGGCAACAGTTAGTGAAAGAGCCGGTTACTGTACATCGTTTGACCCAGTTCCATGCTCAATACAAATACTTGTTAATGGCTCATAATTATCAAGCGTATCGTGATTTAGGCAATCTACTTGGAACGTTTGTAGGTGACGATGTTAATGCTCTAGCCGACGAGTACATTTTAGGTTTAATGACCGCGCTTAAACGACCTGCTTCAAGAAAAAATAATTCTAACACGTTGATGCATTTGCAAGGTTACTTCAAAAAAGATTTATCAAAAATCGAAAAAGAAGAAATGCGAGATGCAATTGACGAGTATCGCCAAGGGTTGGTGCCGCTTTATGTACCACTAACCTTGCTTAAACATCATTTAAAGGTTCACCCGAATGAGTATTTAAGCAAGCAAATATACTTTAACCCTTATCCTAATGAACTTAAGCTACGTTACGGTTTGTAATGAATACACTATTTTGGTTTAGGCGCGATTTGCGCCTTTTTTCTAACGAAGCGCTTATTGAAGCGCTAAATAATGGTGCTAAACACGCCATTTTTTTTGTGTGCGAAAAACAATGGGCACAGCATAATACTGCCCCAATTCAAATTGACTTACTAAAACGCAGAGTCAGTTATATCCGTGAAAAATTAGCTGAGTATGGCATTAATTTACACGTGATAGAGGCTCCTTATTTCACAGACTGCCAAACTAAGCTTCTCGATTTTTGTCAGCAGTATGAGATTAAACACATAATAGCCAATAAAGAATATGAACTTAATGAGTTTAATAGAGATAAAGCGATTCAAGCGCAATGCGATCAACAGCAAATAACATTTACTTTATACGAGGGTGATATCATTGCACCTGTTGGCAGTGTACGCACACAAAACAACGAAATGTATAAAGTGTTTACGCCCTTTAAGCGGGCGTGGCTAAAACAGTATCAAGATACTCACTTTAGCTTGGTGCCGTGGCCATTATCTTCAAATCCTATTGAGATTGAATCGTGTGAATTACTCAGCAGTGATGACAGCTCAAAAAAATGGCCGGTTGATGACGACACTTTAGCTAATGTGGTCGATAATTTTATCCATGATAAATTAGCAAGTTATGATGATGTACGCGATATACCTAGTGTAAAAGGAACATCGGGTTTAAGCCCCTATTTAGCATTAGGGGTTGTTAGTAGTAAACAATTAATGGTTAATATACAACAACATTACCCCGATATACTGACCACCTCAAAAAGTAAAACGTTTACCTGGGTTAACGAGCTGATCTGGCGTGAATTTTATAAACATTTAATTGCTGAATTTCCAAAACTTTCACGCGGTGCCAATTTTAACGAAAAGTACGATAGTGTGAGTTGGCGTGACAGTGACGCTGAGTTTAAGCAATGGTGCGAAGGCCGTACAGGCTATCCACTTGTTGATGCCGCCATGCAACAGCTATTGCAAACAGGCTGGATGCATAATCGTTTAAGAATGGTGGTTGCGAGTTTTTTAACTAAGCACCTACTGATTGATTGGCGCAAAGGCGAGCAGTTTTTTATGCAGCATCTTATTGATGGCGATTTAGCCTCAAACAATGGTGGTTGGCAATGGGCTGCAAGTACCGGCTGTGACGCACAACCTTACTTTAGGGTATTCAACCCCATTACCCAAAGCGAACGCTTTGATCCAAATGGTGATTTTATCCGTAAATATCTGCCTGAATTACAAAAAGTGCCAGATAAACACATTCATTTCCCACATACTTACTTAGCAGCAACGGGACAAAGTGAACACTGTTACTGGCCAGCAATAGTTGATCATAAAGCGGCACGAGCGAGGGCTTTAGCTGCATTTAAGGTGTGATATGGATAACCAATTATCAGTCGATAAATTTGTAGAAATATATCAAAAGCTTGATAAAGATAACCTAGAGTTATT
The DNA here is from genome assembly GCF_023650455.1 of Pseudoalteromonas sp. SCSIO 43095. Taxonomy (NCBI): domain Bacteria; kingdom Pseudomonadati; phylum Pseudomonadota; class Gammaproteobacteria; order Alteromonadales; family Pseudoalteromonadaceae; genus Pseudoalteromonas; species Pseudoalteromonas sp. SCSIO 43095. The sequence continues at coordinate 29,422 of NZ_CP087996.1, forward strand.
AACTGAAATTTACGCTCAAAACATTCACTTTATAGATCCGCTGCACGAGATTAATGGCCTTGAAGATTTAAGGCGTTATTTTTGTGGTTTATATAGTAATGTTAAGCATTGTCGATTTGACATAACCGACTCATTTACCAACGATAATAATGCATTTGTATACTGGACAATGCATTATTCTCACCCAAAACTTAACGCGGGCAATACAATTTCAGTGCAAGGGCACAGTAAACTAGTATTTGAAGGTGCGAAAATTATTAATCACCGCGATTACTTTAACGCTGGAGAGCTTTTGTATAAGCATATTCCATTACTGGGCAACATTATTAATTTTATTGATAAAAGGGCTGGTTAACTATGATTACCCTTATTACAGGTGCAACGTCGGGTATTGGTGAGCAACTTGCTATTAAGTATGCCGATCAGGGTGATACAGTGATCGCCTGCGGGCGTAATACGCAAAAGCTCGCTGAACTTGCCAAACATAACAACATAGAAACCTGCCAGTTTGATGCAACCAATTTGCAAGATATAAAAGCGGCAACGTTAGGGTACACTCAATTTGACCGCGTAATTCTTAACGCTGGCAACTGCGAGTATGTTGACGATGCACGTAATTTTGATAGCGCCTTATTTGAGCGTGTTATTAACGTTAATTTGTTATCAATGGGTTACTGCTTAGAGGCGCTTTTGCCAAAAATAGTCTCTGGCGGGCAATTAGTAATGGTTAGTTCAAGTGTTACTTATTTACCATTACCACGTTCAGAAGCCTACGGTGCATCAAAGGCTGGCGTTAGCTATTTAGCTAAAACCCTTGCGGTTGATTTAAACGATGTTGATGTAACACTAGTACACCCTGGTTTTGTAAAAACACCGCTTACAGACAAAAATGATTTTCCTATGCCGATGGCTGTTACAGCCGAAAAAGCGGCTGACTATATAATAAAAGGCGTTAACAAACGCCGCAAAGAAGTTCATTTCCCCTATCGTTTTACATTTATACTTAAAGCATTGCGAATATTGCCACTTTCGCTTTGGCTTAAAATTGCAAAAGGATTAACCCGTTGAAAAAAATAGCAATAATTGGGACTGGCGTATCAGGTTTAACCTGCGGACATTTACTGCACAAGCATTACGATGTCACATTATTTGAAAAAAATGATTATATTGGTGGTCACACCGCAACTGTAGATGTAGAGCACAGCGGTATTAATTACGCGATAGATACGGGGTTTATTGTATTTAATGATAGAACGTATCCTTATTTTGAAAAGTTGCTTAAACGCATTGGTGTGAAACGTAAACCGACCCAAATGAGTTTTAGTGTGCATAACGAGGCAACCGGCTTTGAATACAATGGGCATACATTTAGTAGTTTATTTGCTCAACGCAGAAATATAGTTAGACCTAAATTTTGGCGTTTATTGTATGACATCGTGCGTTTTAATAAGTTATGTAAGGCTTTGCACGCAAAAGGTCACTACACAGAGCAATCACTAGGTCAATTATTACAACAACATCGTTTTAATGATTTCTTTAAATATCACTACATTTTACCTATGGGTGCTGCCATTTGGTCTACTAGCATTAAAGAAATGGAAAATGTAGGGGTTGAGTTTTTTGTAAAGTTTTTCTTTAACCATGGTTTGCTAGACATTACCAATAGACCTCAATGGTACGTTATTCCCGGTGGCTCTCGTGAATACATTAAACCGTTGATAGCTGGTTTTGCTGATAAAATACAGTTAAACACTGACATTAAATCGGTAACCAGAGACGAGCAGGGAGCCACCATTACATTTGCTGATGGCCAGCAAGCCCTGTTTGATAAGGTTATTTTTGCGTGTCATTCAGATCAAGCGTTAGCGTTACTTGGTGATGCCTGCGAGCAAGAAAATAAGGTGTTGGGTGCTATTCCATACACTGAGAACTCGGTGGTATTGCATACCGATGTTTCACTATTACCAGATAGAAAAGCCGCATGGGCAAGTTGGAATTATTTGCTCAATAACAATACCGATAAAGCGGCGGTGGTTACTTATCAAATGAATATACTGCAAGGGATCAAATCAGATACACAGTTCTGCGTTACCTTGAACCACTTAGAAGGTATTAATCAGAGTAAAATTTTACGTGAATTTACCTATCATCATCCGGTATTTAATCAATTATCTATTGCCGCTCAACAGCAAAAGCATACCGTTGATGGACAAAATAACACGTACTTTTGCGGAGCGTATTGGTACAACGGTTTTCATGAGGATGGTGTGCGCAGTGCCGTCGATGTTGCAAAACAACTTGGAGTAGAGTTTGACTAATGCAGTGTATTTAGGCGATGTTAAACATCGCCGTTTTGCTGTTAAACATCACGCGTTTAACTACCCGCTTTATATGATGTGGGTTGATTTAAATAATACTCATGCGCTTAATGGCGTCCATAAGCAGCTTGGAACTTCAGGGTTTAAAGCATTGAAGTTTGAGCAATCTGATTATTTAAAAGGGTTACCCGATAGTCATCATCAGCCCATCATAGAGCGAGCTCATGCGCAGTTAGCCCAGTTAGGGGTAGATGAGAAATTTAGCCATGTGTACCTGCTAGGGCAATTACGCTGCTTGGGTATTTACTTTAGCCCCGTTAATTTTTATTTTTTTGGCCATGACGATAATCAATTTAGCTACATGGTGGCCGAGGTAAGTAATACCCCATGGAATGAGCGACATTACTACTTGGTTCCACTACAAAAAAAAGTGAACTTTAAGAAAGTTTTTTCCGTATCACCCTTTATGAATTTGGATATGAACTATCATTGGACTGTTCGACAAAAGAAAGACAATATACTGATACGTATAGAAAATAAGCGAGATGAAGAACTACTTTTTGATGCTTCGTTAAGGTTACAGCGCCAACCCTTGTGCAATAAACAAATGAGCAAGTTGTTGAAGCGCTTTCCTGCAATGACATGGTCTATTTTCAGAGGTATTTACTATCAGGCATTTAAATTGTTTGTTAAAAAAGTCCCTTTTTTAGGTCATTCAGGCAAACTTTAAATTTAATTTATGTTGTTTTATAAGTAATAACAATAATATAGGTAAGTATATGGAAAAGGTATCGAGCTTACGCGTTCAGGAACGCACCAGTTGGTTTACTAATTTTTATAAAAAGTTAGTGTTTAAAGCGTTCTCGTCAATTGATACAGGTCAAATAGTGCTTGTAGACAATAATCAGCAGTCTGTATTTGGCGATACGTCATCAGAGCTTAAAGTAACGGTAACCGTTAATGATACTGCTATGTATAAAGCATTTGCGCTGTCGGGAAGTATTGGCGCGGGAGAATCTTACATATTAGGGCAGTGGCAGTGTGATAACTTAACTCGCTTAATCGAAATTTTTGCAATTAACCAAGACCAACTAGACGCGTTTGAAAAGAAATTCGCTTTTTTTAGTAACCTTGCTCATCGTATAAACCACATTAAAAATAAAAATTCTCACTCGGGCTCTAAAAAGAATATTGTTGCACATTACGACTTAGGCAATGACTTATACGAGTCTTTTTTAAGCAAAGAAATGCTTTATTCAAGTGCCGTATACCCAAGTAAAAACGCCACCCTCGAGCAAGCACAGCAATACAAACTACAGCGTATTTGTGAACAAGTCGAGTTACAACAAGGCGACACCGTCATTGAAATTGGTACAGGTTGGGGAGCATTTGCAATTTACGCGGCTACTCACTACGAATGCCATGTAACAACCACTACCATCTCTGATGAGCAGCACGATTATGTAGCAAATAAAATTAAAGAGCTTGGGCTTGAAAACAAAATAACCTTGCTCAAACAAGATTACCGTTTACTAACCGGTAAATACGATAAGCTAGTATCAATTGAGATGATAGAAGCGGTTGGTCATGAGTACTTGCCTAGTTTTTTCACTCAGTGCGGTCAGCTATTAAAAGACGATGGTGCTATGCTTATTCAAGCAATTACAATTAGCGATCAGCGTTACCAACATTATTTAAAAAATTCTGACTTTATTCAGCAGTATATTTTCCCTGGTGGGTGTTTGCCTTCGCTCAACGAAATGAGTGAGCAAATAAAAAATCATACCGATATGAATATCCACACAGTTAACGATATTGGTGTTCACTACGCAAGAACCCTTGCTGATTGGCGAGATCGTTTCATTGCAAGTTGGCCAAACCTCGATAGTAATAAATTTGATGAGCGATTTTATCGTTTATGGCTATTTTATTTTGCTTATTGCGAGGGCGCATTTAGAACTCGCGCAACAAGCACAGTACATTTAATGGCACGCAAACCCCGTTTTACGAGTAGTAATGATGAGATTGCACTCGCTTATTAATTTTGTTCTGTTTCAAGTAGTGTGGTTTTTATGCCTACTGCTTGAACAGCACTCACTTATCTATTCAACTGTTATCATTGCATTAATGTTTTATTTGTCAGCGCAAAAAAAACAGGATGCTTTTTTGCTTCTAAAGTGCTTACCACTAGCCTTACTAAGTGAATTTATCGCGGTTAAGTTCGGTCTGATTGAATTTAAAGTAGCGCCATTTCCGCTTTGGTTAGTGTTTTTATGGGCTGCTTTATTGCTATGTATTAACACCTCAATGTCGTTTTTAACAACCCTTAAACCTTGGCAAGCGTTTATTGTATGTTTAGCGTTTGCACCAGGAAGTTACTGGGCGGGGGCGCGATTCGACGTGTTAGAACTCGGCTTGCCGCTATGGCAATTTTGGCCGTTATACGGTGCTTTATGGGCTGCAACGTTTAGCGTTATTTTATTTATTAACGGTAAAATTGGCGCGTTTATTAAGCAATAAAACAATTGTATTTACTGCTTGGAGCTGATTATGAAAACGCTTTTAAATTTAGTACTAATTTATGCCCTGTTTAACCATGCTGCTTATGCTGATACCCAGTTTAACAAAGTGGGCGAGGCACGTATGGAATACCTTTTTTGGGATGTTTATGATGCAACGCTTTTTACTCCCTCTGGATCTTATAGTCCCAAGCAAACGCCAGTTAAATTTACTTTAACTTACCTGCGAGACTTTGATGCTAAAGACATTGTAAAAGCCACTAAAGAGCAATGGCAACATTTAGGTAAATCACAATTATCAGCTCGCTATGCAGATAAATTATTAGCGATATGGCCAGACATTAAAAAGGGTGAATCGTTAACCTTACTGACCGATCAGCAAGGACACAGTATTTTCTTTCACAATGACAATGAAATAGGCCGCATAGAAGACACCACTTTTGCAGATGACTTTTTAGCTATTTGGCTAAGTGAGAACACCTCAGAACCATCGATTAGAAATCAACTTTTAGGGATTTAATATGATTAATCTAAAACGTATCAAAGTAACTTTGCTGCTGGTAGTAAGCTTCTTTATTGCAAGTTGTTCAGCGCCGAGTGTAGAGCACTACAAAGGCTCAGAGCCTAATTTCGATTTTAAGACTTTTTTTAGCGGCGACTTAAAAGCCTACGGTGTTGTACAAGACTTTAAAGGCGAATTAACCCGTAAGCTTGTTGTAGACTTGAGCGCTACGTGGGATGGCAACCAAGGCGTTATTGAGGAAGACTTCGTTTATGATGACGGCGAAACCCAAAAACGTATTTGGAAAATAACCTTAAACGACGACAACACGTTAACCGGTACTGCTTCTGATGTTTTAGGTACGGCCACAGGCAAAAGTGAAGGCAGTGTTTTTCATTGGAACTACAATGTGGAAATTCCTTATGATGGCAGCACTTTTGAGGTTAACTTTGACGATTGGATGTATTTAGTCACCAACACGCGCTTGATAAACCGCACATCTATTGTTAAGTTTGGCGTTGAGGTCGGGGAAGTGACCTTAGTAATTGAAAAAATATAGCGACTCATCACAGTGCATAGCTGCACTATATTTGTGCTTAAATTAAGTTTTTGTTAAACCAACTCGCTGTATTTTACAGTGAATTACTATAATTTTACTAATTTTTTAGTATTTAAGTTAAAAAACGTAATTTGCTGTTGCTAACTCTTCGAAAATGCATAAAGATAGGATTTGCGAAGGCAAAATAATAACGAATAGGAATCTAATAATGAACAAAGCTCAACTAGTTGAAAAAATCTCTACTGACGCAGAAATCTCTAAAGCAGCCGCTACACGTGCACTTGATGCATTCACAGGCGCTGTAACTTCTTCACTAAAAGAAGGCAACTCTGTTGCATTAGTTGGTTTTGGTACTTTTTCAGTTAAAGAACGTGCTGCTCGCACAGGTCGTAACCCACAAACAGGTGCAGAAATCCAAATTTCAGCAGCGACTATTCCAAGCTTTAAACCAGGTAAAGGTCTTAAAGACCAAGTAAACCTATAAGGTTTAGGTTTATAAAAATAATAAAAGGGCTATTAAGCCCTTTTTTTTGCCGTAAATTTAACGCTTATTTAGCTTTAAGCGCCTTATCTCCGCGACCAATGCCGACCGCGCCAGAGCGAACCACTTCTATAATGTCTGTTTCATGACGTAAGGTATCTAAAAACGACTCTATTTTATCGGTACTGCTTACCAATTGTAGGCTGTAACTTTGACGCCCCATATCTAAAATAGCGCCCTGAAATACATCTACAACCCGCGTTACAGCAGCTCGCGTAGCTTCATCTTGAGCAAATACTTTTACTAATAACAGTTCGCGCTCTATGTGGCTCATTTCGGTTAAATCAATCACCTTAAGTACATCGACCAGTTTATTTACCTGTTTGGTGATTTGCTCAACAATTCTATCATCGCCTTTAGTGGTGACAGTAATACGCGAGAGTGATTCATCATCAGTGGTTCCAACAGTTAAACTATCAATGTTGTAAGCTCGTTGAGAAAAAAGCCCCACTATACGTGATAACGCACCGGGTTCATTTTCTAATAATATAGATAATATACGACGCATTATGCCTTTACTCCTTTTCTTAACCACATTTCATCGATGCCACCGTGCTTAATTTGCATCGGATAAACATGTTCTTTTTCGTCTACTAAAATATCTAAAAACACTAATCTATCGGTTATCGACATGGCTTTGTCTATTGCTGGCTGTAATTCATCCAGTGTATTGACTCGTATTCCTACATGGCCGTAGCTTTGTACAAGTTTTACAAAGTCAGGAAGTGATTCCATATAGGAAGAGGAGTGTCTGCCGCCATAAATCATATCTTGCCATTGTCTAACCATACCTAGTGAACGGTTATTTAACGAGATCACTTTTACCGCTAAGTTGTATTGTAAACAGGTAGAAAGCTCTTGAATGTTCATTTGAATAGAGCCGTCGCCAGTCACACATAAAGACTCTTTATCAGGAAAGGCGAGCTTAACCCCCATTGCAGCCGGTAAACCAAAGCCCATGGTGCCTAAGCCGCCTGAGTTGATCCACTGACGAGGGTGCTTAAATGGATAATACTGCGCCGCAAACATTTGGTGTTGGCCCACATCTGAACTGACATAAGCATCACCATTAGTCGCTTTATAAATAGCCTCTATAACTGCTTGAGGTTTAATTTTATCGCCATCGGTATTGTAGTTTAAGCATTTTTGTTCGCGCCAACTGATCACCTGTCGCCACCAATCTTCTTGTGCACTGCGGTCTATTTTTATTGGGCTTTTATCTATAGCAGTTTGTAACTGTTCAAGTACCGTGGCTAAACAGCCAACAACCGGAATATGTGCTTTTATGGTTTTGGAAATTGAAGTCGGATCGACATCTACATGCACGATAGTGGCATTAGGGCAAAACTTTTGTACGTTATTGGTAACCCGATCATCGAATCGTGCGCCAAGGGCTAAAATAACATCAGCATTGGCCATGGCTTTATTTGCTTCTAATGTACCGTGCATACCCAACATACCAATAAAGTTAGGATGAATGCCTGATATACCGCCTAGTCCCATTAGGGTATTGGTAATAGGGGCATTAAGCGATTCGACTAAGTGGGTTAGTTGCTCTGATGTATTTGAAAGCACAATTCCGCCACCAGAATAAATAACCAGCTTTTTCGCTTCTAAAATAGCAGCAACGGCCTTACGAATTTGTTTAGAGTGACCCTTGGTATTAGGGTTGTAGGTTCTGAGTTCTGTTGCCGCTGGAAAGTTATAAGCAAAGGTTAGCTCAGGATTAAGCATGTCTTTAGGAAGTTCAACGACAACTGGGCCTGGGCGACCTGAGCTGGCAATATAAAAGGCTTTAGCAAGAATATTGGGAATTTCACTAGCGCTTCTACAATTAAAGCTATGCTTTACGATAGGGCGAGAGCAGCCAACAATATCCGTTTCTTGAAACGCGTCATCACCAATTAAGTTGGTTGGCACTTGACCTGATAACACCACCATCGGAATAGAATCCATATACGCAGTTGCTATGCCTGTTACACAGTTTGTTGCCCCTGGTCCAGAAGTGGCAAGTACAACACCGACTTCACCGGTTGCTCTTGCGTAACCATCGGCCATGTGTGTGGCGGCCTGTTCGTGACGGACTAAAATATGTTCAATATCATCTTGCTGAAATAGCGCATCATATAAGTCTAATACTGAGCCACCGGGGTAACCGAATATATACTTAACGTTTAACTCTTTTAATGACTTAACAACCAATTCAGAGCCATTATATTCTTGTTTACTCATCCTCATTCCTCTGTTGACTGATTTATGCAAAAAAAAAACCCCCGCGTAGTGCGAGGGTTTAAAAAAGCATGTTTCACCTTTTAATACATCCCCGCTGGGCTTATCACTAAGACCAGTACGAGTAAGACTAAAAGACGAAATTGTGTGTTCATAATGTGTTGCTCTTTAAAATAAAATGCTGTTTAAATTACAATTTTTGTATGTGGTTATTTTTAAGGCTTTTGCGCGCTCATGTCAACCCAAAACTAAAGTTTTTGGATTAAAAATTCATTTTTATATCTTTTTTAATCTTAAATTCTAATTGCTATGAAGTATTCTCACGTTAAAAGCAGAAATTATGCATTTTTAATTTTAAGGAGTAGGGAGCTTAAATACACATTAATTACATTAAAGTGATACAGGCGGTTTTGAGCAGGCATAAAAAAAGCCAACAGATGTTGGCTTTATAATTCAATTATACTTGTTACAGACGGTCGATTACTGACTGAGTGAAGTCAGTTGTACCATGGCTGCCGCCTAAATCGCGAGTAGTACGGTCGCCTGATTTAATTACATCAGCCACTGCGCTACGAATGCGCTCTGCCGTATCGCCCATATTTAAATGCTCTAGCATTTGAATAGACGCTAAAATAACTGACGTTGGATTTGCTAGGTTTTTACCTGCAATATCAGGTGCGCTACCGTGAACAGCTTCAAAGATAGCCGCATTTTCACCAATGTTAGCACCAGGCGCCATGCCTAAACCACCAACTAAACCAGCACATAAATCAGATAAAATATCGCCGAATAGGTTAGTCGTTACAATTACGTCAAACTCTTCCGGTGTCATTACTAGTTTCATACAGGTTGCATCAACAATCATTTCAGTTGATTCAATCTCAGGGTAACGTTCAGCCACTTCACGAGCAACTTTTAAGAACAAACCCGATGTTGATTTTAAAATATTTGCTTTATGAACAGCGGTTACTTTTTTACGGCCTTCGCGTACAGCTAACTCGTATGCAAAAGTAACGATTTTTTCAGCGCCTTCACGCGTGATAACAGACATTGCCTCAGCTTCGTTGCCATCAGCACTCACTACTTGACCTGCACCTGAGTACATACCTTGGGTATTTTCACGAACAGTAATAATATCAATGTCATCGTAACGTGCTTTAGTACCTGCGAACGACTTCACAGGACGAACATTAGCGTATAAACCAAACTGTTTACGAAGTGTTACATTGATTGATGTAAAGCCTTCGCCTACAGGGGTCGTTAATGGACCTTTTAAAGTGATTTTATTTTTAGCAATCGTGTCAATTGTCTCTTGTGGAAGCAATTCGCCCGTTTTTTCAAGCGCAGCGAGGCCAGCGTCAACAAATTCATAATCAAAATCGCATCCTGCGGCTTTTAGTATTTCAAGTGCTGAGTCGATAATGCTTGGGCCGATGCCGTCGCCTTTGATCACTGTTATGGTTTGTTTGGCCATGAACTTTTCCTTTAAAGATTTGGATACACACATAAATAAAAAATACTCACAGAGTTTAGACTACTTATATGACAGGGGTGCTAAATTTAAGCCGGCATTTATACCAATTTATTGAACATTTTGCCAGTTTATACTGCAAATACAGGGTATAAATTAAATTTATAGCGATAATAAGTCAGCTAAATACTATTGTGCAGACCTAATTGCTGCAGGGATTGATAAAAAATGGCCTCACTTTTCCAGCCATGGCGGGTGAGTTGTTGATTTAATATCTGCTGTTGCCATGCTGTTAATGGCTGGTTAGGTTTAAGTACGCGCTGGGCTACAACTTTTAAAGCTGCCCACAACTTAGCGCTATCATCGAGCTGCTTTTTAGGCAATGTTTCAGCTTTTAATAACGCTATTGCCCAGGGGTCGCTACTAAGTAATTCATTAAGCTCATTAGTTAAATGCGGGGTATCAACATTGTTTATGCCAAAAAAAGTGCATATTGGCGTATCTAAGGATTTATTCGGTGTTTGGTCTAGGGTGATTTTTCTAGAAACTTCTGGGCTGTAATTAATTAATAGATAATATAAATAGGCATATAGGCTCAAACTAATGCGTTCACTTTGCAAATTTTTATCGTGTTTTACTAACAGCTCTACAATGTTGACTAAACAACCCATGCGGGTACACAAAAATGTATGTAAAGGATGGGCAATACTATTTACCAACTGCTCGAAAACCATGCCTTGAATAATCGCAGGGGCCTTATCGTAACCCACCATAGACAAGCTATGCCTTAAATCTTTTGCCGGTTGCAGCTCTTTATTATACTGTTTTACTGCATGGCACACTGATTTTATAACATTAGGATAAGGGGTAAGTAATGTATTTAATGCTTTGTAATTGTACTCTTGTTGGTTTTTTATTCGTTTAACTAATTCGTACAAAGAGGACTGTGTATTGTCACTCTTATGAACAATATGCAGGTATTCACTGTCCCAAACTTTTAAAAACAAGCGATCGTCATTACACGGCCATGCCTTTGAGCCATCCTCTAATGATGCTTTTATTCGATACCAGGCCATTTTTGTATTGGCATTATTAACGATAATGTGACGGCCTGCCGAATCTGTAGCCAAATAAATCATTGTTTGGTCCGCATAAACCACTTGGCTACCTGGTACATATTGTCCAACGTGTGCCACTAAGTCTTTTAACAGTCTCTGTGCAAATGAGTTGGGGGTTCTTATGTACAAATCAGCTACTGCTTTGTAAAAACTAATATGCTGCTGTTTTGCGTTGCAGGTTACGTTAAGCGCCAAAATATTTGCCAAAGCAACCAATACACTGGCTCCGTCATAAAGCATGATTTTAGGCGTGTTTAATAATGCGTGTTTGTATTTGGCTAGTTTAGCTAAAATATGGGCAATTTGATGTGCTGGTTGTTGTGATGTCAATATCACTTTGGCTGCGAGTTTATGGCGTAACTGCCACATTTTAGTGTCGGTATTAGTAAATGTTTGCTGTTGGGCTAGTTTATTCAACTGATCAGCAACACAAAGGTGTTCCACCAATGAGGCACTGATATAAAGCTCTGTTAAGTGTTTATCGTAATTTTGGCTAGCACTTAATGCACAAGTTAAAACACATTGATTAACCACTACATTGGTTGCAAAGCTATAGTGTGTTTTATACAAATTGAGCTGAGCTTGTAACGCTGCTGGGTTTTGTTTATATAACGCTGCGTATTGCTCTGCAAGTTTACAAACAATCGGATAAAAAGTATGCCACTGGTTTTTATTATTATGTGAACTTAAAAGCAACTGTGTGCTTTCGAGTAGCTTGTTTAGGTTACCCGACAGTGGTGCTTCCATTAAATTGTTCCATCATTTTGTTCAAGGTATTTTTCATAAGCACTTGGGCCCCACATTATTAGTTGGCCGTTTTTAAATAATAACCCGGTACATTCATCCATGGTGGTAATGCCATCCGAGGTTTTATGTTGTGTACGATAAAATAAAACTTGCCACACCTGTTCACCATCACGCTTGGCGTAGGTTAAATCTGGGCTGCCTAAATATTCAAGCACAGCATTTAGCGTAAAAGTATCTTCTAAGCGCAGTTTTTCAATATAGCGTTTATTGAATGCTTCGCGGTCTTGCCAAATCATTGCTTGTGGATCGTCTTTATAAAACATAATAACCGACGTGGCTATTAATGCATATAAACCTAATCCCAATATCAAATACCTAAAAAACTTCTTAAACATTGCCTACCCAGACCAAGATAACTATTACTAGTATACGTATTGCGATCGTTCAGTGCCATTAACTTGCGACTAATTAAGCCTTAACTGCTTTAAACTAAAGCCTAAGTGGATATCAGTACGCAAACTCACCAGTTGTTTAGAAATCACAAACATATCCATATCATCAGCAAGCTTTTTTTGTAAGCGCGCACTTAATGATTCATCGCTTAATGCCTCTTCGAGAGTGTTGTACTGATTCACCAATTGTTGCGCCGATTTAACACCAATGCCTTTAACACCTGGAATGTCATTGGTTTTGTCTCCTGCCAGAGCCCAAAAGTCTATTAGTTTGTGTTGTGCTACGCCAAAACGTTCTTGGATATGCTGCTGTGTGAGCTGTTGCTTTTTAAAGTAATCATACACTTCAATTTGCTCATTTAAATGCGGTAAAAACCCTTTATCGGTAGAGACAATAGTGTTGTTTATCTGATTGTTGGCGGCTTTATGGGCTAATGTTGCAATAATATCATCGGCTTCATCGTTAGTCGGCTCAAATACCACAATGCCGGTTTCTTCAATGGCCGCTTTAAAATGTGGCAAGGCTTCTTTTAACGTTTGTGGCATCGGGGCGCGCGAATGTTTGTAATCTTTGTAAAAGTGATAGCGCCAACTTTTATCGCCATCAAATACAGCAATAGCATGGGTTGCATTAGTGGTTGTTATGAGTTTTTTGCAGGCATGTGCTACTCGAGCGCAGCATGCTTTTAACATATGTTCGTCGCTGTGATGCGTTTGGTTAGCATCAACAGCATAGATGCGTCTAATTAAATTAAGCGCATCAATAAGAAGTAAATGGGGATTCAATTATAAACTCACGCTTTTATTGTATAACAAGGAATATACTTACTGCCAGGGAGCTTCATTCTACCTTGTTCTACAAACGCTTGTAAAAGTGTGTCCATTGCTTTCATTAAATCAGGCTCGCCACTGAGGACATACGGGCCGTATTTTTTAATCGCATGTAAACCTTCTTCTTTTACATTTCCCGCCACTATTCCCGAAAACGCACGGCGTAAATTAGCTGCTAATTGTTGTTTGGGTTGATCAAGGTGCAAATCAAGCGACGCCATAGCCTCATGAGAGGGGTAAAAAGGTTGCTGAAAATCACTGTCTATTTTCAAGGTCCAGTTAAAGTAATATGCATCCCCTTGGCTTTTACGGTATTCGCGTACACCATTCATTGCCGACTTTAACTTTTGACTTACTAATTGAGGGTCATCAATAATTACTTCAAATTTATCTAGGGCTGCATCGCCTAAAGTCATTTGAATGAATTGACACAGCTCCTCAAAGTAAGCTTCACTTTGTTTTGGACCGGTAAGAATAACAGGTAAACATTGCTTTTCGTTTTCAGGGTGCAACAAAATGCCTAATAAATACAAAAGTTCTTCAGCTGTGCCTGCACCACCAGGAAAAATAATAATGGCATGAGCGGTGCGAACAAAGGCCTCAAGCCGCTTTTCAATATCGGGTAAAATAACCAGTTCATTCACAATCGGGTTAGGTGGCTCAGCTGCAATAATACTGGGCTCAGTTAAACCTAAATAACGGTTGTTAGTTATACGTTGTTTGGCATGACCAATAGTGGCGCCTTTCATCGGGCCTTTCATTGCACCAGGCCCACAGCCAGTACAAATATTTAACCCGCGCAAGCCTAATTCGTAACCTACTTGTTTAGTGTATTTATATTCTATTTCGTTAATAGAGTGGCCGCCCCAACATACAATCATGTTAGGTTCACTATTTACTCTAAGAGCGTCGGCATTTCTAAGCATGTCAAAAACCATGTGGGTAATGGCTTTAGTTTCTTTGAGATTTTTTTCATACTTTTGGCAAATAAATAAGATATCGCGAATAACCGAAAATATGTGCTCATGTATGCCGGTGACTATGTGCCCGTCAACGAAGGCCGTTTGCGGCGGGTTCTCTAATTCAATTTTAATACCGCGTTCACGGCTTACCAAACGAATATCAAAGTCTTTATGTTTTTCGTATATATCATTACTTACATCGGTATGGCTGCCTACATTAAGCACAGCTAAAACACAATTTCTGAATAACCTGTAGCGTTCGCTTGTTGATGACTGTTCTAGTAGGTCTACTTCTAGCTGCGATAATAAATCTAATACCCCTGTTGGGTTTAACTGTATTAGCATCGGCATTCTCCTTGAAACTTCTTGGGTAAATTTACTGCGTAATTATGCCTTGTACTCAAAAGTAGAAATGCATAACACTATTTACTAATGCATAGACGATCCCGGCCTGAATTTTTAGCATCGTATAAAGCTTGATCGGCTCTATCAAATGCTTTTAGAGGGGTATCTCCCTCTTTAAATTGGGTTGCGCCTATCGAAACAGTAATTTCAATTTGTTTGTCTTTAAATTTAAACGGTATCTTTTTAATAGACTGTTTTAATTTATTGAGGTGCGCTGTCGCGTTTTCAAGTGAAGTGCGTGGCATTAATAGCACAAACTCTTCGCCGCCATAGCGTGCAATAAAGTCTGATTGCCTAATCGACTTTTGCAACGCTTTGGCAATAACTTGTAAAGTAATATCGCCCGCAGTATGGCCAAATCGATCGTTGATTGATTTAAAATGGTCGACGTCTATAACAACTAGCGTTATGTCTGAGGGTTGTTCGTTAAATAAATTAATTTCGTAGTTGTAACGCTCATCAAATGCCGCCCGATTAGGCAGTTTTGTCAGGCTGTCGAGTAAGCTTTTAAATCGTTGCTCATTTAAACGTTTTTTATAGTTACTGACTTTGTTTTCTAAGCTATTAATTCTTTCATTTATTTGTGTAAAGCTGGCAACTAAAATTCTGCGATCTTTTTGTTCGAGTTGCTCTTTTTCTAAAATATCTGCACTGAGTGAGCGTAACTCGTTTTCAACTAGCTGCTTTAACGCTGTGATTGAGGTCGCATTTTTTGTTTGTGTATTTAGACTTTCTAGCTTTTCACCAATGCGTTTATTTATTAAGTCAAATTCAACATTCATCGATTGAGAGTGTTCACTGGTTGATACCAATGAGCGATGCAGCTCTTCAAGTGTTTGGTTTAATGAAGCTAAAAAGCTTTGCGCTGATTCACGCTCAACGTGAAAACTTTTAACAATTAAAGTAATCACATCTATTGCGGCATCAAGTAGCTGGTCAACGGCTTTATTTTTAGCAATGCGTTTTTTTATTAAATACAGTGATTCATTGGCTTCTTCTTCTAGTTCGAGCTCACTAACTAATTTAAACAGCTTTTCAGTGAGCACACTTAAATTGGGTGGTTTAAAGGTATTATTGCTTTTAGCAATTAAAGCTTGAAGATAAAAGGTGATCAATTGGTTTAATATTGGGATAAACCCATGCACCGATTGTATATCGTCAAGTTGGTTATCTAATAAATGACGCAGCGTTCTGCGGGTTTCGTCAGGCAGGCCTTTCGTTTGTTGTAACTGTTTTCCTGCATTCTGTACGCTGGTTAACAGGTCGCGTTGATGCGCTAGTTGAATCGCTTCCTGATTTTTTAGCAAGGCCAAAATATCATCTATCAAAGGAGAGAAGTCTTCAAAATCCATTCCTTTGTTTAATGCGCTACGGAACTTTGCTAGGCGGTTATCAAGCTCAATATCAAGTCCTTTACAGCTTAAAGATAACTTAGCTGCAAAGTTAGAAAGGGTGTCAACTTGATGTTTACGTGCGCTTTCTATTACTTTTCTACTGTCGATTGCTTGCTTTAGTTTTTGTTCCACCGTATTGGAGCTCCTAGACACCGACACACCATTATTTTAATACCTTTATTGTTTTAGTTTACAACAAAAACATATTAATAGTAGGTATGAGATCAAAAACTTAATGTTTTTAGGGTCTGTTTATCTTTCGAGGTTGATTTTGCAGCAGTGCGTTTGGTTTTTAGGCAAGGCAGAGCCTACGTAGTGTGGTTATTCCCCATAAATAGGCGATAACGCAGCATAAATGCCAAACGCGCGCTGCCCTTTGGGTTCTTCCTAGGTGCGATTAACTCTTTGTTGCTCGATTTTTACTTAGCCCACTAGGTTACAAATCTCGCGCCGCGATTAAATCGCACCTAGGTTGAACAAATTTTAATCCTGAAAGGTCAACAGACCCTAGCAACAAAATACGAACGATCTTAAATATAAGTGTATTTATCGCTTTTAATTCACTTTTAAAATGGGTCTTGTTAACCTTGGGCAACAATACGTTATATAAAAAGAGCCTTTATGAAAAAGCTACTTGCCTTATCAATTTTAGCTGCCTGTTCAGCACCGGTATTTGCCGACGTTAATTACGCTTTAAACATTTCTCAGCCAGAGCATCATTTAGGTGATGTGAACGTAGAATTTCCTAAAACGGCGCAGTCTTTCTTAGATGTGAAACTTCCAGCATGGCGCACTGGTCGTTATGAAATTTTAAATCTTGCCAATGGCGTTCGCTACTTTAAAGCCAGTGATGATGAAGGTAATGAATTAAAGTGGGAAAAGATTGATCACAGCACATGGCGTGTTCATTTAAATGAACCCACTGAAGTAAATATAGATTACCAAGTCTATGCCAATGAGCTAGGTAAACGTGCCCGCCATATAGACGACAGCCATGCCTTTATTGATGCATCAGGCTTTTTTATGTTTAGCGAATCATTTCGCCAAGAGCCAGTAACGGTTGAATTAAACGTCCCCAAAGCATGGCGCTCTGTGTCAGGCATGGAAAATTATAAAAATAAGCACAGCTTCAAAGCCAGTGATTACGATGTATTAGTTGATTCGCCAATCGAAACCGGTATTAACGAGCTACGCACATTTAAAGTTAATGGTCGTGAGTACGAACTGGTGGTATGGGGTGAGGGTAATTACGATATTGAACTGATGCTAACTGATTTGAAAAAGCTAGTGGCTACCGGCAATGTGATTTGGGACAGCTACCCGTATGAACGTTATGTATTTATGGTACACGCTACATCAGGCGCAGGCGGGGCAACTGAGCACTTAAACTCAACGATTATTCAGCGGCCACGCGACCGCTTTGCTAAACGTGAAGACTATTTAGGTTTTATAAGTACTGCAGCTCATGAGTTTATACATACTTGGAATGTAAAAGCGTACCGTCCAAAAGGGCTTGCACCCTATGACTACACTAATATTAATTACTCAAAATTGCTTTGGATAGCAGAGGGCTCTACCAGCTATTTTGAAGATCATTTACTAGTGCGTTCGGGTATTCAAACCACCGATGAATTTTTTAAAGTATTAAGCAAAACCATTAACCGCCACCTCACAACACCGGGGCGTGAAGTGCAAAGTGCCAGCGAAACCAGTTTTGATAAATGGATAAACCAAGGCGGCGATCACGCACGTAACTACAGCACTAATATTTACCTTGAAGGTTCATTATTGTCGATGGCGTTAGATATCGACCTACTTGAAAATAGCCAAGGTAAAATTAGCTATAAAGACGTACACAACGAACTTTATAAGCAGCATAAATTACCGGCAGGGTTTACTGAGCAAGACGTACTGGCTATTTTAAAACAACTATCAGGGCGTGATTATAGCGCGTGGTGGCAGGCAAATGTTGACTCACCAGCCAACCTTGATTTTGATGCACTGCTAGCAAAAGTAGGTTTAAGCTTTGAATTACCAGAAAAAGCCAAGGCCACACCAAGCTTAGATGCATTTACTAAAAATACTGGCGAGTTACTTACGCTTACCCATGTACGTCGCGATGGTGCAGCATGGCAAGGCGGCTTAACCACCGACGATAAACTCGTCGCTATTAATAAAAAGCATGTAGGTAAAGACTTAACAGCCAGCTTAGAAACCTTTAAAGTAGGCGATAAAGTCACTGTTGATTTTATTCGTCGTGATGCCTTAATGGCGACTGAGCTTGTGTTGTCTGAAGATTTCGACAAACCTAAAAAAGTGGTTGCGAATAAAAATGCCACTGATGAGCAAAAAGCATTATTTAAAGCATGGATGGGTGTTGCGCATCCAAACGATGCGAAAAAAGATTAATAAAACAACGCATCATCAACAGTTAAAAAGGAGCTTAGCTCCTTTTTTGTTTATTGGGCGCTATATTGTAACAATTTATCTCAGCGCAGTTGACCTTACTCATACTTAATGAGTAATCTGCAGGTTCAATAATAAAAGGGATTCTATAATGCGTTTAAAACCTCTTGTTGCCACTTTGGTAGCAACCTGTTCACTGGCACTCTCTTCTGCGGCCAATGCCGATGAAGGTATGTGGCAACCTCATCAGCTACCAGAGCTGGAATCAATCTTAAAAGCCAAAGGCCTTGAAATCAGTGTTGATTCAATTTCAAAATTAACCGAATTTCCAATGAATGCGGTTATTAGCTTAGGCGGTTGTACAGCCTCGTTTGTTTCGCCAAAGGGGTTAGTTGTTACTAACCATCACTGTATTTATGGCTCAGTGCAATATAATTCAACACCTGAAAACAACATACTTGAAAACGGCTTTTTAGCAAAAACACCGGCTGAAGATTTACCTGCTGCGCCAGGTTCGCGTGTGTACGTTACAGAAACAGTGACCAACGTGACTGATAAAGTAATTAGCGGCACTAACGAGCTAAGTGCAAAAGCACGCTACGATGCGTTAGAAAAAAATCAAAAAGCCCTCGTTGCACAGTGTGAAGCCGATGAAAGCTACCGTTGTAATGTATATTCGTTTCATGGTGGTTTAGAGTTTTACCTTATTAAATCGCTGGAAATTAAAGATGTACGGTTAGCGTATGCACCTGCTATGGGCGTAGGTAAATACGGTGGCGATATCGATAACTGGATGTGGCCGCGTCACACAGGCGATTTTGGTTTTTACCGCGCCTATGTAGGTAAAGACGGCAAACCAGCAGAGTACAGCGAAGACAACGTACCGTACGTGCCTGAGTCTTACTTAAGTGTAAGTGCTAAAGGCGTGCAAGAGGGTGATTTTGTCATGGTGACTGGCTATCCAGGACGAACCAATCGTTACCGTATTGCGGCAGAGGTCGATTATGTATTTAACGACAGTTACCCTAAAGCGCGTATGCACAATACTAAATACGTATCACTGATTGAAGAAAACTCAGAAGATGGCAGCAAAGCACGTATTGCTTACGAAAGCACCATAGCTGGTTATAACAACTACATTAAAAACTATGGTTCGATGATCGAAAGCTTTAAAAAAGGCACCATGTTTGAGCGTAAAAAGCAGTTTGAACAAGAACTTACAAACTGGATAAACAGCGATAGCGAGCGTAAACAGCGCTACGGTAATGTACTTAATGAGTTATCAGCACTTGTTGCACAATCGCAAGAGCACAGTGAGCGCGACCGTATGGTAGGCTATGTTCACCGTTCACAAATGATCAGCGCGGCACGTCGTTTATACCGTTTAGCTTATGAAAAACAAAAGCCAAATAGCGAGCGTGAATCGGGTTATCAAGAACGTGATTTACCGCGTATTAAATCGGGTTTAGAGCGTATGTCACGTCGCTTTGATGCAAACGTAGATAAAGCTATATTACTGCACTTTTTAGAGCAATATGCAGCATTACCTAAAGCAGAGCGTTTTAGTGAAATTGATAAAGCTTTTGCTTTAGAAAACGGTTTTGATAAAGCAAAACAAAGTGCATTACTTGATGAAATGTACGCTAAATCAACGCTTGATAACGAAATTGTACGTAATTCATTATTTGAGCAAACGCTTAGCCAATTAAACCAAAGCCAAGACCCATTCATGCAATATGCAAAAGCCATATTCACGGTAATGAAAGCTGAGGAAGATAAGTCAAAAGCCCTTGCAGGTAAGTTACAAGCCGCTCGCCCAGAGTTAATGAGTGCGATTATTGCCTTTAACAAAGCGCAAAACAAACCGGTTTACGCCGATGCAAATAGCACATTACGTGTAACTTACGGCACGGTAGGCGGGTATTCTCCGCAAGATGGTTTAGTGGCCACGCCGTTTACCTCACTTGAAGGGTTACTGGCTAAAAACACCGATGTTGACCCATTTAATGCGCCTAAAAAGCTGCAAGAGCAAATTAAAGCCAAGCTTTATGGTGATTACACAGGTGGCATGAATACCGTACCGGTTAACTTTTTATCAAACGTTGACACGACTGGCGGTAACTCAGGTTCACCAACACTTAATGGTAAAGCTGAGCTGGTAGGGTTACTGTTTGACGGTGTGTATGAAAGCATTATTGGTGATTGGGATTACAACCCAGAGCTAAATCGCTCAATCCATGTAGATTCACGCTACATGCTGTGGGTAATGGATAAAGTAGATAACGCACAAAACTTATTAGACGAAATGAAAATCGTAAAATAAGAAGCAGTTAAAATAACAAACAGGCGCTTACCTTAATCGGAAGCGCCTTTTTTGGTTTAAACATTTTCTGATTAATTTAACTTAGGATACGGGCTTCGGGCTAAGAGCTACGAGGTTCGGGTTGCGGGGGGGAGTTAATTTGTTTTTAGCAGTAAGTATCTTTAGTAGCAGCGATTTTATATCGCGTCAGAGTTAAGCCTAAATAAGTATTTACCATCGAGAACACAGAGTTAACAGAGAAATACTTAAAAGATATGAATCCATCTCTGTGCAGCGCAAAGCGCCTCGAGATTCTCTGTGGTGCAAAAATTGTTTTTATCAGTAAATGTCTTTCGTAGCAGCGGCTTTATATCGCGTCAGAGTTAAGCCTAAATAAGCATTTACCATCGAGAACACAGAGTTAACAGAGAAATACTTAAAAGATATCAATCCATCTCTGTGCAGCGCAAAGCGCCTAGGGATTCTCTATGGTGAAAAAACTGTTTTTAGCAGTAAATGTCTTTCGTAGCAGCGATTTTATATCGCGTCAGAGTTAAGCTTAAATAAGTATTTACCACCGAGGACACAGAGTTCACAGAGAAATACTTAAAAGATATGAATCCATCTCTGTGTAGCGCAAAGCGCCTCGGGATTCTCTGTGGTGAAAAAACTGTTTTTAGCGGTAAATGTCTTTCGTAGCAGCGATGTATTATTCTCATTACCAACCAGCACTATTTTATGTCTTATTTCTTTTACAATGCTATTAGTGATGTCAGTATTCCATTTTTGGGGAAATGCATTCCCTTTACGCGTAAATCTGGTAACTACTAGATAATCATCGATATCAGCAGTATGCCTAACTTGAATTAATTGCCGGTGCTTACTTTCATTTGTATATGCTGCAATATATTTAAAACCTTCGCTTTCTAATAATTTACTTATCATTTTTGCCAACTCGGAAAAGTCGCCATTTTTAGATAACTTTTCAGAGGTAGTATAAAGGTAGTGATTTTTCTTATCGCCTATAAGAATTAAATTAATTAAATGAGCAAGCATTTCACAGCAACAGTGTAAGCTTTGAATTATAAAATCTAAATTAATAAGACCTTTGAATCTAGCATGTGATATTCAATATTTACTTTTTCTTCAGCAACACCGAGTACTTGAACAATTAGAACATATTCATCTAGCTCCATGCTTTCGATAACACTTCTAACATTAGAATCAACTTGAGTAGCCGCAATATCAATTAATTTCAGTCTTTCTGGAATTGCAAAAATGCATTGCTCAATATTAAACAGCTTTTCCTCACAAGAAATTTTCGATTTACATAAACTCAATAACTCTTTATTTGACCATGATGCCATGAAAACTCCTAGCCAGTTAACGCCGCCTTAAGGTGCGACAAACATAGCGTGTCATACTGTGAGCG
Organism: Pseudoalteromonas sp. SCSIO 43095; assembly: GCF_023650455.1. Classification (NCBI taxonomy): domain Bacteria; kingdom Pseudomonadati; phylum Pseudomonadota; class Gammaproteobacteria; order Alteromonadales; family Pseudoalteromonadaceae; genus Pseudoalteromonas; species Pseudoalteromonas sp. SCSIO 43095. Next base: position 51,610 of record NZ_CP087996.1, read on the forward strand.
AAGCGAAACCGGCACGCGTTAGGAGTCACTCTTAAACGCTTTGTTAGCTGCGTTTCAAAACTGGTAATACTTCTGCCGTTTCAGTATCTAGCATTTCTAAAACACTTTCAAAGCCATGTATAGGCGACCAACCTAATTTCTCACGTGCGAACGATGAATCATATACGCGATCTAAGCTTTGAGGTAATTGCCAGCCTCTTTGTTTAAATGCTAGAGCGATTTCTGGGCACTTACGTTTGATAACCTCTCCAGCTTCAGTATATAGAGCTTCGCAATCAGAAAAATGAAAAGGTGTTGCACCTGAGATGATAAAGCGATTAAAACCGTTTAAACGTTTTTCCACTGCACATAAATGAGCATTTGCTACATCGCGAGCATCAATGCCACGAGTCAGACGAAATACTGCCATTAAATCCGCTGGCTCAGGAAAGCATCTCGACATTTGCAGCACAGTCACGGGAAGCTGAAACAGATTTGAAATTTCTTTTAGCTTAGTTTCAGCAGCAATTTTACTTTTATGATAAATCGACTTGGGTTGTGGAGTAACGTCCTCATCAACCCAACCTGTAATATTTTTAGGTGTCGAAGCATAACCGTACAACGCAGTTGTACTGGTAAAAATAAAGTGTTTAACACCTGCTTTTACACCAGCCAAAGCCAGTTTTTCAGTCGCGTCTACGTTGATAGATTGAAACTCTAAATCAGGTACTAAACCAACATGAGGAGCATGAAGAGCAGCTGTATGAACGATGACATCAATATTTTCAAGAACCCCACCAATCAGGGCACTGTCACGGATATCACCAATGTAATCGGCTGTTGAGCAAGGTGTTTTATCAATGCCAACTACGTCATGTGTACGCATTAATTTAATATAGATCGCACGCCCGACCCTACCCGCAGAGCCTGTTACCAAAATTCTCATTCCGACACCTTACTAATGATTAACCTCAAAGCAGCTAACGCCGCGTTAAGCAGTGAGCAACGCCGCCACAGAACTTAACCATACCACCGTAAACACAAAACCCAACGATGGAATGAAAAATGCCATGCGTTGGGAATCTGTCTTAAACGCTTTGTTATGCTGCTGTTACGAGAACCTCGATGCTAACTTTTTATACACCGCATCTTTATCTCGTTTTCCAATAGCCTACACATACACCACGATTTCGTCGTCAATGACTTCATAGGCTAAGCGATAACCTGCTGTACGTAATTTGATCTTATAAACTGAGTCATAACCACGAAGTTTAGACGAAGGAACGTGCGGGTTTTCTAGACGTTCTTTAAGTTTCTTTTTGAACTGACTTTGAATTGGTGGAGCTAATTTGCTCCACTCTTTTTGGGCAGCAGGTAGAAATTTAAGCTTATAAGTCATCGATATCTACTTCCACCGCTTCAGATAGTTCACCGCGACGGCTTTCGACTAGTTTAGCAAGCTCATAATCATCGAGCATATCCATTAAAAACTCATAAGTTTCTGCAGGTACTAGATAAGCTGCTGGCTTATTGTGGTTTAGGATAGCAATAGCAGAGCCATCTGCTTCGTTTAACAAAGCTGTTGGATTTTTCTTTAACTCAGAAATACTTGCTGAACAATCAGCTAAAACCTGTCTCATAACAACACCAATTAAGCATTTAAATAAGTGCTAATTTTAGATCTTATTTTCAGTCTTGGCTAGAAGTTTATGATCGCAGCATAACATTTAATAGTGCGCTCATCGCGCATATTTCTGCCAACGATACGCTCATTTTTATATATTTTTAACAAATTATCTAACATATTACTATCACTAAGTTTTTATTGTTATTAAGTGATAAAGAACAGATTAATATGCGCGCTTGGCCCATTTTCTTGAATATATGAGCAAACGGTAGTTTGAACGCTTTGTTAGATACAGTATTCAATCTATTTCCCTCAACATTCTTTAGTATATTTCATGTGCACTTTGTAACCATTAAATGCTACGTTAGGTGTAACTATATTGAAGGGATAAATTATGAAACTTGAGTCTTTAGCGTTGCACCATGGTTATGAATCTGAAGCCACCACTAAATCGGCGGCGGTGCCGATTTATAACACCTCTTCGTACACCTTTGATAATACCCAGCATGGCGCTGATTTATTTGATTTAAAAGTGCCGGGTAATATTTATACCCGCATTATGAACCCGACCAATGCGGTACTTGAACAACGTATTGCTGCGATGGAAGGCGGCATTGGTGCGCTGGCGGTGGCCTCGGGTATGGCGGCCATTACCTATGCGATTCAATGTTTATGTGAAGTGGGCACTAATATTGTAAGCACTAGCCAAGTATATGGCGGTACATATAACTTATTTGCTCATACGTTACCGCGCCAAGGTATTGAAGCTCGCATGATTAAAGCTGATGATTTTAGCGCCTTTGAAAACGCGATTGATGATAATACTCGCGCAGTATTTTGTGAGTCCATTGGTAACCCTGCAGGTAATATTGTCGATATTGAGCGTTTAGCTAACATTGCTCATAGTAAAGGGGTGCCGCTTATTGTTGATAATACCGTGGCTACCCCGTACTTATGTCGCCCATTTGAGCTAGGTGCTGATATAGTGGTTCATTCACTGACAAAGTATATAAACGGGCATGGTACTGCTATTGGCGGCATGATTGTCGACTCAGGAAAATTTGATTGGAAAACCAATGCCACACGCTTTGCAATGATGAACGAGCCCGATCCGTCGTATCATAATGTGGTTTATACCGAAGCTTTTGCTGAAGCGGCGTTTATTGGTCGTTGCCGCGTTGTACCACTTAGAAATACCGGTGCAGCACTTGCGCCTAAAAACGCATCTGACATTTTAATCGGCCTAGAAACCTTAGGCTTACGAATGGATCGCCACTGCGAAAACGCGCAAAAAATTGCTGAATACCTAGAGAGCCACCCTAAGGTGCTGTGGGTTAATTACGCGGGATTAAAATCAAGCCCCTATAACGAAATGAGCCAAAAAATTACCAATGGTAAGGCGTCAGGTATTTTAAGTTTTGGCATTGCCGGTGGCCTTGAAGCCGGTACGCGCTTTATTGATGCTCTAAACATGATTTTACGTTTGGTGAATATCGGCGATGCTAAATCGCTGGCGTGTCATCCAGCATCTACTACGCACCGCCAATTAAATGATGAAGAACTGGCCAATGCGGGCGTTAGCCGCGATTTAATTCGTTTATCGGTGGGTATTGAAAACATTGACGATATTATTGCCGATGTAAGCCAAGCGCTCGATAAAGCCTAAATCGTACGTTAAATACCTCAGATTTTTTTGAGGTATTTATTTTTGTAATCAAAAAGGAGTGCCGTTACATGAAGTTATTAATTTTTCTCGGTTCGGTTAGAAAAAGTACCCCACCTAAGCCTGCGCGTTTAGGGAAAAGAGTAGCAAAAGCATGTGAGCGTTGTTTGCTTGAGCTCTACTCTGAGCATGAAGTAGAGCTTATTGATCCGCTTGATTATGATTTAGACCCTATCTTTAAGCCGCATTTTGCTTACGCACAGGGCGATGCGCCAGAGTCGCTTAATGCCTTAGCGGCAAAAATTAAAACCAGCGATGGCTTTGTTATGGTGAGCCCTGAATATAATCATTCGATGAGTCCAGCACTCGCTAATTTGTTAAACCACTTTGGAAGTTCTTTATTTGGCTATAAACCCAGCGCGATTGTTACGTATTCTGCAGGGCAGTGGGGCGGCGTACGCGCTGCTGTTGGCATGCGCAGCTTTTTGAGTGAACTTGGCTGTTTGCCGGTATCAGCAATGATTCATGTACCAAAAGCACAGGATGTATTTATTGAAAGTGGTGAAGCAAACAATGCGGCAGAGCAAACATCGTGGGATAGCTATTTTTCGCGCACATTCAATCAATTAATTTGGTGGGCTGAAGGCGCAAGTAAACAACGTGAAGCGTTAGATCCAAAGCAATTAATTAAAGATTTTAAACGCGACCCATCACAACGTAATGCGCCTTAATAGTTATAAATTTAAGCTAGTCTTTTTTGGCGTCTTCACGAGGGGAAGCCAAAATAGCTTGCTTTTGCTCATCGGTTAAAATAATCCAGTCGAATATTTCGTCACTTGTGCGCCCGCACCCAGTACAGTAGCCATTCAGTCTATAACATACACCGATACAGTCTGTTTTTAAATAAGTGGATTGTTTACTGGGTGTTTGGCGCATACATTCTCTCGTTATTATTTAGTAGCGACGGGCTTTCCTACTTCTAACGAGGTAGACCAGGTTTTAATTTTTGATAAAGTTTTGCTGGTATAAACAGAAATAACCGGTGACTTTTCATCAAGTACAAAGGTGGTGCGCAGAGAGGTTTCCGACTCTTTTTGTGTTTCTAACCAGTTGCTATTTTTTGTTAAACATTGGCGCGTGAGCTCAACGGCTTGTTTATGCATGGCAACGGCTTGTTGCTGGTCTTTGTAGTTTTCTTGACAGCGATAGGTCACGGTTTGATTGTTAAAGCTGGTTACTTGGCAGTTATTGCCAAATACGTTGTACTTTGCGCTCCACACATCTAAATAAGGTGTTTTTACTTTGGTGTCTTTTAATGCTTCAAAGTGATTGTCATAGGCGGCAATTAGCCCATCCATTTTTTCGCAGGGGGTTAGGTTATCTAGTTTAGCTTTTTGCTCAGTGGTTAAACTGCTACAGCCAGATAAAATTAGGCCAGTTAATACCAGCGATATATAGGTTTTCATAATGCGCTATCCTTTTGTAATAGTTATTAAGAATACCTAAGGGAGGGAGTAAATGCTATTCGCAAGGTGTAATTTAAAGTGAATTTATGGTTTTAACATACTGAGTGCGCCACAAAATGGCGCACACAGTAACAGGCGGTTTTACTTATGACGCCCTTGTAGGCAAGCAACTGCATCGGTGAGCTCTAAGCCTTGGCGCTGTAATAACACAATTAAGTGATACAACAAGTCGGCCGATTCGTTAGTAAGCTCATTGTTGTCATGTTTCATTGCCGCAAGCGCCACTTCAACACCTTCTTCACCTACTTTTTGACAGCTACGGCTTAAGTCTTCAGCAAATAAAGACGCGGTGTAGCTTTTAGCTGGATCGTCATTTTTACGTGCAACAATTACATCTTCAAGTTGTGCTAGAAAGCTTAAACTTGGTTTTGCAGCATCGCCAAAACAGCTTTGCGTGCCTAAATGGCACGTTGGCCCTTCTGGGTTTGCCAATACTAAAATTGAATCGTAGTCGCAATCTGTATGCACAGATACCACGTTTAAGTAGTTTTCTGATGACTCGCCTTTGGTCCATAAACGCGATTTAGAACGCGAATAAAAAGTCACCTTATTACTTTCAAGCGTAACAGCAAGCGCTTCGCTATTCATAAAACCTTGCATTAAAATAACGCCAGAGCGTGCATCTTGAACAATGGCAGGGATCATCTCGCTTTTAGCGAAATCAACTTGAGTTAGGTTTTCTTGCGTTACTAGCATAATCTGGCTGCCACTTGGTTATCTATTAAAAATTGTTTTAGTTCGCCAATATTAATCACGTTTTTATGAAAAACGCTGGCTGCGAGTGCACCATCTACTTTGCTTTGTTTAAATACATCAACAAAATCTTGCATTGTGCCTGCGCCCCCTGAGGCGATTAAAGGAATGTCGCATAGCTCGCGTATTTTGCTTAGTTGCTCGTTGTCGTAACCATTACGAACGCCATCTTGGTTCATACAGTTTAAAACAATTTCGCCAGCGCCTAAGTCTTGTACCCGCTGAACCCACTCTTGAGTTTTATAACGAGTACGGCTTGAGGCATTAGGATCGCCTGTAAGCTGATACACTAAGTATTCACCGGTTGTTTCATCGTAAAAGCTATCAATACCGACAACCACACACTGCTTGCCAAACTCATCGTGTAACTCTTTTATAAGCTCAGGACGGGCAATGGCAGGGCTATTAATACTGATTTTGTCAGCGCCGCGTTCAAGTACGCGCGCTGCATCGGCTACCGATTTAATGCCACCCGCTACACAAAAGGGAATATCGATATGGCGGGCAATATTTTCTACCCAATTTACATCGAGTAATCGTTTTTCAACGCTTGCACTGATCTCGTAAAATACCAGTTCGTCGGCACCGGCTTCACTGTAGGCTTTAGCAAGTGTTAAAACATCGCCGACTATTTCATGACCCTTAAATCTAACGCCTTTAACGACTTGGCCGTCTTTTACGTCTAAACAAGGAATTATGCGTTTTGATAACATGAGAATGCCTCGTTTTTAAAATTTTTATTTGAAATAAAGCTGTTTTTACATTTATTGTTTGTATGACTAAATAGAAGACACATAGACTGCACTTGATATGTTATTTATTTGATAAATTTGAATAGTTAATTTAATGAATGAATCTTAATGCATTACTATGCAATGAATTCTTAACCCCACTATATAATAAAACTCCAACTATGTTAATCGCTAAAGCTAGAACTTAAAGCGATAATTAATGCCTTAAAAAAGTATTCGCTTCAAAGCTTATTTTAAATTTATAAAATACTAAATTTAAAATGTTTATTTGGAAAAACGATAACAGTTTCTGCCTGATTTTTTAGCTTCATAAAGGGCTTGGTCTGCCTGGGTTTTAAGCTTAATACTGGTTTGAGTTTCTGAAGTGCTGGTTGCAATACCAATGCTTATACCTAAGCTGCATTGCTGATCAAAAATAGTAAAGGGGGTGTTAATACTTTTGATAATTCGCTCTGCAATATCCGCTATTGCTTTTTTATCGTTTAACTGAGGAAGAATTGCTGCAAATTCATCTCCCCCAATGCGCGCAATAATATCTTGTTGTCGCAAACAACTTTTGATACGAATCGCCACCTCTTTAAGTACTTCATCACCTGCACCATGGCCTAATTCATCATTGATGGGTTTAAAGTAATCTAAATCAAGGTACATAAGTACTAAAGGGCAGGAAAGCTGCGTTGCTTTTATGATTTCTAAATCAAGCTGCTCCAAAAATATACGGCGGTTATAAAGCCCTGTTAAACTGTCCAAATAAGCATAGTTTTCTACTTTGGCTTGATATTTTCTTCTTTTAATTGTGTTGATGGCAAAAGTATAAATAACAAATATCATTAACGTCATAATACCAAGATAAAGAGCGATAATAAGTTTCTTTAAGCTACTAAACTCACTCTCTATTTTAGCCAGCGGGACTTTATTTATTAATGTCCATTCGGGTCTGTTTATTAGGCTATTAGCGATAGCATTTGGGAGCAACATGTCGTTTAATAAAGTTAAGTGCTCATAAATATAAACATTGTTTTCATTTTTAATAATTCCATTCGCTTGGGTTTGCATGCTTTGCCATATGTGTGGCTGTTGATCTTTAAAACGATGTTGCGGTTTGTTAGCAAACATAAATGACCATTGCTTATTGGTATCTCCAAATAACCAATAGCTGTCTTTATTAAGCAGCATAATATTGCCTGATGAATTTTTTGAGATATTGTCTAATTGGCCAAGTAAATGAGCCCCTTCAAGGTTGACGATAAGTAGCCCTATTTTAGTTCCTTTGGGTCCCATTAACACAGAAGCTAAACGTATCATTGGTTTAAAAGGGTGTTCTATCTCACCGTTTTCAAAGTTTAAATCTAATGGGGAAATAAAAATAGCTGACGGGTTCATTTTTATAGCCTGTTTAAAATAGTAACGATGGCTTTTTTCTTGTAGCTGCTCTGCTGAGACTATAGCAACATTGTGCTTGTCTCTATGCACCCTTAATAGTTCCTTACCTGTTAGATCAAGAATTCGAATTTGTGTATAAAAGTTTTTAATAGAAATAAAGTTAGCATAGTCTTGCTCTAGCTGAGCTCTATTGACCGAACTCAAAATGTCATGATCTTTAAAATGATGATTGTTTCTTAAAATCAGCAAGTCACGAGAGGCATGATTAAGTTGTTGTAAAAAAGCTTTTTTTGCTTGTTTTAATTCATTTTTTTCATGTTGTATAACATTATTAATACGCGTTTGTAATTGGCTTTGGTAAAACATATATAAGGCGATATATAACAACGCCGCAGAGCAAAAGTAGGCCAATGAACTAGTCAGTTTTGTCGTGTTTTTTTGTGTGTTATGTGATTGGTTTAATGAAAAAGCATATTTAATTACAAATAAATAAATAAGCGAGACACTTAAGCTACTTAAAATTAAGCCGTCAATGAGTATGATTTGCCATTGTTTTAACATCAGAGCATCAAAATTAAAGGCAAACATTATGATTGCTTCAACAGTGAACACAATCATAGCTATTTTTATAATAAGGAACTCAGTTCTGAGCTTTTGGTGAGTTACAAAGTCATTATCGCGAAATAAGTAAAGGGTAGTGACAATCGCTACTAACGCAATAAGGCTGGAATCTAATATTACTGAAAGCCAAACACCGGTAAACTGGGTAACAAATGAGGCTAAAAAAAGCATAATAACAGCTTCACTAAACGCTAAAGATAAAAAGAGGATCAGTAAGCGTTTTATTGGCATGAAAGTATCCGTGGAATAAGTGTTATTATTGAATTTCAAAACGAAAACATTTTGTAACTATATAATAATTATAAAGAATGAGAATTACTATAAAGTTTATTAAATTAACTGTAGTTTTGACTAAAGTATAATAAGGATCCGGTCAAAGGCGAGCATTGTTTAACCGAATCCTACAATTTAGAGCTTAATTACTCGTTTACTGATTTTGTTTAACATTCATAAAAATAGCATATAGCACGGGTATCACGATTAAAGTCAGCAGGGTAGCAAACAGTAATCCAAATACTAAAACCACAGACATTGATTGGAAAAATGCATCAAAATACAAGGGAATAACCCCTAATACAGTGGTCAGTGTGCCCATCATTACCGGTCTTACCCGACTATTTGCCGAGTCGATAATGGCATTATATGCAGCTTTACCTTGTCGAATTTCCATGTCCATTTGATCTACTAATACAATAGCATTTTTAATTAACAAACCAGAGAGCGATAGCAATCCTAATATGCCCATAAACTCTAGTGGGATTTGTGTGGTTACCAGTCCAAAAACAACACCAATTAAGGCTAATGGCACGACAAGCCAAATAATAATTGGTTGTTTTAAAGCATTAAATAACACAATAACAATCAGCACCATGGCTAAAAAGCCCATTGGAATAGTTGAGGCCAGCATTTCGTTAGACTCTTTCGATTGTCCGTATTCGCCATCCCATTCAAGTCGATACCCTTGAGGTAGGTCAATGGCTTCTATTTTAGGCCTTACCCGATTAAATAACTCTGAGGCCAGTTCACCCGGCAGTGGATCCGCTTGAGCTTTTATGGTCCATTCGCGGTCTTCGCGTTTTAAAATAGCATCGCGCCAGACGGTTTTAAAACCATTGGTTACTTGCGCAAGGGGCAGTGTTTCACCGGTTATATTGCTTTGCACTTGAATATTGCCAATATCGTTTATATCGACACGTTCAGGTTGTGGCGCTCTAACAATAATAGGAATAAGCTCTTCACCTTCACGATACTGCCCAACAATTTGCCCCGAAAAATTTTGCTGTAAGGCTTCAGCAACTGCTTTACGCGTTACACCGGCGCGTTGTGCATTAATCGCAGAGTACTGTGGTTCAATAACACTAATGCGTTGTCGCCATGTATCTTTAATTGATAGAGCGCCGCCATCATCAATTAATATTCCTTTTGCTTGTGCAGCTAGCTCTCTTAATACATGTGGGTCTGGGCCTTTAAATGTGGCTTCTATTTTAGAGCCCCCACCAGGGCCCATCACAAAGCGCCATGCTTTGCCTTGAGCATCGACAAAGTTATCGTCAATGTAATTTTGTACGGTAGGTAAAAGTTGATCTAGCTTTTTGTAGTCATCGACTTTAGCTAAAATTTGCCCGTAAGAACTGTTTGGTGACTCACTACCATAAATAAGCATGTAGCGAAGCCCGCCGCCGCCAATAAGCGTTTGTATACCTTCAACGCCATTTTGTTGCTTAACAAATTCCTCTAACTTGAGCATATCTTTTTTGGTTTTTTCAATATCGGTACCTTGCGGTAGCCAAAAATCAACCACCATTTGCGGTGTGGTAGAAGCTGGGAAAAAACCTGATTTTACAAATTGAAATCCCCACATAGACACACTAAAAGTGGCAACCACAATGGCAATACTAAGCCAGCGGTGATGCAGTGCTGACACCACTACCGATTGATAAAGTGCCATGAGTTTATTTGGTTTTGCTGAGCCTGAGGTGTCGTTATCTTGCTCTTTAAACAAGCAATAGCAAAATAAGGGAGTTAGGGTAATGGCAAATAACCAGCTGTATAATAAGGAGATTAAAATAACCCAAAATAAATGACCGGTAAATTCAGCGGTATCACCTGGAGCAAGACCAATAGGCGCAAACGCAACAATGCCTACCAAAGTACCCCCCAGTAGTGGCCATTTAGTTTGCTTGACGACTTCGCTAGCAATTTCTAACTTTTTACGGCCTTTTTGTGTACCAACTAAAATCCCTTCGGTCACAACTATGGCGTTATCAACCATCATTCCTAACGCGATAATCAGCGCACCAAGAGAAATTCGATGCATGGGTATGCCGCTCAAATCCATGGTAGCAAGGGTCGCAAAAATAGTTAGCAGTAATACGGCGCCAATAATAATTCCTGAGCGCAAACCCATAAATAGCAGCAGGGTAACCATTACGATCACCAGTGCGACTAAAACATTCACTACAAAGTTGTCGACTGAATCTTGTACTACTTTACCTTGGTGGTAAAACTCATGAACTGTGATACCCAGCGGTCTGAGGTTCTCAGTTTGTTTTACTTTGTCATCAACGCGGTCAAATACTTTAACCACATTAGCACCCAATACACTAGCAACCCCAAGTGAAATTGCAGGTTTAGAGTTATAGCGGACTAATTTTGTTGCAGGGCTTTGAAAGCCACGGTATACATTGGCAATATCTTTAAGATAAATTGTTTTACCTTCACCGCTGGCACTAACCAATAGATTTTTAATGGTATCAACGGAGTTTATTTCTCCGGTAGGGTCGATAAAAATACGTTGATCGCCAATTTGAGTGTTACCAGCGCTCAATACAGCGTTTTGCTCATCTAAAATGCCGTAAATATTATTAATAGACACGCCTAAAGAGGCTAACTCTTCACGAGCTATTTCTACAAATATGCCTTCTTGCTGCACGCCTGTCATAGCAACTTTGGCTACACCCTCTACTTGTAAAATGTCACTTTGCAAATCTTTAGCGTAGGCATGTAACTCGTCGGGTGAGTATCCTTCGGCGGTTATTAAATAGCTCAAGCCATACACATCACCAAAATCGTCATAAACTTGAGGCGTGCCAGTACCTGGCGGTAATGTTGGACGTGTGTCATTTATTTTGTTTCTGAGCTTAGTCCAAATAACTTGCAACTCAGATTTAGTCGGAGAAAATTCTGATTTAATCTCTACTTTAATTTCAGATAAACCTGTAGATGAGGTGGACGATATAGTATCAACTTCTTGTAGTTCTTGAATTGCACGTTCAAGCGGCTCAGTTACCTCTTTTGCTACTTCTAGCGGGCTTGCACCTGAGTACGAGACAAACACTTGCGCGGTGCGAATTATAAATTCGGGGTCTTCAAACCGCGCCATATTTTTATAGGATGAAAAACCAAACCCTAGAGTTAAAATTATGAGTATGGTGCTAATTAATTTATTATTGATTGTCCATTTTGCTAAATCCATTACCGCGCTCCTATGCTTTAGTCCAAGGACGTACTTTCATACCCTCAGTTACATAGTTTGCACCTGCACCAACAATTACATCGCCAGCACTTAAACCGTCAGTGACGATGAGTTGTTCTCCAATGCCATTTTCAATAGTAACGGGAGTTTTAGAAGCTTGCATAGTTTGAGCGTCAACTGTCCATACAAAGTGTTCACCATATTGTTCAAAAATAGCAAAGGTTGGCACTAATAAACGAGTTGTATTTGAGCTGCTTTCACGGGTTATTTTTAGACTGGCATTCATGCCAGGCAATACATTAAGGTTATTTGGTACAGCAAATGCAAATCGGACTTCATAAGTTTGACTCGCAGAGTCAGCTTCTAAATTGGCACGTCTAAATGTTGCTGGAATGGGGGGAGTCGATACATCTTGTAAAATAACTGACGCTACATTGTTTTGCTTAGAGTCAACCGTGGCCACAATTGAAGCGGGAATATTCACCACCGCTTCCATTTCGCCTTTACCAAATAAAGTAACAACATGTTGACCCGCGCTTATGTTCTCAAGCTGCTTTACTGGCACCTCAGCAACAATGGCATCGTAAGGCGCTATAATTTTACTGTCGGATAGTGCTTTTTGCGCTGAGTCATACTGTGATTCGGCTACTTCTTTTTTAGATTTTAGTTGCTCTATATCTCGTTGCGAAATAACCCCATCTTTAGCGAGCTTTAAACCACGTTGATAATCATTGTCGGCGGTTTCAAACTGAATTTTGCTCGACTTAACCTCATTAATAAAGTTTCGTTGTTCCAATACGGCTATTACATCGCCTTTTTTTACATTTTGTGCGGCAATAACATTAAGCGTTTCTAGCTTTCCGCTAACTTGAAAAGCAAGCTTTGAGCTATTTATAGTGTCGATAGTGGCGGGGTAGGTGAGCGTTTTTGATTGCGACTCATCACCTATGGTTATTAGTTTAACCGCACGTGGTTCGTTTTGTTTTTGTGTAGTGACTTCGCTTTCTGAGCAACCGGCTAATAAAAGCAAAAACGTAATACTAATTAAATTAAATTTAGTAAAACATGGTGTTTTGATCATTTGGCTTACCTTAAATAAAAAGTGCGTTGTTAATTGTTGGCATTTTTAAGCAATTAAAAATTACAAAATAGCCAATTGAGTTTGTTTTCAAATTTACCTGAAATGCAATTTATAAAGTAGTAACTACTGACTACTTGAATAGAAGCAGCCGTTAGTTAATGAGTAAAAAATAACATTTTAATTTCAAGAGTTTATTATTACTTGTACAGTTTTGTATTAATTTGTTTGATTGTGTAGAAAGCACCAAAATTACAATTTAGTACTTGCTCATATAGGCCTAAGTATAATTAACAATCAGTTTTTTAAAAGTGAGGAATCTTCGCAAGTTTTAACGCTCCGGCCATACCTTGTCTTTTGCGTACTTTTTGAATCTTTGAAAATTCCTTTTTAATGTTTAGGTGCGGAGCTGGAATAGGGTATGGCACATTATGAAAAGCACAGTCTTGTTCAAATTGGTGTTTATCATACTCTCCCCAGCTACAAAACAGGTAGTTATCCTAATTGCCTAGCCACTTTTGGAAAGCGCCAATTGCTTCAGGGTAATAAGGTGCATGATCAACATCGTGTTGAGTGATACTTGTTAAGTTCGTACATAAGTCGGTTAGTTTAGGGTGTCGTTGCGGTTGAATAAACGTGTTGAACTCATCTAGCTTCAACTCTGATTTAAATAGCTAAGCTGATTCCAGCTCATAACACTGCTGTTTAAGCCAACGACCTAATTTCATAATATCAGGTTGCCTAGCTCGTGTTTCCTTATAGACAAAATAGAATTTATCTCCGGTAATAAGCTCGTGCATAGGTATGCGCACAAGACTTTGCTGGCGATCCTGATCATCCATCATGTAATTACTAATGAGGGTAATTCCCAAATTATATCGAGCCGCTTCAGCGGCAAGTAAGACATGACTAAATTGATTAATTTTGACGTCTTTAGGTAATTCAAATTTACCACTCATACACCAACGTAACCAGTCGTCACCAAGACTTTCATTTGTATCTGAGTATTGTACTGATAATAACGGGTGTTGCCATAATGAATCAGGTAGAGGCTTATTTCTTAACTGCTGCCAAAGCTTTTTTCCACACACTGGATAAAGTTTTTCAGTAAACATGAATTGATTGACAAAGTTACGTTCCGGTGGATTCATTGTAATAAAACAATCCGTAAATTGGTCATTATAATCCGGTTGATCCCCGACCATATTTAAAGTTATTTCTATTTCTGGGTGCTGATTTCTAAAATCTTCTAACTTCGGTATCAACCAGTTCACCGCAACAGAGCTATATAAAGCCAAACGAAGATTGCCTGATTCCCCGTGACGTATCATTTGACTGGCATTTGATAGATTTCCTAATGAGTTAGTCACTTCTTCAAAGTAACGTTCCCCGACCTTAGTCAAGGAAAAAGAACGCCCTTGTCGGTTAAACAGAGTTTCACCCAAATAGTCTTCGAGTAATCGAACTTGGTGACTAACCGCACTTTGAGTCACATTGAGGTGCTCAGCAGCTTTGGAAAAGCTATTAAGTCGCGCAACAGCTTCAAAGCATTGCAGGGCACGTAAAGGAGGCAACTTCATTATAAATTTAGCTCATACTAAAAAAATTTTAAACATTATACATCATATAAGGTATGGAATACGCTAATCATATAACCGTTTTACAAACGTAACTCTATTAATTCAGTTCCATTGACATTTTCTAGAATGTAGCAGGAGTAATGAAATGCCCAAAATAACTGTCGGACTCGCGATGACATTACTTATCATCGGAAATATAATTGGTGTTTTTTCTGATGCTTTGATAAAAACTCTGCCAGCAGATACTGCCATATACCAATTTGTATTATTTCGTCAATTGACCGCAGTGCTGATTTTACTTCCATTTTGTCTATTCAGTAATAAACAAAGCCTCTTCGCTGGCCTCAAATGGCACTTTATACGTGGCCACATTTGGTTATTAGGGGCAATATTTATGGTATTCGCTCTCGGCGCTCTGCCGTTAGCTACCGTAAATGCTATTTTCTATACAGCGCCTTTGCTTATGCTGCCGTTAGCCATGATATTGTTTCAGGAAAAGCTGACTAGCCACTCAATTGCTGCTGCTGTTTTGGGCTTTATCGGCGTACTTATCGTGGTTAAACCAACACAAATTAATTGGGCAGCGATTGCCGCCCTTGTCGTCGCATTGACTATGGCTGTAAATAATTTATTGGTTCGTAAATTACCTCAGCATCATAATGTGTTCCAAACTTTAATGCTCACCAACCTAGTAGGTATCCCAGCCGCACTTGGGTTGGCGTTATGGGAAGGCAAACCTTGGGACTGGACTCCAATGTTAACGGCAACAGGCTCCAACACTTTTATCCTAATTTATGCTGGTATATGTGTATTGGTATATAGAGCAATCGAAGCCAGTAAAATTTCCAGTGCCGAATACACTGGCTTATTAGGTGCTGTAGTTGTAGGGGTGCTGTGGTTCAATGAAATACCGGACCTGAGCTTGGCTATAGGATCTTCTTTAATTATTATTCCGCTGATTTGGTTAGCCAAGGTAGAAGCAAAGATAAAGCAAACAAGTAAAATACTATAAATGATAAAGTTAATCTAACTTTCCAACGTGACCGCGTTTGGGAGCGAGCGTTTAACTGTCATAGGATACATATAGGCGACACTTGTTATTTATAATAGTCAATTGGAGATGTATAGGCTACATTTTTTATATTATTAATCTAATGGGGTGGATAGGGCTTACTACTTGACTATAGCTATAAGCCCTTAAAATGATTGGGTTTTTATGATTTTTTAGTTTTTATTATTTCTTATAAATATCTGGTATCATACAAGCAAGGAATTATGCGTTTTGATAACATGCTAACGCCTCCTCAACATTAAAGGCACCATCGAGTAATGATTTACCTAAAATAACACCACCAACGCCCAGCTTTTTCAGCTTTGCAATATCATCCAGTGAGCTTACACCGCCTGACGCTTGAACTTTAATTTCGCTGTTGTGGTTTGTTAAGTCTTCATAAAGTGCAAACGAAGGGCCGGTCATGGTGCCGTCTTTACTGATGTCAGTACACAGAAAATCAACCACGCCAAGTGCCACGTAAAAATCAACCAGTTCGAACAAGCCAAACTCAGATTCACTTAACCAACCATGTGTTGCTGGTGCCCAGCTGTTGTCAGTTTTATTAACATCTAGTGCGATAACAAAGTGTTCACTGCCAAATTTTTCAATCCAAGCTTGTACTTGCTCACGTTTTTCAACGGCCATTGAGCCAATCACGACTTGGTTAGCACCGGCTTTTAGCCAATCGCTCACATCTTGCTCAGAGCGAATACCGCCACCGACTTGATAAGGTACATTTAGCGCTTTGGTTGCAGCTTGAATATGCTGCCACTGTTTTTTATTTGGATCGCGCGCGCCTTCTAAATCAACCAGGTGCAGCTTACCTGCGCCGCTATTTGCGTACTCTTGTAGGCGGGCGCCAAGCTCAAAAGGGTAAAATTGTGCTGTATCATACTTACCTTGGTATAAGCGCACAATTTGGTTTTGTAATACATCGAGTGCTGGAATAATCACGTTTATTTCTCTTATGTTTTGCTGCGCTTACAGCTGCCAATCTAAAAAGTTTTGTAAAAGTCGGGTGCCTATTTTGGCGCTTCGCTCTGGGTGGAACTGCATGCCTGCGTAGTTATCTTTAGCAACTATCGCTGAAAAAGCTTGTCCGTATTCACCGCTAACTAGGGTGGCATCGTTCACTGTGTGAGCAAAACTATGCACAAAGTACACTTGATCTTGCGCCGATAACCCTTTGGTAAGGGCATGTTCTTTTAGCACGCTTAGGTCATTCCACCCCATATGTGGTGAGGTTAATGTGCCCACTTCTAAGTGCTTAACAACACCCGGAATTTTGCCAAGGCAATCAACATCGCCTTCTTCTGTGCTGTCACAAAGTAATTGCATGCCTAAACAAATGCCCATCAGCGGGCGCTGATATTCATCAATTGCTTGCTGCCAACCAGCGTCTTTTAAGCGTTTCATCGCAACAGAAGCATGGCCTACACCGGGTAAAATAGCACGTTCGAAGCCTTTTAGTTGCTCAGGTGAGGTGATCACCTCAGGCGTTTTGCCTAAGCGCTCAAAGGCAAAACGAACTGAGTTAATGTTGGCACAACCGGTATTAATTATGGCAATCATAAACACCCCTTAGAGCTGGCTGTTTGTTGACTGATATCTTGTGCAATTGCCATACGCAGAGCACGAGAAAATGCTTTAAATAAGCCCTCTACTTGGTGATGACAATTACCGTCACTTACCGACAAAATAAGACTAATTGCAGCGTTATCACTTAAGCTTTTGAAAAAATGCTCAACCATTTGTACGTCTAAATCACCCACTTTTTCACGGCTAAAGTTGGCGTTTAATACAAATGATGCTCGACCCGATAAATCAATTTGTGCCTCAGCTTTACATTCATCCATAGGGAGTGCAAAACCATAACGAGCTATTTGTGATTTTGTGCCCAGCGCTTGTTTAAGAGCAACCCCTAAGGCAATACCAATGTCTTCAACTAGGTGATGCTCGTCTATGTGTAAATCGCCTTTGGCTTTAATATTTAAGCCAATATTGGCGTGAGTGCGAATTTGGTCCAGCATGTGGTCGAAAAAGCCAAGGCCAGTGCTAATTTCGCCATTTTTTGTTTGGTCTAAATTAACTTGCACATCGATTTGTGTTTCTTTGGTGTTGCGAGTGACACGGCCTTCACGGTTTGCCGTGGTCAGCTTAGTAACAATGGCATCCCAACTGCCGTCATACAAAATGCCTTCACAACATAAGTTTTGCGCAAGGCCAATATCTGTTTGGCGATCGCCAATCACAAAAGAGCGTGCTAAATCGACTTTACCCGAGCGCATAAGCTCAGTAAGTAAGCCAGTTTTTGGCTTACGGCAATCGCAGTTTTGTTCATCAAAGTGAGGGCAGATCAGAACTTCATCAAATTTAATCCCTTGGCTGTTGAGTATGTCCATCATTTTGTCTTGGGCTATGTTAAAATCCGCAGTTGGGAAACTGTCAGTGCCTAAACCATCTTGATTAGATACCATAACTAGGCGATAACCAGCGGCTTGTAGTTGTAATAATGCCGGAATAACACCAGGTAAAAAAGCCAACTTTTCAAGGCTATCTACCTGTTTGTCGGTGATTGGCTCTTCAATAATGGTGCCGTCACGGTCTATAAATAAATAGGGATTACTCATGATACTTCCTGTTGTGATAGGGCTGTTGGGGTGGTTAAACCATCGAGCCAAATTTTTACTTGTTCTAATTCTTGATCGCTACCAATTGAAATGCGTAGCCAGTCGTCTTCACCGTATAAGGTAAATGCCCGCATGACTAAGCCTTGTTCAAGGGCAACTTTAAAGCTGTTTTTATCGGCCAATTTTAAGGTAACAAAGTTGCCTTCACCAGTGAGAATTTTTAATACAGCAGGGGAGGCGTTTAACCACTCTATTAGCTTTAATTTTAAGCTGCTTAAAATGCTCACCTGGCGACGCATAGAGGTAATGGCATCAGGGGCAATGGCTTGCGCTGCAATACTCGCTACCACGCTCGATACCGGATACGGTGCAATGACTTTACGAATGGGCGCAAGTATACTGGCTTGAGCGAGGGTAAACCCGGTTCGCAGGCCTGCCAACGCAAACGCTTTTGACAGTGTACGTAGCACTACAATATTACTAAACTCGTTTATAAGTTGTGTTGCACTTTGCTCTGGGCAAAACTCTATATAGGCTTCATCAACAATCACCAATGCTTTACCTGCAAGCGCAGTGGCAATGGCTTTTACTTTATCTAGCGGCGTTAAACTACCTGTTGGGTTATTTGGATTACAAATAAACACCAGTTTTGAGCTACCGACCGCAGTGACAATATCATCAACATTGGCTGTTAATAATAACTCTTGAGTAATCGCGTTAATAGCCACATTGTGCGTATCAGCAGTGACTTTATACATACCGTAGGTAGGCAAAAACAGCGCAATACTATCTTTAGCTGGCTGGCAATACGTGCGTACTAAAAGTTCAATGCCTTCATCTGCACCTCGCGTCATAAGGACATTGTCGCTTTTAAGCTCGGTGTAAGCTGCATAGCGATCAATAACCAATTGTGGCTGTGGATCGGGATAGCGATTTAAATCTTCAATACTCAGCTCAAGGTTTTTAGCATACGGACTTTCGTTGGCATTGAGCCACGTTGTGCCTGTTAACTTTTCACTTTTAGCCGAGCTGTAAGCAGCAAGCGCTGCAATATTATCAGGTAATAAGCCAGGTGCTTGGGCGCTCTCATTGCTCATTTTTTATTGCCTCTAAACGAATTGAAACCGCATTAGCGTGGGCATCAAGGCCTTCGGCATCTGCCAGTGGTAAAATAGCTTTTGAAAGCTCAGTTAAGCCACTTTTACTAATAGTTTGTACTGTGTATGTGCGGAAAAAATCAAGCAAGTTTAAGCTTGAGTATGTCGCGCTATAACCGTAAGTAGGTAATACGTGGTTAGTACCCGATGCATAATCGCCAGCCGATTCTGGTGTGTAGTCGCCAACAAATACTGAACCTGCATTTTTAACCGAATCAAGGTACGGGCTTGCATCTGCCAGTTGTAAAATTAAGTGCTCTGGCCCATATTGCGCTGATACATCAAATGCTTGCGCTATTGAATCCACTAAAATAAGTGACGAATTGGCCAGCGCTTGTTCAGCGGTGTCTTTTCGGCTTAAGTTAGCTAATTGACGAGTAAGCGCGTCTTGTGTTTGTTTAATAATAGTTTCGCTGTTACACAATAAAATAACTTGCGAGTCGGCGCCATGCTCTGCTTGTGAGAGTAAATCGGCCGCAATAAACTCTGGATTTGCTCGTTCATCTGCTATCACTAATACTTCAGATGGCCCTGCTGGCATATCAATCGCCATTCCTGGAATTGTTTGTGCAACTAACTGCTTTGCCATAGTCACAAAGCTATTACCTGGGCCAAAAATTTTATTCACTTTAGGTACTGATTCAGTGCCGTAGGCCATTGCAGCAATCGCGCCTGCACCACCGCTTTCAATAATAGTGGTGATACCACATAATTTAGCGGCATATAAAATAGCCGGGTTAATTGCTTTATCACCTTGTACTGGGGTGGTTAAGACCACGGTTTTTGCACCGCTTAACTGCGCCAATACACCTTGCATAATAACCGATGACGGAAGAGGGGCACTCCCTCCTGGTACATAAATACCGACTGCTTCGATGGCTTGATATTTTAGTTCACAGTCAACACCGGGTTGAGTCGATAACTTAATATCTTTTGGCAGTTGCGCTTGATGAAAACATTTCACATTAGCATAAGCGGTATCAATTGCATATTTAAGCTCTGGGCTTAGCATTTTCTCAGCGGCATTAATTTCATCAAGTGGTACACGTAAACGCGGCTTGGCTCTATTATCGAACTCTTTTGCTAATGCAAGTAGAGCGGCATCGCCTTGCGCATTAACTTTTGCCAAAATAGTCTGGCAAATGCTTTCTACTTTTTCACTTGCTGATACAGCAGGGCGCATAAGCGCCGCTGCTTGAACTTGTGATGATTCCTCATTCCAACGAAGCATTGTTGTTACTCCATCATTTTTTCAATTGGCATAACTAAAATAGAATTGGCACCAAGGGCCTTAAGTTGTTCCATGGTTTCCCAAAATAGGGTTTCACTGCTCACCATGTGTAGGGCAACATATTCATCATTACCCGCAAGAGCCAATAATGTAGGTTGGCCAGCGCCAGGTAAAATCTCACAAATTTCATCAAGCTTGTCTTTTGGTGCGTGTAACATAATGTATTTGCTTTCTTTAGCTTGCTTTACACCACGTAAACGCGGCATTAGTTTATTGATGAGCGCTAATTTTTCAGGATCTTGTAGTTGAGTGTTTTGGATTAAACAAGCATTTGACTCTAAAATGGTATCACCCTGCATTAAGCCATTTGCTTCAAGTGTTGCGCCAGTAGAGACTAAATCACAAATCGCATCGGCAAGTCCTGCTCGTGGTGCTACTTCCACTGAACCGGTTAACATTACTGTACTGGCGTTGATGCCTTCGCGTTTTAGGTATTGACTTAAAATTTCTGGGTAAGTGGTTGCTATGCGTTTGCCTTCAAACCAGCTTTTGTCTTGTTTACCAAGTTCTTGTGGCCATGCAAGTGCTAAACGACAGTAGCCAAAGTCAAGTTTAGCAAGCTTTGTTACTTCACTCGGTACACCTTGGCGTTCTCTTTCTGCTTGTACTTCAACTAGTACGTTTTCGCCAACAATACCTAAATCACATACACCATCCATAACTAAGCCTGGAATATCGTCATCGCGCACACGCAAAACGTCGATAGGCATGTTGGTTGAGTGTGCTATTAGGCGCTGCTCACGAAGATTGAGTTTTACACCCAGTTGTTTAAGCAGATCTTGACAATCTTTAGATAGGCGGCCGCCTTTTTGAATGGCGATACGAAGACGATTACTATTATTCATTACTCATTTTCCTTTAATTTAAAAACTAAAAACCCCGAGGGAAACCTCAGGGCGAAAATGAATCTTGGTATGTTGATTCGCCAGAGGTTTCCTTTTAGGAACAACCTCTCAGCGAAAGACCTGACAGGTTATTCCGATGAATGATGGTGGTGATGTACAACTGTCAGTGAATTAAGCATTTTTATATCCTGTTTAGCTATTCGTTACTATGTTAACGCTTAGCTGCTGTTTGTTTAATAAATTTCGCATTTATAAAAACACATTCACTAACATCATGGCAAGAAAAATATTCTTTAATTAAAGAATATCTTATAACTGCCGATAATAATTAGAGTATTGCTTTATTTATCAACAGTTTTATAGTGATTAAATTACGTTCAATTCAATGGAGGCAAGCATGGATATAATGATCCCTTATTTAGGGCCTATTACGCGTTTAACGCTTGAATCTAAAGGGGCTTTTCATGTTGCTGGGGTTCAACAAAGTGCCAGTGCCAAAAAAGTCGAGTTAGAAGAGCGTAAAAAAAGAGAAGTAGAAAAGCAACATAAGCTGGCGTTTGACGAAAATAAATCGCGCAATAAAACCGCTGAAGAAGATGACGACAAACCCCATTTAGATACATGGGTTTAGTACAAGTGATTAGCGATGCCGTTATTGCCTCAAGTTTAAATCGCCCTCAATAAAAGCAAATTTGTTTAAACATAGCAAATAGTGGTGCATGGCTATGAACTGCGTGTTTTTAAAGCTACTCCCTACCCATTTAAAATAGATTACCCCTCTTTTAAAGCTCAACAGGTAAAGTATTTTCCTTTGTAACTACATACTCATTGAGCAGTCGATTAGTGATTAACAATAAAGCGTGTGATTTTAAAATCTAATGCTTTTTGCTGGCTGTCTTATGTAAATATATGTATACGAAATGTTATCTCTGGCCTTCACTAGTTAAAGCAGTGTTCTTTAAGTTATTGTAAATTAAATTTTATTTTCGTTGTTTAAGTTTGCGGCCTACTGCGACCCTTAAGCGGGTACAAAATGTGGCGATTAATACAAATATATTAAAAACTTAAACTTTAACGGAGCGTAAACGTGAATTTATCTAAAATCACAATAGCAACTTTTGCTGCTTTAACTTTGTTCAAGCAACAAATGCAGTAGCTGCGAATAAGAAATACCTAAATCAACAACCGACAATTAATAATAGGGTGCAATCAAACTCTGCTTCCTTGTTATCAGTAAGTCCAAATCAGTTGATTGGGTTGAGTGTAGGGAACGAATTAGTTGTATTAAAAGAATTTACTAGCAATAACGGAGAAGTAACCCACCGCTATCAACAAACGTATCAGGGCATTCCTGTCATTGGTGATACGGTCAGCTTAATATTTAATATTGGGATGCTTAAAAAAGACCACGGTGCAGCTGTATATAACATTGAGGAAGATTTATCTGATGTATCGGCTAAATTGACAAAAAAAGATGCGATTTTAAAAGGGTCTAAAACGGGTATAGCTGCAAAATCAGTAGGCTTAAAAAAACATAATGAGCAATCCAGACTTGCTATCTGGGTTGACGATCAAAATAAGGCGCATTTAGTTTATGAAGTGTCTTATGTTACTTATGGCAAGTCACCATCAAGGCCATACCTGATCATTGATGCTAATACCGGTGAGGTCTTGCTTAGTTACGATAACCTGCAACATGCCCTGGGGGTAATCTAAAAACAGGCAAGTATTTATATGGAACTGATTTTGACAGCCTAGATGTTAGTCAATCAGGTAATACTTGTAGCATGAATAACGCAAATGTTCGCACTATTAATTTAAATGGCGGAACAAGTGGCTCTTCTGCGTATCCATTTACATGTCCTATTGGCTAGTCGCAAAGGATATTTTTAAAGGTAATGGTGCCCTGCGTTACATGAATAACCCTACCCAAGATGGTCGTTCCATAGATAACCAAAGTAACTATTATTCAGGTATGGACGTGCATTATAGTTCAGGTGTTTATAACAAGGCATTTTATAATTTAGCAACCACGCCGGGTTGGGATACACAAAAAGCCTTTATCGTAATGGCACGTGCTAACCAACTATATTGGAGTGCGGGTGTAGGCTGGGATTTAGCCGGTAACGGTGTGATGGATGCAGCCTGTGATTTAAATTATGACCCTAATGATGTTAAAGCCGCTTTGGCTGCGGTAGGCGTTAATTCAAATCTTAGCTCAGGTAGTGAATGTGCTACACCACCAATGCTCAAAACCAATTTTTAGCTCAGCTGATAGACACCTATTTACCACAAATTAGTTATGGCTTTGAACAATGTGGTTATGGTTGCTCCGATCATGCTTCTTGGTATCAACAAGGGTTTGCGACCTCAATGCCATTTGAATCAAAAATGAATGACATTAACCCACTGATACATACACAAAACGACAGTAATTTTGACGCTGATCATGCAATTAAATTTGCTAACTTAGCCGTTAGCTTTGTTGCTGAATTGGCAAAAAATGCCGGTGATGTCACTCCGCCAAATAATAATGAGTTAGTCAATGGTGAACCAATTTCTGGTATCAATGCCACTGCTAAAGAGCAGCTTATCTATACATTGAATGTACCAAAAGGAGCGCAAAACTTAAGCTTTGAAACCTCAGGTGATAATGGCGATGCCGATTTATACATTAAATATAATTAGGTGCCCACGTTAACTGATTACGACTGTAAAAGTACCTCTGCCACAAGTAATGAGCGTTTAATGAGCGTTGCGACATTTCAACCAGCAATGAAGGCACTTACTATGTCATGGTTGAGGCATACAGCGCAATTAATAATGTTTATCTGACGGGCAGTTTTGAGCCCGCAGGCGCTTTAGAGCCTATCAATCGCGTAGAAGATAACATTAGCGTAAATACAGGTGATTGGCAGCGTTTTGAACAACGTTTAGCCGCGGGTTATGCCTCCCTAAACGTTGCTATTTCAGGCGGAAGCGGCGATGCTGATTTGTATTTAAATTTCGGTGCGCATCTTCAAATACACAATTTGTGTGTAGGCCATATAAACGGCAACACAGAAAGTTGCACTGTTTCTGCAACCCAGGCAGGTATATGGCATATAGATGTTAAAGGCTATCATAATGCAAGTGGCATTAGGTTAACTATAAATGCACAATAATTAACAGGGACATAAGCCCCTTTAAAGGCCAAATTCTCACGCTATTTGGCTTGCCCTTCATCAATAGCTTACGTAGAATCCCGCTATTATTTTTTATAAAGTGATTGGTATTATCAAACAGCTGTTTAGTGCAACCGGGCCTTTGGCTTTATCAATAGATGGATACTCACCACGCCAACCTCAAATTGATATGGCTGTGGCTGTTGAGGATGCATTAAAAACAAGTTCCCAGCTTGTTGTTGAGGCCGGTACTGGCACAGGTAAAACCTTTGCTTATTTAGCGCCAGCCCTCAAATCTAAAGGCAAAACAATAATTTCAACCGGTTCTAAAGCACTGCAAGAACAGCTGTTTCATCGTGATTTACCGGTGTTAGTAAAAGCCTTAGGCGCGGCTAAAAAAACGGCATTGTTAAAAGGGCGTGCCAATTATTTATGCACTTATCGGCTTACCCAACATGTTGCACACGTCCCCACAGACGACCCTGATGTAATGCACCAACTTGCTATGGTTGCTAAATTTGCCAGTGAAACGCATACCGGCGATTTAGCCGACTGTATTGGTATTGAAGAAGATGCCAAAGTGTTGCCGTATGTCAGCTCTACTGCAGATAACTGTTTAGGTAAAGAGTGCCCTGACTTTCAAGAGTGCTATATTCGTAAAGCGCGTTTAAAAGCAGGGGATGCCGACGTTGTCGTAATTAATCATCATCTATTTTTTGCCGACATGGCGGTTAAAGAGTCTGGCTTTGCAGAGCTAATGCCCAACGCAGATGCCTATATATTTGATGAAGCCCACCAGTTAAGTGAAATTGCCAGCGACTATTTTGGCGAAACCATGAGTACTAAAAAGCTGGTGGATTTAATTAATGATTTACGCGCTATTTACCGCGCTGAAATTCCAGACATGCTGCAATTAGGAAAAAGTTTGAATAAACTGGAAACCAGTGTCGCCGATTTAAGATTGCAGTTTGGTGTAGACGGTAGCCGCGGGGATTGGCGTGAAAAGCTCAGTAATAAGCTTATTTGCTCTGCATTACACCGCGTTATTAGTGATTTAGAATTTGTGTACCAGGTTTTAAAACATTGCTTAGAACGAAGTGATAAAATTGAACACCCATTTGAGCGGGTGTTGGCATTTAAAGGCCAGTTAGAGCGCGTATTTGATACCGCCCAAACAGGCTTTAGTTATTGGTACGAAACCACGCGGCGCTATTTAACCATTAATATAACGCCACTGAATGTATCGGCTAAATTTGCTTTGATGATGAAAGAGTCTGGCGCAGGGTTTGTGTTTACCTCGGCCACGTTATCGGTCGACAACGAACTCACTCATTTTAATGCCAGCCTTGGGTTAAAACCAAAGCAAAGTATGATGGTAGACAGTCCGTTTGATTATGAAAATCAGGCGCTTTTGTGCTTGCCGCGCTATTTACCTGAAACGCACGCCGATAATATGCCGCATGCGATTGTAAAGTTAACTCTCGAACTCATAAAATCAGCAAAAGGGCGTTGTTTTGTGCTATTTACTAGTTACCGAATGATGCATTTGGTGGCTGAGGGCTTAACCACACAAATGGACTATCCGGTTTACATGCAAGGGCAAATGTCTAAACGCATTATATTAGAAAAATTTACCCGTCATGGTAATGCCGTGTTACTCGGCACAGCGTCCTTTTGGGAAGGGGTTGATGTAAGAGGCAGTACTTTAAGCTGTGTTATTATCGACAAACTGCCGTTTGCAGCGCCCGATGATCCGCTTTTGCAAGCTAGAATGCAGGATTGCCAAATGCAAGGAAAAGATCCCTTTGCGCATATTCAGTTACCACAAGCGGTTATTGCCTTAAAGCAGGGCGTAGGTCGCTTAATTCGTGATAACAAAGATAAAGGTGTGTTAGTAATTTGCGATAATCGTTTAGTTACACGCCAATATGGACAAGTATTTTTAAAGAGTTTACCGCCAATGCGCCGTACACGTAGCTTAGAAGATGCAAATACATTTTTAAAACATATTAATTGAGTACAAAAATGATCAAAAGTAACATTCTCGCCCTAGACGCTTCTACAGAGGCTTTATCGCTTGTTTTGCATTATCAAGGTAAAACGTTTCATCATTTTGAAGAGTGTCCGCAGCAGCATAGTCAAAAAATTCTGCCACTTATTGATGAGCTGCTTAATAAAGCCAATTGTAAATTAAAAGATTTAGATGTTATTGGCTTTGGCCAAGGTCCAGGTAGCTTTACGGGTGTGCGTATTAGCGTAGCCATAGCACAAGGGCTTGGGTATTCAACGAATTTACCGCTAGTGGGGGTTTCTACCTTAGCGGTTATGGCGCAACAAGCGTTTGAACAATTTGGCGATAAAGTGGTTTATTCAAGCATTGATGCGCGTATGGGGGAAATATACTTTGCTCAATACCAAGTTAATAATAATTTGATGACACTTCAAGGTGAAGAACGTGTTTTTAAGCCTGAACTGCTTGATGCTTCATTGATAGACACAAACAAAACAGCAACCGGCGTGGGGACTGGATTTAAAAGTTATCCCGATGCATTAACTACATTTACAAATGTGAGTGTACACCCTGAAATTACGCTACCCGATGCACAATACATGTTAGCGTTAGTGGATGCACAGTACCTTGCAGGTAATGGCGTAAAAGCCAGCGATGCTCAGCCTAAGTATGTGCGTGACACAGTGACCTGGAAAAAATTACCAGGCCGCGAATAACGCTAAGTTGTATTGTTTGCATATTGAACTATTTTAAATCATAATTTAAGCATGTTGTTGGTTGGAGAAGCGTAATGTCGCTGCCTATAAGCTCTGGTTTTTTTACTGGTGATATCCCTGCTAAGGTGCGTTCTACTGCTGTTGTTACGGCAAAGCCCGAACGACTATCAGAGCAGCCAATACCACAGAAAACCAATACAGACTATGTTAAGAGTAGCCCCGAAGGGCTTGAACTCGCAAAAGAGTTTGTAAAAGCGAACACCAAAGAGGCCCAATATAGCCAAACTATTTACGATCAACCGAGTGCGCAAGTTAGTAAGGCAATTTCTACTTACACTGAGTTTGCTAATTTAGAGCGAAGAGCTGAAGTTCAAAGCTTAATTGGTGTTGATATATATGCTTAATTATAAAATTAATAGCCAAATAAAAAGCCCGAATAGATTATTCGGGCTTTTTATTTTTATACCAGTGATTACTGTTTTATGTAACTAATCAGTTTTTTAGCTATGTCAGTATTGTTTTGTGAACCAATAAAGTCATCGCTATTTTTACCATAGGCAAATACTTGCACATCAGAAGCGGTATGTCCGCCCGTTGTCCAACCAGTGAAACTTAAATCATTGATAATGCTTTTAACCGCTAAATTAAGGGTTTTTTCACCCATGGCTTTAGCTTGCTTAAGTTTAATTTCGTTTTCAGTTGTAAACTCAATACGGGTATTGGCTTGCCATACCGTTTTAAGGTTATCTGATCCCATTAATAATTTGGTTAATGTACCCGCAGTGGCTTTAACACCTTTGATGATGTCGGTTCCCCATTTGTATTGGCCATGCGCGCCAATGGTTAAACCGCCTGTAGAGTGATCAGCCGTGATCACTAAAATAGTGTCTGGGTTGTTATCTACATAGGCTTTTGCCGTTTCGATTGATTTTGCAAAGTCGTCCATTTCAGCCATTGCGCAAGCAATATCATTTGCGTGACCACACCAGTCAATTTGGCTGCCTTCAATCATCACAAAAAAGCCTTTATCGTTTTGCCCATCAAGCAAATCAAACGCTTTAGAGGTTAACTGTTTTAATCTCGTAGGGTTTTCATCTAGCGCAAAAGGTAATCCCTTAGGTGCGTATAAACCAATAGCAGGGATTTGTGTAATTTGACCTAAGTTTTTAATATCGTCACCGTATTGATAACCTGCTTTTTTAAATTCGTCGACTAAGTTTCTGTCATCACGAATAAAATATTGAGTTCCACCGCCTAACATTAAATCAACCGGTAATTTACCAGCAATTTTATTGTCAATGTAGTCGTTTGCGATGTCATCATAATTTCTTCTTGATTCATTATGCGCGGCAAAGCTTGCAGGTGTTGCATGGTTAATTTGTGAAGTAGCCACTAACGCTGTTGTCATTCCTTGCTCTTTTGCAATTTCTAGCATGGTCTTAACCGGTTTTTTAGCCGTATCGACAGCGATTGCGCCATTATAACTTTTATGACCGCTGCTAAGTGCAGTTGCACCTGCTGCGCTGTCTGTTACATAAGTATGGTCATCAGGATAAGTGTGCGCCATGCCTTTTAACATAGTGTCGAAAACGGTTGTTTCTATTTCTTTTGTTGTAGGGTCATCTTTGTAATAACGATAAGCGGTAGTGAAAGCGGGACCCATGCCATCACCAATCATATAAATAACATTTTTAGGCGCTGTTTGAGCGAATGCTCCTGTTGTACATAAAAGCGCTAATAAGCCGAACTGTTTTTTCATTGTACGTACCCTTTAAGTGTACTTATTTTAATAGCGACTATTATTGTATACCGATAGCAAGATAAATAAATGAATATGTTATGAAATCTCGAAATTTAAGTGTGTGTTCTATTAGTTCAGTTCTATTATTTGTGTATTAACTCTTGTATGTTATGGCCATAACCAAATAAAAAAGTTGAGGTTTGCGTTGCAACCATTTTCGGTAAAAGCTAATGACTTAGATATACACGGTATTAAATTTGGAGACGGTGAAGACGTCGTTATCGCTCTGCATGGCTGGCTAGATAATTGTGCTAGCTTCGTGCCTATGCTGAGTCGTGCTGCACCTTCGCAAACATGGTATTGCATTGACTTTCCAGGGCATGGACTGTCATCTTGGCGAAGCCCTCAAGCACATTACTACTTTATTGATTATGTGGATGATGTGTATGCATTAATCACAGCGCTTAAGTTAAAGAAGGTACACTTGGTTGGTCATTCTATGGGGGCTATGGTAGCAGGGCTGTTTGCTAGTTGTTTTAGTGAGTACGTAAAATCGGTTTCTTTTATTGAAGGTATAGGCTGTGTTACCACCGATAGCGATGAAGTGTGTTCTCAACTAAGAAATGCCATACTAAACCGAGCAAGGTTTAGTACAAAAAAATCACGGGTATACACTTCAAAACAACAAATTTATCAAGCGCGTGCAAAAACAACTGATTTAAATGATGAACTAATCGCGTTGTTGATGGACAGAAACATAAAACAAATGCACAGTGGGTTTGAGTTAACGACTGATCCTAAGCTTAAAAATCACTCAGGTTTTCGATTTGATGAATCGCAATGTATTGGTGCAATAAAAGAATTAATTGCACCATGTCAATTAATATTAGGTGATAAAGGTTATCCATTTGTAAAACAAAATCTAGACAAGTATAGTAAATATTACAATAACTTGAGTGTAATAGATGTGCCTGGTGGGCATCATTGCCATATGCAAAGTAGTGGACTATGTTTTGAACACATTCACGCATTTATGGTGCAAAGTAGTGCATGTTAATTGTATATTACCGATAAATGTGGGATTATCTCTAGATTAGAGTATTTGCTCAATTGTGAAAGTGCCTTACTTAGATTAAGGTTAATAAAAATATAATTATAAACAGGGGCTAAGAGTGGAAAAAATCTGGCTTAAGCGCTACCCAGAAGGTATGCCTGAAACAATCGATCCTGAGCACTACAACTCGTTACTCGAAGTGTTTGAAAAAAGTTTTAATGATTACAAAGATTTACCTGCATTTACTAATATGGGTAAAACATTGTCATATAACGAAATTGACGCGGCAACAAAACGTGTTGCGGCTTATATTCAAAACGATTTAGGGTTAAAAAAGGGCGATAAAGTCGCTGTTATGATGCCTAACTTGTTGCAAACCCCAATTGCTATATTAGGTATTTTACGCGCAGGGTGTGTGGTGGTTAACGTTAATCCGCTATATACCGTTCGTGAGCTAGAGCACCAATTAAAAGATTCTGAAACATCAGCAATATTTATTCTTGCTAACTTTGCTGTCACGCTTGAAAAAGCACTGCCTAATACTGACGTTAAACACATTGTGGTTACGCAGGTTGGTGACATGATGGGCGGACTCAAAAAGCATTTAGTCAATTTTGTTGTTAAGCATTTCAAAAAAATGGTACCAAGCTATACGTTGCCTAACACGATTAACTTTTGTGATTTATTAAAAGCTGATCTGAATGGCTATAAGCGCCCAGAGGTTAACTTAAGCGATTTAGCATTTTTACAATACACCGGTGGTACAACCGGCGTATCTAAAGGGGCAATGTTGAGCCACGGTAATATGGTGGGTAACCTTGAGCAAGTATCTGGTTGTTTAGATAACGTGCTTGAGCGTGGTAGAGAAGTGGTTATTACCGCGCTACCGCTCTATCATATATTTGCATTAACAGCGAACTGTTTAACATTTATGAAATACGGCGGCTTAAACGTTTTAATTACTAATCCACGTGATATGCCTGGATTTGTAAAAGAGCTTAGTCAGCATAAATTTACTGCTATCACAGGGGTGAACACTTTATTTAATGGCTTATTAAATACCCCTGGTTTCTCTGAGCTTGATTTTAGTCACCTTAAAATGTCATTAGGCGGCGGCATGGCAGTACAACGCCCTGTTGCAGAAAAATGGCAAAAGGTCACTAACAGCAAACTAATGGAAGGCTATGGCCTGACAGAATGTTCTCCTTTAGTCACAATTAGCCCGTATGATTTAGAAGCTTATAATGGCTCTATCGGTCTACCTGCGCCAAGTACTGACATTAAATTAATGCTCGATAACGGTGAAGAAGCTGCTAAAGGTGAGCCGGGTGAACTGTGGGTAAAAGGTCCGCAAGTGATGCTTGGTTATTATAATCGCCCTGATGCAACGGCTGAATGTTTAAAAGATGGCTGGTTTGCAACTGGTGATATTGCCACTTACGATGACGAAGGTTTTTTCTACATTGTTGATCGTAAAAAAGACATGATTATTGTTTCAGGCTTTAATGTTTTCCCAAATGAAATAGAAGAAGTGGTTGCCATGCACGAAGGCGTCCTTGAAGTGGCTGCGGTTGGTATCCCTCATGACATTAGTGGTGAACAAGTTAAAGTTTTTGTTGTGAAAAAAGACCCTTCTTTAACTGAAAAAGATATAATAAAACATTGTCGTGATAATTTAACTAATTACAAGGTTCCTAAACTCGTTGAGTTTAAGGATGAGTTACCCAAAACTAACGTGGGTAAAATTCTCAGAAGAGCCTTAAAAGATTAGCAACTATAAAAAAGCCGACATCAGTCGGCTTTTTTATTGTAGGAGACTCAGTGCACTACCAATTGATCCAAACCCAAAATGAGCTTAATACGTTTGTAGAACAAATTAAAAACAAACCCATTCTTGCTATTGATACCGAGTTTATGCGCCGCCGTACTTTGTATCCAGAAGTTGCACTTATTCAAGTTTATGATGGCGAACATTTAGCGCTTATTGACCCGCTTGCCGAGCTTTCCTTGTTTGATTTTTGGCAAATACTTAAAGATCCTAAAGTGCTAAAAGTACTCCATTCACCCTCAGAAGATATTGAAGTTTTTCAAAAGTACGCAGGGTTTGTTCCTTATCCTTTATTCGATACCCAGTTTGCACTTCAGCTATTAGGTGAGGGAAACTGTATGGGCTTTGCCTTAATGGTGAAAACATTATTGAATATTGAGATTGATAAAAGCGAATCGCGCACTAATTGGTTACAACGCCCCCTTACTCAAAAGCAACTTGAATACGCTGCTGCTGATACGTATCACCTGCTGCCATGTTTTGAGTTAATTATAGATAGCATTAAAGCCGCTGATTTATTTGATATTGTGATCAATGAAAGTGAATTAGTTGCCAATAAACGTGCTTTTCAAATTCCGGATGAGCTACTTTACAAAGAAATTAAAAATGCATGGCAACTTAAGCCGCATGAACTAGCGGTACTTAAAGAGTTAGCAGTATGGCGTCGAAATAAAGCCATTCGTAAAAATCTAGCGCTTAATTTTGTACTTAAAGAGCACAATATGACCGAAATTGCCAAACGAGGCCCTTCAAGTTTAAATGCTCTGAGACAAATTCCTGGGGTAGAACCCATTGAAGTGAATCGTTCTGGGGTTGAAATTTTAAAGTGTATTGAGCAGGCCAAAGCCATTCCAGCTGAGCAACACCCACAAGTATTAAAGCGGTTAATTGATTTTCCTACCTATAAAAAAGTAGCGAAGGAGATCAAACAAAAAATTACTAAAGTTGCTAAAGAGCATAACATTCCAGAAGACGTTATGGCCTCTAAAAAGCAAATAAATCAGCTAATTAGTTGGAATTGGAAGTTAACTGCTCAGCAAAAAGAAAAACACATAAAGCCAGATTTACTCAGTTCATGGCGCTATGACTTTGTTAAAGACGCTCTTAAAGAGTGGGATAATTAAAGTCATAAAGGCGAGTTACAAACAAATAAAAAGGGCGCTTAGCGCCCTTGTTTGTTATTTCTTTTCTTCGTCAGGTAATGTGACATTGAGCTCGAGTACCGCTAAATCGTCTTCATTTTGATCAAACTGAACTTGAACCGCATCGGCGCCTACATTAACGTACTTACGAATCACATCAAGAATATCTTGCTTTAATTGTGGCAAGTAATCTGGTGTTCCACGCTGAGAACGCTCGTGCGCGACAATGATCTGCAATCGCTCTTTTGCTAATGACGCACTGTTTTTCTTTTCTGAGCGGAAGTAGTCAAGTAAAGACACATTAACCTCCAAATATCCGTTTGAATAAACCCTTTTTCTCTACATCTAAAAATCTAAATTCAACCGTTTCGCCTAATAAACGACTGATCGCATCAGCATAAGCTTGACCTGCGTCTGATTCGCTATCAAGAATTACCGGCTGTCCAGAGTTTGATGCACTAAGTACTGCTTGAGATTCAGGAATGACACCTAGTAAGTCTATGGCTAGGATGTCCTGGATATCTTCAACAGATAGCATTTCACCTTTTGATACACGATCTGGATTATAGCGTGTTATTAGCAAATGCTCTTTAATGTTTTCTAATCCTTCTTCGGCACGTTTCGATTTACTGTGTAAAATGCCTAGAATACGATCCGAATCTCGTACTGACGAGACTTCAGGGTTGGTTGTAACTATCGCTTCATCAGCGAAGTACATCGCCATCATAGCTCCGGCTTCAATACCTGCAGGAGAATCACAAACAATATAGTCAAAGTCTTCTTTTAACTCGTTCAATACGCGTTCAACACCATCACGGGTGAGTGCGTCTTTATCGCGAGTTTGTGAAGCAGGAAGTAAAAATAACTTTTCTACACGTTTGTCTTTTATGAGTGCTTGATTAAGGTTAGCTTCGCCATTGATCACATTAACAAAGTCATACACTACGCGACGTTCACAACCCATGATGAGGTCTAAATTACGTAAGCCGATATCAAAATCGATGATAACAGTTTTGTAGCCTTTTAATGCTAAGCCTGTACCAATTGCTGCGCTTGATGTTGTTTTACCAACACCCCCTTTACCCGAGGTAACGACAATTATTTTTGCCATGAGATTTATCCTTTAACCAAAGCTGAAATTTCTAAAGATTCATTTTTTTGTTGTATTTGAACTGCGTTACCCCAGTGTTCACCTTGCAGTGAGTCACTGATCCAGTAATTACCATTGATTGAAACGAGTTCTGCTTCTAATTTATTACAAAATATGTATGCGTTTTCGAGCCCTTTTGCACCGGCAATTGCACGCCCTCGTAGGGTTCCGTAAATATGTACATTGCCATCGGCAATAACTTCTGCGCCATGGCTTACCGCGCCTAACACCACCAAGTCGCGGTCTTTGGCGTAAACTTGTTGGCCTGAGCGCACCGCACCATTAATAATTTGCGCTGGTAAATACACGGTTTTTTCTACAACCGAAGTATTTGGCTCTACTCTTGCGGGTTCGCTCCTAACGTCTTGAGAATAGTTTAAAACAGACAACCCTGCGGCTTTTGCCTGTTTATGCTGTTCATCCGAACCATTACATACACCCACGGCATTAAAGCTCATGCGTTCAATAAGCGATTTTAAGTGAACAAAGTCGATTGCGCTGTTTTTTACTTCAATTAAATTGACGACGATAGGGGCACCCTCAAAGAATTTTGGGGCTTGGGCAATTTTTACATACAGTTGTTCTGCTAAAAGGTTAATATCAGTACTATAAAGATGCAAAACTGATAACGTAAAGAGGTTGCCTTTTAGCTCAAAAATTTGGTCCGACATAGATGCTCAACTGGATTGTCTAGTTAGCATGTAACTTTATATAAACCTAGGCTGAACAAGGCTTTTATTACAGTTTCCACACTAATTTTTATAACTTATTATTATTGCCATGTTATAGTGTGTAGCACTGTTAAGCAAGATTTTATAGGGCCATAATGCTAACTGCGGTATATAAAAGTAAGAAAAAAGCAGATACTTTCTTATTTATTGAAAAAAGAGACGATTTTAGTAAAGTTCCGGAACCTTTAATGACCATGTTTGGTCAACCTCAGTACGTGATGATCATTAACTTAGCGAAGCGAACTCAATTAGGCGTAGCGGATTTAGACACTTTAAAACAGTCGCTTAGCGACCAAGGCTATTATTTACAAATTCCGCCACCTGAGGAAAACTTGCTAAGTCAATTAAGAAAACAAAATGGAGTAGATAGTGATTAAAAAATTAGCGGTTGTATTGTGTGGTGTGTGTTTAAGCTCATCGGTAATGGCAAAAACACAAGCTGAGTTTCAACAATATCTTACTAATTTAAAGCAAGAGGCAATTGCAAAAGGCTACGATACTCAGTTAATTGAGCAAGCATTTGCCACTGCATCTTATAAAGAAAAAGTCATTTCAGCAGACAAAAACCAGCCAGAAGTAAAAGAAACGCTGGAAACGTATTTACCAAAACGAGTACCGCAATGGAAAATAGATCGTGCGCGTAAATTGTATAAAGAAAACCAAGAAGTCTTAGAAAAAGTAGCAAAAGACTTTGGTGTTCAAGCGCGTTTTATTGTGGCTATTTGGGGTTTAGAAAGCAATTTTGGCGCTATTCAAGGCGGCCACAATGTTATTTCATCCTTAGTAACTTTAGCATTTGATGGACGTCGTGAAGCGTTATACAAACGCCAATTGTGGGCAGCACTGGATATATTAAAGTCGGGTCATATCACGCTTGATAAATTTAAAGGCTCTTGGGCGGGTGCTATGGGTCAAACCCAATTTATGCCAACCTCATTTAATGCCTACGCCGTTGATTACAACAACGATGGCCGCAAAGATATTTGGACAACCAAAGAAGACGCGTTTGCTTCAATTGCTAATTACTTAAAGCAAGAGGGTTGGAATGATAATTTAACCTGGGGTCGCCAGGTACAATTGCCCGCTGACTTTGATAAGCAGTATATATTAAAGCGCGGTACTAAAACCCGAAAGCAATGGCTAGAGTATTGGGATAAATCAGAGCGCTCTTTAGCAGATTGGCAAGCATTAGGTGTTCGTCGTGTTGATGGCAGTGATTTACCTACGGTTGCTGTAGATGCAGCATTAGTCATGCCGGATGATATAAATGGACGCATGTATTTAGCATACGATAACTACAAAGTATTTATGCACTGGAATCGTTCATACTACTTTGCTACCAGCGTAGGTTATTTGTCAGATAGAATTGCTTACCCAAAAATTTAAGCTCAACCGAATAACTAAAAAGCCGCTCATTGCGGCTTTTTTTAATGGTTATTGCTCTTTTTTGAATATTTTATCTTTGAGGTCAATGACTTTGCCAATGCCTGAACCTAGCTTCATTAGTTTGTTGAGCTGCTCTGGGGTTAAGCGTTGTAACTCTGACGACCATTTAGTCACTGTTTCAAGTAAGTTATGAATTTCGCCCATTTGTTTTTGTGCATAAATTTCATCGTCGTTACTTGCTTCATCTAATAAGTTATCTCTAAGTAAGCTAAGCGTAGGTTCTACTTCACGCTTTTTACGTTCTTCAAACACGCGATTAGCCATATCCCAAATATCGCCTGCAGGTGCATAGTATTCTTTTCTATCTCCTGGGATATGCATTACCTTGATCAGCTGCCAAGATTGTAATTCTTTAATTCCCATACTTACGTTACCGCGTGAAATACTCAGTGCATCTGCGATTTGGTTTGCCGTCATTGGATCTTTGGTAATAATAAGTAATCCGCACATTTGGCCGATTGTACGATTAAATCCCCAGCGGCTGCCCATCTCGCCACAATGCATTACAAAGGCAAAGTTTTTTTCTGATAATGTCATTGTTACAAGTTTCAAAAATAAATGAAAGCTATGCTAGCACGCTGGTTAAGTATGGCAAGCGTTTAGCTTGGATAAAAAACCACGTTTTACGACTAATGATTGATATAGATTAATATTAAAGCATCTATAGTAGGTTATGTTGCGGGTATGTAACATGACATTGTTGTTTAACGTCTTTGTTAAATAGCATAAATTTTTTATAAACGATGGAATGACTATGAAAGCAGCAATAAATACAGAATATAAAGGCAAGTTGGCGATCACCGATTTACCAATCCCAGAGGTAGGTCCTAACGATGTGCTGGTTAAAATAGCCGCTTGTGGTGTATGTCACACCGATTTACATGCGTGTCATGGTGATTGGCCGGTAAAACCAAAAATGCCATTGGTACCAGGTCACGAAGGCGTGGGTGTAATAGAAAAACTAGGCAGTAATATTAAACATTTAGAAGTGGGCGACCGAGTGGGTGTACCTTGGTTGTATAGCGCCTGTGGCCATTGTGAATTTTGTTTAGATGGACGTGAAACCCTGTGTTTATCGCAACATAATACCGGTTACTCAATTGATGGTGGTTATGCAGAATATTGTTTAGCACATGGTGATTACATCATCAAAATACCGGAAGGATTAGGCTTTGCTGAAGCTGCACCGTTATTCTGTGCCGGCGTAACAACGTATAAAGCATTAAAAGTATCAGATGCAAAACCGGGTCAATGGGTTGCCATTGTTGGTGTGGGCGGTTTAGGTCACTTAGCGGTGCAATATGCAAAAGCAATGGGCTTTAATGTTATTGCTGTAGATACAGGTGAAGAAAAAATGGCCTTAGCTAAAGAGTTAGGCGCCGATATTACGCTTGATTTTAAAGAAGTGGTGCCTAGTGAGGCTATTTTTGAGCAAGTAGGTGGCGCACATGCTGTTGTTTGTACCGCAGTATCAAAACCTGGGTTTGAACAAGCGTATAAAAGTGTTCGCCGTGGGGGCAAATGCGTATTAGTTGGCTTACCGCCAGAAGATATGCCATTGCCAATTTTTGATACTGTGTTAAATGGTGTTTCAGTAGTAGGTTCTATTGTAGGTACGCGTAAAGACCTGCAAGAATGCCTTGA
This sequence comes from Pseudoalteromonas sp. SCSIO 43095, assembly GCF_023650455.1. Lineage (NCBI taxonomy): Bacteria > Pseudomonadati > Pseudomonadota > Gammaproteobacteria > Alteromonadales > Pseudoalteromonadaceae > Pseudoalteromonas > Pseudoalteromonas sp. SCSIO 43095. The sequence goes on from NZ_CP087996.1 coordinate 89,651, forward strand.
ATTTGCCGCACAAGGTAAAGTAAAAGCTATCATTGAAGAGAAAAAACTCGAAGATATTAATGAAATTTTCGATGATATGCTCAAAGGAGAAATTAACGGTCGTATAGTTGTTACAATCTAACTATACCAAAATATAGTGCGCACAAACCAACCTGGCTTGTGCGCATTGTGTTAAAGCGTATAACTAAAGCTTAACTTTGCATTTCTTTCCTCACCTGGCATACCGCCTAAAAACATGGCTTTAGAATAGTATTTTTTATTAAACAGGTTATTAATGTTTAATTGCATTTGCCAGTTGTCTGCTTTATAGCTAACTGCAGCATCATACACGGTATAAGCAGGGACGTAGCCGTTATCAATACCGAACGAACTTGAGTTAGTACTGCGCTTATCAACAAACGAGAAGCCTGCGCTTAAATCTATTGCGTAAGGTAATTCAAATAATGCAGCTGAGTAAGTTACCCATGAGCTAGCAGTTACATAAGGCACGCCTTTTTGGCGAGTATCAAAGCTTGTGCTGTTTGGGTTAGTCTTATCGCGAGCATCTTGATAAACCCCGTTGATGTTAACTTTCCATTGATCGTTCAAATACGCATTTAAGTCAATTTCTACGCCTTTGGTTTGTTCTTCACCATCAAAGAAGCTCTCCACTACGTTTGGTGCAGACACGCCTGCTTCATAAAGTGGGTTGGCATATTCTAAATTAGTACGTGCACTTTCAAATACTACAATTGAAGCCAGTAATTGGTCATCAAACGCTTTAAAACGAAATCCTAAATCGTTACTAACAGATTCTGAGTCTTCTCTATCGGCTTCATTACCAGCAACAGATCCAAGTACACTGTAGGCAGTACGACCTTTTGAGTGATTTAAAAATAAAGCCATGTCAGTGCTTAATTGATAAGTAGCTCCTAAATTGTACGTTAAACCGCTATCTGAAGTGTTTGCCTCTGGCGTTGGGTTTGCGCGGCTTTGACTATAACGTGGGTCAACACCAAAATGCTCGTAACTTTGTTTTATACGGTTATGAGCAATCCCAATACGGGTGGTGATTTTATCGTTAATGTAGGCAACATGCTGAAGGCCTAAACCCCATGCTTGTACTTTTTTATTATAATCGCTGGTTTTAAGCGGATCGTAATCATTAAATTTACCTGTAGGCCAATTTGGCTGACGCATATCAAAAATATACGGCAGTGCGCCTTGATAAATTACCTCACCGGCTTTGTTTTTAATGACCTTATCGGCATCGTAAATAGAATATTGTTTAAAACGAATATCACGATCTTCATAGTTAGCGTTAACCAGTAATTCGTTTTCTATGTTACCGAGCATAAAGTCATAACGTAAATCTAAAAAGTACTGCCATGATTTTTCATCCGCTTCTACTTGGCGGTACTCTTGGCGTCTGGCTGCAAAAGGGTATAACACGTCATCAACAACTAGCGGTGCGCGTGGGTCTTGGTTGATCACGCCGTTACGTTTCCAGTAAACGTAGTTGTAAGCACCTGTTTGGCGGGCAAAACTTGAGGTGTAATTACGGTACTGTAGTTGTTGATTAACAAATAAATCATCACTAATGTAATAATTATGGGCTAATTTAAAACGCAGCTCTTCACCTTCGTTATCCTTTGCCATCGGTGATATTATGCCATTGGTGCCAAAGTTAAAGGGCGTTAAACCATCATTGCTTGCCAAAGAGTTAGCTAGTTCATTTCGTTGTGCTTCACTCAATTGTAAGCCACTTGCTGTAGGGTCATTCACTAATTCGGCGCCTGATACTTCACCTGCAGTTAAACCATTGACCGATTCACTGTTAAAAATACGAATAGGGTGGCCGATAGAATCCACAGCAATGGCGTCCTTGATATAGGCTCCGGATAACACAAACGTATGTTGATCATTTAGAACATATTTTAAAGACGAATAAATTTCATCACGTTGTTCTTTTAAATCACGAAAGCCATCGCTAGAGGCGGTTTTTGCCATGACTCGATAAGCTAAGTCGTCTGTTATTGCATTGGTGCTATCGAGCGCCAGTGAATAACTATCCCACTGACCAATATCCATTTCTAAGGTATGTTGCTCGTTAAACTGCGGCTTTTTTTCAATAAGATTGATCACCCCACCAGCACTGCCCATGCCGTATAAACCAGTTGCTGGGCCTTTTAATACTTCAATTGATTCAACATTAGTTAAAGAGCGCGTTGGGTTAAATGTATTGCCTAATCCTGCGCCACCGTACATGCCATCATACGTATAATTAGCACCTAAACCACGAATTACTAAATTATCACCAATGCCATAGTTGTTACCGGCTTGCGTTAAACCACTTACATTACGGATCACATCTTGTAAACTATCAATACCTTGCGATGCAATAAGCGCTTTATCAACAATGACCACGGGTGCAGGGGTTTCCATTAGTGACATATCAGATTTAGTAGCCAAACCTGAGCTCATTACCACTCGGTTTTGTTGCTCGTAAACACTGATACGTTCAATATCGGAATTAACTTGTGACTCGTTTGCCAATGCCAAGTGCGCGTTTAAGCACGCGAGTGTGAGTAGTGAGTATTGAAACCTTTTCATAGAGTGATAACCATTCGCATTTGTTAATTTGCGTGAATGATAATGGTTATCATTTTAAAATAAAATAAAAAGTTCAAACTTTTTTACTTTAATGGGTGTGTTTGCTTGATAGTTATACAATGTGATTTAAAAACAATCACATTTAAAAATATTAACGGGGTATTGCAGTCGCTAGTTGGCTTTACCAAGAGAGAATCTAAAAAAGTATTGATGATTAAATGGGCAGTTTAGCTACATTAGCTAAAAAATTGTTAAGGTTGAGCTAAGCTCAACCTTATAAAGATGTTTTGGGTTTACTGCTTGTAAACGACACCGGCTTTCATTACAAAAGGAATACCCTCTAGTGTAGAAATATTTTTAAGTGGGTTAGCACTCACCGCTATAATATCAGCAGCAAAACCAGTTTTAATTTGCCCCAATTGTGAATCTGCCTTTAGTAATTTAGCACTATTAATTGTCGCGGCTTGAATAGCTTGCAATTCACTCATACCAAATTCAACCATTCGCGAGAACTGTTTCGCATTATCACCATGTGGATAAATAGCCGCATCTGTACCAAATACCATGTTAACCCCAGCTTCAACGGCGCGTTTAAAGCTGTCTCTTTGCTTTTTAGAAACAAGACGTTCTTTATTTAGGTTCTCTTCATCTACCCCATTTTGCTCACCAAAGCTCAGTGTATACTCGGTATTGTAAATATCCATAGAGAGCCAAGTACCGTGCTTTATAGCAAGCTCAATTGCTTCATCGTCTAAAAAGCTAGCATGCTCTACGCTGTCTACACCGGCTTTAATGGCTGTTTTAATGCCGTTAGTGCCGTGTGCGTGAGCCGCAACAGGCAATTCTCGCATGTGCGCTTCATCCACAATGGCTTTCATTTCTTCAAATGCGTATTGTTGTATGCCCACCTTTGTGCCTTTAGAAAATACCCCACCAGTTGCACATAATTTAATTGCATTAGCGCCATATTTAATATTTTCACGTACTTTAATGCGAACAGCCCATGGGCCATCAGCAACCCCCGAGGCGGTATACTTCATTTCTGGAGGCAAACGATTATTGTCACAGTGTCCGCCAGTAATCCCCAAAGAAGGGCCTGCAGCCCAGATGCGAGGGCCAATAATATCACCTGCATTAATGCCGTCGCGAACCGCAATAACACTAAAGCCTTCTGCACCTAAGTTACGCACTGTGGTAAAGCCGGCTTCTAATGTTTTTTTAGCAAAGTAACTGGCTTTAATAGCCATACGCGGTACTGATTGGCCTATACGTTCACTGCGCGAAACGGTTGGATCGCTGGTTAAATGCACATGCATATCCATCAACCCCGGCATTAAGGTGAGTTCAGGTAGGTTAATCAGTTCATCATTACTGGTAAGCGTTGGCTTTTTATTAAATTGAATTTGGCTTATTACACCCTCGTCAATCGCGATTAACGGATTAGCTTTTAGCTCTCCAGTTTTTACATCAAGCAAAGCTTTGGCCGATATATAGGTGGTTGCCAGTGTACTTGCGCTTGTTAAGCTCAGTAATGCGATTGATGTAGTTAGTAAATGTTTTTTTATTTTGATCATTTTAATTATTTAATTATTTAAATTTACCTGAATGTAGCAATCATTAGCTATTGAGTAAATTATCTAGCGACGAATCCCACTCACCGTAATTACTTTATTTAAGCCATTTAAAACCGCATAATTAGCGGGTAAAAACTAACAAGGATCTTTATGAAAGTTATTAAAATGGCACTGGTTGCCAGTAGCGTTATGTTTGCCTTAAGTGGTTGTATGAGCACCTGCTCACAATTAAACACAAATCAGCCGGTCGCGCCTGTAATAAGCGAGTTATCAGCCGAGCAACAGTTAGATGTGCTCGTTGCCCAGTACTACGATGAGTCATTAACCTTTAATCCCTTAAGCGCCACTTATAACGGTCGCCATGAATTCGATGATCAATTCTTGCCGGTGATATCGCAGGCTAATCGTGATAAAAAAACTGCTTTTTATAAAAAATATCAACAACGTTTAACGCTAATCGATGAATCACAATTAACAGGGCAGGCGCTACTTAACTTTGAAGTATTATCGCGAGATTTAGCCCTAAAGCTTGAGGGCATGCAATATAAAGATTATTTGTTACCGATTAACCAAATGTCGGGAGCACATAATACCTTTGCTGGATTTGGTTCAGGGCAAAGTGCACAGCCCTTTAATACTGTTGCCGACTATGAGCAATTTATTAAACGTGCTGATGGTTTTGTGAAATGGTTAGCCAGTGTTGAACAATCAATGGCGCAAGGTGTTAAACAAGGTGTAGTATTGCCTATGCCGTTGGCTAAAAAATTATTGCCTCAGTTTAAAGTGCACATAGTAACTAACGCAGAAGATTCATTATTTTATTCACCAATAAAGGCCATGCCCGACTCATTTTCTAATGCACAAAAACAGCAACTCACTGAGCAGTATAAAACGCTTATTTTAGATAAATTAGTGCCCGCTTATCAGCGTATGAGTGAGTTTTTACTCAACGATTATATTCCTCATGCTCGCGATTCTGTTGGTTATGCTGATTTACCTAATGGTAAAGCGTGGTACGAATATCAAATCAAGAAAAACACCACGTTGAGTTTATCAGCAGATGAAATTCATGACATTGGCTTAAGTGAAGTGGCTCGAATTTTAAGTGAAATGAAAACGGTTAAAAATACCGTGGGATTTAAAGGTGATTTAGCATCGTTTTTTGATCATTTACGTGACTCAGATGAGTTTTATTATAAAACAGCCGATGAGTTAATTGCCGCCTATGAAGATATTAAACTAAAAATAGATGCGCGCTTACCGCGCTTGTTTAATATTGAGCCTAAAGCCCCTTACATTGTTAAAGCAGTAGAAGCGTATCGTGCCCAATCGGCAGCGGGGGCATCTTATGCAGGGCCTGCACCAGATGGTTCTCGTCCGGGTATCTTTTACATTAATGCTTACAACTTAAAAGCGCAGCCTAAATTTTTACTTGAAACGCTGTCTATTCATGAAGCAGCACCTGGTCATCACTTTCAAATTGCACTGCAACAAGAAGTAGAAAGCCTGCCCGATTTTCGTAAATTTGGCGGCTACACTGTGTTTGCTGAGGGCTGGGCATTATACGCAGAGAGTCTTGGCAAAGAGCTTGGTTTATTTACCGACCCGTATATGTGGTACGGGCGTCTTAACGATGAGCAGCTAAGAGCTATGCGTTTAGTGCTTGATACAGGTTTTCATGCCAAAGGGTGGACACGTCAACAAGGCATTGACTACATGTTAGCTAACTCTTCAATGGCAAAAAGCGATGTTATTGCTGAGGTTGAGCGTTATATTGCATGGCCTGGGCAAGCATTATCGTACAAATTGGGTGAGTTTAAAATTAAAGAGCTTAGAGACTACGCCCACCAGCAGTTAGGCGAGCAATTTGATATTAAAGCCTTTCATACGCAAATATTAATAGATGGCGCATTGCCTATGCCTATCTTAGAGCAAAAAATTAAACGTTGGGTTAAATCTCAGCAATAACATAATCGCGCAAAGTCATTATTTAAACAGGGATTGGCTTTGCGCGCTTTGCTGCAATACGTTAGAATGCGCGCTCTTAAAAGGCGCGAGAACACCATGTTTGATCAACAATTAACAAAAACCCAATTCTGGCTTAGCAAAAGTCTCAATGAAATGAACCAGCAAGAATGGGAAGCCATTTGTGACGGATGCGGAAAGTGTTGTTTAAACACCTTTATTGACAGCGAAGACGAAGATGACTTTACCGCCACTGATCAGCTAAGAGAAGGTGAGCAACTTATATTTACCAATATTGTTTGCCAATACCTTGATAACGCAACCTGTGGTTGTAGTGAATACGAAAACCGCCAAACCTTAGTGCCTTCTTGCGTTAAGCTTACCAAAGAAAACCTCAAAGACATTTTCTTTATGCCGCAAAGCTGCAGCTATCGCCGACTTCACGAAGGACGTGGATTAGCAACGTGGCATCCGTTACTTAATAACGGCGATAAAACTAAAATGCACGAGCTAAACATTTCTGTTAAAGATAAAACCGTAAAAGACTGTGACGTAAAGCTAGAAGATTTTGATTTGTATATAGCCGAGTGGCCAACCAAGGATTGCAATTAATGAGTAAATTACAAGCAAGTATTGGTTTAATTAATCCTAAAAGCCCGACCAACGTGGGGGGCGTATTACGCGCCGCAGGCTGTTATGACGCACAGCAGGTTTTTTTTACTGGTAACCGTTATCTAAACGCACAAAAATTTCATACCGATACTAAAAATGTAGTGCAACGTATTCCATTAACCGCCACTGATAACTTAGCATCATGTAAGCCTGAAGGCGCTAAAGTGGTGGTCATAGAGCTAATAGAAGGGGCGACTCCCTTGCCTGAATTTACCCATCCTGAAAACGCATTTTATGTGTTTGGTCCAGAGGATGGTTCAGTGCCAAAAGACGTTTTAAAATGGTGTGATGATGTGGTTTATATTCCAACCATAGGCTGTATGAATTTAGCAGCAACCTGTAATGTTGTTCTTTATGACCGGCTCGCCAAGCTTGGCGGTATTCAAAGTAGTGATGAAACCATTATCACTTCACGCGATACCAATAATAAAATGAAATGGCAAAAACAACCTTAAACATATTTGCTGTTTAAGGTTTATCCCTTGCTAAATGTAAAATAAAGTAACTAGTTAACTTGAAAAATAAGCAATTCGTATTTTTAAACACTATAAACGTAAAACTATGTAATTATATTAAAAAGTTATAATTATAAGAGCTTATTATTTATGTTGTTCTTGCACCATGTGATTAGGTGTTACTTGGTTGTTACATTGATATATACTCAGTGTCTGCACCAGCAAACCTGCAAAATTAGATCCCCTCGTTGCTAATACTGGTCAACCATTATCTAGCGTGGCTCAATCAACCGATGTTATTTTCTATGATCTTAAGTTAGCCGTTTTTCTAGAAGAAAAGCAGATAGCCGGCATAAGGAAAACAGTATTTCGGGTCATTAAAGAAACTCAGCAAATTGAACTAAAACTCGACAGTCGCTTTAGTATAAACACAGTAACAGTGGCTGATAAGAAAGCTGACTTTATCCATTCTCGTGGTGTGGTTACGATTAACTTATATGAGAAAAAGTACCCTGGAGAAGTGGTTGAAGTTGCCATTAACTATTCAGGCAAGCAACATATTGCGCTTAATCCTCCATGGAGTGGTGGTTTTGTATTTAGTGAAACAAACGATGGTAAACCTTGGATAGCGACAGCAGTACAGGGTGAGGGCTGTGATTTATTTTGGCCTTGTAAAGATCACTTTAGTGACAAAGCCGATAGTATGCGAATACGGGTAACGGTACCGACTGGATTGCATGTTGCCAGTAACGGGGTACTAAAAAATGTAACTGTATTACAAAAAACAAGACTACCGAGTTTGATTGGTTTTTATCTGAGCCTGCGAGTGATTACAACATTGCGCTGAATATTGGCCCATTTGAGCGCATTCAACAGTAATATACCAGTATAAATGGTACTGACATTCCTGTGGAATTTTGGGTGTTACCTGAAAATAGGCAAAAAGCCAGTAATTTGCTCAGCAACGATGTTTATCAACAAATGGCATTTTTTGAATCTGTGTTAGGTCCATATCCTTGGGGGCAACAAAAACTTGGCTTTGTAGAAACGCCTCATTTAGGCATGGAACATCAAACGATAAATGCTTATGGCAAAGGGTATACTCGCGACCCTAGTGGTTATGATTGGCTTATTCAGCATGAATTAGCGCATGAGTGGTTTGGTAATTTAATGACTTATGAGCAATTGAATGATGCGTGGTTACATGAAGGTTTTGGCTTTTACATGCAACCGTCTTACAGTTTATATACCTTTGGTGAGGCTGCTTATAACCATGCAATGTATAAAGCCTATTTAGGGATAAAAAACTGCCAACCTATTGTTAATAAAGGTGAATTAAGCTCAAAAGAAGCTTTTAACTCAGATATTTATGGTAAAGGAGGCTGGACATTACACACTTTGCGTTGGTTAATTGGTGATGAGTTATTTTGGCAAGCAACACGCGAGTTAATCTACGGGAGTAGCGACACGCAAAGCCTCAGTTACCCAATTCAATCGCGATATCGCAACACGCAGCAGTTTATTGATATTGTTAATCACATTACAAAAAAAGACTATAACTGGCTATTTGATGTGTATTTAAAACAAGCTGCATTGCCCACACTAACCATAGAACGTCAAAATAACGTGGCCAATTTATATTGGAGCAAAAGTGAAAAAGATGCGACACCTTTTAAAGTGCCAATACCCATTTCAATCAATGGCCAGCTTCAAGTTTACACACCGATTGAAGGAGTCATTACTACCAAAGCTAAACCTGTTGATCATATTACTGTAGATCCACAGATGAAAGTGCTTAGGCAATTACCGATCACAAGCCAGTGCCAACAAGATGAATAATTTAGATAAAGCGTTACTATGGGGATAAAATTTATCCCCATAGTGCTTTTAAACACTTATTTATCTAGCTCTGCTAGTCTAAAAATTAAACGCACTGTGGCAAAGTCATCCTTGAAAGAACTAGTTATTTATTATTATTTTTGTTCTTTAATTTCATTGAAATCATATTTGCTAAGACATTCAGTTAAAAATTTGTTAAAAAAGACACTGATAATAATGAATAATACTAAAGGTACTTATGTTTAGCTCGCTTAAATTCACCTCCAAAATCACCATTGCTGCATCATTAGTGTTAGTTTTAGTGTTAGGTGTTTTCACCATAAATAATTATTTTTCAATGCGGCATCAAACTCAAGAGCAGTTATCGCTGGTACTAGAGCAAAACTCTGAGTCTGTCTCTAAAAATATTGCAAGCTGGCTAAATAATAAATTAGCGATTGTGATCTCTATCGCAAAAACATACCAAGATGACGATGCCAAGTCTTTAACGCTTTCGCAATTAAATACCGCTGAGCTTGCGGGAGATTTTAAAAATACCTATATAGGTAAATCATCGGGTACATTTATTTTAAATGATCAAAGTGTTGTACTCCCCAGCGATTTTGATGCGACAAGTCGCCCTTGGTATAAATTAGTAGAAAATAAAACAACAACGGCTTTTACAACGCCTTATATTGATGTAACGACCAACGAACTGACAATTTCTGCCGTTGCCCCTATTAATAGTAATGGCCAATTTAAAGGGGTTGCGGGGGCAGATATTGATATGCAAACCATCGCTGACATTATTGGAGATATTGATTTTTTAGGACTCGGTTATGGTTTTTTACTTGATAATAAAGGGCAAATATTAAGTCATCCTGATAGTAAATTAAATTCAAAAACAGTCGCTGACTTAATTGGTAAAAATGCACCGTTAGCAAGAGAATTCACCGAGTATCAAGTAGCAGGTGAAACCTCGCTGGTATCCTTTACTAAAATTCGTGGTATTGAAAACGTTGATTGGTATCTAGGTGTAGTGGTCAATAAAGATAAAGCGTATTCAAGTGTTTCTTCGTTTGGGCAAAAGGCAATTGTATTTTTAATTATTGGTATTTTAGTAATTGTTGCGTCACTTGAATTTTTACTGCGTTATTTGATGCGCCCTATGTATCGTCTCAATGATGCCATTAGAGACATAGCGCAGGGTGAGGGCGATTTAACCTGTCGGTTAAGCGTTGAAAACGATGACGAATTTGGTCAATTGAGCAATTCGTTTAATATTTTTATAGAAAAAATCCAAAATTCAATAATTCAGGTTAAATCTTCAACGCAGTTACTGGAAACGGCAGTTGCTAAATTGGTTACGCAGACAGACTCAACATTAACTAAGTATGACGACCAAAGTGAGCGCACCAACAGTGTGGCGTCGGCAATTAATCAGTTTTCAGCTACCTCAACAGAAATTTCAACCAGTGCCAACAATGCCTCGACGCTTGCCAAAGATGCAGATCAATACTGTGCTAAGAATCAACAGACCCTCATAAACAACGTTTCAAGTATTCATCAACTGTCACAAAATATAGAGCAAGCGCAAGAAACCATAAATAGTTTAGACTCGCATACCGCTAATATAGGAAATGTACTGGCAGTAATAAAAGGGGTGAGTGAGCAAACCAATTTGCTGGCTTTAAATGCGGCGATAGAAGCGGCTCGTGCTGGTGAAGCGGGAAGAGGATTTGCGGTTGTTGCCGATGAAGTAAGGCAACTAGCAAAGCGTACTCAGCAATCAACCCAAGAAATAGAAAACACCGTCATTGAATTACAAAAAGGTTCAAGCTCTGCCGTTGAGCTTATGAAAACCAGTTTAGAAGAAAGTGAAAAAAGTGTTCAGCAAGCGGATGCGGTTGGCGAAGTAATGAAACAAATAATCAGCGCGATAAAGCAAATAACCGACGCCAATCATAGTGTCGCTAATGCTACGGATGAGCAAAATCAAGTGGTTAAGTCATTACATAGCGATATTCACGTTATCAGCGACTTATCGACTCAAGGCCAATCAAACCTAAATCTTACTTTGGAAGAGTGTACCAAACTTAAACATCAATTTAGTGACTTAGAGCGCATGGTTAAAAAATTCAAAGTATGATCAGTAAAACAAAAATAAATAAGCCAAGCTAGCTCGATTTAATCACTATTGACAGCATTTATAGCTTTGATAAACAACGCCAAGTATTTTCGTTATTTACCATGATAGCGATTGCCTTGGTGTTAATTACCTATTTAGTAATTGCCAATCATCACGAGTATGCACCAATCCTTACTAATGCGTTAATTGTGGTTAACGTAAGGATTGTAGTGTGTATTATTTATTTTATGAAAACAAAGCAGATTGATGCAATCGCCCTCATCACATTAGTGATTGTATTTGTGATGTGCTTAGCTTTGGTATACACCGGCGGTAAAGAAAACACTGCTTTATATTGGCTAATGTTTTATCCCGTTGCTGTATTTGCCATACTGGGTGTGAAGTTTGGCGCATAGTTAAGCAGTGCCATGTTATTGAGCGTATTGTTATGTTGTATGGCCCTGATATGGGGCAAGTTATTTACGGTCAGGTAGAAAAGACCCGTTTTGTTGCTGCATTTTCGCTGGTGTTAGTGTTTTCGTTTATAGGTGAATATTTTCGTCACCGCAGTCATCTAGCAATTGCTGATATCACCTTAGAGCAAAAACAGCATGCTCATACCGATCAGCTTACCGGAGCGCCTAATCGTCGCTTTATTACCTCACATTTTTTAAAGCTCGCTGCTTCAAGGCCTGATTGAAATACAATCCTACCTGTAAACTTAATCCCACTATTGTCATCCCTGAATTGTAAAATAGGTCAATAAGGCTAATTTATTACCATTGTCATAAAAGCGACTTTTTTACGCAACACGCTTGTCATTTTTAATCTATACACTTTCGCTCATTGAAACTATCTCGTTTTAAATTGTTTTTTTTATAAACGAGCTAAAGCGATTAATAAACACTAGCAAATCCGCTAATTAACGAGCAAAGGTGTATACGATGAAAGGCGTTAAACCATTAATTTTAGCTGGTATTGTAGCCGCAAGTGCAGCAGTCCACGCCAATGATTTAAACATGGTAATTGATAAAAGCAGCGAAATTAATAATTTAGCTGCACAATCACAAACAAAAATAGACAAGATTGCAGATTCAATGCAAGGGCGTTTACAGCAATTTAAAACCCTAAATAAAGAAATAGATGGCCTAGCCGTTTATAACGCACAGCTTACCAAACAATTAAATAATCAAATAGAAGAGATGGAATCGCTTAATTTATCGATGGATCAAGTATCGATAATTGAACGCCAAATAACCCCTTTAATGCTTCGTATGATCACTGGGCTTGAACAGTTTGTAGCCTTAGATGTGCCGTTTTTAAAGCAAGAGCGTAAACAGCGTCTTGAATCATTAAATGCAATGATGGAACGCGCTGATATTTCATCAAGTGAAAAATTTCGTCGTGTCTTAGAAGCTTATCAAGTTGAGGTTGACTACGGACGCACTATTGAAGCGTATACCGCATTGCTTGATGTGGATAATAAAGAACGTGAAGTCGACTTTCTGCGCATTGGACGTTTAGAGCTAATTTACCTTACCCGCGACGGTAAACAAGCAGGTAGTTGGGATCAAAAATCACAGTCTTTTGTTGCACTGCCTGATTCAACCATTAGCCAAATTAATAAAGGGCTTCGCATTGCTCGCAAACAACTAGCCCCAGATATGTTAACACTGCCAATTCATGCTGCAGAATAAGAGGTTTACCATGAAATTATTAACGAAAATGACAAAAATGGCCGTGTTTGCAGCCAGCTTAGGTTTTTCAGGTGCGATGTGTGCCGCTGAACCAATGAATTTGGATGCTCTATTAAAAACGTTAGAGCAGGGTAAATCAGCGCAATCAGAACAAAATAAACAACGCGAACAAGAATTTGCAGCACGTCAAAATGAACAAGTGCAAATGCTTAAAAACACCCAAGCTAAACGAAATCAGATGCTTAGCGAGTCAGAGCGTTTAGAAACGCAGTTTGAAGAAAACGAAATTAAATTGGCTAACCTGACCGATACTTTATCAAAGCGTATGGGTTCATTAAAAGAGCTATTTGGTGTGCTGCAACAAGTTGCTGGCGATTCTAGCAATAAGTTTGCAACCTCGGTGGTATCGGCTCAGTTACCTGGGCGTAGTACTTTTATGGACGAATTGGCGCAAAAAATGGGTTCTACCTCAAAGCTTGCGTCTATTGAAGATATCGAAAAGGTTTGGTTTGAGCTACAACGCGAAATGACCGAACAAGGAAAAGTAAGCCGCTTCAATACTGATGTAATTGTTGACGGTGGCAATAAAGTACAAAAAGAAGTGGTACGTGTGGGTGCATTTAACCTTATTAGTGACGGTCAGTACCTAGAGTATACGCCTTCTACCAATACCATTAGCCAGCTTACTCGCCAACCAAGTAGCCGCTTTACTGCGACTGCGGCTGATTTGCAGCAAGCAAACACCGGTGTGGTGCCGTTTGCGCTTGACCCAACTGGTGGTTCAATTTTAGGTTTGTTAGTACAAGCCCCTGATACCAGTGAGCAAGTTCATCAAGGTGGTGCTGTTGGTTACGTTATTTTAGGCGTTGGCTTATTAGCGTTATTAATTGCGTTAGAGCGTTTTGTATCGCTCCTGCTGATGGGTGGAAAAATTCGTCGTCAATTAAAAGACGATACAGCTCGTGATGACAACCCGCTAGGGCGCGTCATGAAAGTGAAAGATCAATACCCAAATGTGGCGTACGACACGCTTGAACTTAAGTTAAGCGAAGCCATTTTACGCGAAATGCCAAAAATCACCCGTAATTTAACGCTTATTAAAATTATCTCTGTGGTAGCGCCACTGCTGGGCTTACTCGGTACGGTAACCGGGATGATCAATACCTTCCAAGCTATCACTTTATTCGGTACTGGCGACCCTAAACTAATGGCAGGTGGTATTTCACAAGCACTAGTGACTACCGTGCTAGGCCTTGTGGTTGCTATCCCTACGGTGTTTTTATACACCTTATTGAATACCCGATCGAAAGGTTTACTACTTATTTTACAAGAACAAAGTGCAGGTATTATTGCCGAGCGAAGCGAGAAAGGAGCCTAAACCATGGTGCTATTGATTGATTCAATCAATGCTATCCGTGATTTTCTCGACACGGGTGGCCAAGTGCTTTTGGTCATTGCCGTGTTAATTTTCGCGATGTGGTTATTGATACTCGAGCGATTTATGTACTTCTTTAATGGCTATCGTTACTACAAAAAAGACGTTAAAAATACGTGGAAAACGCGCAGTGAACGCAACAGCTGGAACGCAGAGCAAATACGCCAGGCCATGGTGTCACGCGCCAGTATGCGATTAAACGCAAACTTACCGCTGATTAATGTAATGGTAGCGCTGTGTCCACTATTAGGATTGCTTGGCACAGTTACAGGCATGATTGAAGTCTTCGATGTAATGGCTATTACAGGTACAGGCAGCGCACGCTCTATGGCATCGGGAGTGTCAAAAGCAACCATACCGACAATGGCAGGAATGGTCGGTGCGTTATCTGGGGTGTTTGCCTCAACCTATTTACAGCGTAAAGCAAAGCGTGAAGTTGAATTGTTGCAAGACACTATGGTGTTGGACCACTAAATAATTATTGAAAAGCGGTGAACATAATCACCGCTTGTTCTAGGAGAAGTAAAATGAGAGCCCCATTAGGTAATTTATTCCAAGAAGATGAAGCAGAAGAAATAAACATGACTCCTATGCTGGATGTTGTATTTATTATGCTTATTTTCTTCATTGTTACAGCCTCGTTTGTAAAAGAAGCCGGTATTGATGTAAACCGCCCAGAAGCGGCAACTGCAGTTAAAAAAGAGCGCGCCAATATACTAGTGGCCATTTCAGATCAAGGCGAAATTTGGATCAATAAACGTCAAGTTGATGTACGCGCTGTACAAGCCAACATTGAGCGCTTAAAGGCGGAAAATCCACAAGGTAGTGTGGTTATTCAAGCCGATAAAAAAGCCACCACAGAAACCTTGATAAAAGTGATGGATGCCTCGCGTGCAGCGGGTGTATTTGATGTTTCAATAGCGGCTCAAGAAGGGTAACGAGTGATGCGTTATGTACTTGCGTTAATTATAGCGGGTGTGGTGACCTTTATGCTGTTTTTAGGTATGCAGGCATTGATCACCGGTGGCGAGGGCGCCATGACGGAGCCTGCAAAAGGGAATGTGTTGGATTTTGTCCGTTTGAAAAAAGAAGAAACGGTACAAAAAAAGGAGCGTAAACCACAAAAGCCACCAACACCTAAAGAGCCACCACCGCCAATGGAATCGCCACAAATGCAAAGTAGCGATAACAACGCTGCTAGCAACAACTTTGATTTTGCTGCCAATGTTGATGCTGATGTAAATCTAGCGGGTGGATTAGCGTTAGAAACCAGTGACGGTGAGTATTTACCCATAGTAAAAGTGGCACCGGTATACCCAAGACGTGCGTTATCGCGTGGTATTGAAGGCTATGTCATTGTTGAATTTACAGTGACCAAGCAAGGCACAGTGAAAGAGCCACAAGTTATTAAAGCCGAGCCAGAGTCACTGTTTGACAGAGCAGCGATGGATGCAGCCCTTAAATTTAAATATAAACCGCGCGTGGTTAATGGTGAAGCCGTTGAAGTAGCCGGTGTGCAAAATAAAATTTCTTTCCAAATTAATGGTTAATTCTGTTAAGTAAGCAAAGAGTGAACGTGAGGCAATTATGAAATTAAAACTAACAACCAAGCTATTAAAGCTGAGTATATTGTGCACTGTTGCAATCAGTGCCAGTGTTGTTACACCAAGTGCATTAAGTGTACTTCCGGGTGTAAATTTGACGACAGTACAGGCCGCTGAACAGCAAAAAACAACACGAGTACCCGCACTGCGTGAAAAAGTATACAGCCAATTAGCTCGCGCCCAAAAACTTGCGGGTGATGGCGACAGTAAAGCGGGCTTGGCTGCGCTTGACAGCATACAAGCGCGCTCATCAAGTATGAACTCTTATGAAATTGCGATGATGCATAACTTTTACGGGTTTATTTATTACAATGAAAACGACCTTGTAAAAGCGATTGCTTCATTTGAAAAAGTGATTGGCGAAGATGGCATTCCAGAAACGCTTCGTTTGAGCACGACATTTAGCCTTGCTCAGCTTGCTATGGCTAACAGTGACTATAAAAAGGCGATTGCATTTTTAGATAAATGGGATGCCATTAATACTAAGCCTAAAACCGACGCCTATTATTTATTAAGAGCGCAAACCTACTATCAATTAAAAGACTATGAGCAAGGCCTGAGTTACATTACCCAAGCCATTAACTTAAGTGATAGCGAAGGCAAAGTACCAAAAGAAAACTGGCTGGTACTGCAACGTGCTATGTATTACTCACTTAACCAAACGGATAAAGTAGTCAGCGTACTTGAGCGTATGGTAAAGCTATACAACAAACCTGAGTATTGGGTGCAATTAGCCGGTATGTACGGCGAAACTGGGCAAGAAAAACAGCAGCTTAGTGTTTTAGAAGCGGCTTACCAGCAAGGATTTTTAACCTCTAAATCTGACCTAAGACAGCTTGCACAGGTATATTTATATAATCAGCTTGCTTACAAAGCCGCCAGTGTAATGAGTAAGGCAATAGAGCAGGGCATTGCTGAACCAACAGCTAAAAATTATGCCTTTGTAGCCGAGGCCATGGTACAAGCTAAAGAAGATGCTAAGTCGATTAGTTACTTTACCAAAGCTGCAGAGCGCTCAGAGCATGGTAAATACGATCAGCGCTTGGCTGAAGTGTATGTAAATACAGAGCAGTATGACGAAGCTGCCGATGCAGCGCGAATGGCACTGGATAAAGGCGGCCTTGATTTTGAATCAAATGCGTTTGTTGCTTTGGGAATGGCACAATACAATTTACAAAATTTTGATGCGTCTATTCTTGCGTTTGAACAAGCTGAAAAGCACAAAAAATCGCAACGTTTAGCCCAGCAATGGATCAAATATGTAAAACGCGAAAAAGTGCATGCGCAAACATTAAAAACAGCACTGCTTTAATTTTTATAGTGTGATTATTAGCTCTTAATTGACGCACTAAAAACCATTTCATAATTGCACTACTCAAACCACACTAACATTCGGTTAGTGTGGTTTTTTTACTTGCCTTTTGAAAGCAACCAATTGATTTTTAATTAATTAACATTGTCATTTTATGTTTATTAAAGTGTAACTTCATTGTCATATCACTCCCGTATTGTACTTCGTATTCGATAACTCAAGTGACCTTAATGCATGAGTATCGTGCCTTAAAGTGACTTAAGTTATTACTTAAAGCGCTAACACAATAATTAAATACTTTTACGGAGTGAACAATGAAATTATCTGGCTTATTCAAAATCAGCTTAGTGACTACAGCAATAACACTGGCTGGTTGTGGTGGTGGAGATATTAACGTTACACCTACGACAGTTGATAATAGTGTAGACAATTCAGTGACTAACCCTGGTGGTGATAATGGTGGCGATACAATAAGTTGCGCCACATACACATTAGATGGAGCTACATTTACAGGTGAAGCAGAAGGCGTAAACTGTTTATACAGCCAAGCATTTGCAAGTAATGCAAAAGAAATTACTAGCTCTTTTGTTATCCCTGCGCTAGACGATGGCGGTGCCCATGTATTTGAAGGTGCTTTATTTATAGGTGACGATGTAGACACTTCTACAGGCGCTACTATTGATGTTAATGGCCCAACATTGTCTATTGAAGCAGGCGCTACCATTGCGTTTACCAAGCCTGAGAGTTTTATTCGTATTGCACGCGGTGCAAATATTGAAGCAATTGGTGAAGTAGATAAGCCAATTATTTTCACAAGTATTAAAGAGGTTGATGGTGATGATTCAACAACCGCTCAAATTGGGGATTGGGGTGGTGTTCAGGTAAATGGACGTGGCCATTCTATTCGTTGTACAGCGACTGCTGCGGCACAAGACATGTGTAATCACTCAGCTGAAGGTATTGTTTCGTATTATGGTGGTAATGACCCGCAAGATAGTAGCGGTATATTAAAGCATATTGTTATTAAGTATGCAGGATTTGGCGTTGAAGGTGATGAGCTAAATGGTTTAACACTAAATGCTGTTGGCTCAGGCACAACAATTGATTATGTTCATGTGCATAATGGTTTTGATGATGGTATAGAGCTCTTTGGTGGTAGCGTTAATCTTAAACATATTGTTGTTACTGATACTGGTGATGACGGTATTGACTGGGATGAGGGTTGGAAAGGTTACGGACAGTACATTCTTGTACGTTCAAATGAATATGGAAATCATGGATTTGAAACAGATGGCGCAAAAGTAGATCCATTATCTGCAGACGCACAAGATTTAGTAACGACTGTTTCTAACCCAACTATTGCTAATGCAACCGTTGTTACTACTGGTGATCAAGGTGCTGAAGGGCGTCGTACTGGTGCCGGTATGGAAATGAAAGAATGGGGTAAAGCGCAATTAGCTAATATGTTGTTTGTAAACTCATCATCTGTAGATGGTGCTGGCTGTTTTGATTTATATAATGAAAAAGATAAATCAGGAGATGCTGGTGTGCATGCCAATGCAAACAACGGTGATATCGCATTTATGAGTTCAATATTTGCGTGTGGCAAGAATTTTGAAGACGTAAATACTCCTTTAACTGGCGCATTAGCAAGCTTTGATATAAATACCTGGTTTACTGGTGGCGAAAATAACCAGCTGATTGGTTTTGCTGATTTTGCAAATGTACTTGGTGCTGATGGTGTTTCAACAGCAGCAACTATTACTGATTCACAAGGTACTGCGGTATCTACAACGGCTAAAGACATGAGTGAAGTTGACTCTTTCTTTACTAACGCAGGCTACATTGGTGCACTTAAAGAAGGTGAATCAAGTGAGTGGGCTGATTTTGTAGCCGCATCTTTACAACGCGCTAGTAATTAATCTAGACCGGCTCTAATTATAAGGCGCTCTTGCGCCTTTTTTAAGGGAATTTTAGGTTTAGAGGATATAAATATGAAACATCAAAAGCAGTTTAAAACTAATCTAATAACGTTATCTCTGCTCTCCCTTTTTTCTTCATTTAATTCTTTTGCTGAACAGGCACAAGAAATAATAAATGAAGAAGCGATAGAAGAAGTTGTTGCAACAGGTACGCGCCTTAAAGGCAGTGCTAGTGCCGTAATTGATGAACGTAAAAACCAGGCATTTGTCGCTGATATAATGAGTTCAGAGCAAATATCTAGAACAGGTGATAGCGATGCCGCTTCAGCACTTCGTCGTGTTACAGGCTTATCATTAGTTAACGATAAGTTTATTTATGTACGCGGGTTAGGCGAGCGTTACTCAAGCGTGCGTTTAAATGGCGCAGTTGTTCCAAGCCCAGATCTGACCCGAAATGTAATTCCACTTGATATCTTCCCATCAAGTATTATTGAATCTTTAGCTGTTCAAAAAGCCTATTCGCCTAATATGCCTGCGGCTTTTGGTGGTGGTGACGTTAATATCAGGACGAAAAGCATTCCAAGTGATACTTTATTTAAAGTTGAGATTGGTGCTAGCTATAAAGATACAAACGATGAAGGCTATACATACAATGGTGGCAGTGATGACTGGTTAGGTAAAGATGATGGTACACGCGCATTACCTGGAGCCGTTAAAACGGCGCTAAATACCTATATCAATGGCTTGTCTGATATCTCATATAGAAATATAAGAGACGTCGAGTCAAGACGTCAGGGGGCGGATATTGGTCAAGCAGCTGCAATAGACTTAAATAAAAGTTTATCAAAAGCACTACCAAGAGATTTTGGCTTAGAAAAAGAAAGCTTAAACCCTGATGCAGGCATTAAAGCTGTGTATGGTGACCGATTTGATAACTTATTTGGCTTAGATGGCTCTTTTGGTTTCTTAGCGTCAGTTGCTTATGAAAATGAGTGGTCTAATGCAGAGAAGTTTAGCGCTGTACTTTCTTCTGTTGACGCATCTGAATCTGAATGTTCAAAAGATAACTTTACTTGTTACTCTGCTACAGAGAAAGAAGTATCAACCAAGCATAATATAAAATTAAATAGCTCTGTAAATTTAGGTTATAAAATTGGCGGCCATGATTTAACAGCCACCTATATGATGCTACGAGATACTGAAGATGAAGCTGCTGTTGCGCTTTACCAAGAGCCTTCAAAGTCATTAAGCATTGATGCTGGGCAATTACAGCGAAGCCACTTAACCTCTTTTGAGGAACGGGAACTTGAAATACTTCAACTTCGTGGAATGCATAATTTAGAGTGGAGTTTTCTTGAGGGTGTTGGTGTAGATTGGCAGTATACTGATTCAACAGCGACGACGAGTATACCTGGCGAGCTTGAAGTAACGGTGCGTGATGAGTACGCCGATGGCGAATATCAACGTACTTTTTATAATGGTAGTTTAGGTGGTAACCCTTACTTGTATCGATTTGTTGAGCTAGAAGACGATGTAGAAAACTGGGGCGTAAATGTTAACAAAGTTTTTTACTTTGATAACGCCGAAGTTGAAATTGCGGGCGGCGGCTATTTTGTTGAAAAAACGCGTGATTACCGTACAGACTTTTTCAACTATCGCTTTAGCCAAACACAGTCTTTAGATTTAGCACAAAGTGAAGAAGAGGCGCTGTCAATTGGTAGTTTCTTTGCAAATGATGCAGTGATCGATTCAACGGATGTCGAGTTATTGTTTCAAGAACCGACAGCCGATGATTACTTAGCAGCGCAAATGATTGATGCTTATTATGGCTCTTTTGATATCACTTTTGCTCAAGATTGGCGTTTAAGTGGTGGTGTGCGTTACGAGGACTTCCGCCAAGTTGCCCTTGCTTTTTCTCGCTCAGCATTTGATCCTGCTTTATTGGCAGATAAATTAAGTGCTGATGCGATAAAACAAGCAAGTGTGATGGAAGATGAGTATTTTACTTCATTATCTATGACTTATAGTCAGCAGTCGTACCAAGTTCGTTTTGGTTATGGCAGCACGGTTGTACGCCCTGATTTGCGAGAGCTAAGCCCTGTTCAATTCCAAGATCCGCTAACCGGTTATCGAACGCTTGGTAACCCATTCTTAGAATCTAGCTACTTAGATAACTTTGATGCACGTATCGAGTTTTATATGGACAATGGTGATAACTACTCAGTTGGCGCATTCTATAAAGATATTGATAACCCAATCGAAGCACTATTAACAGAAAGTGACGGCCGTTTTACTCTTCAGTTTGACAATGCAGATACAGCCTATGTTTACGGTATTGAGGCTGAATGGTTAACGGAGTTGCACAGTGATTTATTAGGAGGTGCTTTTTTTACTTCTGGTAATTTAACGGTTAGTGATTCAGAAGTTGAAATTGCAGAAGAACAGCGCGCCGATCTTACGAATCTAAAGCGACGTATGACTGGCCACTCAAAGTATGTTGCCAACTTACAATTGAATTACGATTCGCATGATGGCATGCATCAAGCTTCAGTTATTTATAATGTATTTGGTGACCGTATTTTAGCTGCGGGTGTTAACAACTTTGATGACGCTTACGAACAACCTTTAAACTCGTTAGACATGGTTTATAGTTACTACCCAACGTTTAATACCACATTAACACTTAAAGTGAAAAATATGTTGGGACAAAACTTTGAAGTAGAACAAAATGATGTGCTAATTCGTTCTCAAGAAACGCCTAGAGAACTGAGCGTCAGCTTTAGCTACGAGTTTTAAGTAAAAGCCCAAGGATAGGATTTATAACAACGCCTAACTACTTATTAGCCCTGTATTTTGTACAGGGCTTTTTTATGTGTATGAAAAATATTTGAGTTACAGTTTATTGACTAGTTTTAGTGTGCTGGTGGTGTTAGCTTAAGGCTGTAAAAATTAAATCTCACGCAATGAATTTTTAATTTTTAATGTATAGGCTCCTTTTATGAATCAAACAGTGGAACAAACAATGAAAAAAGTAGGATTAGTCGGATGGCGCGGCATGGTAGGCTCGGTGTTACTCGAGCGAATGGAACAACAACATGATTTTGCACATATCGACACCACCTTTTTCACCACCTCACAAGCAGGTCAGCTTGGCCCTGAGTTAGCGGGTGCAGCTAAACCGCTTTTAGATGCCAGCGATATTTCTGAGCTTGCAAAAATGGACATTATTGTTACCTGTCAGGGTGGCGATTATACCAATGCGGTGTATCCAAAATTACGTGAATCAGGTTGGGATGGCTATTGGATAGATGCAGCCTCTGCACTGCGTATGAGTGACGACAGTATTATCGTACTTGACCCCGTTAACAAAGATGTCATTGAACAAGGGCTAGAGCAAGGCGTTAAAACCTTTGTAGGTGGTAACTGCACAGTTTCACTTATGCTACTAGCGCTGGGTGGTTTATTTGAGCAAGACCTAATCGAATGGGTAAGCCCAATGACCTACCAAGCAGCATCGGGCGCCGGTGCACGCAATATGAAAGAACTCATAGCTCAAATGGGGGCTATTCATGCAAGTGTTTCACAGCAACTAGATAACCCAAGTTCAGCTATTTTAGAAATTGATAAAATAGTCAGCGAAAAAATGGCATCAAGCGATTTGCCACAAGACCAGTTTGGTGTGCCACTGGCGGGTAGCTTAATCCCATGGATTGATGTGCCTATGCCAAACGGTCAATCAAAAGAAGAGTGGAAAGCGCAAGTTGAAGCCAACAAAATCTTAGGCTCATCTAAACAACCTGTGCCTATTGATGGTTTATGTGTACGCATTGGTGCAATGCGTTGTCATAGCCAAGCGATGACCATTAAATTACGTGAAGACATTAGCGTAGAAAAAATAGAAGAAATTTTAGCCTCGCACAATGAGTGGGTTAAAGTTATTCCTAATCAGCGCGATATTACCAGTACCGACTTAACTCCAGTTAAAGTAACCGGCACGCTGAGTATTCCTGTTGGCCGTATTCGTAAACTCGCTATGGGGCCAAAATACATTAGCGCCTTTACCGTGGGCGATCAGCTTTTATGGGGTGCAGCGGAGCCACTTCGCCGGATGTTACGAATTATTGTAGACGGTGAGTAATTTTCTAGCCCATCAAGTTAAAGGGTTAGCTAATTGCTAACCTTTTTATTGCCTCTTCGAAACATTCTCATATTATTTCTTGCTCAACCCCTTTAGCCACACTATATTCTTAAGAGTGTTTTTAGAGGTTAACTTCATGAATATATCAAAAAATTAAAGCTCTCCTTTGCATCTGCAATTGCCTTGCGGTTATTAATTATAGCTGCTTTAGTTATTTCCCAAACACAGCTTGATAAATTGCGCACTATGTCATCTATGGTATTTAAAGACATGGAACGCAGTATAGAAACCACTAATAAAACTGTCGAGCTTGCGCATTCGGCGCAGCAACAATTTAGTGAGATCACGGCATCTATCGTTCATATTAGCGATTTAAATACGCAAATAGCCACCGCTGCTGAAGAGCAACAACATGTAGCTGAAGATATAAACCGCAATGTTACTGAAATTAAAAATGCGGCTGATGAGGTGAGTGATATTGCCGTGAGCACCAGTGAAAACGGCAACGAAATGAATCGCCTTTCGTCAATTTTAACGGGGTTGGTGGGTAAATTTAAAGTGTAAGGGCAAGCAAATGCATGCCCTTTTTATCCCTGCTACCTATTTTTAAGTAGCTCTTTTAATTCTGCTAGTTGTGCTTTTAATTCGTTTACTTGGCCTTGGGTTGCAGGGAGTGAGTCTATATCGGCTTGCTCTTCTCGTGCATTGCGATGCTCTTCACTCATCACTTCTAAAATAGCGCCAACCATCATATTTAAAAACACAAATGCAGTTAAAAAGATAAAGGTTAGGTAAAAAATCCAACTTAATTTGTACACGGCCATGGTTTCGTACATGACGTCAGTCCAATCTTCAAAGGTGGCTATTCTAAACAGGGTGAGCATAGAAATAGACACATCGCCCCAAAGTACCGGATTTATATCAGCAAACAACATACTGCCAGTGGCGGCATAAATATAAAATATAACGAACATGAGTAGTGCTATGTAGCCCATTTGAGGTATTGCTTTTATTAGCGAATTTACTAATAAGCGCAGTTCTGGGATCATTGAGACTAATCGTAACACGCGGAAAATACGCAGCAGTCGAGCAATAAAAATAGTAGAGCCTGCCGCGGGGTATAAACTTCCGATCACGATAATGAAGTCAAAAATGTTCCAACCTTTGGAAAAAAAGTTCTTGATACCTTTGCTGGCAATATAGCGAATAATCAGTTCAATTAAGAAAAACACCGTTATGCCTATATCCATCCAATGTAGAACGAGTTCAGCGGTTGGGTGCAATGAATAAGTATGTGCGCCCACGGTCAATGCAGAAACAACAATAACTGCAATAACAAATGATTGAAATAGTTTACTTTTATCGATACGCTGGAACAGCTCTTGTAACTGCGACAACATCATAACGTGCCCTTAACGGTTATAAATACAAAACCAGTGCAATATACAGCAAAAATAACGAAAATCAGTAGTTTTCCCGTTAAAATAGTAGGAATTTTGAATGTTAAATAATAAGTTAAAATATATATTTTCGTTATCCGCATTATTAGTGTTAGCGGGATGTAGCAGCGATAGCCGCTACCATGAAATTCAATCAGCGCGGTTGAGGGAATGCAGCTACATGGCAGATAAGGAATACCATGAGTGTGTTAAACAGCAGCAAGACAGTTACAAAGAATTTAAAGAACAACAAGCTCGCGAGCAGCAATAAACGATGACCAAAACCCAAAAGCAGCTAGATAAACGTATTCGTCAGCAATTAACGCTCGCTTGTGAGCAAATAAAAGATACTGTGGAGGACTTTAGCTTTCTTACCCATTCAGCAGACTTAAACAATTTACCTTCTAAGTTTAAAGTAAGTTGTTATTTTATTGATGATATTGCACTAGAGCAGGCTAAACAAAAAAATCAGTTTGATTACATTGAGCAGCTTATTTGTAATGCGTTAGCCAGCTTGAACATACACATTAAAGCCAATGCCATTTCATTTTCTAAGCAGCCATAATGTGTACGATGGGTTTTGTTTATTTTTCACATTAGCTTGAATTAGGCATTTATAGAGCCTTTAAAAGCTTTAATATGGAGTGATTTTATTAAGCAGGCTATAATCCCCAAAAATAGCAAAAGAGATTATATATGGCTGTTCCAACACGTTCACAAATAACACCCGGCACTGAGGTTAATATTGTGCTTAAACAAGATCAACGCAGTGGTACTTTAACCAATGGTATAGTGTCGCGTTTATTAACTAAGTCACCTAATCATCCGCACGGTATTAAAGTACAGTTAGAAGATGGTCAAGTAGGTCGGGTAAAAGAGATCATTGCATGAGCGATTTAACCTTAACTGATTTTTGGCGATTGGTAACGGTAAATGACAGAACCGCAGAGCCTGAGTCTGTATGCCAATCCCTTAAGGCTGCATTGAGTGATTTATCCGACGAGCAGCTAATTGAATTTGATAAACAGTTTAGTATTTGTATGCGCCAAAGTTATACTTGGGATTTATTTGGTGCGGCGTTTGTAATGGCTGGTTGTAATGATGAATATGGTTTTTCTGAATTTCGTTGTTGGCTCATTTCTCGGGGGGAAGCGGTATTTAAAGCCGCACTAGAAAACCCAGATAGTCTAGCTCAGTGCACACCACTTTATTTTTTAAACGAGCAACCTTACCCGTACTTAGATGAGTATGACCTAATTGCAGGTTTGTTATATGAAGAACGTAATGACGATGAGTTACCGTTTATCCCATCAGGGCTTGAGCAACCTAAAGGTAAGCGCTTTAAAGACAAGCCTAAGTTTTTAAAACAAAATTACCCGCAATTATTTGCTAAGTATTGGCAGTAATCGCCCACTTTTGACTATGAATGCATTACTTTGGGTTAGGGGTAATGCATTTTACGTTGCTTAGATTTTGATCCAGCTTGCGCTATTATTCACATCCTCTTATTTCACTAACTAAACTGTTTTAAAATGTAATCGTATTTGCTGTGAGCTACGTATTTTTAAATACAGTTTAAAGACGTGTTTATGGTATAACGACTTCACATCTTTTATAGTAAATCTCTGTTATAGTTAGAAATAGCTAAGCATAGTCACAGTGCTTGATCATATTTGATACACGAGGATAGAGCCTATAATGAAATTTTTCACCCTGGTTTTACTTATCATAAGCCTTTTTAGCTGTTATGCAGTGGCAGGCCCAAGTAATAAAACTCGCTTTATTCCGCTGTTACAAACTAAGCTGGGTAATTACGAAGTGACCTCCAGTAATTCTGGGTTATGTACTAATAGCCGATTACAATTTAATAACCCTGAAGATCCTGGGCAAGGTTTTAGCTTAGGCAAAGAGATTTTGTTTAACTCCTTACACAATGGTACTCGTACCATTGAAAAACCAAATTATTGTTTTATTACCAGCTCGCTAAAATATAAAACAGATGGCCTAGAAAATAGCTTACGTATGAGCCGCTGTGATAATCCTATCCATGAAGGAACGATCAAACAAAGCATTACTTTTTTAACCAGCAATACGCTTAAATACACATTGGACAATCCAAGTGTAGAATGTGAATTTATTAAAGTTGCCGACTAACACTGTATTTTTGGAATATCACGCCAACGAGTCGTGTATTGCGGCGATAAAAAAGCCCTGTTCATATGCCAATGATCATTTAATTGGCTGCTCGCCACGCTAAGCATTCCTTTACCGTATCTATGATTAATAGCATCTAAACAGTTCATTAACTGCGGGTTATCGGTTTGCTTATCAAATAAATGATGTTGTTGAAACTGCTGTGGGCTGAGCTCTAATGCGCCCACACCACATTTATAAAATCGAATTCCCGGTTGATATATTTGCTCAAAACTCTTTGATACCGCATTGGCCATAACGCGGGTATCGTTAGTGGGCGGATCAAATTGATACATAACTGACTTTTTATAAAAGGCGTGTTCATGTGATGAGCTGGCAGCAAAAATATAAATACGATGAGTTAGCGACTGTTGAGCTCTTAATTTTTGTGCAACTACACTAGCATGATTTATTAGGGCGGTTTTAACTGCATCGGGGTCGCAAAGTCGCTGACCAAAACTACGTGTTGAAAAAATAGCTTGTTTATCTTGGCGTACATCATCCCAGTTTAAACAGGTAATGCCGTTGAGCTCGTTAATTGTGCGCTCAAGCACCACACTAAATTGGCGACGAATAGTTTTTGGGCTTTGCTCAGCCAGTTGCCACGCGGTATGAATGTCCATGAGAGCCAGCTTTTTAGCTAAACGTTTGCCCACCCCCCAAACATCTTGGCATTGCATTCGTTGTAAAATAGTGCGGCGACTTACTTCATCGTCAATCACTGCAACACCATTAAAGCCAGTTAGTTTTTTAGCTGCATGGTTAGCGGCTTTGGCTAAGGTCGGTGTTGGGCCAAAGCCAACCCCAACAGGGAGTTTGGTTTCGCGCCATACAGTACGCCTAATTAGTTGCCCGTATGCTTGCCAATCGTTAATTAAAGGTTGATAACCATTAAAGTGTAAAAACGATTCATCGATACTGTAAACATGCTGGGTGTCACAAAAGCGGCCAATTACACTCATCATCCGGTCGCTTAAATTAGCGTACAGTTCATAGTTACTAGAGCGTACAACCACATTGTTTTGTTCTAGTAACTGCTTAACTTTAAAGTAAGGGCCAAATTTAGGAATATTAAGCTTACGCGCAATTGGGCAGACCGCACACACACAGCCGTCGTTATTGGTAAGCACCACTACCGGCTTTGAGCGAATGGCGGGATCAAATACCTTTTCAGCACTGGCGTAAAAAGCAACGGCATCAACTAAGGCATACATGAAAGTAACTCAGGGCTTTGGTGATGCAGCCTAATAGAGCGAGTTACCACACCTTCAAGCTGAAACTCATCTGACTCAGTTAATTGCACCGGCTTATAAGCAGAAGAGGCTGATAGCAAGCGTGCATTGGTCTTATCAAGCAGCTTACACACAAATAAACCATTTAAGTTAGCCACAATAACATCGCCATCTTTTGGTATTTCAGCCCGGTCAACCAACAGTAAGTCGCCCTCAAAAATACCAATTTCTTGCATAGAGCACCCAGACGCTATCCCAATAAACGTGGCATCAGGGTGCTTTATTAATAACTCATCAAGTGAAACGCCAAGCTCTGTATATTGTGCTGCAGGTGACTCAAATCCGCATACACCGGCCTCTATATAAATGGGAATAACAAACATAACACAACCTAAAACGAATATACTGTATAAGTGTACAGTATATTCGTTTTATATAAGTTATGCCAAGTAATGGATCTGCGATCAATCCATATTTTTGATCATTTGCTGAGCTGTATCTAAGAAGTCATTGATTTGCTGTGGGTTTAAGTTTTTACACATTTGCGCATTTACATACTGCTCAGCGTTTAATAATTTGTTGTAAAGCGTGCACCCTTGTGCGGTAAACGACAGAATAAAACAACGCTTGTCATGCTCACTGGCATTTTTATGAATTAAGTTTAGCGCGAGCAGTTCTTTCACTAATCGTGCTATTTGGGCTTTGTCGCGTTGGGTTTGATTCACAATATCGTTAGCAGTGCACTGAGGTGTCGCTGCAATAATATGCAGACAACGCACATGCATCGCGTTTAATCCAAGCTCACCAGCATTAATGGCTTCGCGTATGGTAACGCGATAACTTTGCATTAAAGCAAATAATGTATTGGCCAATGAAGAGTTCATAATAAATCCATAATAGTTGACAAAGTCAATTAAGTCACTATAGTTGATTTTATCAACCAATGGGGCGTTGTGCAATTCATCATTTTAGTGAGGTAAATTTACATGGGTAAAAAAGTACGCAAAGCAACCGTATTAAGCACAAAGCAAATAACCCCACATTTACAACGCATTATTGTCGGCTCATATGAGTTTAACGACCTGAGTGAGCAATACATTGGTAACTACGTTAAGGTGCTTATTCCACAAAATGGCCGCGTTGACTTTAATATTAAAACTACGTGTATGCGTTCATACACTATAAGGCATGTTGATGAGCACACTGGTGCACTTACCCTCGACTTTGTGATAAATATGCACCAAGGCCCAGCCACTAATTGGGCTAAAGAAGCAAAAGTAGGCGATGAAGTGGGTATAGCAGGGCCAGGCCCTAAAAAGTTGGATAACTATGATCATTCATATTACCTATTACTTGGCGATTTAACTTCGGTTAATGCAATTAAAGGCTACGTGCAACAATTGACTATAAACGCAAAAATTGACGCGATTATTCATGCACCAACAAAAGATGATGTGATTAGCTTAGACTCCTCGCGTGATATAACTTGGTTAATAACAAATAACCCCGATACAGATATGATAAACGCATTAAAATCGCTACCACTTAGTGAGCAACAACCTATTGTATTTATGGCACTTGAAGCCGGATTAGTCCGTAAAGCAAAAACCATATTAACTGATGAATTAGATATACCGCGCAGTCAAATTGTTGCATCGGGCTATTGGAAAAAAGGGCTTGATTCAGAGGCGTATAAACTAAAGCGTCAACACGCTGCTGCTAAAAATAGCTAACTTAATTGTTGTTCAGTCACATTGCTATTTAGCTTTTAAAAGGCAAGGCGCCTTGAATTGACTGTAATGTCCCCCCATCTCTTACCGTAGACTCATTATTTATGGTTAACGCGCCATAAATCGCTATTTAATTTGGAGGTGCTACTTTGTTATCAACCATTCCTTTTTCGTTATTAGAACTGGCGCCTATGCCTAAAGGTGCCACTGTGAGTGACACCTTAAATAAAAGTACAGCCTATGCGCAAAAAGCTGAGGAACTCGGTTTTAATCGTTTTTGGTTAGCCGAGCATCATAATATGCCTGGGATTGTTTGTGCGGCTACTTCAATTTTGGTGGGGCACATAGCCGGTCACACAAAAAAAATACGCGTAGGGTCGGGTGGAATTATGTTACCTAATCATGCTCCTTTAGTTGTTGCTGAGCAATTTGGCACCTTAGAAAGTTTATACCCAGGTCGAATTGATTTAGGGTTAGGGCGCGCCCCAGGTAGCGATCCTGTGACAAGTCGTGCATTAAATAACGATATCAGCCGTGCTGAAAACTTTCCTAATGAAGTGAGCGAGTTACAAACATTATTGGGCCCTTATGAGGGAACTAAGCGCGTGCGAGCAATACCTGGTGAAAACACCAATGTTCCCATTTGGCTTTTAGGTTCAAGTTTATTTAGTGCGCAGTTAGCTGCACAAAAAGGATTACCCTATGTATTTGCGGGGCACTTTGCACCGCGTTTTGTGCATGATGCAGTAGCCTTGTATAAACGAGAATTTAAACCATCAAGTGTATTAGCTAAGCCTTATGTCATGTTGGCATTACCTTTAGTGGCTGCCGATACAGATGAAGAAGCACAGTACTTATCAACTACATCTAAGCAGCGAGTGTTATCGTTAATTAGAGGCGACGAGTTGTGGTTAAAACCTCCAGTAGAAACAATGGAAGGTTTGTGGAGCGAACAAGAGCGCGCTCATGTTGAGAGCTTTTTAGGGTTAAGTGTTACCGGTGGGCCAGCCAGTATTAAACACAAGTTAGAAATGATCGTAAATCAATTAGGGGTCGATGAGCTTATATTCACCAATGACTTATTTGATAATGAAAAACGCCATAAGGCGCTTGAAATTTTAATGCAAATAAAACACGGATAAGCAATTGGTTAAGCAAGCGTACACTCAACGCTTGTTATGCTATTAAACAGATTAAAGTTGATTACGTCGGGGCCATTTTACATTATTTTAAAAAGTGGCAATGAAAAAGCTTGTTCTGTTTTTTCAATAGAACTGATTTAAACAATCAATTTTAATTATGAATATTGAGCGATTATTATAAGGGTATGCAACACAATTCAGCTAAATAAATAGGAAGGTAAAGCGTGAAATCTCAAAACAGTACGACACCCCATTCATGCAACGATTCAGTGCAGCCAAAAGTAGCGCTGATAGCAGAAGGTGGCGGACAACGAGGGATATTTACCGCGGGTGTACTCGATGCTTGGTTGGAGCAAGAGTATGATCCATTTGACTTGTTTATTGGCACATCTGCAGGCTCTCAAAACTTAACGAGCTATTTGGCACGTCAAAAAGGCTATGCTAAACGCCTGATCAGAGGCCTTTCGCGTCATAAACGTTTTTTTCAATTAGGTCGCGGCCTAATGGGCAAACATATTGTTGACCTAGATTGGTACTTTGATAAAACTACCGAAGTGAACAGAGCGCTTGATTTTAAAACCGCAAAAGCCAGTTTAGGTGACCGTGAGCTATTAATTACCGCAACTAATGCCCGTGATCGCAAACCTTATTTTTTATCCCCAACAGGGGAAGGCCAACAATGGCGAGAACTATTAAAAGCGTCAAGTGCACTGCCATTTTTATATAAGCAAGGTGTAAAATTGACGCCGTGGTTAAATGCATTAGCCGCAAATGAATTAGGTAAAACCGAGATACAGTCAGAGTCTGATTTTTACTTAGACGGTGGCCTTGCCGCACCGCTTCCTGTACGCGAAGCCTATAATCGTGGCGCACGCAAAATTGTGGTTATACGCACCGTTGATGAAGCTTTTCAGGCTCAATCAGCATGGATAAGTAAATTAAAATCATTTGTTGAAGTATCTGGCTATTGCCCAAAAACAATAGATTACTTATTACAACATGAGCAAGCCTACGAAGATGAGTTAGCATTTATTGCTAACCCACCAAAAGATGTAGAAATAATCCAAATTTTTGCAAATCAAAAGCTTTATAGTAAGTTATTAGGCAGCTCAAATGATGACTTACGATTTGACTATAAACTTGGTTTAGCAGCAGGCCATAACTACTTAAAAAACCATCACCCAGCTCAAGATGATTATAAACACAGCTACATAGCGTAGCTGTATATTAACGCTTAAACTTAAATTACCACTTAAGTTTAAGCGTTGGTAAAATACCTCGGAAAATTAAAACTATGCTTTTTTTAAACTTATCGATGGCTTTTTATTGCTAATCGTCGCCCCTAATAAAATAAGTACTAAAGCTATAAATACTGACCAACTAAAGGGAGCCTGCGAGGCGAGTATTAAAATAAAGGTAGAGAGCACCGGCGTTAAAAAACTCAATGAGGCTAATAGCGATCGGTTACCGAACTTTAAACCATGATCCCATAAATAAAATGCACCACCCACTGGGCCTAATCCCAATAAAATAGCACCTAGCCATTGTGAGACAGACAATCTAATAACGGTTGTTTCAAAATAAAAATGTGCAAAAAGGGCAAGCACTGCCACAATAAGTGAAAGCCAGCCTATGTCATCTACATGGCTATCAAATTGCGACATTAAATAAGAATAACTAGACCACAGTACCGCGCAGCAACCTGCAAAAAAATACCCTAAGTAATACTCACTATTGATAGATAATCCACTGCCATCGGTAATTAAACTAAGCGTACCTAAAAACCCCAATAATCCGCCCAATATTGCTTTAAATTTAGACCCTGGGGTAGCCACAAATACACCCAGTAATAATGGCCAAAGATACACTATTAAACTTACCTCAATTAAAGGGCCGTATTTTAAAGCCATAAAATAACAAAAGTGAAAACCAAATAAGCCAGTAACACCTATTATAAGTTGTTTTTTAGAAAGCTTAGGAGGGGTTAATAATGGCTGTTTTGAAGCAAAACGTTTTACTAATAAAATAATAAAAGAGAGTGCAAAGCACATAAAAAGTAACTGAAAAGCCGGGAGTGCTTTGGATAAATTACCCAGTAAAGCTAAAAGCCCCCACGAAAATATTGCTAAAAAACCTATGTATGTTGCCATTAATTACCCTCCGTAAATACTATTTACTAAGTGTATCAGTTGAGGCTTTTAAAAATGTGCTAAAAAGACGGTGCTATTGTTTGTTATGACGCAATTTAACCTAAGTTATGCTTAAGCTTGATTTATTATCTCGTGTTTAGATTATCTACATTACTGCTTTGCAAATGCTTTAGGTGGCTGCCCAAAGTATAAATTAAACCGGCGGCTAAACGCAGAGGCATCGTTATAACCAATGCGCTCGCCTACTAAAGCAATCGGTAAGTCTGAATGGGTTAAAAGGGCGCGAGCCTGCTGCATTCGCAACATAGTTAAATATTGCAGTGCACTCATAGTGGTACTTTTTTTAAATACAGTTTTAAATTGCGTAACGCTTAAACAGGCTATATCAGCCAGCTCTTTTAACGTGTAGGGGTACGCTAAATTTTGCTTAACAATGGTTATTACATTATCTATTCGCTTATCAATATTACTGTGGCTACTTTGCTCACAAAGTAATAAGTAAAATAAATCAAAGGTTGAACTAGTAAGCTTGTCGTCGTTAACAAAAAGCAATTGCTGCTCTATAAATTGTAAGTAACTTAATAAACGGCTATCTATTGAGATTTTAGGGCATAAAAGATGAATAAGGTTTTGAGGTAGCGCGTCTAAATCTGCCACAATAAAACGCGCGGATTCATCGGCCGTAAAGGCATGCACCACGTTTTTCTCTATAATGATACAACTACCCGTACTAACCGTTGTTTTAAAGTCATTATTTAATGTTATGTGTATTTCACCGTATAGGGGTAACACGAGTTGATGGTAATTATGCTGGTGGCGCTTTATATCTTGCGAATAATACCGAATAGAAAGCTTATTCATTGCGTACTCCAATATCTAATACATAAACCGAGTATTGCCTAAAATACTTTTAGTAAAACATAGCGTTAATAAACCCTAAGTAGATGATAATAATATACTGGTTTCGCTATTTAAAATGCCTTCTATTTCGCGTACTTGCCTGAGTATGCCATCAAACTCACCTAAATTTGCCGCCTGTATTTCAGCCACTAAATCCCAAGCGCCATTGGTGGTATGTAACTTTGTTAGCTCGGGTATACCGCGCATGGCTTTAATTACCTGCGATGTAGATTTACCAACCACTTCCACCATCATTATTGCTCTTACCGCTTCGGTTTCTATGTGTTCGTGTACACGCACCGTAAAGCCTAATATAGCACCCGATGAAACCAAACGGTCTAAGCGGTTTTGTACCGTCCCGCGCGACACTTTTAAAACATCAGCTAAAGCAGAAATAGAAGCACGGCCATCTTTTCTTAATTCAGCTATTAACGCGTTATCTAATGAGTCGTAAATATAAGGGGTCATAAAAAGTCTCGCTATTTTTCGATACAAATTACTAAATTTGCACATTAAAGCATAGCAAAATGATAAAAAATAATATCATTTGTATAAAATATTGGCATTTTAACTGGCATCTGTAGTCGATAAACTTATTTCAATTAGTTCATATTTTTATTACAGAGGTATACATGAGTCACTTTATCGTACAGCCAAAACAAGGTGTTCCATTTGTTAGCGTACAGGCAATGGCTAAACTTATAAATAAAGTAGGCATAGAAAATGTGCTATTAGAGCTCACCCAAAAATTAAAGCAAGACTTTGCTCGCTGGCACGAATTTGATAAATCACCACGTTATGCAGCGCACTCTCCTGATGGCGTAATAGAGCTTATGCCCGTAAGCGATGGCAAAATGTTTAGCTGTAAATATGTAAATGGCCACCCAAAAAACACCTTTAAGGAGCTTCAAACCGTCGCGGCCTTTGGTATTTTATCGGATGTTGATAGTGGCTATCCGGTTATGATCAGTGAAATGTGTTTACTGACTGCACTACGTACCGCAGCTACATCAGCATTGGTGGCTAAATACTTGGCACCTAAAAATTCAACAACGCTGACATTAATTGGTAATGGTGCACAGTCTGAGTTTCAGGCACTCGCTTTTAAAGCCGTATTAGGTATTACTCACATTCGCTTATACGATATTGATAAAAATGCCTCACAAAAAGCCTACAACAATTTAATTGACTATGGCTTAAATGTAACTCTATGCAATAGCGCAGAAGAAGCCGTGCAAGGCGCGCACATTATTACCACCTGCACAGCCGATAAAAAAAATGCCACTATTTTAACCAGCGATATGATCCCCCAGGGCGTGCATTTAAATGCCATTGGTGGCGATTGCCCTGGTAAAACAGAGCTTGATTCACAATTATTAGCGCGCGCAAATGTGTTTGTAGAGTACGAACCGCAAACCAGAATAGAGGGCGAAATACAGCAAATGAGCGATACCTTTGCCGTAACAGAGTTTCATAAAGTAATTAATAAACAAGCACCTGGGCGTACAAGTAACAACGAGCTTACTATTTTTGATGGGGTAGGTTTTGCAAGCGAAGACTTTACCGCGCTGGTGTATATTAAAGACGCGCTGGTGGCTGCTGGTGAGTTTGAACTACTTGATTTAATTACACAACAAGCCGATCCCCGTAATCTATTTTCGGTACTAAATACGGCTGATACACCTAGCATAACCAAGCAAGAGCAAGTGGCATGAGTTATATAAAGCAAGCACCAAGCGCTGTGGTTATGGTGCGACCGCATCACTTTACATCTAACCCACAAACTATGTTAGACAACACGTTTCAAAGCACCTGTAACTCAAAAAATCAGGGGCAGCTCGCTTTTGACGAAGTTACTAATGCGGTTAAATTATTACAAAACGAAGGCGTCACTGTTCATTTATTTGAAGATGAGCATACACACACGCCGGACTCAGTGTTTCCTAATAACTGGTTTTCAACACATCAAAGTGGTGAGCTAGTTGTTTATCCAATGTATGCAGAAAACAGAAGATTAGAATATCGAAAAGATATTATTGATTTTTTGACTAATCACTATAAAGTGTCATCTCTGACTGATTATTCATTTTTAGTGAAAGAAAATGCATTTTTAGAAGGCACCGGGTCGCTTGTTATTGATCACCCACATAAGCTTGCTTATGCAGTAGAATCTAAGCGCACTACAAAAACTGTGGTAGATACAGTGTGTGAAAAACTTAAGCTCAAACCTGTTGTATTTAATGCTTATGACGAACAAGGCACTGCGATTTATCATACTAATGTATTAATGTGTGTAGCAACAGAGTTTGCCATGATCAGCCTAGATATGGTGCCAATAAGTCAGCATAAACAATTAACTAGCCATTTTTTACAAAGCCATTTAGAAGTTATCAACTTAACAAATGAGCAAATAAATAGCTTTTGCGGCAACGCAATAGAGCTACAAGGTACAAATGGCCGTATTTTAGCACTCTCACAAACGGCGTTTAATGCACTTACAACCGAACAAAAAGCAGCAATACAACAAACAGCTAAACTTGTTTCGTTACCTATACCAACCATAGAGTCGGCGGGAGGTTCGGTTAGATGCATGATTGCTGGCATACACCTGAAAAGTAAATAACCTACCACTAAGTCTACATATTTAAGGCAGCTAAGCTGCCTTAATCTATGGCTAACATGCATAATAAAATGCCTCACACTCTAAAAAGTTTGAGTAAAAACATAATAAATATAAAAGGATTAGCCCATGTTCGATACCGTTGTAAAAAGTGTAAATGGCCTACTATGGGGAGACGGTCAAATACTGATTTACATACTACTGTTTGCAGGTATATGGTTTTCGGTACGGTTAAAAGCAATTCAACTAATAAAATTTAAACACATGTTTAGCCTTTTAAAAGGCAGTAGCAAGTGTAAAAAAAACGACATTTCATCATTTCAGGCATTATGTACCGGGCTATGTGCACGAGTAGGTACAGGTAATTTAGCTGGGGTAGCCGTTGCCATATCACTAGGCGGAAGCGGCGCCATATTTTGGATGTGGGTTATTGCCATACTTGGCATGGCAACCGGCTTTGCCGAAAGTGTATTAGGACAGGTGTATAAAGTACGCGATAGTAGTGGCGAGTTTAGAGGCGGCCCCGCATATTATATTCAGCAAGGTTTAGGCAGCCGTGCCTTTGCCATTGTGTTTGCCGCGTGTTTATTTTTAGGTTACGGCTTTACCTTTAGCGCCATGCAAACCAACACCATTACAGACGCACTTAACTATGCATTTGAAGTACCTACCTTTTACTCTGGTTTAGTTATTACTGTATTAGCAGGCTCAATTATACTTGGCGGCTTTAAAGCAATAGCTCGCTTTGCTGAACGTGTAGTGCCATTAATGGGCATATTATTTGTTGCCGCCGCCGTAATTATAACGCTTATAAATTTACCGCAAGTACCTGCCATGCTCAAAGATGTGTTTTTATCAGCGTTTGGCCTGCAAGAAGCCGGCGCAGGTGCAATGGGCGCAGCCATTAAAAATGGTATTCAACGTGGTTTATACTCTAACGAAGCCGGCGCGGGGAGTGTGCCCCATGCTGCAGCAAGCGCAAGCCCGATTCCTAATCACCCAGTAACACAAGGCTATATACAAATGCTTGGTGTATTTTTTGACACCATTGTACTTTGTAGCTGTACAGCCGTTGTTATTTTATTAGCAGATATAGATATTAGCGGCGAAATGGAAGGCATACGTTTAACGCAAAGCGCCATGACCGCACACTTAGCACAAGGCGGCGTATATTTTGTTGCGGCAGCCATTACCTTATTTGCTTTTACCTCGGTGGTGGCCAACTACGCTTACGCCGAAAGTAACCTGCATTTATTTAAGCTCGACAACAAAGTAGGGCGCACAATTTATACATTACTTTATTTATCAATGATGCTTTGGGGCGCATCGGCATCATTAAAAGAAGTCTGGGACTTAGCCGATATTGCATTAGGGTTAATGACAGTGGTTAACGTAATCGCTATTATATTGCTCACGCCAACTATTTTGTCTGTTACTAACGACTACCACACACAAAGAGACAAAGGCATAGAGCCAGAGTTTAAGGTAAAAAACGTAAAAGTGCAGGGCGAATGTGAAGACGGAATTTGGGATTAAAATTAAAGTTTAAAAGTTTTATATTGCATAAGTATTCACTTTTAAGTTTAGCGTTAACAACATTAAGCTGCGACTCTACAGGTAATATTTTTAGATGATCGACATTTATGCAGGTAAAACTGCAGCAAAAATAATAAACGAACAAGGGTTTAAACCTGAGCTTTTTACCTCGTTTTTAGGGGCAAGTGGTGGCCCTAAATGGTTTACCTTATTTGGTTTAGATAAATATATATTTGGCGAATTTTTTAAACACCGTACTCAACCGCTTAATTTAATTGGATCATCGGCAGGGGCTTTTCGTTCTGCGTGTTTTGCACAAAACGAGCCTGTTGCTGCCATTGAGCGTTTAGCAAAATCGTATTCGCAAACGCGGTATTCTAGTAATAAACCAACACCCGCTGAAATTACACTAAAAGCTCGCTCATTATTAGATGATGTATTTGGGGAGCACGGCGTAACCGAAATTTTAAATAATCCTATTTTTAAAGCGCATTTTATAGTGGCAAAATCGAATGGCTTTATTGCTAGTGAAAATAAATTAATTCAACTTTTAGGTTTATCAAAAAGTTACATGCTTAATCGGGTTAACCGAAAATTATTAGGCTCGCAGTACGAGCGATTTATTTTTGGTGCGCCAAACAGCAATTTATCAATAACCGACAGTTATAATTTTAAAACGCAAAACATACCACTTAGCCAAACAAATTTAAAAGATGCCTTATTAGCATCGGGCTCTATACCACTAGTAATGCAAGGCATAAAAAATATTGCCGGTTCGCCACCAGGAATTTACCGCGATGGCGGCATTATTGATTACCACTTTGATTTAAAAATTAATAACCCAGGCTTAATTTTGTATCCGCATTTTAATTCAGATCCAAAAGCAGGGTGGTTTGATAAAAATTTAAAACGTAAAGTGGCGCCACAAAATTACGATAACGTGGTGATGATCTCCCCATCAAAAGAATTTATAGCCGGCTTACCTTACGGAAAAATCCCAGACAGAAACGACTTTACTGATCTTGATGCAGACACACGTATTAAATATTGGAATACCGTTTTTAGTGAAACTGAAAAATTGGCTGAAGCATTTGATAGTAATTTGAAAAAGGAGAAATATAATGCATAAAAGGTTAAAGCTAGATAACGGTATCACGGTTGACATAGATAAGGCTCCAGATATATGTCCTATTTGTAATCAAGCACAATTACCGGTTAATATTTTTGCAAAACTAACTGGCGATGTTGAAAATAGCAAAACGAAGTTAGAGCTTGCTATGGAATGTATGAACCTTAACTGCGCACGATTATATATTAGTCGTTATAGTAAAACTCGTAGTATATACAATCATAATTTCAAATTTGAAAAATCAATACCAGAGACTTTCAATGTTCCTAATATTCCTCAGGAAATAATAAATATCTCAGAATCATTTGAAAAAATATTTACTCAAGCAAGTGAAGCTGAATCAAGACAATTAGATGAATTAGCTGGTATTGGTTATAGAAAAGCACTTGAATATTTAATTAAAGACTATTGCATTAGTATAAAACCTGAAAAGGAGGAAGATATCAAATCAAATCAATTAAGTCGTGTTATAAATAACTATGTAACAGATGAAAATCTAAAAAATTGTGCAAATAGAGCTGTATGGCTTGGTAATGATGAAACTCATTATATTAGAAAATGGGAAACCACGACCTTAAAGATTTAAAAATCTTAATTCAATTAACATGTGCGTGGATAGAAACCTCAATTTTAACAAAGAAGTATAATATTGAAATGGATCGTAATTGAGTAAGGGTTGATGATAGTCCATAAAAGGAAATTAAAAAATGGTATGCTTTATATATCTAGTTATTTAACAACCTATAATTTAGGTTATGTTAAATTAAATGATAAATAAGAAAGCGAGCGTAATTATACAAACTAGCCCGCTTTTAGGAGAGTCATTAAGTGTTAATTTAGTTCAGAATCTACCCAAAATTTAGTACCTTTTAAAACGGCTTGCAGTGCAAGGCCGCTTTCGGTTAAAGAGTAAACAGTTACTTGGTCAGCAATAGCTTCGGCAACTAAAGCGCCACCTTTATCTTGGTATTTTGCAGCAGCATCGGCATTACCACCAAACGCCCAACCATGTTTAATAAATCTATTTAACGCTGCTTGATCGTGAAAAACCATCACAATATTGAAATCTTTAACACCTAAACCTAAGCCTAAACCAGCTTCACCCATATTCATATAGGTAGATTTTCCGGTTAGGTTATTTTTTACTACACCGTACCCACCACCAAAACTGGCTAAAATAACATTTACATTGGCATTATCAAAAACAGCATATCCGGCAGAGTTGGCGATTTGGGTTTTAACATCTGGTTTTTTTTCGTATAGAGCAGTTAGTGTATTCGATTTCATACTTTGTACTAAAGCACGTTTTTCTCCAGGGGAAGCACTGCCTGTAGTAGCACAACCTGTTAGTAATACACTTATTGTAAGTAGGCCTAACACTATAAATTTTTTCATAAAACTTTCCTTGATAAGATTCATACCAAAACACAACAATGTTTAAATAAATACACTTTTACTATGTCCAATACTAGACAGTATCGGACTTTAAGGTTAACCTATAAGTCTATTATTTTCTTATATATTTTACTATTATGCTTGTTGCTCTGGTCGATACATTTAAACAACTACGTTATCAAATAGCTCATCTTGAAGATAATACACTCTCATCAGAATATCCAGAACTAGCCTCTTTTATACAGCAAGTCAGCTTGACTGTAACTGAATCAAAGGCTGATCTTAATTTTTTATACCAGTTTTTATATGTTTATGGCC
Source organism: Pseudoalteromonas sp. SCSIO 43095 (assembly GCF_023650455.1). Classification (NCBI taxonomy): domain Bacteria; kingdom Pseudomonadati; phylum Pseudomonadota; class Gammaproteobacteria; order Alteromonadales; family Pseudoalteromonadaceae; genus Pseudoalteromonas; species Pseudoalteromonas sp. SCSIO 43095. The sequence goes on from NZ_CP087996.1 coordinate 130,747, forward strand.
GAAAATCTGAGGCAACCTATAGCCGTTTTCGTAATGAGTTGGAACGGTTTTATTTATGGTCATGGCTTATAGCTGAAAAATCTGTATTTGAACTTAAGCGTGAAGATATTGAAGCCTATATTGATTTTATGGTTGAACCGGATAAAAAATGGGCATCTACATCTGTTCAATGGCGTTATAAAGATGAGCAAGGAATTCGTCGGTTAAATCAAAATTGGCGCCCTTTCATGTTAAAAGAATCTATTGCGAGTCAGCAAACATTATCGGCCATGTTTACTGCCCTCAATGTATTTTATAAATTCGCTATTTTAGAAGAAAAAACCTTTGCTAACTTTGTACCTGTTGTTAAAAAAAATAGTCCCTACTTGGTTGTGCAATCGCAAATACAAATCCCCGATACATTAAGTGATATTCAATGGGAATATGTATTTGGCGTTACCCGAGATATATGCGAAAAAAAACCAGAGTATGAAAGAAACTTATTTACCCTCGCCTGTTTAAAAGGACTCTACCTTCGTATTTCAGAATTATCAGAGCGACCACAATGGTCACCTGTTATGTCTCATTTTTGGCAAGATAATGATGGCTTTTGGTTTTTACGAATAATGGGTAAGGGTAATAAATTACGAGATGTAACTTTAAGTGATGATTTTCTTGAGTATTTAAAACGTTATCGGTTATACCGTGGTTTACCTGCCCTGCCCCGGGTTGACGAATCCGACCCGTTAGTTCATAAAATTCGTGGCCAAGGTGGTATGACCGTAAGACAAATTCGCAGATTAGTACAACAAAGTTTCGATATTGCGCAACAATCTTTACTTGATGATGGATTTAAAGATGACGCGGAACAATTAGAAGCGGCCACTGCGCATTGGTTACGCCATACGGGGGCAACGCATGACGCACAAACTCGCCCTTTGAAACATTTATCTGAAGATTTAGGCCACGCAAAAATTGCTACAACCGATCAAATTTATATTCAAACAAATATTAAAGAACGGGCAAAATCTGGAATAAAAAGGAAAATTTAATGGAATACTTAGTTATTGCTTTTATTGGTGCATTATTTTTAATTTATTCTATAACACTACGCCAATTAGAAAAAACAGAAATTACCGGGCCGATGTTTTTTGTTATAGGGGGGATACTGCTAGCATTGATAGCTCCGAACGAAAGTGAAAATTTTAAAAATGGCTTACGGTATTTACTACCCTTTATAGAATTAACGCTCAGTATCTTTTTATTTACCGATGCAGCAAAGTCAAAATTAGGAGTATTAAGGCATAGTTTTCAATATCCAAGTTTACTTTTATTTGTTGCCTTACCATTAACTCTATTACTCGGGGTTGCTACCGCGTTATTTTTATTTGCTGAGCTTTCATTAATTCAAGCAGCAATTATCGCAATTATATTAACCCCAACCGATGCGGCTTTAAGTAAGGGATTATTAAGCAATACAAAAGTACCTGAAAAAATTCGTGAAGGAATAAATACCGAAAGTGGTTTGAATGATGGTTTATGTGTTCCTATTTTTTTAATCTTTATATTACTGGCAAAAAATCCTGAATCTGCAATTACAGCAACGCAAGCGTTAAGTGTGTTTGGCAGAGAACTTGGTTTAGCCTTATTAATAGCCTTTACAAGTATTGCTGTTTTTATTCCGTGTTTAAACTTTGCAATGAAGCGTCATTACTTTGCGCAAAACACGAGTCCTTTTTTATTATTAGGTTTTGCTATGGCGGTGTTTTCGATTACGCAATATTTTCATGGCAGTGGATTTATTGCGGTGTTTGTTGCGGGTTTATTATTTGATAAATACGCGAGTACTAAAATAAACAAAGAGCTGATTGAAGACTCAGAGCATATAGCTGACTTTACTTCTTTAATGATCTGGTGTTTGTTTGGATTTGTATGTGCTTATTTAGTTTTACCTAAATTAAATTTAGCAATAATAACGTATGCATTATTAAGTACGACTTTAATTAGAATAATACCGGTTATGCTGTCATTGCAATTTACAGCACTAACAATTAAAGAGCGTTTTACATTTGCTTGGTTTGGACCAAGAGGATTGGCCTCAATTGTTTTTACCTTAATGGTAATAGACACACAAATAGAAAATAAATTTCAAATTGCGACCATTGCCATGACAACAATTTTATTTAGTGTATTTATTCACGGTATTAGTACAAAACCCATTGCAGACAGTTTTTCTAAAAAAACTAAATAAATATAAACAAAAACAAAAAGGCGTAACTTAATAATAAGTTGCGCCTTTTTATTTTTCAGTTTACTTAGTTAAATTATTAACTAAGTACATTTGCCAGTAACTCTATTGGATGCTTGGGTTTAAACTTTTCAAAACGTTTAACTTGGCTACGACATGAGAATCCCGTTGATAAAAGTTGCTCAGGTTTATTTTTATCAACAATAGGTTTCCAACTCATTTCGTAAAGCGATCGAGAGTTATCTTGGTTTTGTGCTTCGTGGCCATACGTACCTGCCATTCCACAACAACCCGTATTTGTAGTGTTTAATGTTAAACCAAGTTCATCAAAAATAGTTTTCCAAACACTTGCCGCTCTTGGTAAAGCGGTTGTTTCAGTGCAGTGGCTCAATAATGTAAATTCAGTATTTAAATTTTGTTTAGCCGTTAACTGTTTAAACGATTGTGTTTCTAGCCATTCATGGGCAAGTAGCACATGAAAATCACCACGGTTATTTTCTAAAATTGTATTATATTCATCGCGATAACACATCACTAAAGAAGCATCTAAACCTACTAATGGCGCATTGATTTCGTTAAGTTGATTTAGAAATTCTGCAGCATTTTTAGCTGTCACTTTAAACTCATGTAAAAAACCTTTTACATGTTGGGGCTTACCATTGGGTTTAAATGGTAACAACATGGGTTTTTTTCCAAGCTGTGTGATCAGTGTAATAAAGCTCTCAACCAATTCAGCTTCGTAAAAGCTGGTGAATGGGTCTTGAACAATGAGTACATACTCATTTTGCTCATTGGCGCTTAACTTTTTAAGTATATCTAAATCGAATTTTTGCGCTTTGTTTACACGTTTACCGAGTGCCGGAATACTTAGCTGCGGGGTATCAACATAACCGACCGTTTTTTTAATGATGCTACTAACCAATGATGTTTTTACAATTGGGTTAATAATCCGAGCAAACTTTGCCATTAACGGTGCGCTATTTTCGATATTACCCACTAAATAATCTTTGAGTGGGCGCGCATAATAACTATGGTAATAATTTAAAAAACGAGATCGAAATGTTGGTACATCTACCTTTATTGGGCAAGCGGTAGTACACGCTTTACATGCTAAACATTCGTCCATTGATGCTTTTACTTCGTGAGAAAAATCGTAAACGCCTTTGTTTTTGTTACGGCTATGAACAAAACGCTCCCACCAGGTGATAACTTCGCCTTTGTTAAGTTCTTTTTCTACTTCAAGCAAATTAACATCTTTTGACTCTTGAAGTCGTAACCATTCACGCATTAAACCCGCGCGACCTTTAGGTGAATTACGGCGATCGCCGGTCACTTTATAAGATGGGCACATTGGCGAGTTTTCATCATAATTAAAACACAAGCCGTTACCATTACAGGTCATTGCATTATTAAAACTGGTTTTAACATCGATTGAAATTTGCTTATCGAAGTAAGAACGTTTCTGCCCATCTACACTCACAAGTGAGTCTTTACTTTCAATAGGTGTACATATTTTACCGGGGTTTATTTTGTTGTTTGGGTCAAACACAGATTTTATTTTGCGTAATTGAGTAAATAAATGCTCACCAAAAAATTCAGGGCCGTATTCACTTCGGTAGCCTTTACCATGCTCGCCCCACATTAATCCACCGTATTTAGCGGTGAGTTTTACTACCTCATCTGAGATTGTGCGTAGTAATTTTTCTTGTTCTGGATCGCACATATCAAGCGCGGGTCTAACATGTAATACACCGGCATCAACATGGCCAAACATACCATATTGTAAATTATGGCTATCAAGTAGCGCTCTAAATTCAACAATGTAATCGGCTAAATTTTCAGGCGGTACGGCAGTATCCTCGGCAAACGCGAGGGGTTTTTGGCTTCCTTTTACATTACCGAGTAAACCCACTGATTTTTTACGCATTGCATAAATTTTTAGTATATCGCTTTTATCGCTGGTTAACTGATAGCCAATAACCCCATTAGTTTGGTTTTCAACGCACTCATCTAATAATTTACATAAAGTGTCTACTTTGTCTTTTATGTCTTGTGGTGATACTGCATTAAACTCAACCATGTTGAGTCCTTGCATATCTTTATTTGGTACATCGGTTATTAAGTTCGATACTGAATGCCAAATAATGTCTTCGCGCGCAAGATTCAAAACTTTGCTGTCAACGGTTTCAACTGAGGTAGCTCGGGCATCAACCAGAAATGGTGAATGGCGAAGTGCAGAATCAAAACTGTCATATTTTATATTGATGAGTGTTTTAAATTCAGCAATGGGTGTTAGGTTTAATTTTGCTTCAGTGACTATACCTAATGAGCCTTCAGAGCCTGTAATTAGTCGACTCATGTCAAAAGTTTGTAAGTCTTCACTTAGCACATGTTCTAAATCATACCCAGTTAAGAAGCGATTTAATCGTGGGAATTTGGCTAATATAGCGTCGCGTTCATTAATTGAAATATCTAAAACTGTTTTGTATATTTGCCCAATTAATGTGTCTTGATCGGCAATTATTTTTGCTTTTTCTATATCTATTGGGCTGGTAGACATTGCTGTGCCGTCGACTAAATACGTGGTTAACCCTAAAACATGGTCGCTGGTTTTGCCATAAACTAATGACCCTTGGCCAGATGCATCTGTACTGATCATTCCGCCAATAGTGGCGCGGTTACTAGTAGATAAATCGGGTGAAAAGAAAAATCCATACGGTTTTAAAAAGTCGTTAAGTTGATCTTTTATCACGCCCGTTTGAACTCGTACCCAACCCTCTTCTACATTTATTTCGAGGATTTCACGCATGTAACGTGATAAATCAACCACAATACCTGGGGTTAAAGACTGTCCGTTTGTGCCTGTGCCGCCACCGCGAGGACCAAAAGTTAACGACAAAAACGGGTCATGAGATGCCGTTTGTAAGGCAATTTGTATGTCTTTTTCGCTTTTTGGAAAAATAACACCTTGCGGAAGCTGCTGGTAAATACTGTTATCGGTTGATGCAGTCAGTCTGGTTGCATAACTGGCGTCTGTATCTCCAGTAAACCCTTGATTTTTTATGGTATTTAAGTAATTTGCAACCAGCTCGGTCGCGGCATCTTGTTGTGTGATCGTTGCTATCATGGCGGCGCTATTTAATGCATTTGTGTAATTATATCATGGTGATGGCTAATAGAAATTGAAGATTTTACAGTTTTTAACACTCTTTTTATCGAAATTTGAGCAGCTGTAATTATAATCAAGTTAAACGCCTACTATGAGGTTTATATGAAAAAACCACTTATACAGATCAGCGTGACACTGTTTATTTTATTAGGACTACTATTTGCCGTAGTACCAGGGCCTTCGTTAATATTTTTTATTGCAGGTTTACTGTGCTTTTATATGTATTACCCAAAAGCGAGGGGTTATTTAGCGTGGTGTCAAAAAGCACTTACTCGATCATGTGCTTATATTAGATAAAAAATTAGTAAAACACACATTTTATAAGCCATAAAAAATGCCAGCAGATGCTGGCATTTTTTAACAAGGTAATTTATTTAGCAAGTTTGTCTGCTAAATATAACCATGTTTCTAGTACTGTATCTGGGTTAAGCGAGACAGAATCAATGCCCTGCTCTACTAACCATGCAGCAAAATCTTCATGATCTGAAGGACCTTGACCACAAATACCTACGTACTTACCTTTTTCTTTTGCTGTTTTAATAGCCATCGAAAGAAGCTTTTTGATTGCAGGGTCCCGCTCATCAAATAAGTGCGCAATTAAACCTGAATCACGGTCAAGACCAAGCGTTAACTGAGTTAAATCATTAGAGCCAATAGAGAAACCATCGAAGTATTCTAAAAATTCTTCAGCCATTAATGCATTTGACGGAAGCTCACACATCATAATTACTTTAAGACCATTTTCACCACGTTTAAGGCCCTGCTCTTCAAGTAATTCAATCACACGTTTACCTTCTTCAAGGGTACGTACGAATGGGATCATGATTTCAATGTTAGTCATATCCATGGTATTTCTAACACGTTTTATTGCTTCACACTCAAGGGCAAAACAATCACGGAAATCTTCAGAGATATAACGCGCAGCGCCACGGAAACCAATCATTGGGTTTTCTTCTTCTGGCTCGTATTGCTGGCCGCCCACCAAGTTAGCGTATTCGTTTGATTTAAAATCAGACATACGAACAATTACACGCTCTGGAGCAAACGCACAACCTAGGGTAGAAATACCTTCAACAAGTTTGCCAATATAGAATTCAACTGGTGATTCGTAACCGGCAATCATGTCAGTGATTTCTGCTTTTAATGCATCAGTTTGTGCATCAAAATTTAATAATGCTTTAGGGTGAACACCAATCATACGGTTGATGATAAACTCAACGCGGGCAAGGCCAACACCGGAATGTGGTAAACGTGCAAAATCGAATGCGCGATCTGGGTTACCTACGTTCATCATTACTTTCATTGGAAGTTCAGGCATTTCGTCTACACGTGAAGTTAAAACTTCAAAGTCTAAAATACCTTCGTAGATGAAACCTGTATCGCCTTCGGCACATGATACCGTAACTTCTTGCCCTGCTTTAATTAAATCTGTGGCATTACCACAACCAACAACGGCTGGAATACCTAACTCACGGGCAATGATTGCAGCATGGCAAGTACGGCCACCACGATTTGTAACAATCGCTGCTGCACGTTTCATGATAGGTTCCCAATCTGGGTCGGTCATATCGGTAACTAAAATGTCACCTACTTGTACTTGGTCCATCTCTTTGATTGAATCAAGTACGCGCACAACACCGGTACCTATTTTGTGACCAATTGCACGGCCTTCAACAACAACATTGCTGCTGCCATTAAGTTGGAAGCGTTCCATTACGTTAGTGTCTTCGTTTGAACGAACTGTTTCTGGACGCGCCTGAACTATATATAGTTTGCCATCGTTACCATCTTTTGCCCATTCAATGTCCATTGGACGGCCGTAATGTTTTTCAATGATTACAGCTTGTTTGGCAAGGTTTTGCACTTCTTCATCTGTAATCGAGAATTTGTTTGAAAGTGCTGGATCTACATCAACAATTTCTACTTGTTTGCCGTGAGCTTTGTCTTGAGAGTAAATCATTTGAATGGCTTTAGAGCCAATATTACGACGAACTACTGATGGCTTGTTTTTAAGCAGCGTTGGTTTGTGAACATAAAATTCATCAGGGTTTACCGCACCCTGTACAACCATTTCACCCAAACCATAGCTTGATGTAATAAATACAACATCTTCAAAACCAGATTCAGTATCAATACTAAACATAACGCCTGATGCTGATTTATCTGAGCGAACCATGCGTTGAATACCTGCTGATAAGGCAACACCACGGTGATCGTAGCCTTGGTGAACACGATAAGAAATTGCACGGTCGTTAAATAATGAAGCAAATACGTGTTTGATGGCTGTCATTACAGAATCAATACCAACAACGTTTAAAAACGTTTCTTGTTGGCCTGCAAAAGAGGCATCTGGCATATCTTCAGCGGTTGCTGATGAACGAACAGCGAATGAAACATCTGCAGTTGTGTCGCCATGTAGCTGGCTGTATGCATCGCGGATTGCTTTATCGAGACTAGGTTGGAATGGGGTATCGATAATCCACTGGCGGATATCGGCGCCGACTTTGGCGAGCGTGTTTACATCATCAACATCGAGTGTATCTAAGATGTCATGAATTTTTGCGTTGAGTCCTGATTGTTCTAAAAACTCGTTAAAAGCGTCTGAGGTAGTAGCAAAACCACCTGGGACTTGCACACCTGCGTTAGCTAAGTTTGAAATCATTTCACCAAGTGAGGCATTTTTACCACCAACTCGAGGAACATCTTGCATACCAAGCTCTTGATACCAGAGAACGTATTCTTGCACGGATCTTTCTCCAAAAAACAAATTGTAGTACTAACTGTGAGAGTTAAGAAAGAAAACCTTTCATAAAGGTCGCCCCCATTCTACACTGGCAAACGTCCTCACGTAAACCGTGATACACTTATTTTAAAATTAAATGTAATAAAAAAGAGGCTTTATGAGAACTGCGTTTTATATTTCAGATGGCACGGCAATCACATCTGAAGTGTTTGGTCATGCGACCTTATCTTTATTTCCTGTCGAATTTAATCATAAAACAATTCCTTTTGTAGAAACCGAAGAAAAAGCGCATGAAATCAAAGCGCTTATTAACGCCACATCGTCAAAGCAAGGCGAGAAGCCTCTAGTGTTTTTTACTTTTGTGAACCATAAACTATCTGAAATTATTCGCTCTGCAGATGCTGTCTCGTATGACTTTTTAACAACGTATAGCGAAAAAATTGAAAGCGAATTAAAAGTAGCCCCAGTACCCAAAGTACATAGAACCCATTCAATACACGAAAAAAGTTATGACTTTAGAATTGATGCAGTTAACTATGCTTTAATGAATGATGACGGCGGCAATATTAAAAATTTTGCTGAGGCTGATATTATTTTGGTTGGCGTTAGTCGAAGTGGTAAAACACCTACAAGCCTCTATTTAGCCCTACAATACGGTATTAAAGCGGCTAACTATCCAATTACAGAAGACGATTTAGAAAGCGAAGGGTTACCCAAGTGCCTAGTGCCTTATAAACATAAATTGTTTGGTTTAACTATAGACCCTGAGAGGTTGGCTGCAATCAGAGATAGGCGTATGGCAAATTCAAAATATGCATCAATTAGGCAGTGTCGTATTGAAGTACGCGAAGTAGAAATGCTTTATAAAAAGCATAAAATCGCATATTTAAATTCTACCCACCATTCGGTTGAAGAGATCTCAGCTAAAATTATTTCTGATACGGGTCTTGAGCGTCGTAAGTACTAACAAACTAACATATGATTTAAGCATGTAATTACACTCAACACACAAAAAAGCCGCTAAATAATAGTAATGCGGATCGTTTAAGTTAATTGAACGATCTTTGAGAGGCTTCATAATAGGCTACAACAAAAGTTGTGGCCTATTTTTATGTCTGAATTTATTAAAGAATTACACCTTACTACTGAGTTTAGCCAAGATCGTGATATTGATTCGTTTACTAAGCATATTCCCCTTGAGTGGATTGAAGCAGCCGTTACTCAAACAGGGAGAGCCTCTGTGCGTAAACGACGTTTCCCCGCCGAGCAAGCTGCTTGGCTTGTATTAGGGATTGGTTTATTAAGAAACCGCTCAATATCTGAAGTCTGTGACAAACTAGAGCTCGCTTTTCCTGACGCTAAAGGAGAACTTCCTCCATTGGCGACGAGCAGTATTATAAAAGGGAAAGAAAAGCTAGGCGCAGCGCCTATGAAACACCTTTTTAAACATACAGCAACGCAGTGGGAGCAGTCGCAAACTTTTGATGACGTGTGTGGTTTAAAGCTGCTCAGCATTGACGGTACACAATTTAAAACTCAAGATACACCGAGTAACCGTCACTTTGGCTATGCTAAATCGACAACAAACTTCCCCTCAGTACTTGCTGTGACCTTGATGTCGACAAGAACGCATTTAATATCCGATGCAGCGTTTGGCCCCATTACTCAAAGTGAAATTCATTATGCTCAACAGCTTGTTGGCTCAGCACCTGACTATTCATTGACGCTATTTGATAGAGGTTTCTTTTCGGCTGAACTATTTACGAGCTGGCAAGGTGTTAGCGAAAATCATCATTGGCTTACACCCATCAAAAGCAAAATGCGCTATGAAATAACGGAGTCATTTAGCGATTACGACCACTTAATAACAATGCCTATTTCACCACAAGCTAAGAAGTCAGCCCTTTACCTAGGTGATACATGGCAAGCAAGGCTTATTCAAATTCCGACACCTAAAGGGGAAATAAAAGGGTTCATCACCTCATGCGTCTGTCCAGAAAAGTACCCGCTGAAAGCGCTACTCGATGTGTATTGGCAACGATGGGAAATAGAGCGAGGCTATGGTGAGCTCAAGCAATATCAACTCTCAAATAAACCAGCATTACGGAGCCTGAAACAGGAAGGTATTTATCAAGAGCTCTGGGGTATTCTTACATCATATAATATCGTGAGACTAGAAATGGCAGAGATGGCTAAAGCCCATAAAGTTGAGCCATTACGCATCAGTTTTATTAACGCATTATACCTCATACAAGACGAGTTTTTATGGTGTTCAGGTCGAAGCCCAGGGACAATCCCTAAAAAGCTAAAAGAACTACGTGAAAACGGTAAACGGCTAATATTACCGGAAAAAAGAAAGCGAAAAGCTTATCCGCGAGCGGTGCTGGCAAAGACACAAAAATATCCGGTTAGATATAAACGAAAAAACACCACTCGTTCTTAAACGAGTGGTGTTACTAAATAAAAGCGGCTTTTGGTATTTATGAGCGGGTATTATTTACGCGCATCTTTTAGTAAATCAGCTACTAAAAAGCCAAGCTCTAATACTTGATCAGCATTTAAGCGTGGGTCACATTGTGTTTTGTAGCGCTGAGCAAGGTCATCATCAGATAAACCGTATGCACCGCCAGTACACTCTGTTACATGTTGGCCGGTCATTTCTAAATGAACACCGCCTGCGTATGAGCCTTCAGCTTTGTGAACAGCGAAGAACTGACTAATTTCACGCATAATGTTATCAAAGCTACGCGTTTTGTAACCTGAGCTGGCTTTTTCAGTATTGCCATGCATTGGATCTGAACTCCAAATAACTTTGCGACCCTCTTGCTGTACTTTACGCACCAGCGCTGGTAGCTTCTCTGGCAATACATCTGCCCCCATTCGTGTAATGAGCGTTAATCGGCCTGGGATATTATCTGGGTTAAGCGCATCGATTAAACGGATAAGCTCGTCTGGATCCATACCTGGTCCAACTTTAACACCAATTGGGTTTTTAATACCTTTAAAAAATTCAATATGGGCATGGTCTAGCTGGCGAGTACGTTCACCAATCCAAACAAAGTGTGCTGAACAATCGTACCAGTCACCTGATAAATGGTCTCTACGTGTTAATGCTTCTTCGTAGCCTAGTAATAACGCTTCGTGTGAGGTGTATAAATCAGTTTCTTTTAAGCTTGGCGCTATAGTTGAATTAATACCACACACTTCCATAAATTCTAACGCGTCTTGAATTTTGTCTGCAAGTTGTTGGTATTTTGCTTTTTGTGGATTAGCAGCAACAAAGCCCATGTTCCAACGGTTAACTTGATGTAAGTCGGCAAGTCCACCTTGTGCAAAAGCGCGTAGCAAATTTAGCGTTGCCGCACTGTGATGATATGCAGTCATTAAACGTTGAGGGTCTGGAATACGTGCTTCTTCAGTAAACTCAAAGTTATTTACTATATCACCACGGTAAGATGGTAACGAAACGCCGTCTATTGTTTCTAAGTCGGCTGAACGTGGCTTAGCGTATTGACCTGCCATACGTGCAATTTTAACAACTGGGCACTTTCCACCATAGGTTAATACTACAGCCATTTGTAAGATGGTTTTAAATGTATCGCGAATATTAGCGGCATTAAAGTCGCTAAACGATTCTGCACAATCTCCACCTTGAAGTAAAAAGGCACGGCCTTCGCATACGTCTTCAAGTTGTTTAAATAAACTTCTTGTTTCTTCGGCAAATACTAAAGGCGGTGCACTTTTCAGCTGACTTTCTACCGACTTTAATACGTTTTGATCTGGGTACAGTGGTTGCTGCAGTATTGGCAGTTCTCTCCAACTATTTGGGTTCCACGATTGCATGCTCATTCCTCATTCCTATTACCTGATGCATTGAAATTAACGTATGCAGAGGGCTTTGTTCAAGGACTAAATCGACTATTTACCAATTATTTAGTTATTAGTTAAATTTTTATAAGATTTAAGAGCCTATTTTGAGTTACTTCTAATGAGCAAGTTTATAAAGTAAAAACAAATAAACATTTAAAAACAACAATCTAAGTAAATAGAGTGTGCATTATAATGGCTTGAGTAGAAGCTTAACAGCTAAGCGATGGTGATACAGATAGCTACAGGAACACATCATACTTAATTTGTACTTATGTAATCTTAACTTTACGGAAGGTTTAAAAAAGAATGCTGCTCAATTATGCGCTTTTAAATATTTATGCTAGTGCTGCATACAAAGCCCAGTACCTTAACTCACCCCTTCTATTATTTCCTTTAAAGTATATGAAGCAAAAATACTTTGAAAAACCATAAAGAACACATCATACTTTATTTAAATTTTTAAAAGTCTTAACAAAAGAATTTTATTTGAGAAAAATCTATCAAAAGAAAAGGTTGTTTGCGAAAATAGTGACTCAGTAAGATGTGTTCTAAGTAGGTAGCTAATGGTTACAAAGGTGCAAATAAGAAGTCAGTTTGATTTACTCAATGAATTAACACTTAGCTTAATTGATGAGCTTAAAGAGGTTGGCTTCGCTAAAGCAGAGTATTTTCAATTACCTGAGATTAGTAGTACTGAAGAAAATATAATCCCTGAGTCTATAAGCGTTTCAAAAATAACTGGGGAATTGGCGCATAAGGCAATTTTAAATGCTTTTTCAGATATGTATAAAAAGCCAGGGCTAAGCAGCCGAGTATTAAAGCGACACCCTGGTTTGCTAGTAATAAAAGAGACGAATAAACAAGCCATTATTGATCGCATAGCACAGGTAAATAGTGCAAAAGCAGCTTTTAAAAATTGTATTTTAGCAATAGATAATAACGACGCGCGATTTGAAGCTGTGCATAATGCAATGCCAAATTTAATAACACTTGCGGCGTATCGTAAAATTCATAGTGAAATTGAATCCCCTTTTTCTGTTCGCTTTACTTGGATGCATAAACACGCAACCAAAACACTTACAAAAAAAATGGCGCTTGAAATGTTAGAAAAATCGGCAGGCTATAAAAACCCGCGAATGATTGATCAGCAAAAATGGCAGTCACTGGTTGCACAAGAACAGGTTCGAGTAGCCAGTTTGGGTGAAAAAGAAAAATTGCGAATTAGGCGCCCTACTCGAGTTAGTCCTCAAGTTAATGTGAGGTACACTGCACAAAATCGCTATCATGTTAGTGCTGCTTTACCTTTTATACTAATTAACCCACAACCCGACGTAAAATTTGGCGAACTACCGAGTTACCAAAAGCCCTTATCACATCCACGAAAACGAGAGTATGACTTTCTGGTAGACCGTTTATATTTAGAACAAGTAACAAAATAATTATGTTAAAAAGGCCACATAATGTGGCCTTTAATACAACGGACTGGTAAAAATTAATATAATTATTTTTCTACAATTTCTTCCAACTTATCTTCATCAATTAATACTGCATTTTCAACAATGCGTTTACCACCTTGTATTTCTATACGCTTGTTGTGTTTATTTAATGCCAGTATCTCATCACAAAATTGATCAGATGGATGCATTTCATAGGTGTAATCTACAATATTACCTGTTTTATCATCTTTTACATTAGTTATGCTGTACTCAGATATTGCCCCTTTTTCAATTAAATCTTTCATCGTGGTGGTCATGTCACGACGCAGTGCTTTTAATTTATTTTCGGTAATATCATCCGTTGAATAAATAGAGCCATATTTTTCCATAATAGATAACAGTCTAAAATGATACGTTTTTCCTGGGGCAGCATAACGCCATAAGTGATATAAACGTAACATCATCCAACGCGATAACCCGCGCTTTAATTCTTGAGCACTATTAAAATAATAGCCTTTATATTCAAGGTTATCGATCATGTTATGAACAAACGCATTTAAACACGCCACACATTTAACATTTCCGCCTTGGCCTTTTTTACCGCTAAAGTGTAAAGACGATAAAAAGTTCATGTTTGACTCGTAAAACGAATCATCAATATCAGAATTTTTAGTGTCAGTGGCAGAATATTTAAATGAAAGTTTTGAACCTTGCAATGCTTCAAGCGATTCTTTAATTTGCGGATATGGCATAGACTGACCAACCGCTTTGAGTTCTTGTGCTAATTCGTTCATAGAAAACACAACAGCATATTGAATACCGGATTTAAAATTAATTTTTACTATTTTACCTTTTGAAGCAAGGCGAATTAGTGCACGCTCAACTTTTTCTTCTCTGTCTGATGGCCAAACTAGGTATTCTACGTCTTCACCATCTTTACGAGTACTTACCACAGCCGGTGTTATTTTAATTTCACCATCGTATAAAATACCGTCTACTTTCTCAGATATCTTACGTGTAATAATGGTTTTTTTAGGGGCTTCTTCAAGTGGCAGCTTTTTATGTCCTGAGCGAACAAAGCGTCCCCACAGATCATAATGATTAAATGTGTTAGAGTAAGCGCGTAACCCATGGGCTGCATTTTCTATCGAAATTCGCACATCTTTGTTATCTGTAAATAGTGCTAAACTTTCGTTATCAATTGCACTTTCCACCCCGTGAATTTGGCCTCTAAGTGTATCAGGCAAGTTATCTACCGAGATGTTGACCTTTCGGCTCATGGTTTTTATTTCCGTTTTTATTGTGGCAACTAATAACAACACATAAAGCCACAAAAGTTAAATGTTTAAGTTAGTATAAAAGTGATCTGATTTCAAATAAAATGCTCAGATCAGTATTTTACTAAGAAAAAGTTAATACAAAAGATTTCAGATCACATTTTTACTAACAATGCTTTTATAAAACGATTTTTTACTAACTGAATAATAAATTTGTCCATTGCAAAGTGATTTTTTTGAAATTTAGCACGACAAATTACTGCAAAAATGAGAGGCCTGTGGATAAGCTTAGTTCGAGTTAGCATAGATCTGATCTGTACTTACTATAGATCAGATCTATACTAATTTAAGCCCGTATTATCTCTGATGGTGGGTGCATAACTTTATAATTTACTTAGTAAAAACATGATCTATACCATCTACTTTGTGAGTAACTCAGTGCTTAACCTGTGCGTAACTCAGCTACTAAATATTTGCTTAGTATAAAGGTGATCTGCCAGTAAATAAGGATCTGATCTTAACCACGTATAATACTGATCCACTTTCTTAAACATTATTCATATAAATCATAAAGTTAAATGCGTATTTTAAGCCCTTAGCCTTTAATACCTTATATACTTAACCATACTTAAACTTCTTTATTTATACTAAGCAATATTAAAGGCGTAAAATTATTTTATATGTCATGTATTTAAAATGTATGTCGTCTTAAATAGTTGTTTACAGCTAATTGAATGGACATTATACTAAACGCCTAACTTTGAGGAATAAAGTATGTCTATCAATAATAATGCGCTAGATACCTACCGACTTTTGAAAGCAACCGCAGAAGTTGCTGAAAAATCACTAGAAGGACGTATCCAACATTACCGCGCCCATCTTAAATCTGAAGAAAAAGAATTAAGAACTTACACCCAAAAAGCAGCAGCTGATTTACTTGGCTGTAATAATCGTACCTTAAAAAGACGTCATGACAATGGTGACTTTGACGATTTAAATATAAAACGCGGTGCGAACGGTCATTACGCATATACGTTGGTTAATATTTTTGCTATGGCCGATACAATGGATATAAAGCCTGATCACCGTGCACCGACAGACAAACTCCAAGTTATTGTTATTAATTCTTTAAAAGGTGGTTGTGGTAAAACAACTAGCATGGTTAATATTGCTGCTGCACTTGCCACTACCAACATAAAACGTTATCGCATCGGTATTATTGATTTAGATCCTCAGGGGTCATCATCAAGCTTTTTCCCATCCTCTGAGCCCGATCCAATTACTGTCGGTGATTTGATGCGTGATTGCATTGATCTTGAAGAAGGTGAAACCTGGCCTGAATTTGTGTCAAATTCTTTTTTACCAACTCATATTCCTAATATTCGTGTTTTGCCCTCTGGTATGGACGATTTTTATTTTGAACACGAAACCGCAACTTTGCTTAAAGATACCTCAAACTATGAGCAAACGCGCCATTACCATAAGTTACTAGAGCGCGTTATTGAACCAGTAAAAGATGAGTTTGATATTTTATTAATTGATACAGCGCCTACTCTTAATTTTATGTTTTATAATGCATTAATGGCCTCCACAGCCATGCTTATTCCGGTTCACCCTGAAGCGGTAGACTTTGATGCTAATAATAAATATTTAAAACGTTTAGGTGAGATTTACCATACTGTTGCAGCCCTTGGCCACGATGGTTGGGATTTCATGCAATTTTTGGTTACTAATTATGTAAAAGGTAACCACTCACAACGTGACATAGTTAAAGATGTTCGTAGTGCTTTTGGTCGCCAAGTCATGAGCTACCCTATTAATCACAGTTCAGCAATTACTGCGAGTTCATCCTCGTTTAATACCATTTTTGATCAAAAAGCGTCTGATAGTTTAGCGAGTAGAGAGTCATTAATGCGCGCACAAGAAAATATCAAAGATGTAGTTGATGAACTCGAAATGCTAATTCGTTCTAATTGGCAATCCACTCAATCTAAATTAAATACGCCTAAGTAAGGATGTTGACTAAAAATGGCTAAAAAACGTAAAAATGACACCCGCTTAGATCCCTTTGCAACCGCTGTTGGCAGTAGCAGCTTAGATGCCCTTTTAGAGCAAGCCAATGCAGGCGACGTTATCCGTATGCCTGCACCCAGTGATCCTAATCGGGAAATAACGCTTGTTTGTAAAGTGATTGCTCACAACGAAATTGAAAAATCGACCCAAGTTTATGGTAAAAATCGTCGCGTACAAGCGCTTTTAAACGAAAAGTCAGTCGCAGATATTCTTCCTGCTATTAAAGAAGATGGCCGTAATCAGCACCCTGCCCTATTATGGGAGCAAGGTGATACAAGCCTTGTATTAGCTGGCTCTAGACGTCGTAAAGCCTGTATTTTAGGTGGCGCAGACTACCTCGTATTGAGTTCTAGTGACTTTAGCGAGCAAGATGCCAAAGTACTTGCGGTTTCATCAGATCAATACATTGCCCCTAGTCTTTGGGAGTTGGGTCAAGCGTATCAACAAACTAGAAACGATCTTATTCAACAAGGCAAAAAAGGCTCGTACCGTGAAATTGCTGTTATTGAAGGGGTATCGCATACAGCGATTGCTGATGCGATAAAAGCGTATGAGCAAATATCTGCAGATGTTATAGCCCTTTACCCAACAGCTAATCATGTTGGTAGAGAAGTTGCTAAAAAGTTGATTAACGCAAAGGAGCGCGATGAGGAAGCATTTAACGAGTTAGTTGTTGCACTTGCCAGCAATGATGAAATTAACGCCTTAGAAGCCGACGACAAGCGCGCTATGCTAATTACTAAATACCTAACTGCAGAGCCTAAAACAGCATCAAAACGTGAAGCGGTTTTAGAAAATGACTTTATTAGTGTGCAACGCAACCTTAAAAGTGGTGACGTTTCAATTAAAATAAATAATAAAGTGATGACAGACAAGCGCTTAGAGCAACTTACTAAGTTATTAAGTGCCTTTAATTAGTTAGTAATATCGTGATCTGTAAAAGGGGTTGGGTTAGTTAAATCATGATCCAACCCCCTTTGTTAGTTGGTAAAAATCTGATCTTTAGTGGCATATAAAGGCTAAAAACATGGCTTAAACCATCAAGGATCATATTTTTACTAACTAAACACTTCCTTTTAATGCCATTTTTTGCTTGTTAGTAAAAACCTGATCTAAGCCTAACTAAATCTCCTGCCAAAGTTAATTAATTGTTTTTCTTTTGTAATTTAAGTGTGCTTTTTTAGTGAGCAAAATTAAACAATGATCGCCAATTCGCTATAAACCAATTTTTTACTAACCAATCAGATCCAACCAGTTTATTTTAAAAATAATATTGCTTTAGCTCAGCGCTGATAAGGCATATACTGGGAAAATTATTTTTAAATTTTAATACTTTGAGTGACATGTCTGCTAACTTATCAAAAAATGATTTAATGGCTATTTTTGAAGAAATTAAAAATGAGCAGGCTACCCAGTTTCCTCTTTCTGAGCGATTCATAAAAAAATTATTTAAACCCGCGGTGTTGGCCAAAGGAAAATCGTACTATAAAAACGGCCAAATCAGTTGGTTAGAACATAATGCAGATTTTTCTGTGGTTGACTCCACGGTGCAAGGTGATAAAGGATTCGCGTTTAACCAACGTATTGAGATCAGTAAATTACCAACTGGTTATTCGGTCGATACTCATTGTACCTGTAATGTTAAAACTAAATGCCGCCATTTGGCCGCTATTTTGTTAAAGCTTAAAATTGAGCATTCTGGTGAGTACGGTGAAGATTATTTTATTAATGATTGGTTTAGTGAACTAAGCGCACTTAAAAACACCGACCAAGCTCAACCCTCGCAAGTATTACTGTTTGTATTAGACATAGAAAACAACAAAGTATTTTTAACCCCTAAAATTGCCAACTACGATAAAAATAATAATTATGCACTTGGGCGAAATTTAACTGAGCAACAGCTTAATAGTTTTGTAACCCCTAGCGATTTGCTCGAAAGTGATTTTAGATTATATAGCTGGATCCGATCGCAAAATGCGGTCGGTAATATTGAGCTTAAAGGGCAATGGGGATTTAATGCCCTGCAGCAATTACTTGCCACAGACCGATTATTTTTACAACGCTCTCGAGTACCTATTAAAGCGCAACCTGGTTTACCTCTTAACTTTGTTTGGGAAAAACAAAAAGAGGTAACCCAGTTAAAAATTCACTTGGATCAAATTCCTAATTGGGCGTTAATTAAAACAACGCCGCCCATCTACTTAGATTTAGATAAATATAAATTAGGCCGTATTCGTACGCCCCTCAGTGCTGATGAAATTGCGCACTTACAAACTATACCGGCGCTGCACGATACAAACTTTGACCGAATTTATAAGCAGCTTGCTGATAACTTTGGAGTAGGTGTTATTCCCCACCCTACTAATACACCAAGCACGCCTGTTAAGTCGTTGAGTAATGCCATACTTAAAGTCAGCATGTCGGGCTCAGTAATGGCTATTTCGTTATCGTTTAAGTATAAAAATAAAAACTATTTAGCGGGCACAGCGCCTGCAAAGTTAATTAATAGCGCCTTCGAAAACACCGTTACCAATGAGTTAGTCAACTTAGGCTTCGATTTTTGTAAAGGGGGTTTACACAGCGAGTTTATTTTTAGTCAGGAATCGGCTATTCACTTACATTGGCTAGTTCACGAGGTACTGCCCAGCTTTAAACAACGCGGTTGGCAAGTATCAATGAGCAAAGTTAATGTTGCTGATACTAAAAGCCAAATCTCATTGCATGTAAACAGAGCTGCAAATCATCAAATGCATAGTAAAGTAATGCTAAACGATACCAAAGTAGCCACCCTATTAAATGTAAATAATAAACTTTATGAATCGTTAAACCGTCAAAGTGAATTATTTTATTACTACCCTGTTGGCCGTCAATTTGGGGTTATTGATAAAGCAGCGTTTAATTTATTAATTGAATTTAAAATGCGATTTGAATTTATTAAAACCCGTGACGAATTTAACATTCCGCTTTCATACTTACCTGAATTAGTTCAGCACACAGCTATTGATGTAGAGCTACATGACCCGTCATTAGAGCGTTACCTTGAAGAACTAAATAACGATGCACTGCTATCACCGAACACTGCCATTCATGGCTTACACGATTCTGTAGTATTAAGAGAGTATCAGCAAGAAGGCGTGGCTTGGCTTAACTTTTTAAAGCGTAATCAGTTAGGTGGGATTTTAGCGGATGATATGGGCTTGGGTAAAACGTTACAAGTGATTGCCTACTTAGCAAGCTCATACAATACACCGCAAGCAGGGCCTACGCTTATTGTGTGCCCTACAAGTTTAGTGAGTAATTGGCAAAACGAAATTACCAAGTTCGCAAAAAGCTTAAAAGTGACCACTATTTTTGGTGCACACCGAAATGATTCGTTGCAGCATTTGGCACAAGCGCAGTGTATTTTAACCACGTATCCGCTATTAAAACGTGACATTGCTTATTACTCACCGCTGTATTTTGAAAACATTATTCTTGATGAAGCCCAGTATATTAAAAACGATACCGCACAAGTTTCGCGGCTGGTAAAACGTTTAAATGCCGACTTTAAGCTTTGTTTAAGTGGCACCCCAATTGAAAACAATTTATTTGAATTAAAGTCAT
Organism: Pseudoalteromonas sp. SCSIO 43095; assembly: GCF_023650455.1. Lineage (NCBI taxonomy): Bacteria > Pseudomonadati > Pseudomonadota > Gammaproteobacteria > Alteromonadales > Pseudoalteromonadaceae > Pseudoalteromonas > Pseudoalteromonas sp. SCSIO 43095. The sequence goes on from NZ_CP087996.1 coordinate 151,145, forward strand.
TGCTCGACTTTGCAATGCCCTCGCTTTTAGGTTCACAGGCGCACTTTAAGCAGCATTTTCAAGGCCCTATTGAACGCGAAAGCAATATTGAACGTGCAGAGCAACTAAAAGCGTTAATTATGCCGTTTATTTTGCGCCGTACTAAAGCCCAAGTGGCTCAAGAGCTGCCGCAAAAAACCGAACTTATAAAAGAGTTTGAGTTTGAACCTAAACAAAAAGACATGTACCAAGGTATAACCCGTGCGCTTGAAGAGAAACTCATTGATTTATTTGCCGAGCAAGGCGTACAAAAAAGTAAACTCGCTTTTTTAGAAGCTTTATTAAAGTTACGCCAAATTTGTTGTCATCCTAAACTCATTGAACCTGAAACTGAGGCAGCCAGTGCTAAATTAGAATGGTTATCGAGCCACTTACCTTTAATGCTTAGCCTTGGCCGTAAAGTGATTATATTTAGCCAGTTTACCTCTGCCCTTGATTTAATTGCCGAGCGTTTAAATGAGCTAAATATTAATTTTAGTATGCTAACTGGGCAAACGCGTCATCGCGATAAAGTAATAGACGAATTTACCAGTGGTAACACTTCCGTGTTTTTAATTAGCTTAAAAGCCGGTGGTACAGGGCTTAATTTAACCCAAGCCGACACCGTTATTCATTTTGATCCATGGTGGAACCCAGCCGTTGAAAAACAAGCCACCGATCGTGCTTATCGAATTGGACAAACAAACCCAGTGTTTGTTTATAAACTAATTATGGCTAACTCTATTGAACAAAAAGTATTTCAAATGCAGCAAGATAAGCAAGCGCTTGTAGATGCATTATTTACCGAAAAATCAATGAGTTTTACCCAGTTTGACGAACAACAAATGCTGTCTTTAATTAAAAGCTAAAATAATTTTAAAAAATCATGACGAGTTTTTGAACTTATTTAAATTGTGGGCGTCTATTAATATGCTTGGTTAAATTGCAGTTTCTCCAAGCTTTCATGTTGATATCCCATATAGTAGTTACTAGACATAGTAATGATTAAGCCAGCCAGTAATGCGCTGGCTTTTTTTTTGCTTTTAAAAATATTTATTTTTTTATTTAATTTATTTTGAACTAATCACAAATGGCTGTGTCTATTATTATGCTTGTAGTTGATGTGTTGTTATACAAGTTTCATGTTGATTTCCCTGTTTGATTACTAATTTAGTAATATTGAGCCAGCTTTATTAGCTGGCTTTTTTTATGCCTCAAATTCAACTTTTTTAAAATTATTTTGAACTAATTTAAATGCAGCGCGTCTACTATAATGCTTGTAGTTGATATGTTGTTTTACAAGTTTCATGTTGATTTCCCTGTTTGATTACTAATTTAGTAATATTGAGCCAGCTTTACTAGCTGGCTTTTTTATGCGCTTAATTTAGTGTTTTACCCTACTGCTAAAGAGCGTAATTCGTTATGATGGCATGTCACTAAATTTTAAAAGTTTATTCTATGTTTACTTCGTTTTTATCCCATTTAGATTGGTTAAGTGTTGCTACTGGCGCTTTAGCCGGTATGGCTATTTTCAGCGTTGTATCAGTCCAGTTAAGCAAAAAAATAAAGCGCCAAGTGAGTGAGCAGCAGCAACAGTTATTGTTATTACAAAGTCAGTATGAGCATACGCAAAATCAATATGCCTCTTTAGTGGAAGAGCACGACTTGTTAGGGCTTACTCATCAAGAGCAACGTGATCAGGCGCAACATTTTAAAACGCGATTAACTGAGCAAGAAAAACAAAGCCAACTTTATAATCAATATTGGCGTAAAGCCGAAGCCGAGCTAACCGCCCTGCGCGAGCAATACAATCTGCGCGATGTCGAGCTTAATAATATACGCACTACCCTTGAGCAAAAGCAGCAACATTTCAGCGAGCAACTGGCTCACATAGAGCAAAGTAAAGAAACGCTTAAAAAAGAATTCGAAAATTTAGCCAATCAAATCTTAGAAGAAAAATCGCAAAAATTTAAAACCCTCAATCAAGAAAGCATAGAGCAGTTACTCAAGCCGGTTCAAGGTGAGCTAAAAGGCTTTAGAGATAAAATGGAATCTATTCACGTTGAAGACTTAAAACAACGTGCAGCACTTAAAACCGAGCTATTACATTTACAAGCCAAAAGCCAAGCCATTACCGAGCAGGCTGACAAGCTAAGCAATGCCTTACAAGGGCAAAAGAAAACCCAAGGTAATTGGGGCGAACTCATGCTTGAAAACGTGCTTGATAGCGCAGGACTTCGAGCTGGCACAGACTATAAACGCGAAGTGTCGTTTAATACCGAAGATGGTCGTCTTCGTCCTGATGTGGTGGTGTATTTACCCCAAGGTCGGCACTTAGTGATTGATGCAAAAACATCGTTAAATGCCTATACCCGCTACGTAAATGCCGAAACAGAGCTGGAATCTCAACAAGCGATTAAAGAGCATGTAAATGCCGTAACTGCCCGTATAAATGAGTTGGCCAGTAAATCGTATGACCGTTTACCAGGGATAAACTCGCCTGAGGTAGTTATTATGTTTGTACCGATTGAATCCGCCTTTGTAGAAGCACTTAAATACCAAAGCGACATTTACCAGCAAGCAATCGAAAAAAACATTTTGGTTGCAACTCCTACTACCCTGCTAACCAGTTTAAATATTGTTAAGCAGTTATGGCGCTTTGAAGAGCAAACTAAATATTCAAAAGAGCTGGCTAATCGTGCTGAGCGTTTTTACAGTAAGCTCAACGGCTTTTTAACCAGTATGGAAGGGGTGGGTAAACAGCTCGATAAAGCCAAAGAAACCTACGATAAAGCATTTTCTCAGTTATACCGTGGTAAAGGTAACTTAATTAAACAAGCCTCAGAATTTAAAGAGCTGGGTGTATCGGTGCAAAAAGAGTTACCTCAAGAAAGCGTTGAACGCGCTCACTTAGAGCTTGATGAATAAACACCACATATAATATTTTCGCACGGAGGTTGTGCGTTTATGTGGCTAGTTATTTACTAACTGCGCAGGCACTATAATAATATCTGTCCTTTAGGATTAACCACATGCAACGCCCAACCGTTTTTTTCATTTCACATGGTGGCGGCCCAATGCCATTACTAGGTGATGCCAACCATGCAGAAATGCGAGCCTGCTTAGAACAAGTTGCCGCTACAATCCCAAAGCCTTCTGCTATTTTAATGGTCAGCGCGCATTGGGAAGCTCAACCAATTAGTATAACGGCGCACTCTTCACCACCGCTTATTTACGATTACTACGGTTTTCCTAAGCAGGCGTACCAATTAACTTACCCTTGTGCTGGCCAGCCGCAACTTGCTAATTTAGTACAGCAAGCGCTCGCAACACATAATATTGACTCAAAACTCGATCCACAGCGTGGTTTTGATCACGGTATGTTTGTACCGTTAAAAATTATGTATCCAGAGGCCGATATTCCCTGTGTGCAAATATCCTTGCACCCAGGCCTTGATCCGCTGTTGCATGTTAAAATTGGTAAAGCGTTGCAAAGTATTGATTACGATAACTTATTAATTATAGGCTCAGGCTTTACCTTCCATAATATGCGCGCTTTTGGTGTTACCCAATCAAACGATGTTAACCAGCAAAATCAGGCATTTGAAAATTGGTTGGTAAGCACAATCGCAGATCAAACATTAACCGAGCAACAGCGTGAACAGCAATTATTAGCATGGCAGCAAGCTCCAGCTGCACGCTTTAATCACCCCAGAGAGGAGCACTTGTTACCGCTTCATGTATGCTATGGCGCTGCTATGTGTGCAAGCACTGAGGTATTTGAATTAAATATTGCCAATAAGCGAGCCAGTATGTATTTGTGGCAATAATAAAAAACACGCCAGACTTTGCTAGGCGTGTTTTTTGGTTCTACTGTATTTATTATAGTGGTTAAGCGTAAGCAATTACCATTTCATTTCGCCTTTATGAACTTTAGCGCCCATGCTAAGAGCCATAGGCAATACAGTCTCTGGGTATGAGTTGATCATTTTATCTATCAGCAGCTTACTGCTATCACTACTTTGCTTAGCGTGTGCAAAATCCTTTAAATACTGGATTGAAAAATCAATATTTGCAGCATCTAATTAGGTGCCTGCTTTCATATGCCAAGAGATCATTACGTCAGGGTTGAGTGCTTTCATTTCATTAAGTTGCTTTGCCCATGCATTTTGCTCTGCCTGAGTTTGTTCATCGGCCATCCATAAATGAACATTAGCGTATACAGCCACATTCCCTAAAATAGCTTTATTATCAGGGATCCATAAATAAGGACGATGATTATGCTCACCCTCTGTGCCACGAATTTCAATACTGTGACCTTCTATTTTTAAGCTATTACCATTAAATACCTTAGGTACGACGGGGTTTTTTGGTACGTTTTCACCCATTTTTGGTGTCCAACAAGCAAGTTTACTTTGAAGCTTTACTGGTATTTTTTGATGCACTGCCGGTGTGGTTATAACCTCTGCCTCAGGAAAAAACTGTTGTAACACCTCAGCGCCAAAATAGTAATCAGGGTCGGCCTGGCTAATAAAAATAGTTTTTAGTTGTTTGCCAGAATCAATTACTTTGGCGGCAATGCGCAGTGCATCGGCTTTGGTAAATCCTGTATCAATTAAAATTGCAACGGTACGGCCATAAACCAGCGTGGCATTAACATGAAAGCTATTGCTGTCAGCGTTATACACATCAAGGGTTAATGCGGTTTCGTCTGCAATGGCGATATTGCTGATTAAAGCATGCGTAGGTTCATGGTATTCTCATCATTGGTTGCTAATGCGAGCATAATAAAGGTTTGATATGTTCAGAAAAACAACCAATAATTAGCATCATTGTTTCATGAGTCGTGTAAATACTATGGATAAACTCACCGCAGCGCAGGTTTTTGTTGATGTTGCCTACTCAGGCAGTTTTACTGCCACTGCCGAACGGCTTGAAATGTCACGCCCTATGGTTACTCGTCGTATTGAGTCGGCAGAGGCATGGCTCAATACTCGTTTGCTACACCGAACTACCCGCAAAATTACACTTACCACCGCTGGCGAGGCCTGTTTACCCGAAATAGAGCAATGGTTAGCACAGGCTAACCGTTTAGTTGAACAAACTAAAAGCCAGCAACAGTTGTCAGGTAAAATACGAGTAGTGACCAGTATGTCGTTAGGTTTTGCACAATTAGCCCCTATATTTACACGCTTTATGAAACGTCACCCTAACGTGCAAATAGACATAGATCTTGAAGACTCAACCACAGATCTAATAGAGCAACGTGTTGATTTGGCTATACGTATTGCAGCCAATCCTGATCCTTCGTTAATAGGTAAACCTATTGCCGAGTGTGAATCTATATCAGTGGGTGGCCTCAGCTGATTACCTTACAGATTATCCGCCAATAACGACACCACAACAGTTAAGCACTCATCAGTGTTTAGGCTATAAAAACTTTGACCGATATATTTGGCATTTACACAACGGGGATGAATTTCAATCGGTTGATGTTAAATGTAATTTAAGTGCAAACGAGGCCACCACATTACTTCATGCAGCCATAGCCGGTGGTGGTATTTCAGTGCAGCCTACGTATTTAGCAAATCAATATTTACTGGATGGTCGCTTGCAGCGTGTATTAGCGCCATGGACATTAAACCCAATGAAAATTTATGTGCTTTACCCTTCTCGTCAGCATATATCGACAACAGTAAGAGCGCTAATCGACACGCTCAGTGAAGAATTTAAAAATCCAGCATGGTAATTAATTATAAAAGTTTGGGTTTAAACCATGGCTTTGTGCGTTAAGCATGCTGATATTGTGTAGGTTATTTTGTTACAGTAAATGTAATAAGCGCCTTAATCTATAAAGGTCAGCAGACCAAAGGAACAATAACAATGAATCTGATCAAAACATCGGGCTTGGCACTGGCCATTGTTGCGGGCTTAGGCTTGCAAGCATGTTCAAGTACCAGCATAACAACCAACAATAATGCAGCGATGAGTACCGTGAATAATCCATTAAGCCTAGCGCAAATTTATAAAGATAAAGAATTTAAAACCCAGCGAAGCACTTACTTTAAGTGGCTAGACGATGGTACCGGCTACACTGTGCTTGAAGAGCGCGAAAGCGAAAAAGAAAAAGCAGACGATAACAACACCGATGACGACAAAGAGCACGGCGTAAAAGGCAACGACATTGTATTTTACAATGCTGACGGGACAGGCCGTAAAGTACTGGTTGAGTTTGAAAAGCTACTGCCAGAGGGCGCAGACGAGCCATTTGCAATCGAAAGCTATCAGTGGTCAAAAGACGGTAAATGGCTGATGGTATTTACCAACAGCGAGCAAGTTTGGCGTTCGCGTAGCAGAGGCGACTTTTGGTTACTTAACCTTGAGACAAACCAATTACAGCAATTAGGTGGTAAAGACGTTGAGCCAACTAAGTTAATGTTTGCTAAGTTCTCGCCAGATAGCTCAAAAGTGGCTTACGTGCGCGATAACAATATTTATGTGCAAGCGGTTGGTAGTAACGATGTAACCGCGCTCACAACCGATGGTAACGCCACCATTGTTAACGGTAATTTTGATTGGGTATACGAAGAAGAGTTTACTATTGCCGATGGTTTTCGTTGGAGCCCCGACAACAAATCAATCGCCTATTGGCAGCTTGATACTAGTGACGTTAAATTTTTCACTATGATCAACAACACCGATGAGCTCTACCCTACCCTTAAAGAATTCCCTTACCCTAAAGCGGGTGAAACCAACTCTGCTGTTCGTGTTGGTGTTGTGAGTATTGCCGACAAACAAACCCGTTGGGCTGAGCTTGAAGGCGATAACCGCGACCGTTATATTCCGCGTATTAGTTGGGCAGGCACTGGTAATGAATTAATGATTCAAGACTTAAACCGCCCACAAAGCCATAACAAAGTGTGGTTGTTTGATTGGCAAAAGCAGCAACTGACTAAAATTTTAGAAGACAAAGACGATGCGTTTATAGAATGGTTTTATAAAGCCAACTGGTCAAAAGACGGCGAGTTTTTTATTTGGCATAGCGAACGCGACGGTTGGCGTCATCTTTACCGTGTATCGCGCGATGGCAAAACTATTATCGACCTAACCCCAGGCGATTACGACATTATTGATATGCTTACCATCAATGAAGATAAAAACGTGATGTATTTTATTGCCTCGCCAAATGATCCTGGTCAGCGTTATTTATACAGCACACCGCTTGATGGCAGCAGCAAACCGGTACGGGTAACACCTGCTGAGTATGAAGGTTCAAACAGCTACTACATGTCAAAAGATGCCTCATGGGCAATGCATACTTACTCAAAATTTGGTACGCCACCGACTAAAGAGATCATTAAAGTGAGCGATCATAGTAATGTAAAAACCTTAGTTGAGAATACAAAGCTTAAACAAAAGCTTGCTGAGCAAAGCTTACCAAAGCATGAGTTCTTTAAAGTAAAAGCGCAAGATGGCACCGAGCTTGACGGCTATATTATGTTCCCAGAGAACATGGATAAAAGTAAAAAATATCCAATTGTGTTTTACGTATACGGCGAACCATGGGGCTCTACCGTGCAAGACCGCTGGGAAGGCAACAGTTACTTATATAAATCACTGTTAACGCAAAAAGGCTTTATTGTGGCATCGATTGATAACCGTGGTACACGTGCACCAAAAGGCCGCGATTGGCGTAAATCAATTTATAAAAAAATTGGCTCAATTACCGTGCAAGACCAAGTAGACGCCCTAGATGCTATGGCTAAACGTTGGGATGTAATAGACACAGACCGTGTTGGTGTGTGGGGGCATTCAGGGGGCGGTAGTTCAACCCTTAACTTACTGTTCCGCCACGGTGATAAATTTAAAGTGGGCATTGCCTCAGCACCGGTGCCAGACATTCGTTTATACGACACCATTTATCAAGAACGTTATGCGGGTAACCCAAACACCGATCCTGAGAGTTACGATAACACCTCGCCGATCACCTTTGCTAAAAACCTAACTGGTAAGCTACTGCTTATTCACGGTACGGGCGATGATAACGTGCACTACCAAGGCTCAGAACGCTTAATTGATGAGCTTGTAAAGCATAACAAGCAGTTTGAGTTTTTCTCATACCCTAACCGCTCACACAGCTTACGCGAAGGCAAAGGCACCACCTTGCATTACCATACTATGATGGCTGACTTTTTTGAAAAGCACTTACTAAACAAGTAATCGCTTTAAAAAATAAAATACTAAAGCCGCACACTAATTAATAGGGTGCGGATTTTTTAATCAAAATGGTGTGAGGGGTTTACAGCTGAGGTCAAAGGTTAAAGGAACAAGGTCAAAAATTTTAGTTACGGTAAGTTTGGTATAGTCCAACAAAACCCAACAAGGAAATACTGCTCAATAGGTAATAAGTGAATCGTTTAATGTTAAACACAGCTTGGTACGAGAATAGAAATAAAAAGAGTAGCATCCATGCTACTGCAAGTGCGATATTAATAAAAACTAAGAGCTTGGTTGCGAAGGTTGATACTTATTAACGAGAATTTGCTGCAAACTTTTTAGTGCCCGCTTTATCGCTTGCAGCATACTTCTTCCTTTTGTATTTACATTAATACTGGGTAGCCCAGGCAAAAGAATATTAATTTTGCATTGCTGCAAAGTGCCGTGGCGCTCACTCGAAAGATCATTTATTTGAATCTCAACTTTACGAATATTTAAAGCATGTTTTGCCAATTGGCTTTTTATCAACTTCAAAAGCGACATCTTTTCACTTGCGTTAATTATCTTGTTTTTAACTGTAAGTTTTAGCTTCATGCAATTACACCTTTTAATAGTAACTATGTTGCAGGCATGACTGTAATCTACTAACTTAGTGGCAAAGGAAAAAGCTGATTATTTCTTACTTTAAAACAGGTATTTTCGAATGATTACCAACATTAACTACAATCACTTATATTATTTTTGGCAGGTAAGTAAGCATGGAAGTATTGCAGCGGCGAGTAAAATACTTAATTTAACGCCGCAAACGGTCAGCTCACAAATTACTAACTTAGAGCAACGATTAGGAAAACCACTGTTTGTTCGCCAAGGGCGAGGCCTACAGTTAACTGAATTTGGCCATGTAACTCAGCAATACACCAATGATATGTTTGCTATTGCTCACGAATGGCTAGAAACTACGCAAGGTGATACCACGCAATACTCACGAACACTAAAGGTGGGTATTTCAGACGTGTTGCCTAAATCACTGGTGTCGAAGTGGCTAGCGCCTTTAATTAATAACGACCGTATTACCAACTTGCACTGTATTGACGGCCAACAAGATGAACTGCTTGCACAAATGGCGATTCATAAGCTCGATTTAGTGTTAGCTGATAAACCACTCGATACTACTTTGCCATTTAAGGCGTTTTGCCATGAAATAGGTAAAAGCCAAATCGCTCTTTTTGGTAACGAAACATGGCATTCGCAGTTACATAAGCAGTTTCCGCAGTCTTTAAATAACAAGCCCTTAGTGCTCCCCGCAAAAGAAAGCCCTGTCGCGCGGGCTATTTATTATTGGCTGCAAGAGCAAGACATTGAAATGACAATAGCTGGCCATGTTGACGACAGCGCATTAATGAAGTCACTCGGTGAGCAAGGGTTTGGGATATTCCCTGCGCCTATTTTGGTAAGAGCCGAAGTAGAGCGCCATTACGGCGTAAATTACATAGGTACAATTGATAATGTTTATCAGCATTATTATGCCTTTACGCCCGACAGGCTCATTAAAGACAGTATTTATGACGAATTTATAAAGCACGCGCAAATGACGTAGATTTTAGTTAATCACCTTAAGATGTTAAAGGTTAAAGGGTTCGGACTCTAACGCTCAACACCGACGCGGGGTGAACCCGCTGCTACTAGTCGCTAATATTCTAGGTAGCAGCGGCTTTATACCGCGTCTTTTTAAGGCTCATATAAATGCTCTTATCGAGTAAACATATTGATTGCCATTATTATTAATAAGCCGGCAAATATTTTTTTAATGGTTGAAACCGGTAAGTAATGCGTGGCTTTAGCACCGAGTGGCGCAGTAAACCATGAGGTGCATACAATACCCAATAAAGCGGGCAAATACACAAAGCCTGCAAATCCTTGTTTTAGGCTAAATAACTGGCTGCCTGAGCTGATATAACCCATTGAACCAAACAGCGCTATCACAATGCCTGAGGCCGAGGCGCAGCCAATGGCTTTTTTCATATCAACAGAAAAAAACGTTAGTAGCGGCACTAATACTGCCCCGCCGCCAATGCCAATCATGGCAGACAAGCCACCGGTTATGGTCGTATAAACACTCAGTAGCCCTTTGTTTGGTAACGGGCGCGCTATTGCGGAATCACTCTTACCTGAAAAAATCATTTTAAGTGCAATTAGCACTACGCTTACAGCAAACACCAAACGCACTACATGCTCAGGTAACAGCGCAGCCATAAAGCCACTAATAAGCGCGCCAAAGGCAACGCCTGCCATAACCCAAGGTGCAATATCCCAGGGTACATTGCCATTTTTATGATGCGCAATAGCCGACGAGGTCGAAGTAAATAAAATAGAGGTCAGCGAGGTCGCAATGGCAACCACCACCACTTGTTCAGGTGGCAAAGCATTAAAGTGCAGTAATATCATGCTGAGTATGGGTACAATAACCAGCCCGCCCCCTATTCCTAATAAGCCTGCTAAAAAACCAACACCACTGCCAAGTATGGCGCAGTAAATAATTAACACTATTAAATCACTCATTCCTTTTGTCTCTTCTTATGTTAGGGGTTGTTATGCTCTGTGGCGGTGAGTTGCGTGTAAAAAACGTTTAATAAAACAGCTAAGCTCACCAAGGTTTATTCGAGTATATCAACAACCGTTTATGCAAATGCCACTTTAAGTGCCTATAAGCATTGAATAATACTCACGTTTTGTATGAATAAATCACAACACCCGTAAAAACATCTAGAAATCTAGACTTCTAAAGCGGGTTTTGTCGCAGAGGGGGCGTCTACTAGCCTAATTTATTCATGCAACTTAGTAAGAGAGTGAATCTGGCTCATGTTTTACCTGAAATAATACCGTTTTTCTTCATGCTACATACCGCGTATAAATTTATTAACTCTGCAAAGCACCATTACAGTTATCCCGTTAGTTTGGTTTTAACAGCAAGTAATGTGTCATTGATAAAAGCAGTAACAACTCAGATTGAAAGGATACGGCTATGAGCACTGATCTTACATTTACGATTAAAAGCACTAACTTGGATGAAAACTATCATCCATCAAATAACACACGTATTACGACCAATTTCGCTAATTTAGCAAGGGGTGAAAGCCGCCAACAAAACCTGCGTAATACTCTAAAAATGATCAACAATCGTTTTAATGCACTGGCAAGTTGGGATAACCCAGAAGGGGATCGTTACGCGGTTGAGATCAAGATCATTTCGGTTGATTTAAACATTGCAGGCAGTGGCCAAGCATTTCCGTCAATTGAGGTATTAAAAACCAATATTATTGACCACCAAACTAACGAGCGAATAGAAGGCATAGTGGGTAATAACTTTTCATCGTATGTGCGCGACTACGATTTTAGTGTGTTATTGCTTGAGCATAACAAAAGCAAACCGCAATTTAGTATTCCCGATAACTTTGGTGACTTACACGGCAAGTTGTTTAAATGCTTTGTAAACTCAGATACCTATAAACAGCATTTTAAAAAGCCACCAGTTATTTGCTTAAGCGTGTCTGATAACAAAACCTATCAGCAAACCGAAAATCTACACCCCATTTTAGGCGTAGAGTATCAGCCTAATGAGTCGTCGTTAACAGAGCAATATTTTAAAAAAATGGGCTTACAAGTGCGCTACTTTATGCCACCAAACAGCGCTGCACCGTTAGCCTTTTACTTTTTTGGTGACCTACTTAACGACTACAGCAACCTTGAGCTAATTAGCACTATTAGCACCATGGAAACGTTTCAAAAAATTTATCGTCCAGAAATTTATAACGCTAATGCCGCTGCAGGCAGCCGTTATAAACCAAATTTAAAAAATGACGATCATTCGTTAACGCAAATTGTGTATGACCGCGCAGAGCGAGGTCAATTAGCGGTTGAGCAAGGCAAATTTACCGAGCAGCATTTTATTAAGCCTTATCAGTCAGTGCTGCAGCAGTTCTCAGCAAGTATCGCTTAATCACACAACAAAATTAAAGGCAGCATTTATTATGAAAAAACTATTACCTACTTCATCAGCTGGCAGCTTGCCAAAACCGTCATGGCTTGCCGAACCCGAAACCTTATGGTCGCCATGGAAATTACAAGGCAATGAGCTGGTTGATGGCAAACACGACGCCTTGCGTATTTCCCTACACGAGCAACAAACCGCAGGTGTAGATATAGTCAGCGACGGCGAACAAACCCGTCAACACTTTGTAACCACCTTTATTGAACATTTAAATGGCGTTGATTTTGAAAACCGTCAAACAGTTAAAATTCGCGACCGTTACGACGCCAGCGTACCCACAGTGGTTGGCCCTGTGTCTCGCACTAAATCGGTATTTGTTGAAGACGCCAAGTTTTTACGCCAGCAAACCAGCCAACCAATTAAATGGGCACTGCCAGGGCCCATGACTATGATCGACACCCTGTATGACGATCACTATAAAAGCCGTGAAAAACTGGCATGGGAATTTGCTAAAATACTTAACCAAGAAGCCAAAGAGCTAGAAGCCGCAGGGGTTGATATAATTCAATTTGATGAACCCGCTTTTAACGTGTTTTTTGACGAAGTAAACGACTGGGGCATAGCCTGCCTAGAGCGAGCCATAGAAGGGTTAAAATGCGAAACCGCCGTGCATATTTGCTACGGCTACGGCATTAAAGCCAACACCGATTGGAAGAAAACCCTTGGCACCGAGTGGCGACAATACGAAGAAGTATTCCCTAAGCTGCAAAAATCGAATATTGATATTATTTCGCTCGAATGTCAAAACTCACATGTACCCATAGAGCTACTCGAACTGGTGCGCGGTAAAAAAATAATGGTGGGCGCAATCGATGTAGCCACCAATACTATAGAAACACCCGAAGAGGTGGCCAAAACCCTACGCGAAGCGCTTAAATACGTTGATGCCGACAAACTCTACCCCTGCACCAACTGCGGTATGGCACCCCTACCCCGCGACATCGCAAACGGTAAACTTAACGCCCTAAGCAAAGGCGCAGAGCTAGTACGTAACGAACTGTTAGCAGCGAATGTCGCTTAATTCTTAGTTAAAGCAGCTGTAAAAAGCCACGCCTTAACACATGTTGATGTGTGGCTTTTTTAATCAAAATGTCATGGGGGTTTACAGTTAAAGTGCAAGGTCAAAGGTGAAAGGGAAAAGGTTTAAGTTCGTTGAATATTGGTTGGGTGAGTGCAGCAAACCTAGCGTAATTAACCTCAGAACTGCATAAGAATTAAAGCCGAGTCACTTTTATACTCGGCTTTTTAGTCTGAAAAGTATAGGCAATTAATCCAGCCATTAAATTAACCATAAATGAGATGCCGCTGCGGTGCCTTGTGTGGTCTATTTGAGCCATATTTTTCAGCTGGTCGAACACTGTTTCAATGATGAAACGCGTTGATAACATCGCTCTATCCCAAGATGATATTGGCTGACGTTTCATATTACTTCTTTGACCTGTAATAAAATCAATACCTTGCTCAGCAAGTTCCGCTTTTAAGTTTGCAGATACATAACCTTTATCAGCGTATAAACTACCTGTAACCTTATCGACCATATCTAACCAGCTGTCACTTTTACAGCTAATAAACCCCCCTTCATCATTCATGATGAGATGAAGTTTAAAGCCATAAAACCAGCCCATTGTTCCTTTGCCTCGTTTGGCTTCTCCTGCAAAAACGTGATGGCGAGGAATACGCATGTTGTGACACACCTTGAGAGAAGTGGAATCGATAAATGCAATGCCTGTTGGTTTATCAAAGCGCTGCTTCAGATAGCTACACAGAGCAGGTAACGTGGCCTGAAGTAACTTCAACATACGTGTATAACTGACTAAATCAGGAAAATAATGTCGCCAATACTGACAAACAAATTTGGTGTAGTAAGTTTTAAAATCGCGATAACCTGATTGATGAAAAGCAATTAATATAGTCATCACTTCGCTAGAGGATAGTCGAGATGGCTTAATGCTTTGCTTTTCACCTGATTCTATTAGGTGTTTAAGCCATTGAGGTTCAAACAATAAACAAAAATCATCGACACCTAGGTAAATTGCATCTAAGTTATTCATGCCCTTGCCTCGGTAATCTTATGTTTCTTGGTCGAAAGATCTGATCACCGCAAGGGCATTTAGTTCCATTTCTTATGTGCAGCTCAGGTTATTTACGCTTCTTGTCGTGGGTTTAACCTGAATAACGACGTGTTAGTAAGTAAAACTGAGCAAACCAAAGCGTTTACTCATTTTATAAGCCAAGTTGGTGAATGGATAAATACCGACTACGCGCTGGATAAAAAAGAACAAGCACGGTTATTACTCGATTCATTAAGTAGCGCCATTGATCGAGCTCATAGTTTAGCCCTTGCTACTACTTTACATATCAACAATTGCCATCGTCAGCTGCACACCGTTATTTGTGAACACTTAAATCTTGATGCGCCATTTACTGAAAAAAACCAGCGTTTAGCCTGTTGCCGCTATTATTTAGCCTGTTATAGCAAATGCCAAACCTGCCCTAAAAAAGACATTAATACCAATGAACCAACGTCTTAAAACGATTGATCTTGTGCGTGGTGCGAGCGTTTTCATTATGATTATTGTGCATACCTTATGGATGTATGCCTCCACAACGCTTCAAAGTGAAAGCGCATTTGGTACGGTTGTACATATACTTGGCAAAGGCACCGCCTCGTTTTTGGTGGCAATGGGGCTATTTATGGCGCTTTCGCGCAGGCAAACACCCTTGCTATTAATTAAGCGTGGCATACAGCTTTTACTGCTTGCTTATTTAATGAATGCGGCCAAGTCCTGGCTGCCTATTGAAGTATTTAATACTATGCCTGAGGCGTTTATAAATGCGTATGGCTGGCAAAGTCCGCTCAGTACTGGGCAGTTACAATTTATGGTGTTAACAGGTGATATTTTACAACTGGCTGGAGTTAGCTTATTGCTGTTTGGTGTACTTAATATTGCCCGTTGGAAAACAACATGGATTGCGGTTTTAGCCATTGCAATTGCAGTTTTGAGCCAGTTTGTAAGGGGGCAGCAATTTACGCTTTCACCTTATATTAGTGATTTGTTTTTCGCTAATAACTATCAGGTGTATTTTCCGGTTTTTCCCTGGATAAGTGCGATATTAACGGGGTATGTACTTGGTCGTTTATACCTTAGTAATCGACAAAATGCCGATTACTTATATAAAGTATGTGCACAACTCGGTGCTGCTTTACTTGTTATTGGCGGCATATGGTTAGCCATTGATTTTAAAGGACAGTTTGGCAACTTTTTCCATTTAAATGGCGGCGGTATTAGCTATTTAATTGGCTTAAATTTATGTGCACTAGCGGCTATACAGTTTATTTTTGCTGATAAATATAATGGCCCTATTACACGTGCTCTTTTATATGCCAGTAAACATGTAACCGCGCTTTATGTTATTCAATGGGTACTTATTTGCTGGTTTATGGGGGCGCTTGGTTATCATACTCTCAGCCTTTGGCCGACACTTTGTATGATGGTACTGATGACTTTACTTACTTTTGCTGTGCACAAGGTTTATTTTAAAAGCAAACAGAGCCTCACAGACATTACGCAAAAAACCAAACGTACAGCTTAAGCTGTAAAGGGGCTTTACGGGCGCTGATTTGGGTGCCCTAGCCTGATTTTATTGCGTCAATAACGCAATGCATACGCTTTGCTAACGGCCTATTTCGGTGATGGCACACATAAATATTTTCGCTAATTGGTTTGGTTAAATGATGCGTTTTAATAAGCGCAGGTTTATTAAAAGCACTTACTGCGTGTGCGGGTAAAACCGTAAAACCCAGCCCTAAACTTACCGGCTCCAGTATTAAACTTATTTGGTTAGAAAACCCCGTTTGCTTAATTTGATCAACATGTTCAAATTCACTGTAGTTTTCGCTAAGTAAAAGCTGCGCATGATGTTTTGCATCGGGGTGGCCAATAAAGCCAAGCTCACATAAAACCTCCCACGTTGGGTTTTCTATATGTGCGGGCGTTACTAATAATAGGGATTCTTTACCAATTTTGTGGCTGGTAACTTCACTAAGGGTAGGCGCTTGAGTTAAAAAGCCAATATCGGCACTATGATTGGCCACCGCTTGTTCAACATTGGTATTTGGAGCAAAGCGGTAATCTATAATTAGCTTCTTGTGCTCTACTTGCAGTGCTAATAGTTGATTGTAAAACTTTAGCCCGCAACTGCCTGGCGACTGTATTTTTACTAAACCGCTGTAAGGTGAATCATCTTTTAATTGCTGCTCTAAAAACTGCCATTCTTTGAGTAACTGACTACCCTGCTGATATAAATTTTGACCCTGAACGGTAAGGGTAAATTGTTTACCGTGGCGCTCAAGCAAGGCGCAATCTACTTGCTGCTCTAACTTTTTTATATGTTGGCTTACGCCTGACTGGGTCATATAAAGGCGCTCGGCGGTTTGGGTAAAATGGTTTACCTCAACTAAAGTACAAAACGTGTTTAACCATGTCGGATTTATCATTACAAAATATACTTAAAATGATGATTAATGATAATTTTACTTAATGTTGGTCAGTTCGTAAACTAATTCCATCAACTAAACATAGTTAAGTAGGAGTATTTATTATGAGTCATACATATCCACGTAGTTTTTCGCACATTGGTATTTCAGTTCCCGATGTTGAAAAAGCCGTAGAGTTTTACACTAAGGTGATGGGCTGGTACACCATAATGGAGCCTACTGTGATCACTGAAGACAACAGCCCAATTGGCGAAATGTGTACCGATGTATTTGGTCCAAATTGGGAAAAATTCAAAATAGCGCATCTTTCAACAGGCGACCGAATTGGTGTAGAAATTTTTGAATTTAAAGACCAAGAAAACCCTAAAGACAACTTTGAATACTGGAAAACCGGTATCTTCCATTTCTGTGTACAAGACCCAGATGTAGAAGGCTTAGCGGATCGTATTGTTGCTGCAGGTGGTAAAAAACGTATGCCAGAGCCACGTTACTACTACCCTGGCGAAAAGCCGTACCGCATGATCTACATGGAAGACCCGTTTGGTAACATCCTTGAGATTTACAGCCACAGCTACGAGCTTATTTACAGCGCAGGCGCATACTAAAAGCACATAGCTTAAAGTATTTAGTAAAAACAAAGGCCGCAGTATTTATTACTGCGGCTTTTTGTGCCTAAAAAGAATACATTGCCTAGGTGAATTAGTGCTGATAACGTGATAAAACAAAACTACTTATAACTCCATGTTTTAAATTAAGGACAATAATGAACATTTCATTGGAAGATGTCACCTCTGCTAATTACGAAGAGGTATGCGATTTAGACGTTACCAAAGCGCAACAAGATTACGTAGCGAGTAATATGTGGTCGTTAGTTGAGTCTCATTATAATGTTGGGCATACCTGTAAAGCGAATTAACCTGAACTCTGGATAATAAATCTATCTCAAGCAGCTATTTTCAGCGCTAACTTCGTTGAATTTACTTGCAATAGGCTAGCTATTGACGCGTAATTTCGCCTTATTTTCACTGAAAATCTCTGGCTAGAGAGAATAAGCATAAATATCAATTTTGACTCAATACGTTAGTAAATCCCTTAACCAGAGTTCAGGTTATTTAGCAAAAATAATAAGCCTGTAGGCTTTTTTATGTGGGTGCAAGAAACCCCTACAAAAGTTTCTATTTGGCGTTTTATGGTAGATGAACATCATCAAAATAAAGGTATTGGCCGCCAAGCATTATTCATGGCAATTGCAGAGATTAAAACGACTTCTAAGCTTGAACAAATCGAGATTTGTTATAACCCGCAAAACCCTGTTGCTAAGGATTTTTATTCTAGTTTTGGGTTTGAAGAAGTTGGCCTAGATGAAGACGATATGTTAGCCATTATTAATATAAAAAGTTAACCCAATTTTGTTTAGCGCGTTGCTTATTGCCATAAAAATTAGTGCTTAGTAAGGTGTGGAGGATGTTGCAGTGCTAATTTTTTTAGCTGTGTAATACATGAAAGCGCTAAATCATGATATTCATCGTCACTATACAATATCTCGTTTAGCAGATTAATAGATTGTATGAGTGCATTGTGCGCAGCACTTTGTTCGCCTAAAAAGTGAAGTGTGGAATAAAGGCGCTCTGTAAGTGAGGTAATTTGTACTACTTGCTGTTTGTTTGCACAATTATACATTTGAGCTAACAAGGACGCACTTTCAAGTGCACACCCCAAGTACGGCAATGCTTGTGCAAATTGGTATCGTTTAAACAGCGCTTCGCCACTTAGCTGCGCATTTTGAATATCTATAATTGCTTGTTCTGGTTGACATAAAACATGTTGTTTGTGTCGAGCACATAAAAAAGGTAATGCCATGGTACGTTCCATATCTGTTTATTTTTTAAGACTGTAAAACAGAAACCCCAAAACATCAAATGATAATTGTTTTTATTTGCATTTGTAGGTTTGGTGCAGTTTGTTGTGTATACTAACTTCATTGTTTTGATTCTTATTTTTATAAAAACCGATATGAAAAACCCATTTTTAGCACTTGTTTTACTTAGTGGATTATCAGGCTGCAGTACAAACACAGTATCAGTATCTCAAAATTCATCCTTGTATAATTACGGGCTTTATAATGCAAAGGGCCAGCGAGTTAATTCAATATTGTCAGAATCTACGCTTTTGAATGCCGATGTTGTTTTAGTCGGTGAATGGCATACACACCCCGGTGTGCACTTATTTCAGGCTGAGCTGTTTCAGCAATTAAGCACGCAAAATAAGCCTATTGCCTTATCGCTTGAGCAATTTAGCCGCGCTGATCAGCAAACACTAAGCCTTTACCTTGAGAGTAAAATTGGCGAACAATACTTAATTGATAACACTAAGGCTTGGGCTAATTATAAGAGCGATTATCGTGCGTTAGTGGAATTGGCGAAGATGCAAAATAGCGATGTAATAGCTGCAAATGCGCCTAAGCATATTGTTACCTGTATTGGTCGCCAAGGTATTAATTATATTAATAAGCTTGACGCACAACAGCGTAGTTTTATTGCAAAAGAGATAGATATTTCTCCAAGCCTTTATAAAGAACGCTTTATGCAATCCATGCATCATGGAACGGCGAGTAAAAACGAAAAACTTTACGCCGCGCAAGTTACCTGGGATGAAACCATGGCTGAGTCTATCGTTAACCATATTAGTGAAAATAAGGGCACACAGGTTATACATTTAGCCGGTGACTTTCATGTGAGAAATGGTGAAGGCATAGCGCGGGTAATTAAGCGAATTGCCCCAGAGCTTAATGTTGTATGGGTTTCGCCAGTATCAAAAGTACAATCTGAGCAAAGTGGTTATCAATTAGAAGTTAACGCTTTGCCTGCTCGCTATGTGCAAAAAGCACATCAACAAGCTGCATTTAAAGCTTTAGCCAAACGAGGGGAGAAAACACAGTGCCAATAATAGGTTGGCACTGTGTTTGTGTAATACACTTTTTAATATTTACTTAAGCGTAAATGTGCCTTTCATCATGGCGTAATGGCCAGGAAAAGAGCAAAAGAAAGTGTAATCGGTTCCGGCGGTTAAGCCGCTGGTTTTAAAAGTAACTTCGGTTTTTTTACCGCCGCCAATAATGTCTGTAGCACCAATCACGCGACTATCATTAGGCTTTATGTAGTGGTTGCTAAGCCCTGCAGCGTTGCCATCTGTGATAATACCTTGCATGTTTTGCTCAGTAGATAGCACCCAGTTATGGCCCATTACATTAGCAGGTAATTTACCGGTGTGACTAAGCTTTACAGTCACTTGCTTACAGCTTTTAGGGGCGCTTAGTGTTTTAGTTGAAAACTGCATCATATCGTTTGCATCTATATTTAGTGTGCATTCGTCTGCATATGCAGTATTGGCACTCAGTAGCAGTGTAGTGCTGAGTAAGGCTATTAATTTTTTCATACTGTCTCCGCTAGTTGGTTTGAGCTGTTTCGTGCTTGATTTGTTAGGGCTACAAGTGCTTTTCGCACGGCTAATGGGCTATCGCACTCGTTCGCAAAATTAATAAAGTAATTACGCTTGTGGCTTTGTATATAAAAGCCTGTGGGTAGTAGGCCGCTCATTATTGGGGTGTTATCGGCTACGTTATAGTGCTGCATTAATATGAGCGACATAGCATCTTGATGATCTTCATTCATATGAGTGATCATGCTTTGCTGCTGGCTTTCATCCCACTTTTTAGGCTGAGCTTGCCACTCGTTTTGCTCAAGCCAAAATATTTTTCCAAAACCGCCAATATAACGCACCCGCACTACATCTAATTGCCAAAGCTGAAAATCATGCGCATTGCGATAGCTTGCAGCCTCAGGGTACAAAGCTATATATTTATCAAGTAGCACTTCGCTTTGCTCTTTTGCCACAATAGAGCCATCACCTACAAGTGTTACTCGCCCATGTTCGTTTTGATCGCCATAATCGGCGGCATCAAAAATAGTCAGACTCATGCGTGAGTCCTGTTTTAGGTTTTTGGTGTGCTGAGCTATGTCACTAATAAAAAAGTAGATGCGGCCTTGTTCGTCACACATATAAGGTGTAACAGAGCCAAACGGATAGCCGCGTAAATTATTTGAAATGGTCGACATTACGCCGGCATGGGTTTTAAAAACGAGCGTGCGTGCGTCGTTTAATGCTTGTTCTCTCATGAAAACTCCTGACGTTGAGAAAAAACCATGGGCGCATCGTTATAAGGATGAGGGTTAACGTGCAATTTCATGGCGTACATTTGTTGTAAGTTTTGTGCTGTTAAAACGGTATTTATAGACCCGCTTTGCAGCACTTTTTGGTTGTGTAATAAGATAGCGTTGGTTGCATAAAGGCTTGCTAAATTAAGATCGTGTATAGCAATAATGGCGCTGTTTCCTTGCTCTACAAAGGTTCTAACACAGCTAAGTAAGGTATGTTGATGACGCATATCTAGCGCTGATGTTGGCTCATCGAGTAACATTAATTTAGGCTCAGTTTGCGCAGTAAAAGCATCTAGTTGGGCTAATGTGCGCGCCATATGAACACGCTGTTGTTCGCCGCCCGAAAGCGCACTCATTCGACGTGTTAGGTAATGGGTTAAATCCATAAGTGAGGCATATTTTTGAACTTTATTGGCTTGTGTTTTAAGAGACTCTGTATAGGGATAGCGACCCATAGCAATGAGTTCAAATACACTAAAATCAAAGCCAACATGGTTACTTTGCATCATTACAGCGCGCTTGCTAGCTAATTGCTCTTTAGAAAATGAATGCAAAGGCTTGGTATTAAATAGTATATCTCCTTCAAAGGGATGCATGCCTGCCAAAGTATGCAGTAAGGTTGATTTACCTGCACCATTTTCGCCTATCAGAGCGACAAGTTGTCCTGCTTGGATATTGCCGCTAATACCCTCTAAAACACGATGCGTGTTAAAGCCTATATTGAGGTTGTTAAACGTGATCATGACCAATCTCGCTTATTTTTAATGATCAAATATATAAACAGGGGAGCCCCAAGTAACGCCGTTATAATGCCTATCGGCAGCTCCGCAGGCATAACAACCAAGCGTGCTAACCAATCTGAAAGTAGCAACACTATGACACCTAAAAGCATACAAAGTGGCAGCATATTCCGTAAGTGTGGGCCAACCATGAGGCGTGCGATGTGAGGGACAACTAAACCAACAAAGCCAATTAAACCTGTTAGCGCAACCACCGCACCTACGCCCAATGCAACTAATATAATGACGTATAATTTAAGCTTGCTGGTATCCACTCCTAAGTATTGGGCTTGTGATTCACCGATAAGAAGTAGATTCATTGGCTCTTTTAATCGCCATAGCCCGATAAGACTCAGTAATAGCAAAGGACTCGCCTGTTTTATATTATCCCAGCTTGCACCGCCTAATGAGCCCATGGTCCAATAGTTAATTAACCGCAGTGCGCTGTCATCGGCATAAAAACTTAATAATCCAATAACAGCGAATGCCAATGCATTAATGGCGACACCGACTAATATAAGTGTATTTATATTAATTTGTTTTTGTTGTTTTGAGACTAAATATACCAGCGATGTTACTGATAGTGCGCCCAAAAATGAGGCATAAGGTAAGTAGTGTTGGGCGTTAAAATTAAATTGTGCACTAAGAGCAATAAAAGCAACCGCGACCATTGCAGCGCCTGCGCTTATACCAATAATAGAAGGATCAGCAAGCGGGTTACGACACAGCGCTTGAGTTGCAGCTCCTGTTTGTGCAAGTACTAAACCCACCATCACTGCAAGGACAAAACGAGGCAGGCGTATTTGTGTAACCACATTGATTTGTAGCGCATCAAATTGACTAAAATGTTCAGGAGCTAGCCATGCAATCGCTAAACGCCAATCCCACCCTGCCGCTCCATAGCCTATGCTAAGTAATGCTAAAGCAAAAATGCAGCCATAACTTAATAGCATCCACTTATGCGGATTACTCAGTGTTATGGCGTTAAAACGATTCAAAGTTAACGTGCTCATAAGCGTGTTTTATACTCATGCAATGCTTGAATCGCAGTTGCAATACGCGGCGATATGCCCAGTGAAAGTAAGCTGTCCATGACCAGTAATTGACACTCTTGCGCTGCTTTTAATAAGCGAAGTGTAGGCTGTTTACAAAAGGCTTGTTTACCACCAAGGCTTTGCACAACATGCGCTGGCGCTACTAAAAAATCGGGCTGATTTACAGCCAGTACTTCACTGTTAATTGCTTTAAAGCCTGTATGCGTAGCAGCTATATTGGTAATGCCCGCATAGTTAAACAGTAAGTTGGGCACCGTTTCTTGTCCTGCTGCGACGAGCCCACGCTCATTAGCTGAAAGTAAAAACAAAGCGTTGTGAGTCTGTGTTTTTACTTTATTAGGTAACGATTTTTTTATTTTAGTAATTAGGTTTTGAGCTTTTAGGTTTGCATCTAAATCACTACCAAGGTGCTTAATTAGTTCAAGTAGTTCATTTACAGAAGTCGGCTTTTTATAGTGAATAACCTTCACTCCGGTCGCTTCTATTTGCTTGAGCGCCTGCTCTCTTCCTGCACCTTCAAGTGCAAGTAACGCAGTTGGATGCATTGAAAGCACTCCCTCAGCGGCTAGGTCTCGATAGTAACCTACCTGTGGCAATTGTGTTGCTTGTTGCGGATACATACTCGATTGGTCAACCGCTACTAAACTATTTTGTTTTTCTAGTGCGTAGATTATTTCAGTTAATGTGCCGCCAGCACTGATCACACGCTCTTTAGCGAGTGCTGATTGAGTGGCTAAAGCCAGAAAAAAAATGAGGTACTTCATAACAAACTCCGATTTTATTTTTTAGTATTATAACCACTTTAATCTAAATGAAAATGATTATCATAATTAATTGATCTTATTTTGGGTTAGTTGTAACATTTAAAAGTAAATAATAACTATTATCATTTGGAGTGGAGATGAATCCCTTTTCTTTTAAATTTACAGCATTAGCCTCTTTGTTAATTAGCTCTGGTAGCGCACTGGCCGAAAATATTATTGACGATCATATTGTGGTTAGTGGCTCTCGCTTTGAACAAAAGCTAGAAGATGTGGCTGGCTCAGTAACGGTGATTACCGAACAAGATATTGAGCGTCAACTAGCTGTAGATTTACAAACGATGTTTAAATATGATCCAAGTATCTCAAGTACTGGCAGTGGCGCAGGCGCGCAAACATTAACTGTACGGGGTGTTGGTGGCAATAGAGTTGTTTTTATTAAAGATGGAAGACGCACAAACGATGGCTACGCTGGCGGCGGCGGTTATTTAGTGGGTCGAAACTACTTTGATGTTGCTGGTGTTAAACAAGTTGAAGTTGCAAAAGGGGCGGCATCATCGCTATATGGTTCTGATGCACTAGGGGGAATTGTAGTAATAACAACTAAAGATCCAAGTGATTATTTAGTGGATCAACAAAGCTTGGTAAAAGTAGCGTTAGGCTACCAAGGCCAAAGCAATCAGGTTGCTGCTGATATTACAGCAGCAAAAGATTTAGGTGACTTTGCTATTAGCGCTGTTTATAGCCATCGCGATAGTGAAGAAGTACAAAATTACGTTGAAAATTTACCAGGTTACGATGCCCGCTCGGACGCTTTACTACTTAAAGTTGAGCAAAAATTTGATGAAAAACGAACCCTTAAGTACACCTTAGATTACTTTAACCAAACGACAGAGCAAGTAATCACTCCATCCATTCAAGAAACCGAAGACGAAGATACAAATATCTCATTTGCACTCGATTATGATTCAAATATGGCAACAGCCATATTTGATAAATGGTATGGGCAACTATCCTATAGTCGTTACGAGCAACAAAGTGACCAAATAAGCGCGGCTAGAAATTACATTGATTATAATGACTACGGGTTTGAGCAAGATATTTTAGGCCTAAAAGCGGTATTTAATAAGGAAATTAAAGGAGAAAATACCAAGCATGAATTTGTTTATGGAATCGATATTGATTTATATGATACAACACGACCACGCTTAAAAACCCGTGTATTAAATGATGGTACTGTTGATTTTACGAATGAAAAACAAAAAGCATTTCCTGGCGCCGATACTTCTTTAGTTGGTGTATATATGCAAGACAGTATTAAATTTAATGAGACTGATTGGTCGTTAGTTGCGGGTATTCGTTACGATTATTATGCACTTGAAGCTAAAAAAGATGCGCTATACGCTGACACCGAGCTTGATGATATTACCGAATCTGCATTTTCACCAAAGCTGGGTGTGATTTATCAGGTAGACGATAATTTATCTTGGTATGGGCAATATGTTCGAGGCTTTAAAATACCGCCACACGACCAAGCCTATCAAAGCCATGGTGTTGAGCCATTTTATCAAATATTACCAAACGCAGATTTAGACCCTGAAAGCAGTGACTCATTTGAGATCGGATTAAGATACGCAAGTAGCGATATTAGTGTAAATCTAAGTACCTTTTATGCTGCCTATGATGACTTTATCGAAACGGCAATTGCGGGTGTTGAACCAACTTATATTCCTAATGTAAATAAAACATTTTACCAATATCAAAATATTAGCGAAACCCAGATCAGCGGTGTAGAAGCTGGTATTGCTATGTATGTTACCGACGATATTTTATTAGAGGCCAATGTTGCTTACGTAGATGGTGAAAACAAAGACTCTGACCAGCCACTCACTAGTATTAGCCCGTTAAATGGTTCTATATTGGTAAGCACTGAGTTTGGCAATGTTAATTGGACCGCTGCTTGGCGTTTAGCTAAGGCGCAGTCTGATGTAGTACTTGATACTAATGGTAATAAAACAACACAAGGTAACGGCTATGGTGTTGTTGATTTATATGCAAATTATCAGTGGCAAGCATGGCAAATGAATGTAGGTTTACTTAACCTACTCGATAAAGAGTACGTACCGTTTGAACTTATTGCTGGTCAATCCAAAGGCACTGATTTTAGCCAATATAGCCAACCAGGACGTAATGTTTCGGCTCGGATAAGCTATCAGTTTTAATTAATATTAAAAGTTGTGTATATACCAATCAGTATAAATATCTGAATAATTTAACGGATTGAATTTTTCTATGTCTAAGCTGATTGGTATATAAAGCACTAAAAACACTGCGTATTGCGCTATAGTGTAAAGGGGGTTTACGCCCCGTGGTCTTTGTACTGCTCATATCTTTCAATAACACTATTCATACATTTTCAAAAGAGTGCGCTTAAATCAATATTGGTTTACTAAAGGCACTTAAGGCATGCGTATTCAACACCAGAAACCTAAGCTAATTATAAAAAGGAGGTATTAGCTCGAACAGGTTACGTCACTCATATCGAAAGTATGCGTTAAACCAGCAGGATCTTTATTAATTACTATTAGGTTATTCTTTTCAATGTAAAAAGTGTATTCGCGCATCCAATTGAGTTTAGCAATTTGTTTTAGCTCATAACGGCCAAATGCTAGCGGGCAATTTAAATACGCATAATGGTAGGCTTTCCCCATCGCGCCAGGGTCTGCGGTGTAAATATAAATAGTACGATCAGTAAACGTGCTTTGTTTATGAATATAATCAGGGGTTGATAATGAAGAACCATTGAATAAAATCCCTAAACACAAAAAAGGAATTTGTATTACACCGACTAATGTAAGAATGATAAAGAACAACCACTGAGCGATTTTATTTTTAATTATGCTTTTAATTTTTTCAGATTTGGCGAGTAGTAATATTAAACCTGTAATTACCAACACCAATTTTATATAAAGTAAATTATGGCTTAATGTATCCATAAGCCTTGGAGAGTGCCAATTCAAACCCCAAAGCGCTCCACCATGCATACTCTCCAGAAAGGGTAACAATAAACATGCCGTAATAAGAAAGATAATTAACGAGACATTATTGCTGCTTTTATCCATTGATTTTTGTCCTTTAATCTAACCGGAGTCGCTGTATTTTTAGTGTAATATTTATAACATAATTTAAAATGCAGCGTACCTAAAATGTTATAAACAAGATAGCTACCTAAAAAAGTAAAAGTATCTTTAAAGATGGTAAGCAGCTACTTATTATCCAAAAAAAGCGCCTTAACCACTACATTAAGACGCTTTGGATGAAAAACTATAAATAACTAGACGTTAAAAATGCTGGTTGTATAGTCACCTTCAACGCGGTTAAAATTATCACTACCTAAGCTAAGTTTTAGCTCACCCTGTTGCTCAAATTGAGGTTTTTTGGTCACGATATTAACTGTACCGCCGGGCTCTGAGCGGCCATAAAGTGCGGAGCCTGGACCTTTTAATACTTCAATGTACTCAGTTTGATACATCACGAGGGCCGCTGAATCCGCGCCCACCGCTAAAACCATTAATTAAGTAACCCGATGGCATGTTTTCGTTACCCAATAATCCACGAATCGAAAAGCTATCCCATAACGCGCCACTGTTATTTTTACGTGAAATACTGGCAGAAAAATCCAGCGCATCTTGTAATTGAGTTATTCCTTTTTGATCAAGTACCGCGTTATCGAGGGTTTCGATTGATTGTGGCATTTGCTTTTGAGGAATATCGCCTCGGTAAGCTTGTTTATATGTAACCGCAATTTTCTCTATTGGTTGACTTTGGGCAATGCTTTGTGCGCTTGCACTTAAGCAGGCTAAGTAAATTAATAAGTACTTCATAAAATGCTTTTGGTAATGTTATATTATAACTTAAACTATAGCATGTGTTACTTTATAACAAAATGTTTTTTGCGCTCTATGTATGCGTCTAATTTTTACACTAGCGACTATGCAGCTATCACGTTAAGATGGGTAAAAATAACACAATAAGAACAATATAATGTTAACAAAAACAAATGCATTAATTTACTTTTTAGCGTTTAGTAGTGGCTTTAGTATTATGGGAATAGAGCTATTAGGTGGGCGCATTTTAGCGCCTTACTTTGGCAGTAGTGTACATATCTGGGGCAGTATTATTACTGTATTTATGCTTAGCTTATCATTTGGGTATTTACTGGGGGGTAAGCTGTCTATTCGTCATCCTTCGTTGACCAAATATGGGTTAATCTTTTTAGTTGCCAGTATTATGGTACTACCCATTGCTTTGTATGCTGAGCCAATTATGGCATTTATTTTTTCGCATATTGAAGACAGTCGCTATGGCTCGTTACTCGCCTCAACCACGTTATTTTTTATACCCACCATTATTTTAGGCATGATCTCGCCCTACTCCGTACGTTTGCTGGTTACAAACAGTGAGCGCAGCGGCCAAGTGGCAGGTGGCCTTTATTTTGTAAGTACCTTAGGCAGCGCACTGGGCACCATTATTACCTCTTTTTATATGGTATTGGCGTTTGATGTTAACGCGATTATTTTAGGTTTTGCTGGTGTATTAGGCACGCTTGGGCTAATTGCCATTACCTTTGACAAACTTAAAGTACGAGAGGCCGTTTATGCTTAAGTTTAAATCCCTGTTTGTTTGTATTACGGCGCTACTGTTTTCATCATACAGTGCAGCTAATGTTGTGCATAAAGAGCGCTCCTTGTATCGAAATCTACTTGTTGAAGAAACTGGCGATTTACGCTGTTTAAAGTTTGATGAAAAAACCCGACAAAGCAGCCAAAGTTGCATGTACATTAGCGACCCTAAAAAACTCGTGTTTAACTACACTAAGCTGGCTTTTTCTAGTTTGTTACTGATTGATAACCCTAAAAAAGTGCTCATTATTGGTTTAGGTGGCGGTACGCTTTCTAATATGATTCATGAGCTATACCCAAAGGCACACATTGAAAATGTAGAAATAGATCCTGCGGTAATTAAAGTGGCGCGCGATTATTTTAACTTTATAGAAACTGATAACGTAACTGCTAAAGTGCAAGATGGGCGTATTTTTATTAAACGTGCGGCGCTTAAAAAACAGCAATTTGATTGGATTATTTTGGATGCGTTTAATGGCGACTACATTCCTGAGCACTTACTCACAAAAGAGTTTTTTGAAGAGATAAAAAGCGTATTAGCTGAAGGCGGAATTGTTGCTGCTAACACGTTTTCATCAAGTAAACTCTATGAACATGAGTCGGCAACCTATCATGCGGTATTTGGCGATTTTATTAATGTAACAGCCAATAATAACAGTAATCGTATTATTTTGGCTGGTTATAGCAATATCCCTACAGAGCAACAAATAGCACAGCGGGTGACGCAGCTAGCTCCGTTACTTGCTCCTTATGGAGTAGATATAAAGGCAATTAGCCAGCGTATGTTTTTCACTAAAGATGGTAAAGATTGGCCAAGTGGTACTAAGGTGCTAACCGATCAATACTCTCCAGCTAATTTACTTAATTTTTGATTGCTATTACATGGTCACTTATATCCGGTGGCCATTACTTATTAAAAAGATAATATTTTAAGGAAGCGATAATGCACATTCACTTTATTATTCATGAACATTTTGAAGCGCCAGGCGCTTATGAAGCTTGGGCTAAAATGAATGGTCATACGCTGTCTTATACCCGTATTTATTTAGCTGAACACTTACCACAACATGCTGATGATATAGACTTTTTAATTGTAATGGGTGGGCCACAATCGCCCGCTATATAGCTTGCAGAATGCGCCTATTTTGATAGCAAAAAAGAACAAGCCTTTATTGCCAGCATGATCACGGCAAACAAAATAGAGTTGGGCGTTTGTTTGGGGTCGCAATTAATTGGTGAAGCGTTAGGCGCGGCTTATCAACCTAGTCCAGAAAAGGAAATTGGTAAGTTTGCGACTACCCTCACTGATGCAGGTTTGAATCATCCGTTATTCAGCCATTTTGGCAGTGAGCTTAATGTGGGGCATTGGCATAACGATATGCCAGGCTGACTACTACAGCCAGTATTATTGCCAATAGCGAAGGTTGTCCAAGGCAAATAGTCGCTTATAGCGATTTAGTCTTTGGTTTTCAATGCTACATGGAATTGACCACCGAGGTGGTTACCCTCCTCATTGCCAACGATGATTTAACCAATGTACCGCTTTGTTGAACAGCCCGAAAAGCTCTTAAGTCATGACTATAGTGAAATGAACAATAAGCTTTATACTTTCTTAGAAAAGCTTGCTGCGCACTTATTTATCAAAATAATACTTATTTAACCTGAACTCTGGATAATAAATCTATCTCAAGCAGCTATTTACAGCGCTAACTACGTTGAATTTACTTGCAATAGGCGAGCTATTGACGCGTAATTTCGCCTTGTTTTCACTGGAAATCTCTGGCTAGAGAAAATAAACATAAATATCAATTTTGATTCAATACGTTAGTAAATCTCTTAACCAAAGTTCAGGTTATTTACGTGAAGTTAAAATGCCAAATATTTACTTAGCCTGCTAACTAATGCTAAAATTTGCCGTATATTCACAAGTAAGAGTTCCTATGAGTAGCACTATTCCTTTTCATGAAACACTCGATTTAACCTTATGCGGCAATATGGGCCGAGTGCACCGCTTATGTCGAGAAGCGGTGACACTGGCGGTTGAGCCGCTAGGTTTAACTCAGTCACGCTGGACGGCAATGATCCACTTATATCATTTACCCTTAGGAGCAACGCAGCAAGCGCTGGCGACTAGTTTAGGTATTGAAATGCCCTCATTAACGCGCACCATTAAGCAATTAGAGCAGCAAAATCTGGTTATTCGACAAGTTGATGAACACGATAAACGTAGTAAAAAATTGTACTTTACCGATGAGGGTATAAAGTTATTAGAACATTTAAAAGAGCTAACAAGCGATATTAAACAGCGTTTATATGCCGGTTTAAGTACTGAGCAACTTGATGGTATGGCGCACAGTTTAGTGCAAATGGAAGAAAACGCGCGGCGTTGTATTGCAAGCTTATCTGGAGATAAATAAGTATGACACCTGATCAAAAATTTGCCCGCTACGTTAAAGTTTCGCTTGTTGGTTTTATTGTTGTCTTTTTTTATTATATTGTTGCCGATGTATGGTTGCCGGTTACGCCACAGGCACGGGTTTATCATCCGGTTGTGCAAATATCACCGCAAATAAATGGCCGTGTTACCGATGTTTTGGTCAGTAATAACCAAGCGGTTAAAGCGGGTGATGTATTATTTGAGATAGATAAAAACACCTATCAGCTGGCACTTGAACAAGCACAGCTCGCGCTTGATGATGCCAAACTACAAAATAAACGCCTTGATACCAATGTAAAAGCGTTGGAGGCACAAATAAGTGCAGCTAACGCTAAATTGCATGAGCAGCAGCTATTAAAAAAGCGTGGCGAAACACTTTACAAACAAAACTCTATTTCGGAGCAAGAGCTTGAAAGCATTCGTGCTAACTTTGCAGCAAGTCAATCTAATTTAGCTGCCTTTGAAGCACAGCTTGCTGAAGCTGTTTTAGCGCGTGGCGACTCGGGGCAAAATAATTTAGCGCTGCGCCATGCGGCCAATCAGTTAGCGCAAGCCGAGCTTAACTTATCCTATACACAAGTGCGTGCTTTAAGCGATGGTGTAGTGGCTAATTTACAGTTACTTGAGGGTTCCTATGCGGTTGCGGGTAAGCCATTACTTGCTATTGTGGCAAAAAAAGCAGATTTAGTGGCTGATTTTCGTGAAAAGTCACTATTAAATATGCAGCCTGGGAGTTTAGCAAAAGTAGTGTTTGATAGCCGACCTGGTGAAGTATTCGACGCTAAAATTGAAACTTTTGAGGCCGGTGTCAGTGACGGGCAACTTAGTGCGAATGGATTACTTAGCACCACCGAAACCAGCAACCGCTGGGTTCGTGACGCTCAGCGCCAGCGTATTCATTTAGTGCTACCAAATAACACTCAGCTTATAAATAATATGCCCAGTGGTGCGCGTGCTACCGTGCAGTTACTCCCACAATCGGCAATAGGCCAATGGTTGGGGTCAGTACAGATCCGCTTTATTAGTTGGTTACATTACATTTATTAGTGGGGCGAGTAATGACACAACATGTTAGCCAAGCTCCACAACTCGATTCAAATGGCTTACGCCAAGCGCTTCGGATTGCCGGTGGTTGCACTATTGGTTTTACTTTATGTAAGTTAATGAATTGGCCAAATGGGATATTTTTTACAGTTTACCCTATGTTATTACTGGGTTTAGTGCCAAGTATTAACAAAGGTGTGATCCGTCAATTTGTTGCCAGTGCTGCCTACAGTGCGTTTATTGTGCTTGTTCTGCAGGGCTTATTTTCACACTTACCGGTGTTAATGACGCTCATTATTTTTGCTAGTTTTTGCGTGTTATTTTATTTAATGAGTAGTGGCGGCGCGTTTTTATTTGGTGCGTTAGGTGCGGTGAGCTTATCGATTCAGTTGCACTTTGCCAGCCATGTTGATCAAGCAAGCAGCATTTACCCGCTTATTTTAAGTAATGGTATGGCTATTTTTATTACTATTATTATTGCGCTCTTGATGCATGGTTTGTTTCCTGATGTGACAGCGCGGCCCATGCGCGCTGTGCCACACAAGGACAAAGAAAGTATTCGTCACGAGGTGTTGCTATGCGCTAGCGTTGCGACTTTATCATTCGTAGTTTTTCAGGTACTTGATTTACAAGATTCAATTTCGGCGCAAGCGGCGTCTATTTTAATTTTGTTTTCGTTGTGTTTTAAGGCAGCGGGCACCGCAAGTTGGCAACGTATTATTGGTACACTGATAGGCTGTAATGCTGCTTTGGTTTCGCAGTTGTTTTTGTATAATCATACCGACGTTTTGCTTTTTCCGGTGGCTATATTATGGATTTTGTCTTTTATATTCAGTCGTTTTCATATTTTAGGTGGTGGTCCACCGGGTGTTGGGTTTGGGGTATTAACCACGTTTGGCATTTTATTTGGTCAGTCGTTAGGGCCCAGGGCAAGATTTAATATACAGTGCTTTGTATCGATTTAGCTCGGTGGCGGTTGCGGTTACGGTAAGCTTAAGCGCAGTGTATGTAGTGCATCGAATCCTCAACCGATTTAGCGTCACCCGCCATCATACTTATGATTAAATTAAAGGCTGCATTCGCAGCCTTTTTTATACTAGCCTATTGCAAGTAAATTCAACGCAGTTAGCGCTGGAAATAGCTGCTTGAGGTAGATTTATTATCCAGAGTTCAGATTACTTAAGTTATAGCTTGATATTACCGCGTAGGGCTTTAGTTTGGCCGTGTTTGGTTTTTTTATCCATGCGTTTACGCTGTGAGTTACGGCTAGGTTTAGTGGCACGGCGTGCTTTATTAACCTTAGTGGCGCTTAAAATTAAATCTTTTAGCCGTTTTAGCGCATCTTCTCTGTTGAGCTCTTGGGTGCGATGGCTTTGCGCTTTAATAACCAATACCCCTTCTTTGGTGATCCTTGAATCTTTCAAAGCAAGTAATCGTTCTTTATAAAAGTCAGGTAATTTAGAGCGATTAATATCAAAGCGTAAATGTATAGCACTGGCTACTTTATTAACATTTTGCCCGCCTGCGCCTTGCGAGCGAATAGCGCTGAGCTCTACTTCCCATTCATCAATGGTTACGCTGTTTGAAATAGTTAACATAGTGCCCCGCTCTTTTTGCAAAAATGCATTATATCATCAGTACATTGCGTTGTGGTGAATCAACTTAAACTCACACCTGAGTAAATAATAATTTATAAATTTACGCTTTGTATTGGCAATAGCCGTTAATTAGTTTTTAATTAACGCTACTTTACTATTAGGAAATGCTTAATGAAAAAATTACTGTTATCAATCAGCTTGTTAGCGATGAGCTTCTCAAGCTTTGCACAAGACATTAACGAAGGTCAATTACAAAGCTACATTAAGGCATTACCTGCAGTTACAAGTTGGGCAAGCAATCAAGAGTCGTTAAAAGGCTCAGATTTAGCGAATATGCTGGGCGCATCGGCAGATCAAACGATCACTGAGCAAAGCTCGTTAGCCAACAGCGCACTTAGCATGATCAAACAGCAAGACTTATATAAAAGCTTTGCCAACGTAACTAGCCAATATGGTTTTACGCCTGAACAATTAATTGCTGTAGGATCGGAAGTTTCAATGGCTTACATTGAAAACCTAAAATCAGGTTTATCAGATGAGCATAAAGAAACCGCCAATAAATTAATGGGTGGCTTACAAAGTATGCAAAGTAGTAAAGACAAAGGCGTTAGTTCATTAATGGGAACGTTTGGCAAGGCATCAAGCGCAGCCCAATCGGCAGAGCCTGTAGTCAGTGAAAATAACCTAGCACTTGTGAGCGAATACATGCCACAACTTAAAAAGCTGTTTTCAATGTTGTAAAAGTTATTGTTTATAGAGGTGGCATTGGCCACCTTTTTTATACTTACTTTTCCAGTCTCATGTATTTTAAGTTTAAATAATGGCTTCAGTTTTGATGCTGTAAACCCCCTTTACGGCTATGATTAAGGTGTTATTTCGCTAGCGCTAAAAAAATAAAAAGTAATAAATAAACCCTAATTTTACTTACGCTAAGGCTGCGTTTTGTTTGGTGCTGAAGTTATACCAATCGACTTAAATATTTAACCATTTTAGCGAGCTAAATAAAGCGCTAACTGCGTTATAATTTTTTTCAAGTAGAACAACCACATGTCAAAATTTATGCCTTGTTATCACTCCATTTATTTGTCGCTATCAATGGTCAGTAACTTAACACAATTGCTATTAAGTTAGTTGCTACTAACAAGTTGTTGTTTTATACAGATCAGCCATTTATCAACTTAAGTAGTAAATGACGGTATATTTGCTTTCAGCTAGCTTATTTTTGTTTGTTTATTAGCCTTTTTTAATTTTTATACAGTTGAGTTAGTAAAAAATCGGTTTATTTTAACAATTTTGAAAAGTAGTTAGTAAAATCGTGATCCTTTCGGTGTTTTTAAATAAAGTTATTATAAATTAGGTGGTTAGGCTTTAGTATTACAAAGCTAAAATAGTAGTAATCCCAAAGGGAGCGTATGTTAATAGCAAATAATGGGACTAAAGCATCGCTATATAGCCGTTTGCAGCGGTTATAACTGTTTGTTCAGGTGCCTTATTTCAGATCACTATTTAACTAACAGTATTAAAAGAGCCTATTTTATTCAAATGCAAATAAGAACTACTATCTTTTGTATTTGTTGGCGTTATAATATCACCATCTTTTTTTAGCTATGTTTAAAAGGAATTTGCAGTTTATGCAGGCCTCCAACCGTCTTTTAGACTTTCCCAAACCCGTTTTTTCTATGTTATGGCAATTTATGCAACGCTTTAGCTATGAATTAGCGGTTTTATCGCGTTTTTTTATTGCCATTGTTGGCGGGTATTTTTTTACAGCCGTTAGTGTGTCGCTATTAAGTGTAGTAGTGCCTGTGCCTAAAGTTGACGCGGTTTTGCTTAGTGTGTCTGCGAGTATTTTAATTTATGCCCTGGTGTTTATTTATAGCTTTTATATTCATTCATTAAAAACTGTTTGGATCAGTATTTTACTAAGTATTGCAGCGCAACTTGTCGTGTTGTCGCTATTGAAGGGATGGTTATGAAAGGGAGTTTTTTTCGTTCAATGACGTGGTTACATACATGGGTGGGTTTGCTCGTGTGTTGGTTACTGTATTTAATATTTTTTGCAGGCACTATTAGTTTTTTTAGAGATGAAGTGAGCTTATGGAATCAGCCAAGTGTCCATAATATTGAGCAGCAGGCAGATCGTATTGGCGCGCAAAAACAACAAATCGTGTCAGGTGTTGAGTATTTAAATGCGCAAGCACCTAATGCGCCTAATTGGCGTATAACGCTTCCTGAGGAGCGTATACCTTATTTAACGTATGGTTATGCAAAACCAAAAGAGCCTGGACAGCGCAGAGCCTCTTTTGAAAATACCCGTTTAGATCCAAATAATATGCAGCCTTTAGCACCCTTTGTAGATACTCGAGGAGGGAATTTCTTTTATCGCCTGCATTTTGATTTGCATTATATTGATGTAAAAACGGCACGTTGGATTGTCTGTTTTGCTAGTTTATTTATGCTCATTGCATTGATATCTGGCATCGTTATTCACAAACGTATTTTTAAAGATATGTTTGTTTTTAGAGCTAATAAAGGCAGCCGTAGTTGGTTAGATGTGCATAATTTAAGTTCGGTATTTGCCTTACCTTTTCATTTAATGATTACTTATACGGGCATTATTACCCTGATATTTATGATTTTCCCCTACCCCGCGCAAACCGTTTATGAGGATGGAATACGAGGCTTTTTTAATGATGTTTCGCCAAGTAGTCCTGCAACAGAGGCGTTGCAAGGCACTGCGCCGTTAGTGCCTATCAATACTGTTTTGGATCAGGTTTATACTAAGTGGCCAGAGGCTGATATAACTCGGGTGATTATAAATAAGCCTAATAAGGCCGCTGCGACTATTATGGTTTTGGTCAGTCCTGGAAAAACATTAAGGGATCAAGCACCGCGATTGATATTTAGTGGAGCGAGTGGTGAGCTTGTTGCTCAAACTGATGATGAACTTACCGGCAGTAAAGCGCTGTATGAGTCACTAAATTCAATGCACACTGGGCGTTTAGCAGAGCCATTATTACGTGTTTTGTACTTTTTAGGCGGCATTGCTGGCTGCATAATGATAGCCACGGGCTGTATTATGTGGGCAAAGCGCATTCGAGAGCGAATGAAAAAAAATGCCCGGCCATCATGGGGTTTAAAACTCGTCGAAGCGCTTAATTTAGGAACTTTAATGGGATTGCCCTTGGCAACGTCTGCGTTCTTTTTAGCAAACCGATTAATCAGCACACGCGCAATGGAGCGCGCGGATAAAGAGATACTTGCCTTCTTTTTAACTTGGCTGTGTGTACTTATTATCGCTTTTGTAAAGCGTGACAAGCTGCAGTGGTGTGTTATGGCGGCCATAAACAGCATTGCTTGTTTTAGTGTGCCAGTGGTTAATGCGCTAACAACACAAGGGAATATAATCAGTTATTTACGTAATGAGCAGTGGGCTTTATTTATGTTTGATAGTCTCTTTTTGTTATTTGGTTTGTTGTTTTTGTTACAAACCGAAAAATTACGTACTGCACTGCAAGCTAAAAAACCTAGCCCGATAAACACTCAGGAGCAAAAAGTATGATGGCATTGCTCCCTTTTAGTTTATGTTTGGTGGCTTTTAACTGCTTTGCACTGGCTAAGTTTAATCATTTTAAGGATGTTTTTAACAAGCGCCCTACTGATCAGCAGCGTTTAATTTTATTAAGTGTTGCTTGGATCAGTATTTTACTAAGTTTACTACTTTGTGTTAGCGAATTACACGGCTATGGCGCTCTACAGTTTTGCGGGTTTATGTCGTTAAGTGCTTTAATTATAATGATTTTTTATAGTTTTTTAGTCAATCTAACTAAGCTTTTTAACTTGCTTGTATTATTGATATTGGCCACGAGTACGTTATTTTTTGTTTAAATGGGCTTTAGTTAGTAAAAACCTGATCCCAAAGAATAGGCTAAATTGAGGTAAAAAAATGGCAAGCCATCAGGCTTGCCAATTAAAAAGGGGGATTGTCATTATGTCTTGTGCTTGCCTTTCCTTTTGCAAGTGGGGCTAATATAGCCCCTCTTTATTTAGTTTACCTTACAGTAAGGTGAACGTTTTATTATAACCTAGGGGGTGTAAACCCCCTTTACAGCGATTTTTGATTTACCCATATAATCTCATCAGTTGCAAAACCAAGCGCTTTTACTTGGTTTAAAAAGTGCTGCTTGAGCTCTTTACTCACTGTAGGTGTTCTCGATAAAAACCATAAGTAATCTTTGCTATAACTTGTAATAAACGCATATTGATAATCAGGTTGGTCGAGCTCAAAAATAATATAGGCACCATAAAACGGGCCAAAAAATGACACTTTAAAATGCCCTGTATCGGCGTTTTCTACAAATTTAGCTAAGCCTTCAGCTTCGTCCCATTTTTGTTCTTTACTAATAAACCCTTTGTTTAATACCTTTACCGTTCCATCATCGTTAATTGAATAAGTGGCTGTTACTTGCTCCATTCCTTGTTCAAAAGAGTGGTCTAATCGTGCTATTTCATACCACTTGCCTTGGTATTTCTCTAAATCAAAGTTTTTAACAGGAGTTATTCCTTCGGGGGCGCTGGTACAGGCACTGAGTAAAAACACGGTGGTAATAAATAATGCGGTTTTAAAAGCGAGTTTCATGTTGTTTCCTTTTCTTTAGAAATTGCTATAGGATCGTCTTAATACTAAAGCAATTTAAAGAACTTAGCATGAAAATTTGGGTTGATGCTGACGCTTGTCCGGTGGTAATAAAAGAAATTTTATTTAGAGCCGCAGAGCGTACGCAAACAGAAACTATACTGGTTGCAAATCATGCCATGCGAATCCCACCGTCAAAATTTATTAGCCGACTACAAGTGTCATCGGGCTTTGATGTGGCTGATGATGAAATAGTAAAACGAATAGAAAAAGGCGATTTAGTGATCACTGGAGATATTCCGCTGGCAAGTGAAGTGATTGATAATGGCGGCCAAGCACTTAATCCGCGCGGTGAGCTTTACACCACTGAAAACATTCGTTCATTACTAAATGTACGCGATTTTATGGATACTATGCGCTCAAGTGGTGTAGAAATGAGTGGTGGGCCGCCTCCATTAAGCCAAAGTGACAGACAAAACTTTGCTAATAATCTTGATCGTATTTTAGCGCAAAATAAGAGCAGTTAAAGTGAGCAGCCAGTTAATAGGGTTAGGTGATAATTCATTCAGTGTTGCTGTGTATGTAGCAAAAGCGCCCCCTATGCCTTACTTTGAAACACTTGCGCAGCTAGAGCCTGTAGTTAATGGGCAAATAAATAGCATAAACCAGCACTGTGGCAATGGCTGGCGAAAAGTCTTTAATGTGTACGCCAAGGTGTTATTTGCGCTGCCAAGCGAGTATTACGCTTTTGCTAAACAAGCCGTGAGTTGGCAAGCATATCGCGATGAGCTGTTGTTACAGCAACATAGCGGTACTGCATTACTATTTAGTGCGCCGGTGCTTACTGAGCATAAAAATCAATTGCACATTATTGCAGGAAGAACTCACGCTAAAAACTTGATACAACAAGGTAAGTTAAACGCCCAACTTGATTGGCTTGATGATGAGT
Source organism: Pseudoalteromonas sp. SCSIO 43095 (assembly GCF_023650455.1). NCBI lineage: Bacteria > Pseudomonadati > Pseudomonadota > Gammaproteobacteria > Alteromonadales > Pseudoalteromonadaceae > Pseudoalteromonas > Pseudoalteromonas sp. SCSIO 43095. Next base: position 190,084 of record NZ_CP087996.1, read on the forward strand.
TTGCTATAGATAAAAGCCAGAATATTATTGTATGCCCCTATTTTGATTATAGGCAGCTGAGTAATATTAAAATTGCCCGTTTGAGTGAATTAGTGGCTCAGTTGCGAATAATCTAAGCCACTTTCGTTTTTTAGGTAAGTGTTACGCTCAGTGTGTTAGCGCTATCAACTAGCATGAGCGAGCCCAAAATAAATAGGATGCAGGCCGATGCACGGCCAAATTTTAGTGAGAGCGCCGGATTATTGCTGAGGATTTTTCTGGCACTTACCCCTATTAACCAATATACCAGCGCACAGCCAACTAAATGAATAATGCTAAGTACCAGCAATTGTTCAGTAATAGAAAATGACAGTGTTGGTAAAACAAACTGCGGCAATAAGGCTAAAAATAACAGCATCACTTTGGGATTCAAGCCACTAATTATAAAGCCCTTTCTCATCCACTTTAGGGGCGTGTCTGAGGTGTGTTCTTGGCCATCGTTATAGGCTGCAGGCATTGGAGGAAATCGGTACAGTGATACGGCAATCCAAATGATATACAAAGCACCAAATAAGGTTAACAGCTTTATAAACATGGCATGCGATGCTAATAACGCGCCTAAACCTACCACCACTATTAAACTGGCCATTAAATGCCCAAGTATTAATCCTGACACCGCAGGAATGATTTTATCACCCGCTATACCTGCACTGATTGTATAAGCCCAATCGGCACCGGGGGTAAGTACAAACAAGATTGATACCAGCCAAAAAGAAAAAATAATATTAATATCCATACGTATCCATGCGCTAAAACCCAAAATAAGTGAGCTGCTATTTTATTTCTTTCTGATGAGTAAAAGTTACTGTATTTTACTGACATAAGCGTTCATTTTAGGAAATAATCAACTATGGATACCATAGATAGGAAAATTCTTGCTGAGTTGCAAGTTGATGGCAGGCTCACCCTTTCTGAATTGGCTGATCGTGTTGGGCTAAGCGTGTCACCTTGTCATCGTCGTGTAAAAGAGCTTGAGAAAAGCAAAGCAATTGTTGGCTACAGAACAGAAATATCACCGGAGAAGGTTGGTTTAAACTTTTCTGCGTTAGTATTTATTACTATTAAAGAAGGTGATAAAGCGTCGTTAAGCAAATTAGAGCAAGCAGTCGATGCTATCCCTCAGATCACCAATGCACAACGCTTATTTGGCACCCCTGATTACTTATTACACGTCGTTACTAAAGATTTAGCCGCGTTTCAGCAACTCTACGATGACAAGCTATCAGCCTTACCGGGTGTACAACGTTTAACCTCAACCATTGTGATGAAAGATATTGTAAGAGCGCGTAACTTGCACTTTTAACAGGTTATGTTTTACACGAACTTTAAAAAGTTAAGCCGATGACGCTGCAAAGCCTATGGCAGCGGGCTTTGCCTAAATAGGTAAAAATAAAGTGTAAATAAAGCTTGTTATAAAGTGTATTGCTGTTATTCTGCTTGCCATCGGGTTGATAGAAAGCCCTGTTTATTTGTAAGTACCTCGTTGTTATTAGTAATAATCCTTCGCGATATCCTCAAGTTAAATGTTTGTTTTCTTCCTGTTAAACGCCTATTTTAAGGCAAATTTTTTATTATTTTTTTAGGATATTATTATGTCTAATACAACTACTGGTACAGTAAAATTTTTCAATGAAGCAAAAGGTTTTGGTTTTATTGAGCAAGAATCTGGCGCAGACGTTTTCGCACATTTCAGTGCTATCTCTGGCGACGGTTTCAAAACATTAGCCGAAGGCCAAAAAGTACAGTTTACTGTAACGCAAGGTCAAAAAGGCCCGCAAGCTGAAAACATCGTTTGCATCTAAATAGTTTTAATTGATGGGTTAGTGTTAACCCATCAATACTTATAAGTTTGAAAGAAGTTTTGTTTTATTTGTTAGTACCCCGTTGTTTTAGTAATAATCCTACGCGATATCCTCAAGTTAACTATTTTTTCGGCTCAATCGCCTCTTTTCAGGCACACTTTAATTAATTTTTAGGATACATATTATGTCTAATACAACTACTGGTTCAGTAAAATGGTTTAACGAAGCAAAAGGTTTTGGTTTTATCGAGCAAGAATCTGGCGCAGACGTTTTCGCACATTTCAGTGCTATCTCTGGCGACGGTTTCAAAACATTAGCCGAAGGCCAAAAAGTACAGTTTACTGTAACGCAAGGTCAAAAAGGCCCGCAAGCTGAAAACATCGTTTGCATCTAAATATAGAGGGAGTGGGCTTTAAAGCGCACTCACCCCGCTTAAACTCGTGTTAAGCAATAAAGCTAATATCATTATGATATTAGCTTTTTTTGACAAAAATTTATACAACGTAACCGCTAAAGCCAAGTGCTTTAAAATAAAGCTTTGGAATACCAAATCCACATTCATTCAGTAGTTCACTAAAGCGCATACGATCTAGGGGGTAAAACTCTCTTTCGAGGTTATGCCCCATTTGAGTTTTGCCTGCTTCAGTTAGGCCTAATTGAGCACAGGTGTTTAATTGTGACTCACGTTCAAATGTTGTTTCTGGGCGCATTAAATCAGCAATATAAAGATTCGCTCCTTTTTTAAGGTTAGCTTTAATGCTTTTAAGAATTTGTTTTTTGTCGCCGTTATCTTCTACAAAATGCATCACCAGTAAACATAATACGGCGTCTGCTTTCGCTTTTACTTTATCAACTGGGCTACATTCAATAGTGACACGGCTATCAATACCTTGCTCTGCAAAGCGTTGTTTTGCAATATCGAGCATATCACTGGAGATGTCTTGGGCAGTAAACTGCCATTTAGGATTCATTTTTGCTAATGCTAATACTTCCTTACCTGTGCCGGCACCAATCACTAAAATGTGTGCATCGTCGCTTAACGTGGTTTGCAGCTGTGCATTGGTTAGTTGATGAAGTAGCTCATAGCCTGGGACTAAACGGGTAATGCGGTTATCATATTCTTGTGCTTCTTCGCCTGTGAAAGTGGGCATGCTGTCTCCTTAAATTACGTTTATGGTGGAGTATCCACCCGGTTTTTTAGCGACATGAATTTGCGTAGCAACGCGTTCGCTCATTTCACTTACATGTGAAATTACACCGACCTTTCTACCTTGCGCTTGCAATGAATCTAGCGCGTCCATGGCAATACTGAGTGTTTCACTATCTAGTGTTCCAAAGCCCTCGTCAACAAATAACGAGTTAATTTGCACTTTGTTCGAAGATAGTGAGGCAAGTCCCAGTGCTAATGCCAACGACACTAAAAACGATTCACCGCCAGATAGCGTATTGACCGATCGTTGTTCATCGGCCATATCGCGGTCGATAATGGCTATATCAAGTGACTCAGCAATTGCAGTGAGCTCATAACGCTTGTTAAGGGTTTTTAAATGGCTATTAGCATAATGCAGCAATATTTTGAGTGTTTGTGTTTGCGCTAAATTGCGCATTGTTTTGCCTGTGGCATCGCCTAGTACTTTATTAAGTAAATGCCATTGGTCGACTTGTTGCTTGAGCTGGCTCAGTTCAGCTTGTTTACCCTCAAGCGCTTTTGCATTTTGGTTGTGCTGCTCAATCGCGGTATTGATGGTGAGTAAGCTATTTTGCAATTGTGTTTGCTGGGTATCTAAGTGGGTTTGTTGCTCAATTAGCTGTGCTTCGCTTTGCGTTGGCTGATTATTTTGTTGATGCTGTTCATTAGCTTGTTGCTGTTGTTTTAACGCGGCACTGGCATCAACGACTGCTTGCGATAGTTGCTCGCCTTGCTTTAACTGAGTTTTAATATCGTCGTTGCTGATAGTTAGTAAAAATGTGACTTGTTCATGACTGATATCGCCATGAAGGATGTTAAATTCTTTAAACCAGTCGTTGTAACGCGTTTCAAGCATCACTAACTCTTGGTGGTTATCTGCCAGACGATGCTCAAGGTTTTTAAGCGTGATGGCGTGTTCATCGCGCTGTTTTACGGCACTGTCGTGTGCTTGTTGGCTGGCACTTAATTGGTTTTGGCAGTGCTCTAGCTGTGCTGACAGTTTAGCTTGGTAGTCATCGGCGCTAATAGTTTGGTTATCAAATAAGGCTAAGCGCTGTTGCTGCGTATTATTGTGCTGTTGCTGTGTTTGAGTTAATTCTTCATTGAGCGTGTTAACTCGCTGCTCTGCTTTGGTTATAAGCGGTGTTAGTTGTTGTAACTGTACATTGGCGCTGTCGAATTGTTTTTGACTTTGCTCAAGCTGTGCTTGGATTTGCTGATATTGTTCTACCTGCTGAGCTAAATCGCTAAGCGGTAACGATCCTGCTTGCAATGCGTGCCAAAAATCACTGTGTTCAAAATGTAAATTGAGCTCTTTTATAAGCGCTTCGCTTTGAGTTGCTAGTTCATCGCATTTGTTATTAAGCTGAGATTGCTGATTGCTCAGCTCAACATGCTGTGTATTTAAATGTTGCTGTGTCGCTTGTTCTTTTTTAACTGTGCTTTGCAGCTGGTTAACAGTTTCTTGCAAATTACTGAGCTGTTTTTGCGCCGAAAAATACTCTGTTTTTTGTGCACTTAATTGCTTATAAGTTTCATCAAGCTGCTCAACTGTTAATTCATTAAGCTCGGTTTTAGCCGCTTGCATGGTATTTTTAATTTCCAGCATTTTGGCTTGTGCATCACTAATGGCTTGGCTGTACTGAGCATGCTCTGCCACCAAAACCGCGTGTTGTGTTTGGTGTTGATGAAGCTGTGTTTGAGCATTTTGGTGTTGTTGCTTTTCGTTATTATATGCATTTTCAAAGTCGGTTATTAGGTTTGTAAAAGGTTGGCTTTGATTGCTCGCGAACGGGTGCTCTGTAGCCCCACAAACGGCACACGACTCATTTGGAACCAGTTGTGCGCGTAAATGCTCAACATGCTCACTGGCACGAAGCCGCGCTTGATTGAGTGCTTGCTCTGCGTGTTTAAGTGCCTGCTCTTTGCTGGTTAAATGCGTAAGCAGCGTAGTTTTAGTGTGTTCACTGTGGCTGAGCTTTTCTGCCACATCACGTTGCTGTTGCACCGTGTGTTTTAATTCTTGGTTAAACTGCTTATAGTGTGTGCGCTGATCTTTTAAATAATCAATGTTTTTAAGCTTACTGTCGCATTGTTCAATATTAAATTGAGCGTGCTGCTGGTTTAGCTTATTTAGGCTTTGCTGCTGCGTTGTAAGCGTTTGCTCTGCTTGTTCGAGTTGTTTATTTTGCTCGCTAAGTTTCGCTGTGAGTATTGTTTGTTGCTCTGCATGAGACTGGGCTTGCTGCTGGGTTGTTTTTAGTTGTGTCTGAGTATTAAAAAACTGCTTAAAGCTATGATGAAAATAGCTCCAATCAGTTGCCAATGGCTTTAATTGACTCTGCTCGTTTAACCAGTGCTGATGCCCTGCGATTTGCGTTGTGGCTTGCTCTGCACTTATTTTGTTTTGTTGTAGCTGCTGTTGTAAATCGCTTAATTGTTGCTGCTCTTTGGTACTTTGTTGAGTCAGACTTTTTATAGTTTGGTTATATATTGCTAATTGGCTGTCGAGCACTCGCGCTTTTGCAATCAGAGGCTCTGCTGTTAGCTTTTGTTGTTTTGCTGTATCTAATTCGTTTTGCTGTTTTTTAACGTTATTGGCTTGCTCGGTGATCAGCGCGTTGTGATCAAGCTCGTTTAATTGTTTTATTTGTGTATTTAACTGGCTATTTTGCGCTGTTAAGCGTTTACAGCGCTGGCGGTTATCTTTAATTTCAAGCGCACTTTGCGCTTGTTTTGCTTGCTCAGTTTGCGCTTTAACAGCATTGAGTGCGGCATGTGCTTGTTGCTCGCTTTGCTGAGCATTTTTTAATGCCAGCTCCAAGCTATGTGCTTGCTTATACCAATTAACGCCTTGCTCTGTCGTTGCTAAAGTTGTTTTAGTGTGTTCAATTTGTTGTTTTAAATCAGCCAGTGTTTGTTGTTTTTCACTCAGCTCATCGTCAGACAATAACGTATAACTGGCTAAACTTGCCGTTAGTAATTCAAATTTATCTTTAATAGCTTTGTTGCGCTCAAATATACGCTGCCCTATTCGACTAAATTTATCGGTGCCAGTCAGGCACTCTAAAAGCTGCGCGCGCTCATCGCCAGTGGCTTTTAAAAAGGCGGCAAACTCATGTTGTGCTAGTAACACCGCACGCGAGAACTGCTCAAAGGTTAAACCTATTTTATTTTCTATGGCTTTTAAGGTGCCACTTTTGTCAGCAATTAAGGTTTCATCGGGTAGGCTATGTAAAGTATGTTCGGCCACTTTAAGTTTGCCGGTTACTTTTTTATGTGTACGTTGAATACTATAACGTGCTCTGTAAAGTTGTTGGTCTTGGCCACTAAAATCTACTTCGGCGTACCCTTCCCATTTGCCACGGCGCAATAAATTGCGGGCATCGTTAAGCTTGATGTTATCGCCATTAAAATCAATTAAGTTACCTTTATCGCCTTTCAAACGCGCAGTTTTTGTATAAAGCGCTAAGCAGATAGCATCGAGTACGGTGCTTTTACCTGCGCCGGTGTCACCTGTAATGGCAAAGAGGCCTGCGTCTTTGAGTGGCGAGGCTAAAAAGTCGATTTCGGCATCGGCAATGGAGGCTAAATTATGAATACGAACAGCCGTTATTTTCATAGCAGTTGATCCTGTTCAAGTTCTTCAATTACCTCGGTTAACAGTGCTTTTAATTCATTTGGCACGGTTGCTGCGGCCATATCTTTATCATTATTAAATGCTTGTTCGAGTAAGCTAATTGGGTTGAGCATTTCAACAAAGCTTAAATCTTCAAATACCGTTTCTGAGGAATTACTCATTTGCTGGTCACGAACTCGCTCTATGCCACAAAAATTAACTTGTTTTCCTTTAAGTGCTTGCTCAATTTGTTCTCGAAAGGTGGTATCGATATCACTTGATTTAAGTTTTACTCGTAAGTAGGGAGCCATGTCGTATTGCTCTGTATCGAGTGCTTTTATTTGCTCACACAGCTGCGCTAAAGGTACACATTCTCCTTCAGGAAGTACAATTACTTCAGCTAAACGCGGAATGTAAAGGGGGTTTACAGTGGTGTTTAACGGTTGGTTTTTTTGCGCGCTAAATTCAACCACATTTACTAGATGGGTATACTTTCTCTCTGAAAACGACATTGGAATAGGCGTGCCGCTGTAACGTATTTGCTCATTTTTAGCTACTAGTTGGGCTTTATGTAAATGGCCTAGTGCGACGTAATTGGCATGTTTACCAAATACCGACGCTGAAATAGCTTCTTCACCGCCAATGACCAAATTACGTTCAGAGTCATTGGAAATATTACCGCCTTTTGCATGCAAATGACCCATAACAATTAAAGGCGTATTTTCAGCGTTAAGTGTTAGCGCATGTTCAAGAGCAAGTTCATAGGCTTTTGCAACGCCTTGTGCGTAACTAGGGCCATCTTTGGTTTGGCTAAGCGTGCTTATGTCACTGGTGCGTAAAAAAGGCATAGCAAGTACCACAGCGCGTTTATCATCGTTATTAATCGTTATCACAACGTCACTGGGTTTAGCAGGATCAAACCGCCCTACCACATAAGTATCAAACTGGGCTAATAAGGGCTGTGCAGCCAAAATACGATTAGCGGAGTCATGATTACCCGCAATAATAACAACGTGTAATTGTGGGCACTGGGCTTTGGCGTTTTTTATAAATTGATAGAGTTGGTTTTCGGCGCTAGCACTGGGGGTGGCGGTATGATAAATATCGCCTGCAACAAGCAATAAATCGATTTGTTGGCTAACGAGGGTGGTTAATAACCAAGAGAAAAAAGCATGATGTTCATGACGGCGATCATGTTCATAAAATTGCTGACCTAAGTGCCAGTCTGAAGTGTGAAGAACTTTCATTTTGCGCTCTTAAAAAACCATAAGAGCGCCAATATACCCAAGGCAATTAAAGATGCAAGTATCGCTTTAGGTTAAAGTATACCAAGCAATAAAAATAAGGGGCAAAGCAGCAAGGGCTATTGTTAAAGGCCACTTTAATGCCTTCGCTTTTTTGGCCTGTAATACTGCTAGTGCGTTTGTTTCATTACAAGCAGCCACTTTATCAATATACAGGTAGCCTGAGTTAATATACTGCTTACAATTTTGCACGTCTGCAGGTATTGCAATTAGTTTTTGCTGCTTTTTTAGGACATAAAAATCCATAAACTCACCACACTTAATACGACTAGTTAGAACAAAAAATATTTGAGAGAAACACTAAAAAAGTACCCTCAAATTAAAAAAGTGGGCGATTCTAATTACAAACCATAGTAAAGATCAACCTAAAACTGCGTTTTTTAGTATTTTTAATGAAAATAGCTGTGTTTTTTCATTTTATCTCTACTTTTAGTGATACTCAGCCTATTTTGTAAACCCCCTTTACAGCTTAGTTTTTTATGTAAATTGCTAAACAATTTAGTTAAATGTTGTTGTGTAAAACCGTGTTTTTTATATTTGCATAAAGGTGTGGAATATCACCCTATAAAAGTAGGGTTTTATCGCTATTTTATTGAAGCTTAGCTGTAAATTTGTCACAGTAGCGTCACTAAAATCGATCAGGATTAACAATGAAGAAAAATTTATTTACATTGAGTGCATTTGTATTGCCTTTGGCAATGGCGAGCTCTGTGATGGCCTCATCTGTTGAACAGACTAAAGGCAGTTATGTTGATAAGTTTCGTCAACTAGATGAAGCTTTACCTACGCCTAATGTTTACCGCAGTGCAGCAGGTGCCCCTGCTGAAAATTATTGGCAGCAACGCGTTGATTACGATATTGATGTAAAGCTTGATGAGCAAAAGCGTCGCTTAACGGGGAGTCAAACAATTGAATATAAAAATAACTCACCCCATACGCTTAAATATTTATGGCTTCAACTTGACCAAAACATTTTTAAAAATGACTCGATTGCAGAAACCACGCAAACTTTTAAAAGTACCCTACAAAACGAGCCTGATGCTAAGCCTGCTAAATTAAGTTTAGGTGATTTACGTCGTCAGCAGTTTATGAACGACAACGAGCTGGGTTACACCATTAGCAATGTTAAAGATGAAGATGGTAAAGCGCTGCGTGTAACGGTTGTTGATACTCTAATGCGTATAGATTTAAACACGCCACTTAAACCAGGTAAAGATGTTGAGTTTAGTATGGACTTTGCGTTTAACCTCGTTGAAGAAGACGCGGTAGGCGCACGTGCAGGTTACGAGCATTTTGAAGAAGACGGTAACGATATTTTCTTAGTTGCACAGTGGTTTCCTCGCTTAGCGGCTTACACCGATTACGAAGCATGGACAAACAAACCGTTTTTAGGCAGTGGTGAGTTCACTTTAGAGTTTGGTGACTACGATGTTGAAATTACGGTTCCTGCGGATCATATTGTATCAGCAACTGGTAAGCTTGATAACCCAAGCTCGGTATTGACCAGCACTCAGCGCAAGCGTTTAAAAGAAGCTGAAACAGCAAAACGCCCTGTGTTTGTTGTTACCGAAGAAGAAGCGCTCGAAAACGAAAAAGCCGGTACAGACAAAACAAAAACATGGCATTTTAAAGCAGAAAATGTTCGTGACTTTGCTTGGGCATCATCACGTAAATTTATGTGGGATGCTAAAGGTTACCAGCAAGGTGGTGATGAACAGCCACTCGTTATGGCGATGTCGTTCTTCCCTAAAGAAGGTGGCGACTTATGGAAGAAATACTCAACTGAAGCGGTTGTACACACGATGGAAGTGTATTCACAGTATTCATTTGATTACCCATACCCAACTGCGCAGTCAGTTAATGGCCCTGTAGGGGGGATGGAATACCCAATGATCACCTTTAATGGTCCACGTACAGATTTACAAGACGATGGTACACGCACTTACTCTCAAGCAGAAAAGCGCTTTTTAATTGGGGTTGTTATCCACGAGGTGGGGCATATTTACTTCCCAATGATTGTAAACTCAGATGAGCGCCAATGGACTTGGATGGATGAAGGTTTAAATAGCTTTTTAGACGGTGTGGCTGGGCGTGAATGGGATCCAACCATTCCTTGGGGTGTTGAACCACGTGACATTGTGGCGTACATGAAGTCAGAGACTCAAGTGCCTATCATGACGCAATCAGACAGTGTGCTTCGTTTAGGCCCTAACGCCTATACTAAACCAGCTGCGGCATTAAATATTTTACGTGAAGTGATTTTAGGGCGTGAATTATTTGATTTTGCGTTTAAAGAATATGCTCAGCGCTGGAAATATAAGCGCCCTACTCCGGCTGATTTTTTCCGTACTATGGAAGAAGCGTCAGGTGTTGATTTAGATTGGTTCTGGCGTGGTTGGTTCTACACCACAGACCATGTTGATATCTCGCTTGATAAAGTATATCAATTACGGTTAGACACAAAAAACCCTGATATCGACTTTAAACGTTTACGTGATATTGAAGCAAATAAGCCAAGTTCATTATTTGTTGAGCGTAATCGCGCTGAAGGTAAAAAAACCTGGGTTGAGAAAAACCCAGATGTAACCGATTTTTATGACGAAAACGATCGCTTTACGGTTACCAATAAAGAGCGTAATTCATACAATAAATTTTTAAAAGGCTTAAAACCGTGGGAGCGTAAAACCCTCGATCGCGCGCTAGAAGAAGACAAAAACTACTACGTGATGGAGTTTTCAAACCTCGGTGGCTTAGTGATGCCAATTCTTTTAGAGCTAACGTATGAAGATGGCACTAAAGAGGAACGTTATATTCCTGCAGAAATTTGGCGTCGTAATCACAAAAACGTACAAAAGCTGATTATTACCGACAAAAACAAACCGCTTACCTCAGTAACGGTTGATCCAGGCTGGGAAACAGCGGATGTTGATGTAGAAAATAACCACTACCCACGCCGTATTATTCCTTCGCGTATTGAAGTCTACAAACGTGAAAAGAGCAAGGCAAAAGTAAGCCGTGACATTATGCAAGATATCAAAACAGAGCTGAAAAAAGACGAGCCAAAAGACGAAAAAAATAACGACGAGGATCAATAATAATGCGCTTTTTGCTTATTATTGTTTGTTTTTTAATTGCTGCGCCAAGTATGGCGCATCAATTAAAATCATCCGTTACAACGGTGTTATTTAATCAGCGTACGCACAATATTGAATTGATGCATCGTTTTTATTTACATGATACAGAGCATGCTGTTAGTAACTTGTTTAAAAGCAAAGTGGATATTATGAGTAACAAGCGTGACCAAAAACGCTTTGCCAAGTATGTTGAATCTCATGTTGCCTTACAAACCTTGAGCGGTGAGCCCCTCCCCCTTAATTATGTAGGTGCACAAGTGGATGGTAAGTTTTTTTGGGTGTACCAAGAAGCTGCTATTCCCGATAAAATTGAGGGCATTAGAATGAGTCATGGTGCACTGCGTGATTTGTGGCCTGCACAAGTGAATATGGTGAACGTTGAAGGGCGAGGAAAGATCAAAACCTTAAACTTTAGCCAAGACGATACCTGGCTTGAAGCGAAATTTGAGCCGAAATAACCACTATTATTGCGCACCTTTAGAGGGTGCGCACTTTCCTTTATAGCTGATCGAGTTAATTAATTGCATCGTAAAGTCTTTACTATACCAGTTATACAAACCCAAACTATTATGTTATCAAACTAACTATAATTAAATTTCAATGGACTGAGCTGTTTTTATATGTTTATTGATATACTTTTTATTAAAGGTTTAGATAACCTAAGCCAAACCTAGCATACTGAGCTAATTATTTAGCGCAAGGAATGAAATGAAAACGCAAATTGAGGCAATCAAAGGTGTTATTTTTGATTTAGACGGAACTTTAGTATCTTCAGAATTAAACTTTTCATTGATAAAAGCCCAAGTAGGTTGCCCTGCAGAGCAAGACTTACTCGATTACATAGAACAACTACCTTCCCCCTATATGCGTGAAGAAGCAATGAATATAGTGCATCAGCATGAGTTGTTAGATGCACAATCGGCTAAGCTTCTACCTGGCGTTTTAGAGGCTGTTAAAGCGCTACAAGCTAAAAACATACCTATGGCCATTGTTACACGTAATTTTGATAAAGCGGCCACACTAAAGTTGCAACACAACCCATTGCCAATAGAAATGGTACTCACTCGAACTGAAGCTCCGGCCAAACCCGATCCGAGTGCTTTATTAATGATTGCAAGGCAGTGGTCCATGCCCGTTGATAATGTTATTTACGTTGGTGATTATTTATATGACATACAAGCTGCTCATAATGCAAAAATGCGAGCCTGTTTATATGCTCCTGATGCAACCCTAACCCCTGCCTATGCCGAGCAAGCCGATTTTGTCATTCATGCGTTTGATGAATTGGTAACATTAATTGACAATTATGCTGAAAAAGTGAGGGTCTGTTGACCTTTCAAGGTTGAATTTGCAGCAGTCTGTTTGGTATTTAGGCAAGGCAGAGCCTATCTATACCCAAATTACCTTAATCTGCGAGTTTCAGTTGGAATTAAAAGCTATTTTGACAAGGCATTGATTGAAAATAATGGTTATTCCCTTGTTAAAATCAATAACGCAGTATAAATAGCTTTTAAACCAACCCGTAGGGCGTTTCACAGAAACTTACTCCCTTCGTTGTTCCTTTTTAAAAGGGACGACCATTATTGCAAAGGGAACGCCTTGATATTAAGTCCCCGTGAAACGCTGAATTCTGTATATTAAGGCAATTTGGGTATAATGTGGTTATTCCCCATAAATAGGCGATAACGCAGCATCAATGCCAAACAGGCGTTGCCCGGAGGGTTCTGCCTAGGGGCAATTAACTCTTTGTTGCCTACATGGATGTAGGTAAGGGGCGTGAGCAGGACGCGGAAGCTTTGCTCGGTTTTGACTTATTCTTACATGGATGTAAGTCAGTAGAATAACGCAGGAGCAGTTATCGAGCCCACTAGGTTACAAATCTTGCGCCGCGATTAAATTGTCCCTAGTTTGAACAAATATCAATCCGCAAAGGTTAACAGACCCTGATTATGTTAAATTGAGCTTCGTTTTTATTTATTTAATGACAGTGGGTATTATTTAAATTAATCCCCCGCTGCTTTTGCACAGCATAACATGTTGAACCACTAGCCCAATACGCTTTGAATTGGTAAAATATCAAAAACAGAACGTATTCAATAGAGGCACAAGATGGGCAGAGCATTTGAAGTCCGCAAAAATTCGATGGCAAAAACAGCCAATGCGAAAACTAAAGTAAATTCAAAGTACGGTAAAGAAATTTACGTTGCAGCCAAAAGTGGTGAACCTGATCCCGATGTAAATCAAACATTGCGCCGCTTAATTGAAAAAGCCAAAAAAGACCAAGTTCCTGCGCACGTAATCGAAAAAGCAATTGAAAAAGCAGCCGGTGGGGCAGGGGAAGATTACTCTTCAGCCCGTTACGAGGGTTACGGCCCTGGTAATTGTATGGTGATTGTTGACTGTTTAACCGATAACCCAAACCGCACAATTAAAGATGTACGTTTACCGTTTACTAAAACAGATTCAAAAATAGGTACACCTGGGTGTGTTGCACATATGTTTGATCACCTTGCTGTTTTAGGATTTGCAGGCGACGACGACGAAGTTGTGTTAGAAGCCCTGATGATGGCTGACGTTGATGTAATCGATGTAGAAGCCGAAGATGGCAAGGTATCGGTATTTGCACCGCATACTGAGTACTTTAAAGCTAAAAAGGCATTAGAAGAAGCATTTGAAGGCATTAACTTTGAAGTTGATGAAATTACCTTTGTGCCACAAGTACATGTTGAAATTACAGATGAAGAAGTCATTGCCAACTTTGATAAATTTATCAATATGCTTGAAGATTGCGATGACGTACAAAATGTTTATCATAACGCGACTATTAAAAATTAATTCGTAGCTAGTGAATAGTGATTATTCACTAGCGTTATAAAAAAATCAGCTTATTGATTTTTTATTTTTAGGTTAAGTTTTAAGTTAGTGCTGTGCTTTATATTTCAAGCGGTAGCTGTGTAGTAGCGGCTCTGTGTAACCGCTCGGTTGACTAACCCCTTCAAATACCAGTGCTAAAGCAGCTTGATACGCAATACTTTTAGCTAATGTCTGCTCAGTAGTTGCCATGGGAATGTAAAGGCTGTCATGTTCATTTTGGCCATCAACAACCTTAGCCATTTTTGCCATCACTTTTTGTACTTGCTCTTTGCTACATACACCATGATGTAGCCAGTTGGCGATATGTTGGCTTGAAATACGTAAAGTGGCTCTGTCTTCCATTAAACCAATATGATTAATGTCAGGCACTTTAGAGCAGCCTATTCCTTGGTCAATCCAACGTACTACGTACCCTAAAATACCTTGCGCGTTGTTTTCAAGCTCGCTTTGAATATCTTCTTTTGATAGCGTTTCAGGGTTTGGCATGAGCGGCGGTGTAAGTAAGCTCTCTAGGCTTGCTATTTGACGCGTGGCAATGCTTTGCTGCAGGCTAAATACATTAACATCATGATAATGCATTGCGTGTAATGTGGCGGCAGTAGGGGAGGGCACCCAAGCGGTATTTGCGCCAGATTGAGGGTGCGCTATTTTTTGCTCCATCATCATCGCCATTTTATCTGGCATTGCCCACATACCTTTACCAATTTGCGCTTTATGGCTTAAGCCACAGGCTAGGCCAATATCAACGTTGCGATCTTCGTAAGCGCTGATCCAAGGCTGTGCTTTAATAGCCGCTTTCGGCAGCACAACACCCGCTTGCATTGAGGTATGAATTTCATCGCCAGTGCGGTCTAAAAAGCCAGTGTTAATAAACACAACACGCTCTTTTGCTGCATGAATACAGGCTTTTAAGTTGGCTGATGTACGACGTTCTTCATCCATAATACCCATTTTAAGGGTGTTTTTAGGCAAACTCAGTGCCTCTTCAACCATACCAAATAAAGTATTAGCAAAGGCGACTTCATCAGGGCCATGCATTTTCGGTTTTACAATATTAATACTTTGCGCGGTTGAATTTTTAATCGTGTTTTTAGTGTTTAAATCGTGCAAAGCAGCTGTTGCGGTGAACATGGCATCCATAATGCCTTCAAACACATCATTGCCGCTTACATCCGTAATGGCTGGATTTGTCATTAAATGTCCCACGTTACGCACAAACATCATACTGCGCCCTTTGAGGGTCAGTTTTTGGCCATCAAGTCCTGTATATTGTCGGTCAGCTTGTAACGTGCGGTCGACCATTTTGTCGCCTTTTCTAAACGTTTCAACCAAGTTGCCTTGCATTAAACCAAGCCAGTTTTTGTAAACTTGTACTTTATCTTCTGCATCCACTGCGGCAACCGAGTCTTCACAATCCATAATGGTTGTTAGTGCGGCTTCTAGCACCACATCTTTTAGCCCTGCTTTATCTGCTTGACCAATAGGATGGTGATGGTCTATTTGCAGCTCAATATGCAATCCATTGTTTTTAAGTAAAATAACACTCGGGTTTTGTGCTTCACCTTGATAGCCAATCAGTTGCTCAGGGCTTTTAAGTGTGGTGTGTGAACTGTCGCGCAGGGTAATAGCAAGGGCGCCGTCAACAATAGAATAGTTAGTACTTTCAATATGCGAGCCATTTTCAAGCGGTAATGCTTTGTCTAAAAACTGCCTTGCGTAAGCCATTACTTTAAAGCCACGAACAGGGTTGTATTGGCTGCCTTTTTCGGCGCCGTCGTCTTCGCTCAAAACATCGGTTCCATATAAAGCATCGTATAACGACCCCCAACGTGCATTAGCAGCATTAAGCGCAAAGCGTGCATTACTAACCGGCACCACTAGCTGTGGCCCTGCAATCAACGCTATTTCTGGCTCTACATTTTGAGTTTCAATACTAAAGTTTTCAGGCTCATCAACTAGGTAGCCAATATCTTTTAAAAACGCTTGATACTGAGCTTGGTCAGCATTTTTATTTGCAAGGTGGTAGTCATCAATTTGCTTTTGTAGCTGTTCACGCTTAGCCAGTAGTGATTTGTTCAATGGTGTAAGTGTTTGCACTATGTGGGCAAAGCTTTTCCAAAACTGGTGTTCATCAAGATGGGTACCAGGTAATAATTGTTTTTTAACAAATTCAGCAAGTTGCTTATCAACGCTGAGTCCTGAATGGGTGAGAGTGTGGCTCATAATTAATATCCTTAAACGGTCCGACAGTGTGCAATTTTTTATATGCGTACACCTACCATATCGCAAAAAAGTGGCTTTGAATGCTTTTTAGTCATTCACTATATGTATAGCCGCAATAAAAACTATAAATTTACTAAATCTAAAAAATAAGCCTAATGTTTAATTAAGCGCTACAGAGCTAACGTGATGTAGTCACTCTCTCAACAATAGATATTAATACCCGTTCGAAGGACTTTATTATGACAACATATCAAGGCGAAACAGATACACTAGCAACATTATGCCAATCACAAGGCAGTGCATGGAAAACAATTAATCCTGAATACGCAACACGTATGCGTTTACAAAATCGTTTTCGCTCTGGTGTTGATATTGCACAATTTACAGCAGACATAATGCGTGAAGACATGGCTGCATACGATAAAGACACAAGCCAGTACACACAGTCTTTAGGTTGTTGGCATGGTTTTACTGCGCAACAAATGATGATGGCAATCAAGCGTCATCAAAAAACAACTAAACGCAGTTACGTATACCTAAGTGGTTGGATGGTTGCAGCGCTTCGCTCTGAGTTTGGTCCACTTCCAGATCAAAGTATGCACGAGAAAACATCAGTACCTGCACTTATCGAAGAAATCTACACCTTCTTAAAGCAAGCGGATGCACGTGAACTTGACCATTTATTTAACGAGCTAGACGATGCAAAAGCAAACGGCGGCGACGTTCAAGCAGTGCTTAATAAAATTGATAACTTTGAAACGCATGTTGTGCCAATCATTGCTGATATTGACGCCGGTTTTGGTAACGAAGAAGCGACTTACCTACTTGCTAAAAAGATGATTGAAGCGGGTGCATGTGCTATTCAAATCGAAAACCAAGTATCAGACGCTAAGCAATGTGGTCACCAAGCAGGTAAAGTGACCGTTCCTCATGAAGACTTTTTAGCTAAAATTAATGCAGTACGTTACGCGTTTTTAGAGCTAGGTATTGATAACGGTATTATCGTTGCGCGTACCGATTCACTAGGTGCAAGCCTTACGCAAAAAGTACCGGTTTCAAAAAAACCAGGTGACTTAGCAAGCCAATACAATGCATTTTTAGAAACAACCCCAGTAAACAGTGTTGATGACTTGAATGAAGGCGAAACAGCAATGAAGCTTAATGGCCAACTTTGTAAGCCTACACGCCTAGACAATGGTTTATACCAGTTCCGCGAAGGCACTGAAAAAGACCGTGTAGTACTAGATTGTGTAACTAGCCTACAGTCAGGCGCTGATTTACTGTGGATTGAAACAGAAAAACCACACGTAAAACAAATTGCAGAGCTGGTAAATCGCGTTAAAGAACAAGTTCCAGATGCTAAATTAGTATACAACAACTCACCGTCGTTCAACTGGACGCTTAAGTTCCGTGAGCAAGTATACCAAGAGTGGCAAGAAGCAGGTCGTGACCTTAGCGCTTACCCAAGTATTGATGATAACAAAGCGCTTATGGCTCCAGAAATGGATTCAACAGAGCTTGCTGCAGCTGCAGACTTACTGGTACAAAACTTCCAACGCGATGGTGCACGTGAAGCAGGTATTTTCCACCACCTAATCACGTTACCAACGTACCACACAGCAGCATTAAGCACAGATATTCTATCTGAAGGTTACTTTGGTGACTTAGGTATGCTGGCTTATGTACGTGACGTACAGCGTCAAGAAATCCGTCGTGAGCAAGCGTCTGTTAAACACCAAGACCTTGCAGGCTCAAACATTGGTGATACACACAAAGAGTACTTCTCAGGTGAGAATGCACTTAAAGCCGGTGGTGAAGCTAACACCATGAACCAATTTTAATTCAACTAGATAGTGTTACTTAAGGGCCGCAAGGCCCTTTTTTTATGCCTGCATAAAGGCAAAATTTAATAGATCAGTATTTTACTAGCTAGTTATTCAGGGATGCAATGCAGGTTAAGAGTGTAAATAAATTTAAAGGATGTTTATGCTTGGCTGGAGGGCTTGATAGTCTGGTTACGCTTTAACATGTATAAGCACAATAAATTAACTGTTTTTGCCGTATATAGATCAGAGTTTAACTAACATTGTGAAAGCAGATCACGATTTAACTAGCTAGTTAAAATACAGATCAGGTTTTAACTAACCATGATAAAAACAGCCATTCTCTTCATCATTAGGGGTAGATTTGCCTTTCTAATCCTCAATTTGAGCATCTAAACGCTTAATTTAAAGATTTTTAACTAGGGTTTAGAAAGTAATAAACCGATTTTTTACTAACTGTCGCTACTTATAAAACATTTTTTTACTAACTGAGGGCTTATAAACAGTGACTCAAACCGAATTTTTACTAACTCAAAGGGGTTGAGTTAGTATAAACCGAATTTTTACCAACTCAGTTTGAAGTTAAGTCCGATATTTAGCTAAAGTATGTAAGGGATTACTCACATTATTGCTGTAAAGGGGGTTTACACTTGTGAGCTTCGAGCTTCGAGCTTCGAGCTTCGAGCTTATATAGCTCGTCACTCATAACTCTGCGTTTTATTTCGAATGCTTATCAAACCACCATTGAATATATGCCACTTTGGTCATTAAGTTAGATGGACGGGCAGTAATACCATGTGAGGCGTTTGGAATACGCACCATCGCGGTATCAACCCCCTGCAATTTTAAGGCTTGATAAAACTGCTCTGTTTCTGAAATAGGCGTACGGTAGTCTGCCTCACCCGTGAGTAACATGGTTGGGGTTTTAACATTGCCAACATAACTGATGGGTGAGCGTTTCATGTAATGCTCAATATGATCCCAAGGTTTGCCCGGAAACCAATAATCGGCAAAGAAAGGATAGAATTCGGCAGTGAGTACAAAGCTGATCCAATTAATTACTGGTTTAGCAACCACTGCTGCAGCAAAACGCTCTGTATGACCTACAATCCATGCGGTTAATACACCGCCGCCAGAGCCACCGGTTACAAATAGTTTAGATTCATCAATAAACCCTTTGGCAACGAGTGCATCAACACCCGTCATTAAATCATCGTAGTCATTGCTTGGGTAATTATGATGAATGGTTTGCGCAAACTCTTTACCGTATGAATCACTACCACGTGGGTTCATGTATAAAACCACGTTCCCTTTAGCGGCAAATAGTTGTACTTCGGCACTAAAGTGCGGGCCATAATTAGCGACAGGGCCACCATGAATTTCAAGCACTAGTGGGTATTTTTTTGATTTATCAAAACCCGGTGGGTAAGCAACCCAGCCTTGTATTGGCAGCTCATCGTGGCTTGATTTAAGCCATAATTCTTCAACCTCAGCGAGTTGCTTGGTTGCGAGTGCATCAGAATTTAAATCAGTTAAGCGCTGCGCTTTACCACGCTTTATTGTGGCTACATCAGCAGGACGCTGGGTATCGGCCAATGTAAATGCAACATGACCATTTTCACTAATATCGAAATCGCCACCGGAATAAGGGCGGCCAAACGCAACACTGCCTATTTTATCGGTAATCACTTTGCGTTTGCCACTTCGAGGTTGATAAGCTAGCGCAGTTTGCCCTTCATCGGCATAGCTAAAATAAAGCCCTTTTGAGTTCGCGCTCCACTTAATTTGGCCAACACTTCTATCAAAATCGGTGGTTAGGCTTTGAGTATTCCCTGTTTTTAAATCGCGAATATAGAGTTGGGTGTTTTCGTAATTAGTACGCTTGTCGTCATACCCTGTATAGGCAAGGTATTTGCCATCGGGTGACACTTTAGGTTGTTGATCAGGCCCATTACGCTCAGTTAGAGGGAAAATGGCTAGCGAGTCTAAATCGAGTTGATAGAGCTCAGTGTTAGTGGGCTTCAATTCATTATTTTCATTGCGATTAGCAGAAAAATACAAAGTTTTACCGTCTTTACTAAAGCTGACTTCCCCACCATTATTAAAATTATCGTTGGTGAGTTGTTGAGCATTACCGCCATTGGCATCAAGTGTAAATAATTGACTAAACCCTTTTTCAGTATAACCCCCTCCATCAGCACGATAATAAACATCGTCAATATATTTAGCAGGCTCTGCCCACGTGGCACCTTTTGGTTTTCCAGTTAAGCTGACAGGCGCAGACGTCGCCATTGGAACAAACATACTAAATACCAGCTGGTTTGAATCAGGAGTCCAAGTTAGTGAGCTTGGATTGCTAGTTAAATTACTAACCTTAGCGATAGCCCCTGTTTTTAACCATTTAATATATATTTGGTTGCTACCATCTCGGTTTGATATGAAAGCAAGTCGCTGTCCGTCAGGAGAGACTACTGGCGAGTAATCCATATATACACCAGAAGTTAATGGTTGTAGTTGCCCTGTGCTGTAATCAACAGACCAAATATTGCCTACTTTACGGTCGGTTTTAATATCCATGCGGTTGCGGACAAAATACACGGTTTTACCGTCTTCTGTTATGTCTATTTGGTTGGCATATTCAAGATTGAAGATATCTTGAAGTTGTAATGTATCGGTATTGGCAACAGCTAATTGACTGCTGCCCAGTATAAGACTCATAGCTAAAAACGTTTTCATTATTTATCCCTGTTTTAAATCACAGCTCTATTTAGAGGGTAGGAGAGGGATAATTAACAGTCAGATGCGACGAAGCCAGTATTTAAAACTACCAATGAATGAAAGTGATAAAAGAAAGTAAAAGCTGTAAAGGGGGTTTACAGCTTAGAGGAAGTTATACGCTTGCGCTGCAAAGTGCCTTAATATCTTCAATAAGCGCAACACCTTGGGCGTTATCACCGTGCACACAAATACTATCGGCGTTAAGTTTTAACGATTTTCCTGACTGGGTAGTCACACTGTTACTAGTTAAAAGCTGTTTAACTTGTGCCAATAATGCTGCTTTATCATGCACACTGCCTGCTATATTTCTTGCTACTAGGTGCCCTTGATCTGTATATAGCCTGTCTGCGAACGCTTCTAAAACAAGCGTTAGTCCAAGATGACGTGCCATTGTATGGTGGTGTTTAGCATTGGCCGTGGCCAGTATCATTAATTTTAGGTCAGCAGGGTAACTGGCAACCGCGCCCATCACAGCACTAAGTAGTGGCTGGTGTTTCATCATGTCGTTGTAAAGCGCACCGTGGGGTTTAACATAGCTAAGGGTTAATCCTTGTACCTTTGCCATGCCATCAAGAGCAGCTATTTGGTAGTGTAAACACTGAGTGAGCTCAGCCACACTCAGGTTCATTGAGCGTCTGCCAAATCCTTGTTTATCGGGGTAGCTTGGGTGAGCGCCAATCATAACATTATGCTGTTTAGCGAGCTTAAGAGTATTGGCCATAACGCTAGGATCGCCCGCATGAAAACCACAGGCAATGTTTGCCATATCAATATGCGGCATTACTTGATCATCAAGCCCCATTTTCCACGCGCCAAAGCTTTCACCTAAATCACAATTGAGTTTCATATTAGTGGCTCTTTGATTGTTTAATAGTTACCGGTAAGCTGCCTTTAGCAGGGGCTTGACCGAGTAATACTTTAGCAAGTGCTGTAAATGCAGGCCCAGATACTTGCTCGTTTTTGTCTACGTCAATATTATAAGCATATGAAGCTAATACTGCATCGGCAGAGTCGCCAAACTGCGCAATATCATAAGGAGCTCGCAAACTAATAAACACGGTGGGTATTTGTTGCTTGTTAGCCATTTTAAGTAATGATTCAAGTGCTTTAGGTTGCTCTGCGTTATTGAGGGCAAAGTCTGGGTTATCGGCTAAATCATCCATCCCGCCAATTTCCACTGCGCTTTGATTAGGCGTGGCATTCCCGGCAATAATAATATCAGCTTGGTTTATATTACGCTGAGCATCAACAGGGTCAAAACCTTGTAAACTGCTACAGCTATAAACTAATGCGTGTGAGCTGAGCGTCATTATGGCTTGTTGTATGGCCATGCATTTACGCGTATCGGGCATAATAATATGAATGTGTTGGCCAGCATAAAGCTTAAGTGGCAAGGTGTTGTTGTTATTTTTTATTTGGGTGATCGCCGCTAATGCCAGTGACGCTTCTAATTCGCGATGTGCTTTTTTACCAATAATGTGCTTGGCATTGGCTAATGCTTTGATGGGAACAGGCGAAGCGTTTAATTTAAATTTACTTTTAAGTGAGATAATACGCTGTGCTGAATGCGCAATTTCCTGTGCGTTTAGTTGCTCTGATTTAACCGCACTGGCTAATGACTCAATGAGAGCATCGAGCTTTTTAATGTCATCTGGCGTTCTAATCTCTATTGGCATCAGCGCAATATCAACCCCAGCGGCAAAGGTGTTTATAATTGCTTGAGTTGGACTAAAAAAGTGACTAATACCTGCCATATCAAGTGCATCGGTTACCACCACACCTTGATAGTTAAGTTCTTTACGTAGAATATCGGTCATGATTTTACGCGACATTGTCGCGGGCTTGATCATTTGTTTGCCATCAACATTAGTCAAGGTACTGCTATCGAGCTCTGGATACTGAATATGCGCAGTCATTATCATGCCCGGACTGTGCTGCTCAATAATGTGTTTAAAGGGCGCTAAATCTTGTGCGTAAATCACCTCTTTTGAATGCATCACTTTAGGCAAGCCGGTATGACTATCTACATTGGTGTCGCCATGCCCAGGAAAATGCTTTAGTGCGCTAATAATGCCATTTTTTTCAAATTCAATAACTTGTGCTGCACCCATTGCCGCAACTTCATCGGGGTTTTCACTAAAAGAGCGGACATTAATGACAGGATTGTCTGGGTTCATGTTTACATCAACGGTTGGCGCGTAATTTACATTAATCCCCAATGCTGAAAGCTCCGTGGCGAGAACATTCGCGGTTTGAGTTGCGAAATAAGTGCCATGCTCAGGGTAGGTGGCGCCAATTGACATATTACCGGTAAATGAAGTGGCCACATCACGTGGCAGTCGTGCTACGCGTCCACCTTCTTGGTCAATTGAAATAAAAAGCGGTAAGCCTGATTTAGACTGAGACGCAGCTTGTTGCAGTTGCTGATTAAGGCTAATTATTTGTTCAATACTTTGGGTGTTTTCAGAAAATAAAATAACCCCGCCAATATCATAACGGCTAATCGCTTTGGCTAGTGTATCTGGTAACTCGGTTAATGCTGTTCTGCAGCGCTCACTGCTGCCTTGGTGACAAAAATAGCGTAAATCGAGCATAAGTTTTTGCCCAAGTTGCTGTTCAAGCGACAGCGCAGAATCGGCAAAAGAAGATTTTATTGGCATGAAACATCCGATTAAAAAAAGAGAAGACGACAACAGGTACTTATTTAGCAACACACACCTCAAGGCTAAATAAAAATAAAGTGCATGCAGCTTAACTATTATTGAGCTTAACTGCAAAACCCGACATATATAATAAATGTCATTTTATTATTCCAAAAATAACAAAAATTAGGCTACTTAGTTTAATTTCTGTATTATATTTAGGATATATGTAGTACATAGCAGTCGTTTTTATTTGCTTAGGATGATAATAAGTTGCGTTTTCGATCACCATTTACTTTTAAACTTAGGCAATTAATTCTATTGTTAGCTATCACTGCTACAGCCGCTATTTTGTTCAGTGGTTTATACATTAGTTACCAAGTACAAAAAGAACGGGTAATAGAAGATACTCTCAAAAGTAACCATGTATTTGCTAGTAAGCTTGCCTCGGCGACCGATCACTTTTTAGCAGCTGCGATGCAGCAACTTGAGTTTTCAGCCAAAATTATTGCTAAAGATATTACCAATACTGCGTTACTCCAAGCTGAAACCAACCGCCTTTTAAACCAAACACATAGCTTTAATTCGGTAGCAATCAACATGCAAGGTGTCGTTAAAGCGGCCTCACCTGTTTCATTAAATATTATTAATAAAACCGTTAATTCAACTCATTCTAAACAAGCCTTTAAACTACAGCGTCCATTAGTTAGTCGTCCTTATGTATCGCTTGCGAATAACTTAATTGTTGTACTTTCTTATCCTTTATTTGACGAGATGGGTAACTACTATGGCTATATTGGCGGTAGCTTTTATTTAGAGCAACAGAGCATTTTAAACGCCTTATTAAAACAGCATAGTTACGATGGCGGGGCATACTTTTATGTGGTGGCTGATAATAAAACCTTACTTTATCATCCTGAGACTGAGCGGATTGGCGAACAAGTCATTAATAACCCAGTAATAGAGCGTGTTTTGCAAAGCGAAGATGGATACGCCCGGGTTTTAAATAGCCAAGGCGTGTCTATGCTTGCTGGATATTCGCCCGTTAAACTTGCTAATTGGGGCGTAGTTGCCCAGCGTAGTGAGGTGGCAACACTTGCCACGTTAGATACTTTTCAAGGGCTGGTGCTTAAGCGAATGCTACCAATTGTATTAATTACTTTTGTATTGATTGGTGTGTTAGCGCATTTTATTGCTAAGCCCCTTAGGTTACTAGCTGACAGTGCAAATTTATCGACTGATCAAAAAAACGTAGCGAATCTTAAAAGTATTAAATCTTGGTACTTTGAAAGTCAGCAACTTAAAGCAGCCATGTTAGAGGGAATTAATATACTGCAGTCGCAAATGGGTCAATTACGCCAAGATGCACTCACCGATCCGCTAACTGGTGCGCATAATCGGCGAGGTTTGTATTTATTGTTAGATAAATTAATTCAAGAACAGATCCCCTTTGCGGTTCTAGAAATAGATATCGACTTTTTTAAACGGGTTAATGACACTTTTGGCCATGATGTGGGCGATGAGGTACTAAAAACTTTAACGTGTGTGATCAAGCAGGTATCTCGCAAAGATGATATTGTTGCGCGAACTGGTGGGGAGGAATTCTTACTTATATTACCGAACGAAAATAGCGATAGTGCGTTTGTTATTGCTGAGCGGTTACGTAATGAAGTGGCGAATACACCGATGGCCAAAGTTGGTTGTATAAATGTCTCCATCGGCATTGCTACATGGCCGCAGCACAGTGATGATATTGATCAAGTATACAAATGTGCTGACAAAGCGCTCTATCATGCAAAAGAAACGGGCCGTAATAAAACCGTTATTGCCAGTCTAAATTAAATTTTTTAAAAAATTAATTTACCTTAAGTTTTATTTAAGTTTCGCCTATTAAATTCTACCTATAGATTTAATACAGGCGATGCTTTTATGCAACTAGCTCAACAACAACAGTCATCATCAGCACTTTTTCAGTCGTTCACACAGTGTGTGAGCGCCAGAGAATGTGATGAACATCGTCAGCGCCTTGAAGATACAGTAAAACAAGGCTTTTTAGCTGCGTACAATGCCAGCCTAACTTCATTTATGCCATTACTCTGTCAGTATAAAACTCAGCAAGGGCATTGCACATTAGGGCTTAGAAACGCCACTTCTCCTTTATTTATTGAACAATATTTAGCAGCGCCCATTGAGCAGTTTTTACCAATGGGCACACAGCGCAGTAAAGTGTTTGAGTTAGGCAATCTCTATTCAACACACAGAAAAGCCACGTTATCGCATTTTATTATTGTTAATGAAGCTTTAAGAGCTATTGGTGCTACTAATTTGGTTTTTTGTGCCACCAAACAGGTACGCGCTTTATTGCGTTTATTAGGGGTAACGTGTAATGAAATTGCATTGGCTAACAGCAGTGTTGTTGAGCAACCAAAAAGCTGGGGAAGCTACTACGCTAACCAGCCTACAGTATGCATTGTTAATTTAGAGCAAGCACATCTACAAGTACTTAATACGCCAATGCTACTTGATATTAAACAACAAAATGCAAATGGCATTACTGCATTAATCAATGCGCTGGAGACGGTATAAGTATGTTAAATAGCTTAAATGACTTAGCGACTCAGCCGGCGGTTGTCGCGCATTTTGCGAACCAAACACAACAGTTAACAGGCACTGAGCTGCTTCAAGAAATAAATAAAGTAGCGGAAATTTTTGCAAATTCAGATGCTAATGCAATTGCATTTCAACTTGATAATACACCTGCTTGGTTGGTACTTGATGCTGCGACCAGCGTTGCCAATAAAGTGGCTATACCGATTGCCCATTTTTTTAGTCAGCAGCAAACACAGTATGTGCTAGCGCAATGCGGTGCGCAGTTTTTTATTAGTGATATGCCTCGTCATTCGCTTGGTAAGCATTCATTGTCGGTAACATTATTTGAGCATTATACCCTTTATATTTATCAGCTCGATGCGATTGAGCCCGTGGACTATTTTACTGGTACGCAAAAAATTACATTTACTTCAGGTTCTACTGGTGAGCCAAAAGGGGTGTGCTTATCAACACAAAGCCAGATGCAGGTAGCTCAGTCATTATGTGAGCAAATAAACATTAGTAACCCCGTGCATTTATGCTTACTTCCGCTGCCAGTACTATTGGAAAATATAGCGGGTGTGTATGCGCCTTTGTTAAGTGGCGGTTGTGTACATTTAATGCCGCTAAACGAATTAGGTTTTGTTGGCTCAGGGTTAAAAAATCCTGAGAAACTTATTAGCGCAATTGACAGTGTAAAACCTAACACCCTTATTTTAGTGCCTGAGTTATTAACGTGTTTAATTGCGTTTGCAAAGCAAGGTTGGCAGCCGCCAAAGTCATTACAGTTTATTGCAGTTGGCGGAGCGCTCGTGAGTGATGCTTTAATTGCTACCGCCAGAGAGCTTAATTTACCTGTTTATCAGGGGTATGGATTATCAGAGGCGGCATCTGTCGTAAGTTTAAATACGCCCAAAAATGATGATTTAAAGAGTGCCGGTACTGTACTGCCGCACATACAAATTAAAATCGAAAAAGGCCAGTTGTACATAAAGGGTGAGCTATTTTTAGGGTATTTAAATCAAGCGCCGCATAACCCAAATAACTGGTATGCAACAGGCGATTTAGTGACCCAGCATGGCAATAAGCTCTTCATAAAAGGGCGACTTAAAAACCTGATTATTACCAGCATGGGCCGTAATGTGAGTGCTGAATGGCCTGAGTCATTAATATTGAGTCAAAGCGCGATTATACAAGCCGTTGTTTTTGGTGAAGGCAAACCTTTTTTAACCGCGATTATTTATGCAATCCCTGAGTTGAGTGAGCAACAACTCAGTGAGCATATGAAATTTATAAATCAACAGTTACCCGATTATGCACAAGTTAAAAAGTGGCATCGGTTAGCTCAGCCTTTAAGTGTTCAGCAAGGGTTACTAACGACCAATAATCGTCCTAAACGACAGGCTATTAGCCAGCAATTTGACCTTATTTTTGAACAATTTTACCGACTTGGATAGGTGTTCCATGACTGATTTTTTTAATACATTAAAAGCACAAACTCAAAACGAGCGTGAGTACTTATTAGCTGCGCCAATTATACAGCGCGTTTTTAAAGGCCAAGCATCACTTGAAGAGTATGCGTCATTTTTAGCGCAAGCCTACCATCATGTAAAACACACTGTGCCATTAATGATGTCGTTAGGTGCCCGTTTGACCGACGAACAAGAATGGTTACGTGAAGCCGTAGCCGAATACATTGAAGAGGAAATTGGCCATCAAGAATGGGTGCTTAACGATATTGCCGCGTGTGGTTTTGATAAAGAAAGCGTGCGCCATAGTAAGCCACAATTTGCTACCGAAATGATGGTCTCGTATGCCTATGACAGTATCGCTCGTAAAAATCCATTAAGCTTTTTTGGCATGGTTCATGTACTCGAAGGGACTTCAATTGCACTGGCTGATGGCGCAGCTTCAAATATTGCTGATGCTGTTGGTTTACCTAAAAAAGCATTTAGCTATTTAACCTCTCATGGTGCGCTTGATATAGAGCACGTAAAGTTTTTTGAAAACTTGATGAACAAAATTACTAATGAGGCCGATCAGCAAGCTATTTTACATGGCGCAAAATGTTTTTATCGTTTGTACGGTGATATTTTTCGCGCTTTAGATGACGAGCCGTTCTTTAAAGCATCAGCACAAGAGCAACACGCATGAATACCGGCTTATGTGTGTTAACAGGAGCCGCTGGGGGAATTGGCCAAGCGATTGCCAAAACATTGCACGCACAAGGTTGGCAATTACTATTAGTAGGGCGTAATGGCGATGCGCTAAATGCGCTAAGTAGCCAGTGCCCAGGTAGTATGACTTTTGTGGGAGATTTAACCGTTGCAGAAAACATGCTGGCATTGGCAATTAAAGCCAAAAAATTGGGCGGTGCTAAATTACTCATAAACAATGCAGGCATTAATGTTATGCAAAGCTTAAGTAGTTGTAGTAGTGAACAAATTGATAATCTACTGAGCACTAATTTAGCCGTCCCGATGAAACTATGCCAACTGTTTTTAGAGCAGCTGCAAGCGAATAGAGGCACCATAGTTAATGTTGGGTCGTCTTTTGGCAGCATAGGTTACCCATATCAAACACTTTATTGTGCCAGTAAATTTGGTTTGCGTGGTTTTAGCGAAGCGTTATCACGAGAGCTTTCAGACACTGGCGTTAGAGTTACTTATTTGGCACCTAGAGCAACTGATACCGACATTAATGATGCTCAAACGCGGGCAATGAACAAAGCGCTTGGTAATCAAATGGACTCTCCGCAGTTGGTGGCTGATGAGTTAGTTGCGTTATTAAACTCAAATAAAACCAGACGATTTATTGGTTTTCCTGAGAAGCTTTTTGCACGTATCAATGGTGTTTTCCCACGTATTGTAGATAACGCAATTGCTAAACAACTCCCTAAAATAAAAAGCTTTTTAGGTTAATAGAGGATTTATTATGAAAAAATTTACTTTAGCAGCTTATTTAAGCATTGTTAGTGTATTTTCATCGCCGGTATTTGCAGATGAACAAAGCGACTTACTCGCTATTCAACAGCAGTGGGCGGTCGCTAATTATGAGCTTAAAGATGACGCACAAATCAAAGCCTTTACTCAACTGAGTGAGCAAAGTGCTCAATTTATTGAAAACTATCCTAATTCAGCAAATAGCTATACATGGAACGGCATTGTGCTGGCAAGTTTTGCGGGTGCAAAAGGCGGCTTAGGGGCGTTGGGTTATGCCAAAGATGCAAAGGCATCATTAGAGCAAGCCCTTAAAATAGACGACAGTGCTTTAGGTGGCTCAGCGTATGCTAGCCTTGCAACCTTATACAGTAAAGTACCAGGGTGGCCAATTGGCTTTGGTGATGATGACACCGCCGATAAGTTTTTTAAGCAAGCACTCGCTTTTAATCAAAAGGGCATTGATACTAATTACTTGTATGGTGAGTTTTTATACGACGAACGTGAATATAAGCAAGCCAAAGCCCATTTGTTAGTTGCACAAGCGGCCGGTATTCGTGATACTCGCGCTAAAGCGGACAAATATCGTCAGCAAGCAATTAGCCAATTATTAGCTAAAGTTGATAAAAAACTAAAGAGATAATAAAAAAACAATGCATTTATTATTAGTTGAAGATGATCATCTTGTGGCGCAAGGGCTTTGCCGCTCATTGCGCCAAGAAGGCTACAGTGTAGAACACAGCGCAACGGTTAAGCATGCGTTGCAATGTTTAGGCAGTGGCGAAATAGAGTTGGTTATACTTGACCTAGGCTTACCTGATAGTGATGGTTCGCAAATTTTAAAGCACATAAAAGCACAAAAAAAAGTCATTCCGGTGGTGATACTAACCGCTCGCAGTAGCATAGATGACAAAGTGCAAGGGCTTGATATGGGGGCTGATGATTATTTAGCTAAGCCATTTGAACCAGCCGAATTATTTGCTCGTTTGCGCGTAGCGAGCCGACGTGTAAATCAAGCTCAGTCGAGCTTATTACAATGTGGTGATGTTACTATGGATACGTCAGCGCACAGTGTCACACTTAACGATGAGCTACTTTCTCTACCGCGAAAAGAGTACATGCTGCTAAAAGCGTTACTGGAAAACCAAGGTCGCGTACAATCTAAGCAGCAGTTAGAAAATAAACTCTATCAATGGGGTGAAGAGGTTGGCTCTAACACCATTGAGGTGCATATTCATCACCTACGAAAAAAATTCCCCAGCGATTTTATTAAAACTCTCCGTGGTATTGGCTATGTCGTGGGAAAGAGATAGCTCACGTGATTAAAACGTCCCTAGATTGCACAAACTTGAATTTACAAAGGTAACCATGCGCTATGTCAATTCGTAAGCGTTTAACACTTATCTTACTGTCAATGATGGTGTTAACTTGCTTTTTAGCTTTAGTCAAAGGCTATCAAAAAAGTATGAGCCATGGTGAGCAATTACTCGATAGTGAGCTAAAAGTGGTGGCTGGAGTCTTGATGCAACAGCCTCTATCTATAAACGCTATGGCGCCAAAAATGCAAGAAAGCGCCCAGTTACTGTATCAAATTTGGCAAAGTGGTGAGCTACTTAGCGGTTCTGACGAATTAAATCTTGATTTGAGCCAGTATCAAGCGGGTTTTCAAACGCTTAATATTGCAGGGCAGCGAATGCGGGTATTCGTTTTTGCTACTTCTTTACGCACCGTTATTGTTGCCGAGCCGATTACTAAGCGGTTTGAGCTTGCCGAGGCGGTGATTTTATCAGCCATGTTACCCATGTTATGGGCGGTTCCTTTGCTTGCGCTATTTATTAGCTTTTTTGTTAAATATGCACTGGCACCGTTAACCCGTTTATCAAAACAGTTAGCTCTGCGCCAAGCAAATGATTTCACAGCGATCAATTGGCAGGTGACGGATGAAGAAATAAAACCAGTGATCAGCCGCTTAAACGACTTATTTAAACGCGTAGAAACGGCCTATTTACGAGAACGTTTTTTTGCCTCAGATGCCGCCCATGAATTACGTACCCCCCTGAGCAGTTTAAAAATTAATGTGCATAATTTGGCCGCCCAACAAGGCGATAATCAAGAATTACAAGCCATGACTCAAGGTATTAATCGACTCACCAATATAGTGGAGCAAATGCTAATACTAGGGCGTACTCAGCCAGAGCAGTGGCAAAAGCAGTTTAAAGAACAGTCATTATTAGCGATCACGCAAGAAGTAGTTAGCCAACTATATGAAAAAATAGAGGTTAAAAATCACACTATTAGCCTTGAGGGAGATGACTTTACTATTAACGGTGATGAGTTTACCTTAGTGACGTTAATTTCAAACCTACTGAGTAATGCTATAAAGTACGCGCCTGCAAACGGACAAATAAAAATTACCCTAAAGCAGATGCACAGGCAGCGTATTTGGCAAATAGAAGACAGCGGTCCAGGTATGACTGACGATCAAAAACAACGGATATTTAACCGTTTTTATCGCGTTGGCGGCGACCAACATCCTTCGGGTGAACAAGGTGCGGGCTTAGGCATGGCAATAGTCCAGCACATTATTGCTATTTATAGCGCTGAAATTAATTTAACAGACAGCGATTTGGGCGGCTTAAAAGTACAGGTAGTTTTTGCAGGAGCTAAATGTGATTAAACGACTTATTCACCCCTATTTATATTGTTGCGTATTTTTATCATTTAACGCCGCCAGTAAAGACTATCTTATTGTACTTAAAGATCATTTGTTTTATCCCGCAGAAATCGTGGTGCCAGCCAATAAAAAGGTACGCTTGTTAATCGAAAATCAAGATAGTACGCCTGAAGAATTCGACAGTTTCGATCTCAACCGAGAGAAAGTACTTTACCCTAATCGCAAAAGCGTTATTTATATTGGGCCGTTAACTCCTGGGCGTTATGAATTTTTTGGCGAGTTTTCACCCAATACGGCGCGTGGTGCTGTAATAGCGACCGAAAAGGAGGGTTCTGATGCTAATAACTAGCCTTGTGATGAGCCTCAATCAGTTATTGCCGGTGGCCATTTTACTTATTTTACTCCAAGTGATTGCCAGGCAAAGTTTAGTGAAGGTACTGGGGATGCTTGTTTTAGGTGTGGGGCTATCATTTTTATTTGTAAAAAGTGCTCCGCTAATCAGTCCCTTGTTCGACTATCAGGGTTTAGAATATACCCAAATTGCTTTATGTGTTTTAGTGTTTATCAGTGCGCTGTACTACGCCATTAAACAAGCAACGCCTGCATTTATGATTGCGATTATCAGCGTAATGACTCTTTATTTAAGTCATTACATTATTTACCTGATTGGCTTTTGGCAAAACAACGAAGCAGCACAAAGCTTATTTATTGGCACTTTTTTAGGCTTAGGGATATGCAGTAGCTTTAGTGTGTTGTTGTATTTTTTATTGGGTGCAATCAAACAGCGCTTTGGGCTTATTCCTTTATTGGTATTGTTAGCGTTAAACAGTGCGGCAAAACTGGTTGTGGCACTTGATTTGGCGAGCCAAATTGATTTGATAGCAACAACGGCAACCGTATGGGATTTACGTGCTATTTTAACTGAAAACTCAGAGTTTGGACGGGTTTTGCGCGCACTTATCGGTTATGAGGCTACGCCTAATTTAACCAGTGTTTTAAGTTATGTGCTGAGCAGCGTGTTATTTTTATCTGCTTGTTATTTTATTCCTAAATCAATAACTAAGGAACAATCATGAAAGCAATAAACCTATTTGCAGCCACTGTATTAATTGGTTTTTGTTTATTAATACCTAAGCTGGCTTATGCTGATGGCATAGTGGTTGATAAAGTTTATCATCCGTATGTTTTGCCGTTTGAGCGCGAGCTAGAGTGGCGGCTTGTATCACATCAAACCGACAGTGGTAATATTTTAGCGCAGCGCGTTGGCTTAGGCGGCGCAGTTAACGACACCATGGCATTGGAAGGCTATTTAGTGGGCGAGCGCGATGATAATGGTGACTTTGGCTTGCAAGCGTATGAGTTAGAACTTCGTTGGCAGTTAATAGAGCAGGGCAGGCTATGGGCTGATTGGGGCGCGTTATTTGAATTTGAAAAACAGCATGACGCCGACGCATACGAAGCAACCACCGGTTTTGTGATTGAAAAAGAGTTTGGTCGTGCAAGTCTCACTATGAATGCATTTTTAGTGTACGAGTGGGGCCAAGATATACAAAATGAGTGGGAAAGCGAATTTAGAGCGCAATATCGCTACCGCTATTTGTCTGCTTTTCAGCCCGCGGTTGAGGTTTATCTTGGCGAAGACTTTGTCGGTATTGGCCCCGGATTTATAGGGTTACATCGCTTTGATGGGCAAAAACAATTAAAGTGGGAAGCCGGTTTTATTACTGAAATCAGCCAGTCAGAGAAAAATCATAGCTTTAGAATGGCACTAGAATTTGAATTTTAAGCTCTTTAAACAAGTACTTAATTTATAAAGCGGGCTGCTTAAGCTATTTTATAAATTAAATCGCATTAAGGGTTGACTTGAGTCTGTAACTCTATATAGTAGTGCGCAGCTAGAAAGAAAGCATGATAATTTATAAATCTCCATTTCGTTGTTGTATAAGTAATACTTGTAGTACCGTCCTGAAGTTTTTAAGTACCATCTCATTTTTTGCTACACCGCCCATTAGGGCACAATTTAATTTTTATATCAGGAATAATACTATGTCTAACATCGTATCAGGTACAGTTAAGTGGTTCAACGAGTCTAAAGGTTTTGGTTTCATCGAGCAAGAAAATGGTCCAGACGTTTTCGCACATTTCTCAGCAATCAAAAGCGAAGGTTTCAAAACTTTAGCTGAAGGCCAACGTGTAGAGTTCACTCTTTCACAAGGTCAAAAAGGTCCTCAAGCTGATAACATCACAGCTCTATAATTTTACTTTTAAGTAAAATGAAAAAAAGCGCTTAAGGCGCTTTTTTTGTGTCTAAAATTTAAGATATCTCCCCACCATCTGTAAATTTATACCAATTCGCTTAATTAAGCGGTCTATTTTGAGGCAGGAAAAACGGGTTGATAGCTAGGCAAAAAATTCGCTATTTAGTTATTCTAAATGAGAATTTTTTAACACAGATAGCGACACGTTTAGCCCCGCAAAATGATTGAGTATTATTGCGGATTGGTTATACCAATTCGCTTAATTAAGCGGTCTATTTTGAGGCAGGAAAAACGGGTTGATAGCTAGGCAAACAATTCGCTATTTAGTTGTTCTAAATGAGAATTTTTTAACACAGATAGCGACACGTTTAGCCCCGCAAAATGATTGAGTATTATTGCGGATTGGTATTATTAACGATAGTCATTCTCAAATCACCTGCTATTTTTAACATTATAAAAGTGCTATAAACTAATAGTTTTTTCATGCTTTCTACGCTAAGGTTATTACTTAAATTATAGGGGGTGTTTATTTTTAAATTTACATTATTAGCGTTAGGGTTGCTATTTAGCCATAATATTCAGGCTAATGCGCCTAAATTGGTTATTTATACCGAAAGCTTTGCCCCTTACAATTTTCAAAATGAAGCTGGGCAGCTAGCGGGTATTAATCATGACATAGTGAAAGACGCTTGTGATCGTGCCGCACTAGAGTGCGAATTTATTATGTTACCTTGGAAGCGTGCTTACCAGTTAGTGCAAAATAACCCACACTCAGCCATCATTTCTCTAGCAAAAACGCAAGAACGTATTCCTCTTTTTGAATGGGTGGGACCTTTGGTATCGAGCCAAACCTACTTTTTTAAATTAAAAACCAGCGACCATATTGTGATGAATGATATATCACAAGCTAAAAACTACTCGTTGGGCATAGTGCGAGGCGACATTTATGAAATGCTGGTGCGTCGACTTGGGTTTGTTACCGATAAAAACTTACTACTGTTTAGTGAAGCTGACTCATTTATGCGATTGTTTTTTAAAAAACGCATCGATTTAATTATTGGCTCTGACTTTACTATTGATCATCAAACTGAGCCATTTGGGTACTCTAGGGATGACGTGGTGAAGCTCAAGCAAATTAATGTGGATGAGCTTAAAGGCAACTATATTGGCTTTAATAAAGCCGCTTCACCTGTGGTAGTAAAACGCTTTAATCAAGCACTTGAGCAGCTTAAGGCTGAGTCTGGATATAAAGCTTACATTAAACGTTATGTAAAAAATTAAGCGTTTAGACCATAAGCATAGAAAAGCTCAAAAAGCTCCCGCTTAATAATGCCTATATTGCCTCTTCACAGCCTTCATTCTTGTTAACTTCGCTACCTTTTATACTCTCAAGTGCCTTGTAAAGGGCTAATAAGTAAATGCTCCTACAGCTACACAGTTGTTCATATTTTTTAGTAATACCAATTCGCTTAATCAAGTGGTCTATTTTGAGGCTGGAAAAACGAGTTGATAGCTAGGCAAAAAATTCGCTATTTAGTTGTTCTAAATGAGAATTTTTTAACACAGGTAGCGACACGTTTAGCCCCGCAAAATGATTAAGTATTATTGCGGATTGGTATAAGTGCAATGATGGCTTTTTAATGGCGTAAAGAGTGCGTGAATGAAAGCTTTGCTAGGGAATTTTTAGGTATGAATTGCTGAGGATTTAGAAAGTAGAGGCTATAAAAACGATAAAAGGGCCTTGCGGCCCTTGGTGAAGTATCGTTCAAGTCAGATAGTGCTTTAACCCCTTAAAGCGCTATCCTATTGTTTTGCAACAGTTGGATCGTCTCATTAAGTTTCTAAGCTAGCGAGAGGAAAAACCCAGCAATTGCTGCGCTCATAAGGTTAGCCATAGATCCTGCTAACACTGCTCTGAGCCCTAAGCGTGCGATATCCTTTCGCCGACTAGGCGCCATACCGCCTAATCCACCTAGTAAAATGGCTATCGATGATAAGTTAGCAAAGCCACACAAGGCAAAGGTAACAATTGCTTGTGTATGCGCACTTAACGTATCGCGATAATTTATAAAGTCTAAGTAAGCAACAAACTCATTTACTACTAACTTTTGACCAATAAAGCTGCCGGCTAAAATTGCCTCATTCCACGGTACACCGAGTAACCATGCAACAGGGGCAAACAAGTAGCCTAAAATTTCTTGTAGCGTTAATGTAGGGTAATCAAACAACTCACCAATACCGCCTAATAAACCGTTTAATAACGCAATCAGTGCAACAAATGCTAAAAGCATGGCACCTACGTTTAATGCTAAGTGCATACCGTTTGCTGCGCCTGATGCTGCTGCGTCAATAACATTAACCGGTTTGTCGTCGCCTAAATCTATATCGGCTAAATCATCTTTAGGTGTTTCTGTCTCTGGCACTATCATTTTTGCCATTAAGAAACCACCCGGTGCTGCCATAAAGCTAGCTGCAATTAAATATTTAAGGTCTACACCAATAATTACGTAACCAGCCATTACAGAGCCTGCTACGGTTGCCAAACCACCTACCATTACGGCAAATAACTCAGATTTGGTCATGGTTGCAATAAACGGTTTAACAATGAGTGGCGCTTCAGTTTGGCCAACAAAAATATTTGCGGTGGCTGAAAGCGACTCGGTGCGAGAGGTTTTCAATAATTTTTGTAAACCACCGCCTAAAATTTTAATTACCCAATCCATAATGCCAAGGTGGTAAAGCACAGCAACAAGTGCTGAGAAAAACACAATCACTGGCAATACTTGAATGGCAAAAATAAACCCAAGTGTATCTTGCGATGCTAATGGGCCAAATAAAAAGCCAATTCCATCGTTGGCATACCCAATAACCGATGAAACGGCGCGAGACATACTCGCTAATACATTTTTGCCTGCTTCAAAAAACAGTACAAAACCGCCGATAATGACTTGCATTAAAAATGCGATACCCACGGTTCTTAGTTTTATTGCTTTGCGATCAGTTGAGGCCGCAAAAGCGATGCCTAGTAGCACTAGCATGCCTACTAAGCTCATAAATGTTGTCATACAAACGTTTCCCGTTGTTATTCTTGTAAAATGTACTTTATTTTACTTTTTATAATATCAATCGCAACGCGATTCATACCGCCTCGAGTCACAACTAAGTCAGCGTTATGCTTTGAAGGCTCAATAAATTGATAAAACATCGGTCTAACAGTTGCTTGATATTGCTCAACAACAGATTGTAATGTTCTGCCTCTTTGTTCCATGTCGCGTTGCATTCGGCGCATTAAACAAATATCCAATGGCGTATCTATAAACACCTTGATATCAAATTCTTTATTAAGCGCTTTATCGCTCAGTAATAAAATACCTTCTACAATGAGTATTTTAGCCGAAGCCACACGGCGCGTTTTATCGCTGCGTGTATGTTGGGCATAATCATAAGTTGGTACTTCAACAGAGTGGCCATTACGAAGTTGTGTTAAATGCTCAAGCATTAGTTCGTGTTCAAATGCATCAGGATGGTCGTAATTCGTTTGCGTACGATGTGCCATCGGCAAATGCGATTGATCCTTGTAATAAGCATCTTCTTCAATAATGGCGATAGCGCCTGGTTCAAGCTCATTTACCAATTCATTGTAAATAGTTTGGCTAAATAGAGATTTGCCGGACGCCGATGCGCCTGCAATAGCTATAATAGTTCGTGTCACTAAAGTTCTCACCCACACAGAAGGATATATTGTTGGTAGATCACAATAGCAAAAAAGACACGATTAATCTCTTTTGCTTCGCTTAAGAGTGCAAATTTATAATGTTTAGGTTTTATGAAACAGGACTTATGTCCTGTACGGAAAATTCGAAGAGCAGATAAAGTAACCACCTAGAACAGATGTGAGGTCACAATGGCAAGAGCAATTATCTTAATGGCGGATAGTTTAGGAATTGGCGCAGCACCCGATGCAGATAAATTTGGTGATGTTGGTGCTAATACATTCGCACATTTACTCAAGGCATATTATGACGAGACTGGCAGTAAGCTTTCGCTTCCTAACCTTTCAAAATTAGGGTTAGTGGATGCATGTGAAGCCGCTGGTAAAGAACCCTGTTTAGTTGCTGAGCGACATAAACCACAAGGTGCATGGGGTTACGCAAAAGAGCTTTCAAGCGGTAAAGACACGCCATCGGGTCATTGGGAAATGGCAGGCGTGCCAGTGTTATTTGATTGGGGTTACTTCCCTAAAACACAGCCGAGTTTCCCACAAGAATTTGTAGACGAGTTTATTGCTCGCACAGGTATTCCGGGCATTTTAGGCAATTGCCATGCCTCAGGTACCACGATTTTAGAGCAGCTAGGTGAAGAGCACGTAAAAACAGGTAAACCAATCTGTTACACCTCGGCTGACAGTGTGTTTCAAATAGCCGCGCATGAAGAATCATTCGGCCTAGAGAAGCTTTATCAAGTTTGCGAAATCGCACGGGCGCTGCTTGATGAAATGAATATAGGGCGAGTGATTGCGCGGCCATTTTTGGGTTCTAATAATCAAGATTTTGCCAGAACAGGTAATCGTCGTGATTATTCAGTATTACCGCCATCGCCAACATTGCTTGATGTACTTGCAAAAGACGGTGGCGAAGTTATCAGTATTGGTAAAATTTCAGATATTTATGCGCATCAAGGCATTACCCAAAAGCATAAAGCGCCAGGGTTGATGAACTTGCTAGAAAAAACCAGCGAAGTGGTGGCGACTGCGCCGGATCACAGTTTGATTTTTACCAATTTAGTTGATTTTGATGAAAAGTTTGGTCACCGCCGAAATCCTATTGGCTATGCGAAAGCGCTCAAAGAGTTTGATGATTACTTGCCCACTATTTTAGCGCAATTAAAGTCGGATGATTTATTAATGATCACCGCCGATCATGGCTGTGACCCGACCTTTCCAGGGTCTGAGCACACCCGTGAATATGTGCCGGTTATTGCCTATCAGCCAGGGATGAAAAATACCCCGCTGGGCGAACGCAATAGCTTTGCCGATATTGGCCAAACGCTTGCACAATGGTTTAACCTTGAAGCGTTAGAATATGGTGATGGCTTTATTGATAAGCTGAACACAGTTAAGTAACTTAAAAATACGCTCGCTATTTTTAAAGTAATAGGGCTTTTAGCCAAACAAAAGGAAAACAATCGATGAGTACTCCGCATATCAGTGCAAACGTAGGTGATTTTGCCGAAACAGTATTAATGCCAGGCGATCCGCTACGCGCACAATATATTGCTGAAAACTTTTTAGATGATGCAGTGCAAGTAACCGGCGTACGTAACATGTACGGTTTTACTGGAACTTACAAAGGTAAGCCAGTGAGCATTATGGGTTCTGGCATGGGCATTCCTTCAATGTCAATTTATGCTCGTGAGCTTATTGTCAGTTTTGGCGTTAAAAATATTATTCGTATAGGTACCTGTGGTGGTATCGGAAGCGATATTAAAATTCGCGACGTGATTTTTGCACAAGGTGCAAGCACAGATTCAAACGTAAATCGTGCCCGCGTTCGTGGTACTGACTTTGCTGCAATAGCTAACTTTGAATTACTTTTAAACGGCGTAAATGCAGCTAAAGATTTAGGTATCGATGCAAAAGTAGGTAACGTATTTACTACCGATACTTTTTATCAAGCAGACGACACGTTTTATAAAGATCTAGACAAACTAGGTGTACTCGCTGTTGATATGGAAACAGCTGGCTTATACGGCGTAGCAGCAGAATACGGCGCAAAAGCAATGGCATTATTTACCGTTAGTGATCATGTAATCACCGGCGAAGCAACGCCTGCAGATGAGCGTCAAACCACGTTCAACGAAATGGTTAAAATTGCCCTAGAGTCAATTTAATTAACTATTTAAATAACCTGAACTTTGGTTAAGAGATTTACTATCCAGAGTTCAGGTTAAATACAACAGTTCCTTGGTAACGTATTCACTAAGTTTTGGAGACACGCCCAAAGTGAAGTGAGACTAAACCCGCAAAGCCGCATTTTATGCGGCTTTTTTTATGCCTGAATTTAGGTGCCAGCACCGAGCACCGAGCTTCGGGCTTCGAGCTACGGGCTTTATGTTCATAGGTTTCAGGTTCTAGGTTAAAGGTTAAAGGTTAAAGGTTAAAGGTTAAAGGTTAAAGGTTAAAGGTTAAAGGTTAAAGGTTAAAGGTTAAAGGTTAAAGGTTAAAGGTTAAAGGTTTTAGCAGTAGCTCGCAGCTCGATACTCGAAATCCGTAGCCTTCTCTTTGTTCAAACAGTTTTAGTGAATTTTGCACAAAGAGGGCGAAGAGACGCTGCGCTGAAAGAGGAAATAAAAAAGCCAAATATTATTCTGTAGCAGCGATTTTATATCGCGTCAGATTTAGGTCATTAAGCATAGAGACGCGGGGTAAACCCGCTGCTACCAGTTTATGTTTTAATTTATTTATTCACCACAGAGGAAAAAGAGGCGCTGCGCTGAAAGAGGAAATAAAAAAGCCAAATATTATTCTGTAGCAGCAATTTTATATCGCGTCAGGTTAAAAATTATGGAGTAAATAAACGCGGGGTAAACCCGCTGCTACCAGTTTGATGTCTACACAAGCTCGCAGCTCGTCACTCGAAGCTCGTCACTCGAAGCTCGCTGCCTTCTCATTTATTTCCCTGTCAGTATTTATAACTTAATGCTAATGTTAAAGTTATAAAACTTGCTTTTAAAATGAACCACTTTAAAGTTTTAGCTGATAGCTGATAGCTGATAGCTGATAGCTGATAGCTGATAGCTGATAGCTGATAGCTGATAGCTGATAGCTGATAGCTGATAGCTGATAGCTGATAGCTAAAACACGTTTTACACTCTGGAGTAATTATGTCTAATTGGATTGATGCCACAGTAAAGTCAGTTAAATGGTGGAATGAATCGTTATTTAGCTTAACGGTTAACGCCGATGTAGAACCGTTTAAAGCAGGGCAATTTACAAAGCTCTCTATTATGGACGGTGAAAAACGCATTGCTCGTGCTTACTCGTATGTTAACGCACCAGATGATCCAAATTTAGAATTTTATTTAATTAATGTAGTCGATGGCCAATTGTCATCGCATTTAGCACAACTTACCCCAGGTGACACTGTACTAATGGAGCGTCGTGCTAGCGGTTTTTTTACCCTTGACGAAGTGCCAGCGAGTGAACAACTTTGGATGCTTAGCACCGGCACCGCCATTGGCCCGTTTTTATCTATATTGCAGCAAAGTGAGGTATGGCAAAAATACAAACATATCAACTTAGTGCATGGGGTACGGCAAAATAGCGATTTAAGCTATCAGGAGCTTATTAACAAACTAATAAAATCACACCCTAGTCAACTGAACTATATTCCGGTTGTTAGCCGTGAGATGCCTTTACAAGGCTTAGCAGGCAGAATTACCACTGTGATTGAAAACAACGCTTTATATGAGCACGTGGGGTTATACGCTACACCAAATAACGCCCAATTTATGCTGTGTGGTAATCCGCAAATGGTTAAAGACACTACAGAGTTATTATTGGCTCAAAATTATAAGCGTAATCGTCGAAAAGAGCCGGGACATATCACGGTTG
Organism: Pseudoalteromonas sp. SCSIO 43095; assembly: GCF_023650455.1. Classification (NCBI taxonomy): domain Bacteria; kingdom Pseudomonadati; phylum Pseudomonadota; class Gammaproteobacteria; order Alteromonadales; family Pseudoalteromonadaceae; genus Pseudoalteromonas; species Pseudoalteromonas sp. SCSIO 43095. Next base: position 231,583 of record NZ_CP087996.1, read on the forward strand.
AGCAGTATTGGTAGCGAGCTATAACGTTATAATAACTATCTCATGAGGGTAAAATTTGCTATGTTGCGCTTTAATTGTATTTAGTCTTCGTACTTAGGAAATCCATGAAATCTTTATTTATTATTTGTGCCTGTTTATTGGCCGCTTTCACATTTAACAGTCATGCTATAGAGCAATCAACATCGCTGAACGAGACTAAACAAACACAGCAAAAAAATGCAGCGCAACAGCAAGACGCGCTTGATACATTAAGCCAAGAGGCTAATACACCAAAAAAGCCAGTTGTTGAGAAAGTTAAAGCCGATGACTCTCAAGTACTTGGCAGCGAATCAACAAAGCCGGTTCAGCAGCCTAAAAGTAAAGTAGATAAAGCACAAGCTGTTGCGCAAGCTGAGCAAGCGGTTACACAAGCAAAAGAAGCACTCACAGCAAGGCAACAAGCCAAAGCAAAACAGTCGCGCGAGTCACTGGCTGTTGTTGAGCAATTAGTAAATGCTTACAACGCACGTAACATTGAAGAATTTATTCGTATGTATGATGAAGATGTTGAGTTTTATATTTTCCCGAATGAGCTATTATTTAAAGGCAAAGAAAAACTAATAGCGCGTTATGGCATTATGTTTAAAAAGCTAAAGTGTCTTCACTCATCACCTATTAAGCGTATTGTGCATGGTGACATTGTGATTGACCATGAGCTATCAGAAACCTGCTCTAACGATCCGAACGTGATAGATAAACGTTCAGAGCTTATTTCAAGCTATCAAATTAAAGATGGCAAAGTGGTTAGGGTATTATTTTTTAGGTAATTCTTAATTATGCAGCTAAGTGACGAGAAAAAAATTCGTGTAATGTATCGTGTAGAGCCCGGCTGTTTAGGCCCTGAGGGCGCAGGCCACATTGAAGACTTTTGTCGCTTTGCGAACAAGCATATTAAGTCGCCTTATTATGCGCAGTTATTATTTTTACCTCGATACGACAAGCAAAAAGATGAGCGGCAATACAGCGTTAAAAACCGCAACTTATCTCAAGTGCAGGCTAAAGCGTATTTAAATCATTTTGAAATCAACATAGAAGACTTTGAAGAGCAGCTCGACGAGCTGCTTACTAAAGCAATAGATTTGTACTTTAAACGCTAAGCTCTATTGACCTTTGTAGATTGATATTTATTTAATCTAGAGGCAGTTTAATTGCGGCTCGAGGCTCTAACCTAGTGGGGTCGATAACTGCGCCTAAGTGATTCTACTGGCTTACATCCTTGTAATAATAAGTAAAAACTGAGCAAAACTTTTGCGTTCTGCTCACGCTTTTTACCACCCTCCCTGTAGGCTACGAAGTTTAGGCTTCGTTTGAAACTATCGCATTAAAGCTATCGTTATCATGCAGGCTGGCAAAGGCACTTTCATGAAGTAGCTCGTTTCGTAAGTTGGGTGAGTATTCAAGCGACATTTTTATATCGGCTAGAGCATCTGCATGCTCATGCGTTAAAGCATACGCACAGGCGCGCTGCCAGTATGCGTAACCATAGTCGCTATCTATATCAATTGCTTGATTACACAGCTCAATAGCTTGCTCAGTCTCATTTAATTCTAGTAAAGCATCCGCTTTGTAGGCAATGGCTTCTACATCTTCTGGTTTACGTTTTAAAATTTCATCGAATATTTCAATTTTATTCGCAATATCACTTTCAAGGTTGGCTCGCATCCATAACGAATGAACTTCATTAGTGATTGATATGCGTTCTTGGTTACTGAGTATTTCTTCAGAGCGTACTCGCAGTTTTTCTTCTAATATTTTCAAGCGATCTTCATATTCATCAGTAATAACACTCACTCGGGTGTTTACTATATCTTCTACTTTGTTCTTTACATCACGTAACGAGTTCCAACCTACTAAAACCAAAATAGACGCGGTGGCGGTAATAATAAAAAATACATTATTAATGGTATCTGTGGTGTAGGTAAGCGCCCGATCGGCGGTGTCTAACTGTGCATGCGTAACTTGTTTGGTCACGTCTTCACGCAGTTTTTGTTGATCTTGGCGTACTGACTTTAATTCGTCGAGAATATAACGTTCAAGTAATGGCTTGTACAAAGGGGCTTCTAGCTGTGCTAATTCACGCTGTTGTTGCTCGTTGAGTGCTGCGGTGTTTTTATCAGCAGCTTGCACCGCAGATGAAAAAACACCAATAAATACAATAAATAGTAAAAAATAAAAACGCATTGATATGCCTAGTTAAAAAATTAGTTAATCGCTTTGTTAACTTTAACATGCGCACATCATTGGTACTAGGGTGAGGATAGGGAAGCTGGAATTAACTCAAAATCTTTTATTACAGGCAAAAAAAATCCAGCCCAAGGTGGGCTGGAAAAAACTACATCAACATATCAAGGGAATAATAGGAGATAGGTGCTATTGTATGTTTGCCTACCTGAATTTTTACTTAACTAAATTCAAATAGATAAAAATTAGAAAGAAATAAAGGTGCATAAGTAACTTATACACCTTTTATAACTATAATTTCATGGCGAAGGGGGGTATTCCACTGTGCACTTAAGAAAACCTAAGTCACTTTCAAACCCTTCAGCGGACATTACGTGGCTATTTTTAATAACGATCATCTATTTTATAAAAAGTTTTAATATTAAGCACACCGCTGGCAGCATCATCATATTTATAAATGAGATTAATCGTTTTAAAGCATTACTTTTCCCTAGCGTATCAAATCAGCTACACGTATATTGAATAAGCAGAAACCATAAACGTCATTCATTAAAATAATAGCGCTCCCAATTGGTGAATGCCAAAAGCAGTAAGCATGGGCGTTTTTACTTATATTTAAAAAGGAGCTCAATATGGATAATCATAAAGCGGGTAAATGCCCGGTTATGCACGGCAGTAATACTACAACCGAAAACACCAATACAGATTGGTGGCCAAACTCACTTAATTTAGACATTCTTCATCAGCACGATAGCAAAACCAGCCCCTACGACAGCGACTTTAATTACGCCGACGCTTTTAATTCACTCGACCTAGAAGCACTTAAAACCGATTTAAAAGATTTAATGACTCAAAGCCAACCTTGGTGGCCAGCTGATTGGGGGCACTATGGAGGCCTGATGATCCGCATGGCATGGCACTCTGCGGGCTCGTACCGTTTAGCTGATGGCCGAGGCGGTGGTGGTACCGGTAATCAACGCTTTGCACCACTTAATTCGTGGCCCGATAATGCCAACCTAGATAAAGCGCGCCGTTTATTATGGCCAATTAAAAAGAAATATGGCAACAAGCTTTCATGGGCCGATTTAATTATTTTAGCCGGTAATATGGCGTACGAATCAATGGGATTAAAAACCTTTGGTTTTGCCGGTGGCCGTGAAGATATTTGGCATCCAGAAAAAGACGTTTATTGGGGCGCAGAAAAAGAATGGCTTGCGCCAAGTGATGAGCGATATACCCAAGTTGATAAACCCGATACCATGGAAAACCCATTAGCGGCAGTGCAAATGGGTTTAATTTACGTAAACCCAGAAGGGGTAAATGGTAAACCTGACCCACTTAAAACCGCAGAACAAGTGCGCGAAACCTTTGCACGTATGGCAATGAACGATGAGGAAACCGCAGCGCTAACGGTCGGTGGCCATACAGTAGGTAAAACGCATGGTAACGGCAAAGAAGAAAACTTAGGCCCAGAGCCAGAAGCTGCCGATGTGCACGAGCAAGGCCTTGGCTGGAATAACCATAAAACCCGTGGCATTGGCCGCGATACCATGACCTCAGGTATTGAAGGCGCATGGACAACCTACCCAACTAAATGGGACAACGGTTATTGTAAACTGCTGCTTAATTACGAGTGGGAGCTAACCAAAAGCCCTGCTGGTGCTCATCAGTGGGAGCCGGTTAATATTAAAGAAGAAGATAAACCCGTCGATGTGGAAGACCCATCGATTCGTTTAAACCCAATAATGACCGATGCCGACATGGCAATGAAGCTCGACCCAGCGTACCGTAAAATTATTGAGCGTTTTAATGACGATTTTGAGTACTTTACTGACGTATTTGCCCGCGCATGGTTTAAGTTAACCCACCGTGATTTAGGGCCAAAATCACGTTATTTGGGCGCCGATGTACCCAGTGAAGATTTAATTTGGCAAGATCCTATTCCTGCAGTTAATTACACCCTAAGCGACGCTGAAATAACCGATTTAAAAGCGAAGCTACTTAATTGTGGATTAAGTGAAACCGACTTAATTAATACCGCATGGGATAGCGCACGTACTTATAGAGGCTCCGATCACCGTGGTGGTGCAAATGGCGCCCGTATTCGCCTTGCTCCGCAAAATAACTGGCAAGGTAACGAGCCTGCACGTTTAGCTAAAGTACTTAGCGCACTTGAAACACTGCAAGCGAGTTTAACTAAGCCTGTTAGTATGGCCGATTTAATTGTACTTGGCGGCACCGCTGCTGTTGAGCAAGCGGCTAAAAAGGCAGGAGTAGATATAACCGTACCGTTTGCCCCTGGGCGTGGCGATGCTAGTGATGATATGACCGACGCAGAGTCATTCGATCCATTAGAACCCATTCATGACGGTTTTAGAAATTGGCTGAAAAAAGACTATGCTGTATCCGCCGAGGAGCTATTACTAGAGCGCAGCCAATTGATGGGGCTAACCGCACCAGAAATGAGCGTATTACTGGGCGGTATGCGCGTACTAGGTACTAACTATGGCAATAGTGAACATGGCGTATTTACCGATAACGTAGGCGTACTCAGTAACGACTTTTTTGTTAATTTAACCGACATGAACAACCGCTGGGAGCCTGCAGCTAAAGGCGAGTACAATATAGTCGACCGCGCTAGTGGTAAAACTAAGTACACGGCTACGCGGGTTGATTTAGTATTTGGTTCAAACTCAATACTCCGTGCACTGGCAGAGTTTTATGCTCAAGACGATAACAAAACTCGTTTTGTACACGACTTTGTCGCCGCGTGGGTAAAAGTGATGAACGCCGACCGGTTTGATATTAAATAAACCTAAGTAAAATTTAAAAAGGAGCAGCAATGCTCCTTTTTTTATATTACTTAAAGGTTAAAGGTTAAAGGTTAAAGGTTACGAGCTGCGAGGCGCGGGTATAGTTTAATGACCTAGGTCTGACGCGATATAAAATCGCTGCTACCAAGAATTATCACCACGTAGCAGCGGGTTTACCCCGCGTTTTTGTGTTTAATGACCGAGGCCTAAGTAAAATTTAAAAAGGAGCAGCAATGCTCCTTTTTTTATATTATTTGAAAGTTACGAGCCGCGGGCAACGGGCTGAGAGACGCGGGTATAGTTCAATAACCTTGGCCTGACGCGATATAAAATCGCTGCTACCAAGAATTATCACCACGTAGCAGCGGGTTTACCCCGCGTTTTTGTGTTTAATAACCTAGGCCTAAGTAAAATTTAAAAAGTAGCAGCAATGCTCCTTTTTTTATATTATTTAAAGGTTAAAGGTTAAAGGTTAAAGGTTAAAGGTTAAAGGTTACGAGCTGCGAGGTGCGAGGTGCGAGGCGCGGGTATAGTTCAATGACCTTGGCCTGACGCGATATAAAATCGCTGCTACCAAGAGTTATCACCACGTAGCAGCGGGTTTACCCCGCGTTTTTGTGTTTAATGACCTAGGCCTAAGTAAAATTTAAAAAGGAGCAGCAATGCTCCTTTTTTTATATTATTTGAAAGTTACGAGCTGCGGGCAACGGGCAACGGGCTGAGAGACGCGGGTAAAATGCAGCGCCTCATAACCTTCAGTGGTAAATAAATCTCTTAAAAGTTATTTGCACAAAGAGCAAAGAATGAGTGCAAATGAGCAAAAAAACACAGCCTTTCTTTGCTTTTTTATAAATAAATTACTAATTGCGTTTTAATTAATACTAAGCATAATTTTGGCGAACCCCGAACCCCGAACCCCGAACCCCGAACCCCGAACCCCGAACCCCGAACCCCGAACCCCGAACCCCGAACCCCGAACCCCGAACCCCGAACCCCGAACCCCGAACCCCGAACCCCGAACCCCGAACCCCGAACCCCGAACCCCGAACCCCGAACCCCGAAATACAGGCACAAAAAAACGGCGCTTAAACAAGCCCCGCTTTTAAATGGTTTAGGCTATTTCTTCAACCTTTAACCTTTAACCTAGCACTTAAGCTACTTTTTTCTCTTCTATGCTCGCAAGGTATTCATCAAACGTGCCTTGGAAGTCAATTATCTGCTTGTCTTTAATATCAACAATACGGGTTGCCAGTGACGATACAAACTCACGGTCGTGACTTACAAAAATAAGCGTGCCTTTAAAGTCTTTTAGCGCATTGTTTAGCGCTTCAATGGCTTCCATATCCATGTGGTTAGTTGGTTCATCCATTATCAGTACGTTAACGTCTTGCATCATTAATTTACCAAATAACAAACGGTTTTTTTCACCACCTGAACAGTTACGGGCTTTTTTATTTGCATCGTCTGCGGTAAACAATAAGCGGCCCTAACATACCACGTACCATTAAATCGTTGTGCTTAGCGGTACGCCATTGCGACATCCAATCAAATAAGGTTAAATCGTTATCAAAATCTTTGGTGCTGTCTTGTGGGCAATAACCAAACGTGGCGTTTTCTGACCACTTAACTTCGCCCTCATTGCTTTTAAGCTCGTTAACTAAACAGCGTAAAAAGGTGGTTTTACCCACGCCGTTTTCGCCGATAACCGCCAATTTAGCACCGGCTTCGAGTAGTAAATCGCCACCGGTAAATAACGTTTCGCCATCAAATCCATGGCCAAGCTTGGTTAGCTCAAGCGCTTGGCGATACATTTTTTTGCCCTCATCAAAGCTCAGTGATGGGCTCATACGACTCGATGCTTTAACGTCATCAAGCTTAATTTTTTCCATTTTTTTAGCACGCGAACTGGCTTGTTTTGCCTTTGACGCGTTAGCCCCAAAACGGTTAACAAAGTCTTGAAGCTCGTCTATTTCAGCGCTTTTTTTAGCGTTTTCGGCTAGTAGCTGCTCGCGTTGTAAGCCTGAAGCTTCAAGGTATTTTTCGTAGTTACCTGGGTAAATACGCAGCTCACCGTAATCAATATCGGCCATGTGGGTACATACCGAGTTTAAAAAGTGACGGTCATGGGAAATAATGATCATGGTACATTTACGTTGGTTAAGCTCATTCGCAAGCCACGTAATAGTATGAATGTCTAAGTTATTGGTAGGCTCATCAAGTAGCAATATGTCTGGGTTTGCAAACAAAGCTTGCGCTAACAGCACACGTAGTTTCCAACCTGGGGCTACGTTTGCCATTAAGCCATAATGAAACTCTTTATCGATACCCGCATCAAGCAGAATTTCTTCTGCGCGGCTTTCTGCTGTGTAACCGTCCATTTCAGCAAAAACGCTTTCAAGCTCGGCCACTTTCATGCCGTCTTCTTCGCTCATTTCAGGCAAAGAGTAAATACGGTCGCGCTCTTGCTTTACTTTCCAAAGCTCAACGTCGCCCATAATTACCGCATCAACCACGCTGTATTGCTCAAATGCAAATTGGTCTTGGCTTAGGTTACCCACTTTAAGCCCCGGCGTAATCGACACATTACCCGAGGTAGGTGCCAATGCCCCGCTTAAAATTTTCATAAAGGTCGACTTACCACAGCCGTTAGCGCCAATTAAACCATAACGGTTACCGTTGCCAAATTTAGCTGAAATGTTTTCAAACAACGGCTCTGCGCCAAACTGCATCGTAATATTTGCGGTGGAGATCAAAAAAAGGTGTCCTAGAAAAATACTGACAGGGTTATGGGCGCAGCAGGTGCGAAAATAGACCAGGCAATAGGTGTAAATAAGGCGGCAAATTATACAGGCCAAGTATACTAAAGGCTAGCCTATTTAAACGCTAACATACGTGATTGTTTTTAAGTGCGACTTTATTGTGGTAAAAATATCAAAAAAGAGTGAGTTATGTCGCCTACAAAAATTCGCAGTGAAGTTATAAAACTTAGTAAGTTAAGTGTAAAGCAGCCAGACTATGACTTCATTCAGGGTTACTTTTTTAAGATTAGGCTTACTGCCCGACATAATAATGCCCACTAAATGCAGCTTGTTTTGGCTGAGAAAAAGTAAATGAAAATGAAAAAGTGAAAGGTTGAAATGAAAGGTTACGAGCGGCGGGCTTCGAGCGACGAGTAGCGAACACAGCCTAGCGCCTTTGGCTTTCTCATTCAGCGCAGCGCCTCTTTTTCCTCTGTGGTGAATAAATAAATTAAAACATAAACTGGTAGCAGCGGGTTTACCCCGCGTCCCTATGCTTAATGACCTAAATCTGACGCGATATAAAATCGCTGCTACAGGATAATATTTGGCTTTTTTATTTCCTCTTTCAGCGCAGCGCCTCTTCGCTCTCTTTGTAGAAAGTTCACTTGAGAGCAAATTGCACAAAGAGAAATAAATGATGGTAAACGAGATGAAAAAAGCAGGGGCTTTGGGTAACGGGTCTGCGTAAACAACCTAGCGTCTTTTATCTAGCGCTTCTTTAGTGAATACATCATTTAAAATCAACTTCCACAAATAAGCATGCATTATCGGTTTTAGTGTCAGTATAAAATAGATAAGTTATGATTATCTTAGTTTTTACTAATGGTTTTTTGTTTTGAGCAATAATGTTTTTCAACAAATAGTTAATTACTTGCAGAAAAATAGCGACATTGAAGTGGTGTGGCTGTATGGCTCTCACGCCAAAGGTACAGCGCAACCTCATAGTGATATTGATCTGGCGATCGCTTTTAAAAATTTTGACCTTAGCTCTTTTGATAAACGACTAAGGCCAAAAGAGCTCGAATTAGAAATCAGTAATGAACTTAGTTTAAACGAACAGCTTATTTCAATCGTTGATATAAACTTAATCCCCAGTTACCTTGCATTCAATATCGTGGAATACGGGGAGGCAATTTTAGGTAAAAATAGCCTTAGAGCGATGAGAGAGCAGCAGCGTATTTATAGCCAGTTTGAATTTGAGATGATAGCGAGTAACCATGACTGATACAGGAATAGCGCTTTATATAAGAGAAGTAACACGACATATTGATGAATATATGCAAGAGCTCGACGAATTAAGCCAAGTAGATCAACTTAATAATAGAGACTATCGTGCCGCAGAGCGTTTGCTACAGTTAATGACAGAAGTATGTATTAGCTTATCTAAACATTGGCTTAAAAAGTATAAAAATACGACAAGCAGTAACGCCTACCAAACATTTAGCGAACTAACTCAACTCGGTGCTTTAACTGATAATGAGTTGCTTTCATGGCGTAAAATAATCGGTTTACGAAATGCGCTTGTGCATGATTATTTGAATATAGATCAGGAAATTGTGAAGACGATTATTAAAAACCAACATTATGTAACTATGCACTTGTTTAGCCAAAAAGCGATGGCCGAATTAGCAAGCTAATTTAGATTAAAGGTGGAAGAGTAAAAGTTCACGAGCGGTGGGTATGAGGTTTTCTATTGCTTATTCTCTTTGTGAAACTTGTAAGCTTAGAGCTTGCTCGCGCGAAAGGACTTAACGTTTGAATGTTGGGTTATAAATAAACAGTAAGGGTAAGCCGCAATTTAATCGAGGCTATAAATGCGTTTAATTGCAGCCTTGTTATTTTTAATCAGGCGATTAATTACCGCGACTTCGTCAAGCGTTATCGTTTTTTTACTCATCATAAAATGTACGCCATTAACATTAATAGCTGGCGCTGTTTTTACCGGTAAAATTGTGTTGTAGCGTTTAGCAAAATATTTTGCAACAACAGAGTCGTCAATCACGTAATCAACGCGCTTTTTGTTAAGCATGCCAAAGCGGGTATACGCTTCGCTAGTAAGTACTATTTGGTTGGGGTAGTGTTTTCTTATTTTTCAAACTCAGCGCCAAAAAAGCTGCCACGGTTAATCGCAACCGTGGCGCCATTTTCAAAAAGAGTGACCAAATCAACCACATTTTTAGCGTTTTTATGCTTATAAAGCAGCATAATTTCATCGCGATAAACATCAGTAAAATAGGAGTACTCGGCGCGCGCTTTTGTATAACTTGCCGCAAAGGTAATATCAATATGGCCAGTTTTTAGCTCTTGCTGAACCCGCGATAAGCTCGGAAAATAAACCCACTCAATACAAAAAAGCGAATTTTTAAAAACAGCGTTAACCGTATCCACCTCTGCGCCTACAAAGGTATTACCCTGCTTAATTAAATAAGGTGCCCAGTTGTTTTCATTTGTGCCTACTTTAAGCGTTTTAAAGCAAGCAAATACGTCACAGCTGCTAAGCAGTAATACAACAAAAGCGACTTTAAGCATTTTATTACTCTAAAAAATGACTACAGCTAAGTATATACACTAGCTGGCAGATTTATCCCGCTTGTAATAAATTAAGAGCGCGCAGTGCAGCAATAAATGACTAGGTTGTTGGTAGCTCAGTAAAAACAAATACGGGGGCTTAAGAGCCGACACTAACTTTTAAACGCTGGTAAGCTTATAAGCTTGAATAAGCCTTTATCAAGCCGTTAGACTGTAGGGTAAATAACAGCCATTTTTTTAGTGTGGGCTAAGGTAAGAGTTTGATTATCGCATTGGCGATGGCAACCAAAAAGCGAATAAGCTGCAAATAAACTAATTCATTTATGAATTTAGGAATCCGTCAGCACACCCCATATGGTGTAGATACTCAGCTACAAAAGCCAGTCATACCAATAATTACTCATCAATTACTCAATCAAAGTTGTAGTTTTTTTCTATTGAGCAATGAAAAGCGCTTTATGGACCTTATTTTTATAACCTAAATACTTTCAAGAGCATAGAGCTATTAGGTAAAAGTGTAAATAACATGATTTTATAACATTAAACTGTGCTTTTTTATAATAAAAACATACTGCTTAGGGCGTATATATATTGCCGTAGCTCTATATTTTTAAATGTTGATACTGTAGATTAGTTATAAATGAATACCAGATTAATAGCTCGCGCTGTTAATAAATAAACCAAGGAGCGGTTTTATTAAACCGCACTACGTTGGATAAAGGTCAATTATGCGGTTAAAAGAAGCCCTCAGCGTTTTATCAAAATCATCACCCTATGCTGTGTCTACAGAACGAGACAGCAAAAATAAAAGTCAGCTTGATGATGTAAAAGAATATTTGTACATCAAAATGCCAATAGCTATTGATGTAGAGAAGAAGATATCAAGCTTTTCATCAAGTAGGCCTGAAGTATTGTTTTTATGTGGTAGTAGTGGTGATGGTAAATCAGAAATATTGACTGACTGTAAAAAGCGTTTTAGCAATCGCGCTCACTTTCATTTAGATGCAACACATAGCTTTGATCCTCGCGAAAATGCAATTCAAACTTTAGATAAAGTATTTGACCAATTTGAGTCAGATACTATTCCGCTTATCGTTGGTATTAACACCGGAATGCTAGGAAATTATGCTGAAGAGGGCTCAAACGAAAAATTCAAACATGTAATAAAAAGTTACTTATCAAACAATCTCTTAACTGAAGAAATAACCTTTATAAATTTTGAAGATTATCCTAAGTTTTTTATAGATAAAGAGGGATATACTTCTGAGTTTGCGCAAAAATTACTGCAAAAACTAACAGCAAATGATGACAATATTATTCGTCAGATTTTCGATAAAGAAAAATCAGAACAAACGAGCCAAGCAAGTAAAAGACTCCAAGCTAATTATGAACTTTTAAGTATTCCAGAAGTACAAAAAACGATAATTGAATTACTGTTTAAAGCGCGCTTAATGCGTGACCAATTCTTAACTGCTCGTGCATTACTTGATTTTATTTTCATGCTACTGGCTGGTCCAGGTCACCTCTTCGATAACCTTTTTTCAGGTGGTGATAATGAGCTTGCAAATAAAATAATTGAGTTCGACCCTGCGCATTTAAGAACAAAAAAAATAGATCGTTTTATATTAGCAAATGATCTACATCTACCAGATCAAGAGTTTACTGAATTTAAAGAGTTTTTAAAAAGCTTAGGAATAGAGACGCTAGAAAGTAGTCTTTCTTACTTGCGTTTATTCTACACCCTTAAAGGAGGTCATTTCTCTAATGATTATCATGTTAAATTCGAACAAGATTTCAATGAATCCCTTATAGAACAGTACATAAATGTGTATCAATTACACAGAGATTTTGACAATAGCCCGGAGCATAAAAGACAAATTAAAGATTTTTATAATAATACACTTCGCACAGCTATACGAAAATATAATAACCGCAACGCGCCAAATTTAGATAAAAGTCATTATTTAATATCTGAGCTAAACGGCTTTCAGTTAGTTTCAGAGTTAGAAATCAAAGCTGATTTAAAGAGTATTTCAAACTTCTCACCAAAGTCATCTGCAAGTTTTACGGCTTTTATTAAAGTACAAGAACGCTCACTAGCAATCCCAGTAAACATTAACTTATTACGGTTAATGAAAAGAATTGCTGATGGTTACCGACCTAATAAGCACGATAAAAATACCGTTGTACTATTAGATGAATTTATAGATGAAATTGCGCAAGTCGCAAATCAAGTTTCAACGTTACATATAATCAAAGAAAATAAACACTTTACTATCAAAAATATTGATGACGAAGAGTTTGAAGTGAGTGGGCTATAAAATGATTAAAGAAACTTTAACACCACCAAACAATAATGCATTTAATACATTTTTACCTTTAAGAACAAAAGACAAACACTATAAGTTTTGCTGGGATACCGTACTAGGCTATTTTGTACATATTTTATATGCAAAGTCATTGGTAAATGGTGACATAGAGCATTTCAAAGATTTATGTGAAAAGCGTTTTTCAACAAAATTAGACGAACCTGAATTTTGGACGGTGCTGGAAAAAATGTATTTTGATAATGAGCAGTTATTTAAAATATCCCCAGAGCTCCTCATATTTAAAGCGCTAAAAAATGAAGTCGATACTAATAGCAAAAAGTTGGGTGACATGTTCGTTGGGCTATTAAATGGTTTAACTCTCGATAGCTCTTCAGTTAACGATTTAAATTTTTTAGAAAAAGAAATAAAAGCTGAATTTGATAGTTTTTTTGTATCAGGTAAATCAAAAACGGCGCTTAAAACAGAGCCCGCCTATTTGCCATTTTTAAGTGAATTGTTTAAACAAGATTTACAATTTTTAAATAAAAGACCTCACTACTTACTCAACAACTTTAATTCTGTTATTCGTTTATATGGGTTTTTATATATCTCGCAAATGGCGCTGAATATAAAAAATTGGGCAAATGGGGCTCCATCAAGCAAGCCCTGCTTTTTTATTATTGATAACGAAAAGGCAAGCGACGAACGCTCACAAGTTAAAAACTTTGGTTATAGCCAGCTTCATGAATACTTAGAATACCTATTCCCTTACTTATTTATGAATGAAGCTATACAAATCAAAGGTGAGGTTAAACCCCTTTGGCAGCTATTTGAATCTATCAACGAAAGTGAAGTTGCTAAGCTAAATCAATTTGGTCGTGATTTTGTAGGAGATCGTACTCAACGCAAATGGTACAACACCGAGCAAAATTGGTTAGATACAAGCGATAAAAAAGAAGTCCTACAGCAATTACTTAGCTTATCCCATGCGCAGTTCGATAACAAAAAAGGGCGCTTAACTGAATATAACGACACCGTGGTCAAAGGCACGTTGGGTAATATTTTAGACCCATTTATTCAGCGACGAGGCCGTGCAGGTCAAGTACTTACGTTTAACCAAGATTACATAGTGCTACTAACAAACCTAGCCATTGGCGAGCGCGATAAATTACGTTTTCACGAAATTATTAAAGAATTTGAAGCAAGAGGCGTGTTTTTTGATAAACAAAGCCAGCAATCTTTAATCGATTTTTATGAGCGAATGGGTAACGTAGAAAGAATGAGTGATAGCGGAGATGCAGTATATGTTAGAAAAACAGTTTGAAGAATTTTTAGTTAGCCACTTTAATGTTTGGGCAGCTGAAGAATTAAAAGTTGGTTTTCGTTATCAGTTCACAAGTCCTGATAGTGATAAAGGCTTTGCACTTTATCAAGCCTTTATGAAAATTGCAGACAATAGCGTAACTGTAAAAGGCATTGAGTTAAAAACGGTGCAGTACGGTGATGTCGAATTAATTCCTGTGTACGAAGGTGAAAACTTTACAGAAAACTACATAGCGCATTTACGTGATGTTGTTTCAGCTATGGAAGGTGAAACAAAAGGCACAGCTTTATTAATCATCCATAACTCTATGCTAGATACGTTAAAAAACTCGACAGAAGACGTAGCGCAGCCTGGCGTTGTTTGGGACCCAAAAAACATAAAATTATTGCTGCATAAAGAAATAGATCAAACTGATGAAAAAGCGAAAGTTTCTGAATGTTTACTCGACTATCACTTTGATGAAATAGTTGAAGACGAAGCCACTATGTTTGGCTTTGAAAAACTATATTACGCAATTGCAGATGGTGACTTACAGTTCCATGAACTTGGTTTATTAAACGATGACCAACTTTCGCAAGAAGGCTGGGAAGGCGAGCAAATTAGCTTGCGCTTAAAAGAAAATAAAGAGCTAAGCGATAAACTCGACTTCATCACTCATCATTTTCCAAACGAACTGCAAGACAAATTAGCCGCTTTAGATTTTAGTGAAAAATTTATTAAAGAGCATTTTCCTGAGGGGAATGTAGAAAAGTACAAAGAAAGCCTCGACATAGGTGAATGCTTTACAGAACAGCAAAAAAATAGAACTAATTTGTTAGAGCTTGAAAGCGAAAAGGCCCCATACATTGAACTACTTGCAAAGGCAAAGTCAGAAAAAGGAGCTGGTGTAAGAGAGCGTCACTTAATATTAGTTTTAGAGCCAGAACAACACACATTCGAATTAGAGCTTTGCTTTATCAATCAAAAGTTAAAAGATAGCTTTTGTAAAATTCAGCAAGCTAAAGAACTGCCAAATGTTGATATAACAATTAAAAACCCAGGCGGAATAAGAAGTAGGGCAGTGCTTACGAGTAGTTTTGACGGACAAGCTCGCTACTTTAACTTTCGTGTTAAAACCGACAAACCAAAAGAAACACATAATTTCAAAGTACTAGTTATTAGTAAAAATGACTTTTACATTGACGGTTTTAAGCACACTTACTTAGTTGATCCCGCAAAACAATGGTTAACGCTGCAAACTGATGAGCAATCATTACAAATAAGCGATTTAACAAATGCCAGTGTTCTTGCAGAAAACAGCCAAATATTTGATTCAAATGCAGTAGGCATTGTTGATTTTAAAAAGCTAGCAACTGAATCTGATGAAATAAACTTCACCGTGCAAGGTGCGATTAGCCAATTAACATTTAATGTTGAAGGGGAAGTATCAACCGATACTTTATCGTTACCTTTATTATTAGACCAAGGCCGCTTTAATCACTTATTTAACGATGAATACTACGGGCAATTCAATCGTAGTAAAAACAAAGTACTTATTGACGGAAAGGAAGTAGCACCTAAAGCCAAGCGGCTCACGTTATTACAAAACGAAGCTGAGTTACTTGATAGCTCAACCTTAGCTAAGCTTGCTAATGGCAATGATATTAAAC
Source organism: Pseudoalteromonas sp. SCSIO 43095 (assembly GCF_023650455.1). Classification (NCBI taxonomy): domain Bacteria; kingdom Pseudomonadati; phylum Pseudomonadota; class Gammaproteobacteria; order Alteromonadales; family Pseudoalteromonadaceae; genus Pseudoalteromonas; species Pseudoalteromonas sp. SCSIO 43095. Next base: position 247,228 of record NZ_CP087996.1, read on the forward strand.
TACAAGACTTAGAATCACATTATGCTGATTTATACTTTGCTTATCGCGATTTATTTGATTATTTAGCGCATACAAAATCGTTGTTGAGCTTATCGGGCTGGGGCGAAAAACTTAGAGCGCTTGCCACTCAGGTTGTGGATACTTATCAGGCTGCTATTGATGAAATACCCTACCACGCACCACTTTTAGAACAGCACAAGTTACTTGTAAATATAGGCTTTGCAGATTTTGATGAGCAAACTTATATTGCGCCATATCACCCGCTGGTACTTGCTTATAATTGCAATTTGGCAGGTGTATTAAGTAAAGATAAAAAGGCAACAGGCAGCTTTAAAAAGCTACCACCAGTTACTATTCAGCGCTTAACCGTACAAGGGCTTTTACCTTTTGTATACGACCCTATGCATGACTTTTCATATAATCACGCCGAAAAAGAAAATGTATTCTGGTCCAAACTTGTTCCACAACAAGAAAGTAGCTATGACTTTGTGCGCACGCTCGTAAAAGACAAAGTAGGCAAATTTACCACAGCCTTTAAACATTTATTTGTAGCAGGTAGTAAAACAACGCTGATTATTAACTCTGTCAATAATCAGCAAAATAAAGAGTTGTTTTTAGGCTTAATTGACTACATCAAACTCAAAAAAAATAAAGTTACCAATATTCATGTAAATTTATATGACGAAGCGCAGTGTTATACCTGGTTCGACAAGTTTGCTGACATGGCAAGCTATGATGACTTAAAAGAACTTTGTGAGTTAAACAAAGGGGCTGCTCGCGAGCAAGCTGATAGCATAATCGATTTGCTAAGAACACGTTTAACTTACAGTAAATTTGAGCACGAAAAAGGCCAAAAAGAGCAGCACTACGCTCACATGTCGTTTTTTAAAAATAACGAACGTGTGCAGGCGACTGACGTTGATTTATTAAAACAAGAAACGGGGGTTGTTTGTCATGGCTTAATGCCAGGTGAGTCTGCATCAAATAAAAATGGCAGCTATTACACATCGTTTGGTCTTAAAGGCATTGATGTTGACAGTGCACCACAATTAAAGCTAGTTGCTAAATATAGTGGATTAATCAAGCCTGCCAAGCGCCACCATGAAGAGTACAGCGAGTCTAAATCTCAAGCTCTTGTAGTTACAGAAAACTTTAAAACGTTATTAGAGCGCTCTTACGAGAACTCAATTTGGACCACAATAATCGATCCTAAAGTAACCTTAGAGTTTTTTGAAAATCAAAAGAATATGGTGCTTATTCATTATTCTGATAACTACACAAACTCAGTTAATTACGATGCAATAACCGTAACTAAACAAACCGATCTATACCACAAAGTACTCGAAAACGACGAGGGCGGTATAATCGAGGAGTTTAATGCGTTTAATGGTGAATGGTTGCTAAACCTAGTCACGGCCAACGATAACGAACGAAAAGAAAAGCGCGGCATTATCTGCGCTTATAAATACATTAACTGCTTAGTGGCAGACTCTGATATTACGTGGGTGCCCCTTTCTATTGCAGAAGTCATTCGCGTGGCTGGTAACTTAGGCTTAAACATGGCTGATAGCGATTTATCGCGCCATGCACAAGGCTTTAAAAAAGGTGTTATCTCAGACGATATTTTATTTGTAGGCTTTAAAGGCCAACAAATGATTTTACTGCCAGTTGAAGTTAAAACAGGTAAGCGCCAAACCCACAGCAAAGGTGTTGAGCAAGCCAAAGAGCTGAAGCAATATTTTGAAGCACTCCTTGGGCAGCAAACCCTTGCAGGGCATTTATACCGAGGCTTATTTATGCGCCAAGTATTAATGCAAATTGATAAGTACAAACTTTATAAAGTGTATAAAGAGGGTTACTTCAATAGCATTGAGCAACGCAGTGCACAGTGGCTACAAGGTGATTATGAACTTGCAGAACTTGTTGACTATCCGGCAGGGTTCTTATTTGTAAATGTAGAAGATGATAACTTTACTAAAGCATCATTCTTAAAAGTGCACAACATACTAAAAATAGAGCTACCAGCGGGTAATTTATCTCACTGGGTTAAAACACCTATGCAGAACTTATTAGCCGACTTAACCCCTGCTAAATTACACCATATTGATGCGCAATATATTTTAACTAAGAGCGCAACAACGCAAAAAGTAGTACTTGAACAAAATGCCAAAGCTGACGAGCAAACTGAGCTTACAAAAACGCAAGGTACAAAAATTACAGCGTTAGATGATATATCACCACCTAGTAACAATAGTAAAAGTGCAGAGCAAACAAACCCTACAGAGGTTAAAGAGGCCAATACAAATAACTTAGATATGGCTGCAGCATCGGCTCGCAAAAAAATGAGTGAGAGTGATTTAAGTGCAATCTATCAGCAAATTATTGATTGTTACTACAGCCATAACATTACGTTACTCAAACCAGATAATGTTGAACCTTTTATTGAAGGGCCTGCCTCTATTTTATTCCGAGTTGGCTTAAATTTAGGTGACAAGCCTGAAAGCGTATTTGCCAAATCGCAATCACTTAAGCTCGCGTTAAAACTTGAGCAAGAACAAGATGTAGGCTTTGGCATAGATAAAGGCTGCATTACGATTGATGTGCCAAAAAGCCAAGAGCAACGTTACTTTGTAGACCAAAATGATATCTGGCCAAATTGGCAGCGGCCACAAAATGCGCTTGAGGTACCGCTAGGTGAAGACCGTTTTGGTGAAGTAATTAAACTTAACTTCTCATCTTCAAATTGCCCACACCTACTTATTGGTGGAACAACCGGTAGCGGTAAATCAGAAGCGCTAAATACTATTTTATATGGCATGGTTGAGCATTACACGCCAAGTGAATTAAAGCTGATGCTAATAGATCCTAAAGGCACCGAGCTTAATGATTTTGAGCGCTATCCACACTTAATCGGGCGCATTGGGTTTGATGATGAAGATGCGCTAGAACTGTTAACCCAAGCGGTTTCTGAAATGCAATCGCGCTATGTGCAATTTAAAGCGCAAGGTGTACGCTCTCTGCCAGACTATAACGCCAAAGTAACACCAGAAGAGCGTATTCCGTGGTGGGTATTGGTGCTTGATGAATATGCCGATTTAACATCAGATAAAGACATGAAAAAGGATATTGAATCTGAGCTAAAGCGCTTAGCGCAAAAGGCCCGTGCTGCCGGTATTCATTTAATTATTGCTACACAAAAACCAAGTGGCGATGTAATCAGCACAAATTTACGTTCTAATCTCCCAGCACAGCTCGCACTGCGAGTTAAAAATGGTACTGAAAGCCGTGTAATACTCGATGAGCAAGGCGCAGAAGTACTCAACGGTAAAGGGGATGCTTATCTTAAATCAGAAGGTAAGTTGGTTAGGATACAGTGTGCAAGAGTTGCGCTTGAAAGTTGATTTTTTGAAAATTAGTTATTTAGAAGGAAAATAAAAGTTGGAAACTTTAAAAATTTATAGCAGGAGGCGTGAGTATTGGTTTGAGAGCTTAAAAGAGCACTGGATCATTTGGACTTGCGTCAGTACATTTATAGCAATCGCTTCGTTTTGGAAATTAGACGCATCTAAAGATGTACCTGGTTGGATTTTTTATTTATTGTTGTTCGTTTTCTTTTGTTATTTAACGTTATCAACAGTAGCGTTTAATACAGCTGTTAAAGCGGTCAAAGATTTTATAAATAAAAAAGAATATTCGCCTAGTTTTAGGGAGTTAAAACATGTTTCTTTGATTGAAGGAACGAATAATTATAGAGTTGTTGCTTTGCCTCCACTCGGTTTAAGAGTCCCAGTAAATACTCTTGTATGTATCTATAAGAGAGATCAATATCAGCAAGTAATAGGTCTTGGAAAAATTATTAAAGAGAATGAAGATGGAAGTGTGGAAACAACGGTTACTACCTCTGAAGCTACAAAATCAGTTTGGAATGATCTTCAAGAAAAACAAAAATTTGAAAAAATAATTATTTCGGTGCTCATACCTAAAGAAGTTATTCCGAAAATTGATGATTACTTAAATAGTGAAAATGTTGCAATCCAGCAGTTACTTACTACAAATGTCACTGATGATGGCGAGGACATTGATTTATGATAAAATGCAATTATATAAAATTTGAACAACCTGCAGGTACGTTCTATTTAAGTAAGATGACACCTAAAGAAATAAAATCTATTTCAAAGGTAGAAACTAGAGCACATTCTGGAGGCCCGCAGCGTGAAGCTTCTACTAAACGCAAGGCTGAAATAGCTAATTATTGTAAAGACCCAGACGCAACTTTTCCTACGCCGATTATTTTATCTATTAATTCAGAGTATATTAAAAATTTTAATGCCACATCTTTCGAAATACAGAAATCTGAAGAGATCGCTTCAATTTTAGATGGGCAGCACAGGGTTGCAGGTATACTTGCATCTGAGCACATCGATGATTTCGAATTGCCTGTTGTTATAGTTATGGATTTAACAGAGGAGGAGAAAGCTTATATATTCTCTATTATTAATAGTAAGCAAACAAAAGTGCCGCCTTCTTTAATCTACGACTTGTTTGATGTTTCTACGTACCGTTCACCACAAAGGACGTGCCACGAAATTGCAAGGTCATTTAACTCTGATAGTGATTCACCTTTCTATGAAAGACTTAAGATGCTTGGTAAAGGTGGTGGGGAATTGGCATCTATTTCTCAAGGCTCATTTATAAAGTCATTATTAAAATTAATTACAAATAAGCCTGAAATCTATGCTATAAATATTAAAAATAATGTCGAATTAATCCCTGAAAATAGGCCTTTTAACAAATATTTCAGGGAGGAAAAGGATGATGTAATCCGTAAAATATTAATGAATTTATTTAATGCAGTTAGAAAAGTATTCCCTGTAGAGTGGGAGCAGCCTGACAAGTATATTCTTTCTAAATCAATAGGTTGTGGCGCTTTATTGAAGGCATACCCAAAAATACACGAACTAGGTCAAAAGAATAAAACCCTTTCTTTAGACTTTTTTACGGAGATAATGAAAAAGCTTAAAGTTGAATTGGAATTAAATAATTTGGAGTTAACATCACGCCACTTTTCCTCTAATGAGCAATCGATTAATAGGTTGGCACAACTTATTAAAACCGTTGTTGAAAGAGAGTTGGGGAGCATGCAAGAAACCTAGCTTCTGCATGCAAAAGAAAATTAAATGTTAATTAATCTAGTTTTGTGTAGTAAAAACTAATCCCTCGATTCAAATGCAATTTAACAAAGTCACCAAAGTGCACACCTACTAGGTGTGCATTTTGTTTTTGATACGCTTCACGTAACACTGCTAAGTACACATCAGCATACTCACCAGCAAACACTTTCCAGCTCATTTCTACGTTGCTGTCTGATGGGATTTCCTCGACCGGGGGGATTGAATCTTCAGCGAGCGACATACACAGTGCCCAGCGGCATAATACATTCCAGTTTTCGATGCCTGTTTTACTTTTTAGGCGAACGAGCTGCTGTTTTTGTTTTTCAGAGAGCTTAATAGAGTCAATTGTATGGAGTGTTGTATTCATTAAAAGTACCCCTCAGTAAAGGTTGAGGTTTGTTCTTGCTCGTTATAACTAATGTGATACTCACGACAAATAGCAGGTTTTAATTGCGTGTAATATTGTCCTGTAATTTCTTCGTCAGTTGATAGCAATATCACTTGGCTTGACGCTTTAGGGAAGTAGTTATTAATTAGCTTAGTACGGTGTTTACCATCTAATCGCCCAAGTGGTGTATCGATCACGGTTGGAATTTCTTTGCCTGATGCTTCAGCTAATCCCCATAAAATAGCGATGGCGAGTAATTGTCTCTCACCAGCTGATAATCGGCTTGGCGACATAGGGTTTTTATTGGTATCGAGTAACGTAAGTTTGAATGAATCTGGGCAAATTTTAACGCCGGTAATTAAGTTGTTTTTACGAGAAAGATCAAAAAACTTAGCAGTAATGTGTTCTTCAAGCCCTGTTACATTTTCACGTATTAACTCATCGGCAAATGACTTCATGGTATTTTTAAGTTTACCAATATGCTCAGCCACTTGAATTGCACGTTTTTGCTCGAACGTATCTTTGCTTTGCTGAGTTAGCAAGTTTGCGTAGCGAGTGTTTAATACTTCGTCACGCGCTTGCGCTTGCTGTAATAACTGCTGTTTTTGTTTTATTAAAACAAAGTCGTTTTTAAGCTCGGCTTCAAGTCCTGCAAGTTCACTCAATAAATGTTGCACAGTTTCATAGTCAGGGATCGACTCTAACTTTTTATCAAAAAGTGCTTGCTGCTCTAGGAGGTCTTCGCGCGCTTTTAGTAAGTTTTCACGCTCTGACTTATCTTGCGTAATTTTTTCATCAAGGCCATTAAAAATGGCTACATTACTGCCAATGTAGCACGCTGTACTTGCGAGCTCTTCACGCTCTTGAGCCAAACTAGCCATTTTATTATTAAGTGCTTTAAGTGCGCTTTGTGGCACATTTTCGTTAATTAGCGTTTGTGTAATTGTGGTTTCGTACTCAGTAATAGCACTTTGAATAACATTAGCTTGGACTGCTTGCTCTTCTTTTTTAATTTGTGCTTGTGTGCTTGCAATTAAATTAGGTATTAAACTAAGCGGTCCGCACCCGGCATCCAATTTTACGCGCTCGGCTAAATTGGCTTTGAGCTTTTCTTCAATAGCACCGAGTTCAAATTTAATAGAGTCGCGCTCTTCAATTAAGTGAGCGCCCGCAGAGCGTACCTTTTGACGGGCTTTATTAATGCTTAAATTAGTATCGCTAGCGCGTTTTTCGATGCCTGCTATTTCTGTTTTAAGATTTGAAACAAGTGTTGATTGGTCGCCAATTTCAGCCTCTAAGGCTTCAACTTTGGCAATTACGCTGCTTTCTAAATTATCGCTTTTACGCTTACGCTCAACGTTATTTAAATCGATATGCAGTTGCGAAAGAAGGTCTAGTCCAAGTAAGTTTTCAATACCTGTTTTTATTAAATCGGCGCTTCTGTCTGGGTGTGCCAGATTTTCGATTTTTTCGCCATCAAAAAAGAATAAGTCAGACAGGCTAAGTGGAATAAACTCATTCACAAACTCATCCCAGTATTGGCTTAAATGGCTATCTTCTTCTTTGTTACAGTAAACCGTTACTTTGTCTTTAACGTCTTTTGTGTTGGTTTTCCAATTACGTACAACAACAAACTCTTTGGTTGTGGTATCGGTTGTGTGTGTAAACGTAAGTGAAATCTCAACGGTGTCGTGATCGCCAACATAACGGTTTTTGGTGCTGCTTAAAAAGCTGCTATAAGACTGATGCCCACGGTTAGAACACTTTGCATGTTTACCATAAAGCACGAGTTGCAATGCATCTAAAAAGGTTGTTTTACCGCCGCCGTTTAAACCACCAAATAAAATAATAGGTTTATTTTTTGCGGTGGTTAAATCAACTTCGTGTCGCCCCTGATAAATACCAAAGTTTTCAAGGGTAAGTTGTTTAATTATCATCGTGTACCTCTTCAAAATCGATAAGTAGTGAGCTGTAGCCTTGTTCTTTTATCGACTTAGTTACCATGATGATTTTCTCTTGAATTGCAGCTTTATCATCTTCAGTTAAATTAGGAGAATTATTTAGTTGTATTTGTAAGCGATGGCGCTCGCGCTCTAATGCAAATTGCTTTGCTTCGAATAAATTATTAAATGCGCCTTTATCGAGGCTTTGTGCAAGCTCGTCAGAGAGTTTTGCTCTACGTAATTGGTTTTTATGCTTATTAGCAATGCTCATTACTGAGCGCATTTGTTGATATAGTAAGCCGTCTTCGTCGCCTTGCTCTTGGCAATGCGCTTTTAATTTATTAAGTACGTCTAAATTAAGAATAGGGTGGTGTGCGCGTTGCTTACCCGGGTATTCTTTTTTAAGTACTTTTTGGTAAATTTTTGGCACGCTGTCTTCTGCCTCGTGCTTTTCTTCTAGCCAAATTCGGCGAATTTCTTCAAGGTCTTCTAGTGGCAGTAGTTCAAGATCTTTAACTTCTTCTGGCCCAAGCTGTTGTACAGCCTGTTGCGCTTCTAATACTTTGCCAAGTAAATGCTCTCTAAAAGATTGAATATAAGGGCCTGGAACTAAATCTGCACCGTGTTTAGATACATGCACGGTTAGGTTGCCGTTCATACGTCTAAAGTCGCGATTAGCTTTATCGCGAGTTAATTTTTCAATTTTTTTAGCGCGGTTGGCATCGTTTACTTCAATTTCGTTGCGAAGTGCTACAAGTGGATACATCCACTCTTTTTCTTCATCGTTTGAGATCATGGCATTCATTGATTTATCTTCAGATACCATAGTGCACACGTAACATCCAAAACGGCTATCGCCACAACTTTGCGTTGATTTATCAACAACAAGAGGGCATTCCCCACCTTCTGTAGCGCCTTGGTACATCCCCATTAAGTCATGATTTGGGAAGTTCCATGGGTTATCTACACTATTTAAATACACCCAAACATCGTCGTTACTCCAGCTAGCAATAGGGGTATAAACCCACACGCGCTCAAGCGATCCGTTTTCAGTTAAACCAAGCGCCTTACGTGTATTGGTAGTTGAGCTTTCGAAACGTTCCATACTTGCCGCACGCGCTGTACTTTCGGCTTTACGCGTACCAAGTACTAAAATAGCTTCGCCGTTTTTATCAGCCATGTTTTGTATAAATGTATTCGATGGCGATATTTTTAAACGATCTGTACACCAGCGAAATTTATAACGAGGGGCTGGGTAACCTTTACCTATTAGGTTAACCCAAAAACGGTCTTTAACTGCTGGAGTTAAGCGGTGCGGAACGATAGGTAAACCTTGCTTGTCTGCTTGCTCTTTCATGCGTTGCAGAGACTTACCTACCCACATTGCTACAATTGGGTTTTCTACAAGGGTATCTGTACTGATTACATGTACTTTTTTTTCGCATTTACCTTCTTGCGCTAACTCTTGCAGGGCATACCAAGTTAATTGAAGTATTGCCGTTGAGTCTTTACCGCCGCTGTAACCAATTACCCATGGGATGGAGTCACTTTGGTAAAGCATTTTTATATGATCGATGCTTTGGCGAATAGAGCTTTTTAAGCCAGTTTCGCCAAAGGCCGAATGGAACTGTACATCGTTATCAGTAGCCATTTCGTTCCTCTATGAATGATTTTTCTACCGACTTTTCTTTGTCGGTAAGGGGTATTTTTAAATAAGTTTTAATTTGAATACAGGTGAGCTCAGCTGCTTTTCGATTATTTGTCATCGATTTGTTATTTACGCAGCGGCGGTTCCAATCAGGGTTTTGGCGACTCCAGTTTATTTTTTGTAAGCCTTTTAGTTTATTGTGCCATTTGGGCTCGTTGTTAAGTAAATAAAACCCTAATAGCCCGAGGGCATGAAAAGTTACTGCGTGGGCGTGTATTGACTCGTCGCGTAGCTCTCCACCTGATGCTTTGTCATCGCATATAAGTTGCCAGGCCGGCATATTTTTGAGTACCTCATGCCAGTATTCACTGGCTATAGGTATTAGGGATTCGTAGTTACTTTTGGTTATTGTACCAAGTAAGTATTTACTCGCTTTATTTACTGCGCTATGGCTAATTAGTTTTTTAGAGCGAGGTCCTAAATTACTTTTTTCCATATGCACTAATTTTGTAAATGAATCACTTCTGAAAATTACAGTTTTAGATAAAATTGCATCTGGTTTGTCGTCGTAAGTAATACTCAATGAACTATCGGTTTTAACTGGATAAAGGTTGAGATCTTTAAAGATCCTTTGACGTTCTTCTAATGATTTATGAGTGAAAAAAACCACCGAAATAGTTTCATCAGCAAGTGTTGGATCTGCTTTTAAAGCTTCTAATATTGCTGCATTTCGATGTTGCCCATCAGTAATATAAATCTCGGCGTCTTCATCAATAACAAGAGTACCGATTTTTTGTTCGTGCTTAGATTCACCTATTGCTACAAACTCACTTAATCCATCTATACATGCTGTTAGAGCAGAAAAAACATAGTTATCTCTACTATCTAGTATGTAGTTTGCAATATCAGGAATACGCTCTTCGTTGATAATACGTTGGGCGCGTTGATCTACAGGTAATTGCCCCTCATCTAAAGTAAATATCTTACTAAGTCTTTTTAGTGGGCACATTACAATGTAATATTCTGTTTTTGCTTGCATTCCCTTTATTGCAGGGAATGAAGTTCCTGACACTATTTGGTTCATATCTTTCGTAATTAAGTTATAGTTTAATCTGTTCGTGACTTTTGTTGCTTTGTTCGTACGAACATTGTGGCGGGCTATTTTACATGAATTACTTAACACTGTCTCGCATAGAATATGAGTTTATTTTGGGGATTTGATGACAACTTATTTAGATATGAATGCTACTTCGCCAGTACTTGTTGAGGTAGCTGATTTAGTTAGAAAAATGTTTTTAGAGGAGTATGGCAATGCTGGCAGCCGTACTCATGAATTTGGTGCAAGTGCAAAAAAGGCTGTTGAAAATGCCCGCAAACAAGTTGCTGACGTAGTTGATGCAGACAAGTCTGAAGTGATTTTTACCAGTGGCGCAACCGAAAGCAACAATATTGCAATTTTAGGTTTAAAAGAGTTTGGTGAAGCAAATAATAAAAAGCACATCATTACAACTCGAATAGAGCATAAAGCTGTTTTAGAGCCAATTGAGCACTTAGAGAAAAACGGTTTTACTATAAGTTATTTAGAAGTTGATGAAAGTGGAGTAGTAAACCCTGCACAACTTAAGAACCTTCTTCGAGAAGACACCTTGCTAGTATCAATAATGCACGTAAATAATGAAACAGGTTCAATTCAACCAGTTAAAGAGATTTGTGATTCGCTTGAACTTCATGAGGCTTACTTACACATCGATGCAGCGCAAAGCTTTGGTAAGTTAAGTGATGATTTAAAAAATGACCGAGTAGACTTAATAAGTGCAAGTGGGCATAAAGTATATGCTCCCAAAGGTATTGGTGCGTTAATAATTAGAAAGCGTGGCTTTTTAAAGCCACCACTTAAACCAATTATGTTTGGTGGCGGGCAAGAGAAAGGGTTGCGGCCTGGAACTTTAGCCGTTCCACTTATTGCGGGTTTTGGTTTAGCGTGCGAGATTGCACAAAAAAATGCAGTCTTATGGCAACAGCACGCACAAAACTTAAAAGATGAATTGATTCAGGCATTGAACACACTTGATACGCAATACAACGGTGAAAATACATCTCCTTTTGTACTTAATTTTTCAGTTCCAGGTATAAACTCTGAGGCTGCTATGGTTATGCTGAAGGGGATTGCAGCTGTATCTAATGGCTCAGCTTGTACATCATCAAGTTATACGCCTTCTCATGTTTTAACTGCAATGAAGCTAGATGAAAAGCGAATTGCAGGTGCAATAAGAGTTTCATGGGGGCATATGACAGAGTCATTACCTATTCCTGAAATAATTGAGAAGTTAGCTCAGCTAAAGTTGTGATATTGATTTAGTCGATTACTAGCTCCATAGCTAAGATAATTCCCCTTCAACTTCACCTGCGAAACAGATAATTAATGAGTAATTACCTCGTATGGATGCGAGAAAAGCGATGCATGCACATGGATGTGCTTTCATCGTGTTTACGCTCATATTAATTATTTGTTTAAAGGAAAGTGAAGTTTTGGGGCGCCGTGGGGTTCCAAGGGGCGGACGGCGGTATTCGCCCTTTGGTTGCCGCCAGCAAGCTGGCCTTTTAAAAATATTTTTATTTTTTAAAAAATCTACCCTCCTTAAATTCCACTCCCCAATAATCAAACACCTTTTGTAATATGGGCCAGTTGGGCCACTCTGCTTTGGCTACGCCTTTGAGCATATCAGCTAACTTTTTGTTAAAACGTTGCTGGCTTTTGTACTCGCTACTGCCTTTTTGTAAATAATCTATTTTGTTATAAAAGGGCTGATATGGGTAAATATCGCCGTAGTAAAAATAGTCTATATCTTGCTCTAGCATTTTTACTTTTATGCGCTCAGTGAGCAGTGGAAGCTTTTTATTAAAGTCATCGTATTTTAAAAACGTTACTTTGCCTGATCGCATGTGTATTTTTACTAAATCTACGTCGTCTATATCGCCGTACAACTGCACCGCACAGCCTATATAAACACGCAATATTGCTGGGAGTTGATTTAAGTAACGAGTGGGTAATATATACGAGTGGTTATCGTGTAATTCACCGAGCTGAATTTGCTCGTAAGCTTGGTAACAGGCATTACCAATATTAGCGGGCTCTGCAATCGAGAAAAGCTGTTGTTTTGCTTGTTCTAATGCTTGGTTGTAATCACTAAAATGTACTTTTAAGTCTCGCGTTAGCCTTGCAGGCATGTGGCTTTTAGCTTGGCGTTTACCAAATAGGCTAAGTGCAAAATAAACCAGTAAATCGTGTTTTCGTTTTTGTTGCGCTTGCTCAAATTCACTTTGTTCATAGTAATTTTGCAGCAGAGTAAATACTTTGTTATGGCTGGCAAAATATTTGCGCAGTGTTGTACTTTGCTCAAACTCATCGTTTGCTGGTAAGCGGCCAAAGTGCAGGCAATGTTGCCAAAAGTCCTCAAGCAGTGTTTGGTGTTTTTCAAACAGGGTTTTTTGCTGAGCTTTGGGAAGTGCTTTTTGCTGTGGCCTTTGGGTAATATGTTGCCAGTTATAATTTTGGAATTGCAGCTCTAAATGATGGGCTTCTTCTAATTGTGGGCATTTAAAAATAGCGATAATGCCTTGCCCAAACGCCATAGTTTTAGCGTTTAGGGTTTGTTCTATGTAAGCCCTTATTTGGGCTTGGCTATAGTATTTTTGAAAGGTATTCCATTTAGTAATTACGCCGTCTTTATATTGTTTAAAGTGTTCTTGTTTGGCTTCGTTGGCGAGCATTACAGATACTAAAAGCAACTTTTTAGTGTGTTTATAAGCCGCTTTTAAAGTGTCTTTTCGCTCTTGTTGATCTTCAATAACATTGAGTACAAAGCCCAAATTAACAATATCACTCGTTTGTTTGTTCCCGTTTGGCCTGTGTACTGGATCCCATGCGTTAATATTTAATCCGTGGGCCTCAAGCTCGGTTGCGTCATCTGCTAGGCCGCAGCCATAATCTAGTATTGAGTAATCACCATTTAAGTAGCCATACTTTGCAAGCTTTTGAAAAGGAGCAGAAAGTCTATCGCGATTTATTGCGGTTAAATGGCGCTGTATTGCTTGTGGTTTATGTTCAATTTCAGGTTTTGGTATTTCTGCTACTTTATGCAGCCGTCCTTGCTCATCAAGCTTATAGCCTTTGCGTTTAATTAAGTTATGCCATTGTTGTTTAAAACCAATACTTTTGGTGTTTTGGTACAGGCCTATTTGCTCACCTTCCTCGGTAATATCTTTAAATAATTGGTATTGAGGGTAACTTGGCAGAACAAAGGTTTCTTTACGGTGCAAAATAGGCGGATTATTTGAGCTACTGTAGTTAGTTGTTTTTATAGTTAGCTCATCAACATCAACTGTATAGCTGGTGTGAAGTACAGGGTATGCATATTCATCAAAGTCAGGGTAGTTGAGTAGCGTAAATTTTAAATCACGTTTATAAAGCTTTATTAAGTTCCAAGATTCTTTTACATCAAGTTTGTTTATCGTGCTTGTTATAAAGTTGAATAACTCAGGTGGTAGGGCTGCTTGTAATGAGCTTTTATGTAAATAGATAGCTGTTGGTAATGATTTACCATGTTTGAGCTTTTTTACTAAATCACGGTATTGAGTGAAGTTTAGCGTTGAAGGTAAGTTAGCAGCCATTAAAATTACTCAAGCAGTTAAGATAACTTAATATACATAATGCTTTTAATAACAACAAATTTGGAGGCGAGTGCTGAGTTAAACCCCTCGTGATAACACCCGAAATTGAATGAATGATGAATAATAGCAGCGCATGGCGGAATTCTGTTCCCGACAAATTCCAAGTACCTAAATCCCTTTAGGCAATGCGCGTTAAGCGATGCTTACACACGGACGTGTTTCATCGCGTTTACGTTCATATTATTAATTTAAATTAAGGAAGTAGTGTGATCCTCGAGGCGCCGTAGGGTTCCAAGGGGGCGGTCGGCGGTATCCGCCCCTTGGTTGCCGTCGCCAACGCGACATATATTAATAAAGGCGACGAGCATCGAGTTGCGGGCATCGAGCTTAAATATTAAAAGCGGCGCTTTTCGCATCGTTCGTTGCTCGTCGCTTGCTGCTCGAAACCGAAATTGGCGTTTAAAATAATCACAGCTAAAACTGGTTTCTACGATTTCAACTTACCAATTAACACAATAAGGCAATTAAGCTCATTATTCGCCTCATTGTGTGAGGCGAATAAATCATATAGACTAAAGCTAATTAACTTAAGGGCACACGCTTATGTGGATATGGCAACAACAAGATTGGCCGAACTTTACGTGGGATGAAAAACAGCTTGCGCCGTTGTTGAGAAAGCTTTGTTTTAACCAAGGTGTGCTGGTTGGTCGCATGGATGGGCAAAGTACGCAGCAAAAACAGCAAGCACTTGATACTTTATTGGCTAATATTATTCATTCAAGCGCAATTGAAGGTGAAAAACTCAATGCGTTTTCGGTACGTTCGTCACTAGCTAAAAAACTCCACATTGATGAGCAGCCTTATCCAACCACAGTGCAAAGCGATAATCTTGCAGAGATCATGTTGGATGCAATTAATAACACCGATACACCGCTTGATTTAGAACGTGTGTTGAATTGGCATCGTTTATTGTTTACAGGTGAACAAGGATTATTTACTCAAATAGCGGGCGGTCAATTACGTGGCAACGAGCCAATGCAAATTGTATCAGGGCGATTAGATAGACCCGTATTACATTTTACTGCTCCACCAAGAGATGTTATCGAAAACGAACTCGCTGTTTTTTTTAATTGGTTTAATGCAGGTTATAATGATCGACACGAAGACCCTTTTATTCGTGCTGCTATCGCTCATTTGTGGTTTGTAACCTTACACCCATTTGAAGATGGTAACGGGCGTATTACGCGTCTTATTACAGATTTAGCGCTTGCTCAAGAGCATAAAGAGTCGATACGGTTCTATGCGATGTCGGTGGCAATTTTAGAAGATAGAAAAGGCTATTACGAGGTCTTAGAGGCAACACAGCGTGGTGATTTGTGCATTACACAGTGGATTACCTGGTTTTTAAATACGCTCAATAAAGCCGTTGAATCTACCCTGAAGAATATTGAGCAAACTGTCGCTAAAACTAATTATTGGTTTAAAAAAGATCAAACTAGACTAAATGAACAGCAAGTAAAAGTGCTTAATAAATTACTTGATGGCCAATTTGAGCAGGGCATCAGTGCGAGTCAGTATCAAAAAGTGGCTAAGGTAAGTCGTGCGACGGCAACGCGCCACTTATCAGATTTACAAACACTGGATTATATAAAGAAAACCGCAGCGGGTGGTCGCAGTACTCGTTATAAAATAGCCAAATGATTTTAAAAAGCCTAAAGCTTTTATCTATAATTCAAAGCCCTACTATTTCAAACACGATGACACTAAGGTGAGGCAATTAAGCATGCTATTTGCCTCATTTTTTGAGGCAAATAATGGCGTAAAAGTAACCTAATTTAAAAGCGGTATTTTTCGCGTCAGCAAGCTTAACGCCTACGTTGATAAAGGCCGCGGGCTTCGAGCAGCGAGTTTTACAAACAGCCTGATATCAGCCCTGAACCTAGAGTCTACTCTTTTAGCGCAGCGTCTCTTTGCCTTCTTTGTGAATAATTTACTAAACCCTATTTGAACACAGAGAAGAAAATAAGGAGTAAATGAGAAAGTGGAACATCAAACTGGTAGCAGCGGGTTTACCCCGCGTTTTTGTGTTTAATAACCTAGGTCTAAGTAAAATTTAAAAAGGTTAAAGGTTAAAGGTTAAAGGTTAAGGGTTAAGGGTTAAAGGTTACGAGCTGCGAGGCGCGGGTATAGTTCAATGACCTAGGCCTGACGCGATATAAAATCGCTGCTACGAAGGGCGTTTACTGCTATAAAAATTTTTGCACCACAGAGGTTCTCGAGGCGCTTTGCGCTGCAAGGAGATGTTGCGGTATTTTTTAAGCATTTCTCTGTGAACTCTGTGTTCTCGGTGGTAAATACATATTTAGGTTTAACACTGACGCGATATAAAATCGCTGCTACCAAGAGTTATCACCACGTAGCAGCGGGTTTACCCCGCGTTTTGTGTTTAATAACCTAGGCCTGACGCGATATAAAATCGCTGCTACCAAGAATTATCACCACGTAGCAGCGGGTTTACCCCGCGTTTTTGTGTTTAATAACCTAGGCCTGACGCGATATAAAATCGCTACTACCAAGAATTATCACCACGTAGCAGCGGGTTTACCCCGCGTTTTTGTGTTTAATGACCTAGGCCTGACGCGATATAAAATCGCTGCTACCAAGAGTTATCACCACGTAGCAGCGGGTTTACCCCGCGTTTTTGTGTTTAATAACCTAGGCCTGACGCGATATAAAATCGCTGCTACCAAGAATTATCACCACGTAGCAGCGGGTTTACCCCGCGTTTTTGTGTTTAATGACCTAGGCCTGACGCGATATAAAATCGCTGCTACCAAGAATTATCACCACGTAGCAGCGGGTTTACCCCGCGTTTTTGTGTTTAATAACCTAGGCCTAAGTAAAATTTAAAAAGGAGCAGCAATGCTCCTTTTTAAATTATTTAAAGGTTAAAGGTTAAAGGTTAAAGGTTAAAGGTTAAAGGTTAAAGGTTAAAGGTTACGAGCTGCGAGGTGCGAGGCGCGGGTATAGTTCAATGACCTTGGCCTGACGCGATATAAAATCGCTGCTACAGGATAGTAGTTGGCTTGTTTTTCCTCTTTTAGCGCAGCGTCTCTTTGCCCTCTTTGTGAATAAATCACTTAAAACATGTTTGCACAAAGAGAAGACAATGAGGGGGAATGAGAAAATATAAAAACAGGGGTTAGGTTTTACCATCCCCCCGTAGCTCGTAGCCCGAAACCCGCGTTCCAAACATAAAACGCGCTGCATAAAGCCGCGCCTGCAGGTCAGTCATCCAGAGCACTATTTGTGGGTTGATAAGCGCCATTATCTAACGCATCAAAGTAGGCTTGATAACGGCCGCTTTGTTTAAATTTAAGTAATTGCTGGTTAAATATTTTAAGCCGCTGTTCACTGAGTGGGTTATTTTTAGGGAACATGACAAAGCTTTTATTGATTAATAGTGGCCTTGGGTGATGCACAATGGCATTTTTTATTGTAGGTAGTTGACCTGCCAATATGTGATAGCCTACGCTTTTTTCCTCGGCAAAGGCGTCTATTCTGCCCATAGCTAAGCGTTTAAAGTTTTGCTCTGTGGTACTTACTCGCGACATATCAAATAGACCCGCTTGTAGTGCTTTATCAAACTCTTCGCCATAGCTGTAAGCAAGCCCACCACCGAGTAATAAGCCTTTTAAATCGTTTAGATTTTGCCAATCAAAAGGGCGTTGTTTATGATAAAAAAATACAAAACGCTCGTTTAACACTGGCTCACTGTAAAAATAATCCTCAGCACGTTGTTGTTCAAACATCCATACGGCAGTGGCTGCGTATTTATCATTAATGGTGTCGTGGTAAGCACGCGGCCACGGTAAAAAGGTAAAGTTAACTTTAATGTTAGCTTGTGCAAATATATCGGTAATTAAATGCGCAACCACGCCTTTGTGAGGCAGCGATTCGCTTAAAAAAGGCGGCCATTCGCCTGTACTTATATTTAAAGCAGCATGGTGATTAGCCGCTTTGCTTGAGGGTTGTATTGCTTCAATTGCGTGCGTGTAATGACTGGTAAAAGCCATCAGCAAGAAAGATGCGATATAAATACGGTATCTTAATTTAGCTGATAACATAACATTCATGTGTATAAGTCTCTCCTTTTATTAAATATACCCTTTTTGGATATAAAGCGGCTTTGAATGCTGCTTAAAAAATAAACTATTTTAAAGGCTTTAACTGAATCTAAGCTTAAGGGCTATACCGTCGCTTTACAGACTTATTTTAAGTATTTTTATGTTACCGCGTTATTCTTTTGTTTGCATTTTTTTTGCGCGTTCTTCTGCATCGATGAGTGCTTGTGATTTAGGCGCGCGTTTTTTTTCTTCTATTTTTGGTTTTTGTGGTGAATTTGGATCCCAGCTTTCATCAAGCGATAAATTAGCAAATGGATTGCTGCTTTGTGGTGAGTTATCGCGCGTACTTGGCTCTTCAGGGGCAACCTTTACTTGCCCTGCCGTTACCGGTGTTTTTTTAGTAGGTAGTGGCGCGTCGGGATCGAAAGTGCGTACTTCTGGCTCTTTAAAGTCGTGTTCAGTGGTTGAGCTTAATGATGAACGCTGCGTTTTTGCAGGATGGAAATCAGCTTGTGGCTGATGGGGTGCAATGGGTTCAGGTGCGCTGTGTGAAGGCTTTATAGGCGCTTCATGTTGACCCTTTTTGATTGGCTGATTTATAGGATTACGCTGTATTTTGCTTTGTTTGGCTTCGGGGTCAAAATCTCTTACTTGTGGCTCGGCAAACTCTGTTGCATTTTTTATCCGCTCTAAGGTTGCTTTAGCAGCTGCTTCAAACTCTGCCGTGTTAGGCTCCGACTTTATTTTCACTGTATTAACTCGACGAGAATCAGGCTCTTTACCCTTGCTTTCGACGGCTGGGTTTTGCAGATCAGAGCCAGTCACCATCGGCTCAGTAACAACACTGTGAGTTTGATCATTGTCGTGACTTGGGGGCATTTGCAATGGTATGCCAGTATCAGCCACTTGTTTATTTTGCTTAATATTGCGCAGGCGCATTAATACCACAACCGTAATTACCACAATTAACAATAGTGCCACACTTGGTAATACTAGCGAGATTATATTAGCCTCTTTGGGAATAGAAGAGGCAATAACGGCTGTTTGCTCGCTGGTATTTATAGTGATAGGTACGGCGGTTTGTGCAGGCTCAACGGTGGCTTTTTTTACCTTTGGTTGCGTATTTTCCTCAGTGTTTGATAATTCACTGGCCGGTATTTTGCTGGGCTGTGCATTTTTTTCAGAAGCGCCGCTTTGTGCAGTCGCAGCTGTTACATTGACTTGTGACTCATCAGGTGCTGTTGTGGTTGATGCTACTGGGGCATTTTTTTTAGCTTGCTCTATAGTTTGAGTGGCGCTTTGTTCGATTACATTATTTTGGGGTGCAGTTGCACTTTGCTCAGTTGCAGCGTCTGGCAACGTTGGCTGTAAAGTGGGTTCTATTTGTTGTGGTTTTACAACCTCCGGGGTCGATTGTTCAATAACCGGCTGCGGTTTAGGCTTTGCTACTGGCAAAGTGCGTGCCGCTTGCGGAACACTGCAGTTTTTTTCAAAGTCTCGCGCAGCATTACGGTATTTACGGCTGGCTTTATTATTGCTGTGTTGCTGCATTTCTTGTTTTATAAGAATACACATAGCTTCGTTATAAGCGGCACTGCTGGCACTATAAAACAAAGCAAAACAAAAAAGTAAGCAACTCAGTAACGGTTTCATAAAACTCAAAAGTGGTTAAGCATCAATGCCCTAATCTTAAGCGTAAAGTGAAAAATTATCTAGAAGCGCCTAGCGTTAATTAGGGTTTGTTGACCTTTGCGGATTACAATTTGTTCAAACTAGGGGCGGTTTAATCGCGGCGCGAGGTTTGTAACCTAGTGGACTAAGTAAAAACCGAGCAAAGCTTACGCGTCCTGCTCACGCCCCTTACCTACATCCATGTAGGCAACAAAGAGTAAATCGCTCCTAGGCAGAACCCGAAGGGCAGCGCCTGTTTGGCATTGATGCTGCGTTATCGCCTATTTATGGGGAAAAACCACACCACATAGGCTCTGCCTTGCCTAAATACCAAACAGACTGCTGCAAATTTAACCTTGAAAGGTCAACAGACCCTAGTCAATTACCATTAAGCTTTGGTACTCGTCGTAAGCAAATTGGTCGGTCATACCGCTAATGTAGTCTTGAATTAACCGACAACGATAATAAAATTCATAGGCGGCAAAATGATCGGGCTCTTCTTGCATCGCATTTATGGCATGCTGATAGCTACTTAAATGCTTTTTAGAGAGCTTTTTAACGAGTCTCGATTCTATTAATAAGCGGTTGTCGCCATGCAATGCACGTTTAAAGTCATCGCTACTCAAAAGCAGCAAAGGTTTATAGCAATCGAGTAGGCCATTAATAATACGGTAGCCTTGCAGTTCGAGTTTTTCGACTTCTTTGTGCGAAAATACATGCTCAAGCGCGACTTGTTTGAGCGCTTGGGTTGCTGCATGCAGGTAGCTGCGATCTTCTAATAATGCATGGTTAAAGTCGCCATGATAAATTGGCTCTATGTTTTCAATAAAGCGCTTTGCGGCATGGTTTACTAGCGGGTGCAGTAATGACACACGTAAATAAATAAAAAACTCACTATTAAAATTAAAGGGCTGTGCTTGTGCCCGTTCTATGGCGTAGTTTATGGCGTCGTCCACAAAGCTTTGGTGTTGAGTGTCGTTAAGAGCAAGGTTAATTAATGCTTTTTGATACTGCTTATTTAGTTGCTCGCATAATAACTGTATGGTGATAATGTCTTTTTCTACGGCGTCTTCTATGTCGGCAAGGCAATAAGAAATATCGTCAGCGGCTTCCATAATATAACTGGCAGGGTGACGGCAATAGGGCTCCATTTTCAGCTCAGTTTGCAGTGCTTCAATAAAGCTTTTTTCACTGTAGTAATACCCCACTTTTTTCATAATGTAGTTTTTATTTTGAGGAATATCTTGCTTCGCTAAACTTGCTGGACGGGTGTACTTTAAAATAGCGGCAGTTTGGCTATAGGTTAAATTTAGGCTGAGCAATGAGTGAATAATGCGTATGCCTTGAGCGTTGCCTTCAAAGCTGCAAATATCTTGGGCTAAATGTTTAAAAATAACGCCAATGCTGCTGTTTGTGATTTGGCAACGCTCAGGCGTAATGCTGGCTAAATTAGCATTAAACCAATTATTAATAGCCGCTTCGCCAAAGTGACCAAACGGCGGGTTACCTATATCGTGCATTAGGCAGGCCATTTCTACTAGGGTTTCTAGTGGGCGCTCTAAACCCGACAAACCATATTCTTTTTGTTGCTGGTAATTTAAATTGGCAAAAATGCGCTGCACAATAAAGCGGCCAACTTGCTGAACTTCTAATGAGTGGGTCAGGCGCGAACGCACAGCCGCGTTGCGCTCCAGCGGAAATACTTGGGTTTTTTGCTGCAGCCGACGAATGGCTGCACTATTAATAATTCGGCCACGATCGCTCTCAAGCGCCATTTGTAAATTGGCAGTGGTGCGCTGCATACGTGCAGGGGTTACTTTGCTACTGAAGTTGATCATGGTAATCCTTTTTTATGTGAATTAAGCACTTATTAAACGCACGATTATTTATTTTTAATAGTTTGCTTTAATTTATCAACATGTATCATAAAGTAACAACTTGCTTTAGTATTATTTTTTATAAAATTAACATACATCTAGGTATTTAAAATGAAGTTGTGGATCACTAAGGTAATGTGTTTTTGCCTTTTATTGGGTGTGAATAGTGCGTTTGCCGCTAAAGAGCAAACGGTTGTTATGATCTCTATTGATGGCTTGCGTTGGGATTACATTGAAAAGCACGGTGCGCCTAATTTAAAAGCAATGGGTGAGCAAGGCGTAAGAGCGCAAAAAATGCAGCCTGTTTATCCTACTAAAACGTTTCCAAATCATATTTCGGTGATCACCGGTTTACTGCCTGTTAACCATGGCATTGTAGATAATAAGTTTTGTGACAAAGCGCGCAATAATGAGTGCTACAGCATGGGGAAAGGACAAAAAGACAGTACCTGGGTACGCGGCACACCACTGTGGAATTTAGTTAAAATGCATGGGCTTAAATCGGCGGTATACTTTTGGCCTGAGTCGGATGCGCGCTTTAATGGTATGACGCCTGACTATTATTTTCACTACTCTAAACAAGGTGACTACCAAGACCGAATTGATCAAATCATTCAATGGTTAAGCTTACCTAAAGCACAGCGCCCACGTTTTGTGGCGAGTTATTTTTCGTTAGTGGATAGCATGGGGCATGAATATGGCCCCGATGCGGTGCAAACGCGTGATGCCGTTAAACAGCTAGATGCGCTGATGGGGCAATTAAAAACCCGCTTGAGTAAGTTAGAGCAAGAGGTAAATCTGGTGATTGTGTCTGATCATGGTATGGCACAAGTTGAGCCTGAGCAGAGCATTGTTGTGAGCAGCTTACCTAAAGATGATAACTTTATGATTGTTAATACCGGTCCTCGATTACTTATTTATACTAAAAGCGATGCTAAAAATGCAGATATTGAGGCTTATAAAGCCCGTTTACACCATGCAGCAAAAGGACGCTACACGGTACTAACAGAGGAGCAGCTTGCAGGATATCACTATAATAAAGGCACTCGTGTGGGCGATATTGTAGTACAAACGACAGCGCCTGCGGTATTTAGCAATAGTGCGAAAGTGCCGTACTTAGGAACGCATGGCTATGCCTATACCGATGATATGGCAGCAACATTTATTGCTACCGGGCCGGCGTTTAAAAAAGGGGTGAGCATTGAACGAGTGAATAATTTAGATATTTACCCTGTGCTTGCTAAGGTGATGGGTTTAAAGCTAATGAGTAAAGTGGATAGCGATGGCAAAGCGTTAATGCCTGCTATTAAATAAAAAAATAGCAGTGCATTAATTAGCTGCGCATTTTTAGCAGTTTCGCCGTAAACCCTCGCCCGATCTGAGGGCGGGGATATAAGGCGTAAAGTTCGAAGAACTTTAATCTGGTGTTGATTGGCTATCAACATAAGCTCGAAGCGTTTCAATCGTTGCTCCACCCGCACTGCAAGCAAAGTAAGACCTAGACCACAAAGCAGCACTCTTACTTTGTCTTGTTAAATGCGTATTTTGTAATCTCAGCATCCGTGATGAAACGGCTTTAAGATTATTCACCATTACACTAATTGAAAGTTTTGGCGGGTACGCTACAAGTAGATGTATGTGGTCTTGTTCTCCGTCCATCTCAATAAGTTCACATTCTAATTTTCCGCAAGCTGACTCAAGTGCATCCCTTAACTGTTCGATCATTACGCCAGTAAGTAACTTACGCCTGTACTTCGTTGTGAAAACTAAATGCACTACCAACTTGCTTACGCTGTGGCGCTTTCTCAGGTAATTACTCAATAGCTCATCATTGTGCGCACTCACTTTACAAATCCAGTTTAACTTAATAATATATAGATATTATACAGGTGAGCACTAAAATGTTAAGAGCAACAAAGGTACGTATTTACCCAACGCAAGAACAGGCTGAGTTTTTAATCTCTCAGTTTGGCGCTGTGCGTTTTGCGTATAACAAAGCTCTTCATTTAAAATCTCACATGTACCGCAAGTATGGTGTCACTCTGAATCCTAAAAAGGATATAAAGCCACTACTTGCAGTTGCCAAGAAATCACGAAAATACCACTGGTTGAAGCAATACGACTCCATCGCTTTGCAGCAATCGGTAATTAACCTTCATCAAGCCTTTGATAACTTTTTCAATCCGAAGTTAAAAGCTAAATACCCGCAATTCAAGCGTAGACAGGGCAAACAATCTAGTTACCACTGCGTAGGTGTTAAGATGCTTGATGGCGCAATCAAGCTCCCAAAGATGAAGCCTGTTAAAGCGAATATCCATCGTGAAATTATTGGCTCAGTTAAAAGTATCACGGTAAGCCTAAGCAAAACGGGTAAGTTTTACGCCTCGCTCCTTGTTGATGATGGAGTTGAAGCGCCAGTACTGCTTCACACGGTAAGTAAGGTTACAGGTATCGATCTAGGTTTATCTCATTTTGCTATTCAATCTAATGGCAGAAAAACCGCCAACCCAAGATTTGTAAAACGTGCTGAGAAAAACCTCAGACGCAAACAGCGTCAGTTATCCAGAAAAGCAAAAGGCAGCGCAAACAGGGCAAAAGCACGTTTGCTGGTAGCCAAATGCCATGAAAAAGTAGCGAATGCTCGCGCTGACTTTCAACACAAATTCTCTCGAACTCTCGTTGACGAAAACCAAGCGGTGATAGTTGAGACATTGAAATCAGCCAATATGATGAAAAACCGCAAACTGGCGAAACACATAGCGGATGCCTCATGGCATGGCTTTGTCGTTAAGTTGGAGTACAAACTGAAAGAGCAAGGTAAGCACCTAGTGAAGCTCGACCAGTGGTATGCAAGCTCTAAAACTTGTCATTGTTGCGGTCATAAAATGGATGAAATCCCCTTATCAGTTCGCAAGTGGGATTGTCCATCTTGCGGCACTACAGGTATAGATCGCGACTTAAATGCCGCCCTCAATATCCGTGATAAAGGTATTCAGGAATTAAAGGCGGCTGGACAGTCGTCTCTGCTTATGGAAGCTGCGTAAGTCTCGATACTACCGAGCAACGGCTAACGAAATAAGAAGCATCGCCTGATAAGGCGGTGAGTAGTCACGCTTTTAACTTACTCCATTTGTTAATGACTAATAGTGCTGCTAAATCCGTTTTCATCACTTTGCAGGGTAAGTGTAAAGTGGTGACGATCGCAAATAGCTTTTACAGTGGCAAGGCCTAATCCAAAGCCGTCTTTTTGCCTTGCAAGGTCGCTTCTGTAAAAGCGTTTGGTTAACTGGCTTAGCTGTTGTTTATTTACCCCTTTACCGTTATCGCTAATTTTTATACTGCTTTTAGAAAGCGTTATTGTAATTTTAGCGTGGTTACCTGCATATTTAATGGCGTTTTGTAGCAAGTTATAACATGCTTGAAACAGTAAGTTTTTGTCTCCTTCAAAAATAGGCTCGTGGTTTTTATGCAGTATTATGTGCTGCTGGTTTTGCTCTGCTGTGGGTTCAAGAATATCTATTATGTCGCTCATTAAAGTAAAGCCATTAACGGGCTCTAATTTTAGTGGAAATTGCCCATGTTCTAAACGTGTTAGCTTTAGCATGGCATCAAAGGTATGTAATACGCTTTCTAATTGCTCTATTGCTATGCCTAGGCTTGGCTGCTTAATGGCTTCCTTTTCTAAATGTAAACGCAAGCGGGTTAGCGGGTTTTTTAAATCGTGGGCAATGTTGTCGGTAATCCCTTGTACTAAAGCAAAGTTTTCTTCAATGCTTTGTAGCATGGTATTGATATGCTTGGCTAAAGTAACAAATTCATCACCTTTTTGTTTATGCACTACTCGCGCCGATAAATCGCCTTTTTGTACTTGCTCGGCCACGTTATTAAAATAATTTACGCGGCGTAAATGTCGTCTAGCAAATATATAACCAAATACACATGTGAGTACTAAACTAAGTAAACACGCCCATGTAGCAATGGTTTTAAACTCTGTAATTAAGCGACTTAAATGCTCAGTAGCTGTAGCAATAACTACTTTGCCGTGTTTTGTTTTTACTATGCCTGTGGTTAATAAGCGTATTTGGCCGCGCTGCGTATCGAGTACTGGAAACTCAACGGTTTTTGGTAGTTTAGGTATATCGCTTGGGAAAAAACTCAACCCTTGGCTTTGAGTTTCGTCGTTTTGCCAAAAAATTAAAATATCGCCTTCGTTTCTAAAAACATTAAGTTGCTTAAAAAACGAGGCTTTATCAAATTTATTAGCTAGCCCCTCTATACGCACTTGCTCGGCGTTTAACTGCCTTTCTACTTGGCGTGTTTGCTCTCCAAGTAATAACTGATAAATAAGCACAATACATAAAACCAATACCACAGAGGTAATGGTCGCAAAGGCGAGGGTTAAGCGCCAAACCGAGCTTACCCGTGGGTTAAATTGCCACCATAATGAATGCTTGTTATTCATTGGCGTGCGCTTTTTGTAAGCGGTAGCCTACACCTCGAATAGTTTCAATGTTTACATGGGCGTTATGCTGTAAAAGTTTTTTACGAAGCCTAGCAATATGTACATCAATTACGTTGGTGCCTGGGTCAAAATGGTATTCCCACACTGATTCAAACAATAAGGTACGAGTAACTAATTTACTTTGATGTTCTAACAAAAAGTGTAATAACTTAAATTCTTTTGGTTGTAAGTTTAGCGGTTTTCCATTTACTTGAGCTTTGTAGTGGCGAAAATCTAGGCTTACATTTTCAAATTCTACGGTGGTTGTTTTTTGCGTGGATTGCGAAGGACGTTTTATGAGTTTTTCTACTCTTATTGCAAGCTCAGAAAACGCAAAAGGTTTGGTAAGGTAATCATCTCCACCGGCTTTTAAACCTGTAACTCTTTCATCTACTTTATCAAGTGCTGAAAGTATAAGTACGGGAGTGTTTTTACCGGTTGCTCTAAGTGCTGCTAGTACTTGTAGTCCATCGAGTTTTGGTAACATACGGTCAAGTATTATTATGTCGTGTTCTTCGCAGGTAGCCATAAGCAATGCTTGTTGGCCGTCGGCTGCAGTATCTACAGTGTAGCCTTGTTCGTTAAATGCTTTATATAAAAATTCGCGATTTTGTTTATCATCTTCGACTAAAAGCAGCTTCATTAATTACCCCATTGCAGCAGAGGTAAGTTTTTACCTGTGGCTAAATCAATGGCTTTTTTGTGTCTGCCTTTTTCTGTAATAAATGTAGCAACTAGATAGGTTATGCCAGTATCTTGCTCTAATTGCGACTCTAATAAGTAATATGGTGGGGCTGGGCTTATTGATTTTACCAGTTGATGCATGCGGTAGTTTTTTTGCTTCATTAACTTGGCTGCGGCTACTTCGTCTTCTTCGTCAAGTTCTGGCTGTTCGTATTCTTGTTCAATTACTTTACCTTGTGCGTTAACGATTAACTCAATAAAGCGTTTATTTTGCTCATCAAATAAAGTCACTTCGTAAACTGTAATGCCTTTTTCAAACTCAAGTTCAAATTCCACAATTACACCTTGATTGGCATACTTGGTTTCTATTTTATTTAAAATGCTTTGAGCCGAAGGATCTTTAGCTGTATTAAGCTTATTAAATATGGCAGGGTTACTTGCTTGGCAAAATGCGCTAACAAAAAGGGTCGCGCTTAATAAAATATATTTCATAAATAGGCTCTTGTGGCTTGAACGTTATTTTAATGCAAATTAGTTTATCAAATAAACTTAAGGACATGTTTAACTTTAGTAGGGCATGTTACCGCGAAAAGCAAACAGGCCCTTTGCAAAGTCAAATATAACTTATTGTATTTAATCGTCTAGTACGCAGGCTCTTACTTGGTTAGTGTTTACCCACTGGCACTCAAGTTCTACGTATTGGTTTGTAAATTGCGATAGAGAGCTATCTTCACTTATGTAGCCCCATATTTCAGCTTGGTTATTTGTATTTAATGTAACATTGCCTTTTAAGTCTAGCGTGCTGGTGTTTTCTTCAATTTCGGCCTCAGTAATAAGAGCTTGGCTGTTGTTGTAAGTGCCTTCAAGCTCCAACCATTGCCCGTTTAGAGTTTGTGCAGTTAAGCCATCTTCGTAACGTGTTTGATTAGTAAGCGTAAAGTTATTGCCATTTATAGTAGCGATGTTGTCGCTAACCGACACCTGCCCTGATACTGAAAACGTATAATTTGTTACGGTAGACTCGGTGTTACTACTGTCAAATTCAATATTTGTGGCTAACAATTGGTTGTTATTTTGTTGCCACTGAGCGTCTACTTCAACCCATTGGCCGGTGATTAAATTAGTGGCTGTGCCATCTTCAAATTGAGTTTGATCATTAATAGCAACTTGCCATTTTGAGTTGATAGTTATTAGTGTTTCATCGTTATTTACAAAGGTGATTACGCCTTCAAGCTCTGTTTGCGTGTCATCATTAAAATTAAGGTTTTGCTCGGCATCTACCTCTGTTGCAATAATATGCCCTTCATTTAAAACACCTTCTACCTCTACAAACTGGCCGTTATTTAACGCACCTTCTACCTCGGCTTGTTGGTAGTTAATGAGTAGGTTACCTAAATTAAAAGTGCCAGATTGTGTGTTTAAATTACTTATATTTCCTAGTAATTCAAGTTCTTCTTGACTGTTACTAATTACTGCTTGGTAAGTCACTGCAATGCTATTCGTTGAGTCGATGTATCCGCTTACTTCAAGTAATTCACCTTGGCTAAAGTTTGTGTTTTGAGCATTATTTAAAGTAATGCCTGCAATGCTTAGGGTATCGCCATCAATATACACTGGGCCTTTTAATAGCGGATCGTATTCTATTTCAGTTGCTTGCGAGCCGTTGGTTTCTACTTCAATGTACATACCTACTTTTATGTCTGAAAGGCTGGCGTTGTTGCCATCTAGCTCTACCTTGGCAGAGCTTGCAGGCACTGTGTGGCTGTTTATGGTAATTGCATTACTTGTGACTTCAGATACTTGGCCAATAATAACGCTTGGAAAGTTATTAACCTTAGAAATGACATTGGTTTTATTACTTGATGAGCTGCTGCCACATGCACACAACGCAAGTGAAATTGCAGATAAAGAAATGAGTTTAACAGTACTTTTAATTAGTGAATTATTCATAGCTTACTCCTAGTTATTTATATAGGGTAAGTGTACTTATTACCAAATATTGTAAAGGTGGACGTAACATTAAATTTTGTTAATGTTTAAATTAAATAAAAAAGAGCGCAAATACGCTCTAAGGGGAAATAATTAAAAAATAGGCTGTAGGCTCACTTTAGTTACTGTTTGCGTTACTTATTTAAAGTTAGTAATACTTATTTTTGTATCGGTTACAGTACGAATACCATATGCTTGGTTGGTCACACCAAATGGAATGCCGTTTACGCTTCAATTTGGGTTTGAGAAATAATCGTACTGAGTTGCACTACCAAACACATGTGGGGAGGCCATAATACTGGCAAATTCATTTTGTACACCGTGGCCCATGCCATCAACATATACGCCACCGCTTGTATCGCCTTGCTTAAGAGAATGCGCTAAACCTTGGTTATGACCCAGTTCATGTACGAACGTTGTTGCTCCACAATCAACGGCTGTTATTGAATACATACGGTTGCTCATTGAGCTGTATAAATTGCCATTCGTACCTTGACCAACCCATGCTAGTAATTGTTAATTTTTATCTTAAAAAAGAATTAGATCAAATTTAAATTGCAACCATAAAGTGGCAATTGCTTTTTTATAACTTATTGTAAGTATTTACTTTACCTTTTTTAGGTATTTTTTGGGTTTAATAGGATGGTTTTTTTGTAGTAATGGCGCACCCTGTGGCATGTTTTTTAAATCACACCGATTTTGACAAGTAAAACTGACCAATAAAATTTTTTAGTAACGTGCTCATTTTTCATTATTCAAAGGGCTAATTGCAAAGTATAAATAGGCAAAGTATGTTGTATCGTTAAACACCTATTAAAAGAGGGAATTATGGCAGGGACTGATCAGTTACTTAGTCGAATTATGGCAGGACTTGTTGCGGTCATTATTGGTTTTTCAAGTTCTATTGCATTGATTTATCAAGTGGTGATCACCTTAGGTGGTACACCTGAACTTGTGGCAAGCTGGATATTAATGCTGGGGCTAGTAATGGGCGGTACCTCTATTGTGCTGTCGTTTTATTATAAGGTGCCCATTTTAATTGCATGGTCGACCACCGGTGCAGCATT
This sequence comes from Pseudoalteromonas sp. SCSIO 43095, assembly GCF_023650455.1. Classification (NCBI taxonomy): domain Bacteria; kingdom Pseudomonadati; phylum Pseudomonadota; class Gammaproteobacteria; order Alteromonadales; family Pseudoalteromonadaceae; genus Pseudoalteromonas; species Pseudoalteromonas sp. SCSIO 43095. The sequence continues at coordinate 276,965 of NZ_CP087996.1, forward strand.
ACTGATCTCAAGTGCCCAGGGCTACAACTTACATGAAGCGATAGGCGCATTTATGCTATCAGCCTTATTGGTGCTGGTGTCTGGCATTACCGGTTGGTTTGAAAAAATCATGAACCGTATTCCCAGTGAACTGGCCTGTGCTATGTTAGCGGGGGTATTAGTCACATTTGGTATTGATGTATTTAATTTTATGAACGACATGCCATTGGTGATTGGTTTAATGGTGGTGGTGTACTTTATTGGCAAGCGCTTTTTTGCTCGTTTTGCAATGCTAAGTGTATTGTTAGCGGGTATATTTTTAGCCTGGTATATGGGAAATATCGATACCAGCACCGTGCAGTGGCAGGCAAGCAGCTTTGCTTATATTGCACCAAGCTTTAATTTGCAGGCATTTATAAGTATTAGTATTCCTTTGTATATAGTCACTATGACTTCACAAAACTTACCCGGTTTCGCTATTTTAAAAGCACATAACTATAAAGCGCCAATATCATCGTCATTAACTGTGACCGGGTTGATAAATTTAGTAACCGCGCCATTTGGCACTTATTCAATTAATTTAGCGGCCATTACGGCTGCTATTTGTATGAGCGAAGAGGCCGATAAAAACCCCGATAAGCGCTATTGGGCGAGTATTGCTGGTGGGGTGTTTTACATTATTATGGCGCTGTGTGCTGCAATGCTAGTGGCGATTGTAGCAAGCCTGCCGCAAGTACTGGTATTGGCGTTAGCGGGTATTGCTTTGTTTGGCACCATCGCTAATAGTTTGCAGCAGTCTTTGCACAGTCCTGAATATACAGAGGCGGCCATTATTACCTTTTTAGTTACGGCTTCTGATTTAACATTATGGTCAGTTGGCTCTGCATGCTGGGGGATAATAGCAGGCGCACTCACGTTAATGGTGACACCTAAGCGCTAAGAGCAGATTTTAGGTGTTAGGTGCGGGGAACAGGTGTCGAGCAACGGGTTTGGTACTGTGCGCGCGAGGTAAACTCACACCTACAGTCGAACACCGTACTTGGCTAATCTCTTGCTGATCGCTGACAGCTAAAACCTAACCGCTGCTCTTTGCTGCCTTTAAAGCATAGGTTTTAACACATCAAACATGGCGTCGATGTGATCGTCACGATCGTTAAGCGCTGCTATATAACGGTATTTTTCGCCGCCGGCTTCTTCAAAAATCTCTCGGTTTTCACCTTCTAATTCTTCAAGTGTTTCTAGGCAGTCGGCGCTAAAGGCAGGGCTGATAATAGCCACATCTTTAATTCCTTTGCTAGGTAAGCTCTCAAGAGTTGCATCTGTGTAAGGTTTTAACCATTCAGCTTTACCAAAACGGCTTTGGAAAGTAGTGATCACTTTGTCTTTATCTAGGCCTAGCTTTTCTACCACTAAACGCGTGGTTTGTTGGCATAGGCAGTAATAGGGGTCGCCATTATCTAAAAACTGTTTAGGCATACCATGATATGAAAACACCATTTTTTGTGGCATGCCGTGTTTTTCTAAATCTTCGCTAATGCTGTTAGCAAGCGACTCTAGGTAGGTTAGGTTTTTGTGATACCCATTTACAAAGTGTAGCTCTGGCACCCAGCGCCATTTTTTTAATACATTTGCCACGGCATCAAATGTTGAGCCTGTGGTTGGACTTGAATATTGTGGGTAAAGTGGTAACACAATAATACGGGTTAAGCCTTTATCTCTGAGCTCTTCAAGGCCCGCTTCGATTGATGGATTACCATAGCGCATCGCCATAACCACTTCGGTGTTGGTATAGCCGTGCTGTTTTAATAAGGCATTTAATTTAATGCTTTGTTGGCGTGTAATGTGGGTCAGTGGCGAGCCATTTTCGGTCCATATGCTTTTATACAATTTAGCTGAGCGTTTTGGGCGAATACGCAAAATGATGCCATGGAGAATTATCATCCACACTATACGTGGTATTTCTACAATACGCGGATCTGACAAAAACTCACGTAAGTAAACACGTAACGCGCTTGCTGTGGGGGCATCGGGGCTACCTAAGTTGGTTAATAAAATACCTGTTTTTTGGTTAAAACGCCCGTCGTGGGGATTATCGGTAACGGCAGAAAATCGCGACACTGTGTGCTCCTTCAAGCAATATATTTGAAAGTAACTATTATGGCTTAGTATAACGAATAAAAGAGTATTTTAGATCAATCATTTAGCCGTTTTAACCATAATTCTAAACGGAGTTGGCTTTTTGGCTTCGAGTTGTTGTAGCTTAACAATCGATTTCGTATTGAAAATATGTCCTTTAGGCAAAAGCATAATACCCGTATGGCTGTGCAGTGAGTTTGCCAATGTCATATTTTCTTTGAGTTCTTGTGCGCTCATAACCTTTATTGAACCAATAGAGCTGTCAGAGGCGATGAGTTTAGCGTGGCTGGCTTCAAGTGCATCGACAATACGCGGATGATATAAGCAGCCACTGTTTGATTTAATACTATTGAGTGCAAATTGATGGCGTTGTTTTGTTGTAAGTAACGGCTCACTTTGCTCGTAACTCTCCCCAATAGTCACGAGCAACACTAAGCACCATAGCACCAATGGGCTGGTTTTATGGCTTTAAACTTCACCTCATCATGAATGATGAAGGGGGTTTATTAGCTGTAAAAGTGACAGCTGGGAATGTTGATGATAGACAGCCGATATTAGATATGGTCGATAAGGTTACAGGTAGTTTATACGCTGATAAAGGTTATGTATCTGCAAACCTAAAAGCGGAACTTGCTGAGCAAGGGATTGATTTTATTACAGGTCAACGATGTAATATGAAACGTCAGCCAATATCATCTTGGGATAGAGCGATGTTATCAACGCGTTTCATCATCGAAACAGTGTTCGACCAGCTGAAAAATATGGCTCAAATAGACCACACAAGGCACCGCAGCGGCATCTCATTTATGGTTAATTTAATGGCTGGATTAATTGCCTATACTTTTCAGACTAAAAAGCTGAGTATAAAAGTGACTCGGCTTTAATTCTTATGCAGATCTGAGGTTAATTATGCATAAAATCTCAATGTTAACATTTTATTAATCTTGGGTGGTGTGATATTAAATTGCTACTTTGGTTGTATTTTGAGCTTTTATAGGTGTTATTTTCCTGTTTTTAAAGCTATTTGCATTCTTATGCTAATTTTATCAAATTTCTGTTTCTTTTTGTTTGTGTATGTTGCTAGGATGTTAGCAATGGGATGCAGGAATATACCCCACACACATTATAAGAATACACAAAACAGGGTCATCATTATGTCAACATATCGTTTAAACACCTTGGCAGTAGCGGTTGCTTTTGCTTTCAGTGCACCAAGTGTGGTTAATGCACAAGAAGCGCCTGCTAAAGCTGAAAAGAATATCGAGCAAATATCTGTGTTAGGGTCGCGAGTTTCTAACCGAACAGCAACAGAGTCGTCATCACCTATTGATTTAATTGACGCGGATGATTTAAACAAAGGCGGCTTTACCGAGCTTGGGCAAAGCTTGCAAGCGACAGCGCCATCGTTTAACTTTTCTCGTACACAAGTTTCTGACGGTTCCGATTTATTTCGCCCAGCAACATTACGCGGTTTACAGCCAGATCAAACGCTGGTTTTAGTCAACGGTAAGCGCCGCCATAATCAATCTATTTTTGGTTTAACTAGTACCGTGGGCGGTGGCTCTGCGGGGACTGATATGAATGCGATCCCGCTTATTGCCTTAAAAGGGGTTGAGGTTTTACGTGATGGTGCGGCGGCGCAGTACGGCTCAGATGCGATTGCGGGGGTTATCAATTTATCACTTAATAACTCAACAGATTTAACCACAGGTTATGTGCAATACGGTGAAACGGCAGAAGGCGATGGGGAAACAATTTCTGCAGGTTTAAATCGTGGTTTTGAACTAGGCAACGAAGGTGGTTTTATTAATTTATCGCTTGAGTACCGCGATGCAGATAAAACCAATCGTGCCGAGCGAGATACTGGAGGTTCGCTTAATGTCGCACCAGGTACTTTATCGGACGAAGTTCGTTGGGGACAAGGTAATGCAGAGAGTGAATTTACTTCGGTATTTTACAATATGACATTGCCAATAAGTGAGGGTGAGCTTTATTCATTTGGTGGTTATTCCGAGCGTACTGCACTAGGTAACGGCTTTTATCGTAACTTTAATGAAGCATCTAAAAACGTAATTCAAGTCTATAGCGATGGATTTTTACCGCAAATAGACAATGAAGCACAGGATATCTCTGTTTCAATTGGTTTTAGAGGCGATATTAACCCTGATTGGAATTACGATGTATCGGCGGTATATGGTGAAAACCAATACGACTTTACATCACGCAATACATTAAATGCCTCTTATGCTGCTGAGTATTTATTTAATAACCCAGGTGCAAGTGATGCCGATATTGCTGCAAATGCAGGACCAACTGAGGGGTATTCGGGTGGCTTTAGGTTTGACCAAACAACATTCAACGCGGATGTGAACGGGATTGTTGATATTGGCCGCAGTGAGCCTGTATACGTGTCAATTGGTGCTGAATACCGTAAAGAAAACTATGAAATTGTACCCGGTGAAGAAGCCTCATACGCGTGTGGCGCTGCTAACACAGATACTTCATACCCATCAGTGAACGATCCGAATCAATTTGCACAATGTGGTTTTCAAGCCTACAACGGCCTTCGCCCTGAAGCATCAAATAAAAGTGATCGCGATAGCTACGCCGTTTATATTGACGCAGAAACCATGGTTACCGATGCGTGGAATGTTAGCGGAGCACTTCGTTACGAAGATTTCTCTAATGCGGGTGACGACATAATTGGTAAAGTAGCCACGCGTTATGAATTTAACGATGATTTTGCGGTACGTGGTGCGTTATCAACAGGTTTTAGAGCGCCATCATTACAGCAAAGCGGTTACACTGCGTTTACCACTAACTTAGGTTCTGACGGCACGTTAAGCCAGTCGTTTACAGCAACAACAGGCTCTGCCTTTCCAGCTGCATTAGGCGTTGATAACTTAAAGCTTGAAACATCAACGAACTACAGTGCAGGCTTTGTTTATGATGTAACGAGCGATTTATCGTTAACTGTGGATTTTTACCGTGTAGAAATTGAAGACCGTATTACACTGGGCAGCTTGTTATCGGCTGATGATGTGGCATTTAGTCCTGATGCAGTTGCCGCGCTACAGGCAACGGGTGCAGTACAAGCGAACTACTTTTCAAACTCAGTGAATTCAACAACGCAGGGTGTTGACATTATTGCGTCCTATCGTACCGATTTATATGGCGGTAATTTCTCTGCTACGTTTGCTGGTAATTTAAATGAAACTAAAATTGACAGTGTTAATGCAGCACCGGGTATTCCTGAAAATGTAGCACTTGATGATATTCAAAGTAGTTTTTTAACTGATGGGCAGCCGGGCGAACGTGCAACGCTAACGTTTGATTATGAGCGTGACGCGTATAGCTCAATGATCCGCTTTAATTACTTTGGCGAAACCGATGTGAAGTACTTTGGTAATGACCATATTGAACTTGCAACAGATGGCTCATTTAAAGCAACCAGTACGGTAGAATCAGCCGTATTAGTGGATTTAAATGTAAGTTATCAAATTAACGATATGTTTGCGTTATCGGTAGGTGCAGACAATGTATTTGATGAAACACCGGATGAATTAGGCGATGATGAAGTATTAAACGCTATTTCAAATGGGGCATTTAAATACCCGTTACGTGCCGTACCCTACGGCTTTGATGGTCGCACTTACTACGCAAAAGTAAGCTTTAGTTTTTAATTTTATAAGCTAAATAGGCGCCGTTATAAACGGCGCTTTTTTTATGGCTAAAATATATTTAACCTGAACTCTGGATAATAAATCTATCTCAAGCAGCTATTTACAGCGCTAACTACGTTGAATTTACTTGCAATAGGCGAGCTATTGACGCGTAATTTCGCCTTGTTTTCACTGGAAATCTCTGGCTAGAGAAAATAAACATAAATATCAATTTTGATTCAATACGTTAGTAAATCTCTTAACCAAAGTTCAGGTTATTTAAAACAGCATTAAAAATGATTGCATGCTTGAAAATTAAGCATACAATCGCCATCAATAACATGGTGGGGTATGTATCCCTCGTTATACTCATTTTATTAATAGGAAAAAATAAATGGCGAAAAAAAGCAAAGCAAAAGCGGTTAACAAATCCGCAGTAGACACTGGGCGCGGCGTGATAAAACACAACGCATTGGCAGCACTGGTAACCTCTAAAGTATTTAAACCGCAAGTGGTTAAAGCTAAAAAAGGCAAAGGCTCGTTTAAACGCAGTAACAAACATGCAGGACAAGAGTCCTATTTAATCGCGGCTTAAATAGCACCGATCAAATAGGGCTTTTGTTGCGAGTTGGCTAAGTGTTTGCTGAAATAAGGCGGGCTTTGGGCTTTGGGCTACGGGCTTCGGGCTACGAGTCACGAGCAGCGAACACAACCTAGCGCCTTTAGCCTCCTCTTTCAGCGCTGCGTCTCATAACTTTTTTGTAAAAGTTTTATTAAAACCTATTTGAACACAGAGAAGACAACGGGCTTCGAGCGACGAGTAGCGAGCTTTACAAACAGCCTGATATCAGCCCTGAACCTAGAGCCTGCTCTTTTAGCGCTGCGTCTCTTTGCCCTCTTTGTGAATAATTTACTAAACCCTATTTGAACACAGAGAAGAAAATGAGGAGTAATGAGAAAATATAAAAACAGGAATGCTTCCCCCTTAGCTCGTAGCCCGCTATCAAAACATGAAGGGCGCGGTAGGTTTTAAACCTATCGCGCCTTTTTATTATTTAACTAGCATCCAAATACCGGCTGCTATCATAAATAGGTTTTCGGTTAGTGAGATAAAGCCAAGCGGTACATTGCTATCGCCGCCAACACAGGCACATTTAAGTTCGCGTTTGTCTATATACACGGCTTTAATCACGGATATTGCCCCGACACTACCAATAAACAAAGAGATAGGTGCAACCAAGTAAACTGGAAGTGCTGCAATCATGGCCACGCCAACAAAAGCTTCTAAAAATGGGTAAACATAGGCATAGGGGATCACTTTCATGGCGAGTAAATCGTAAGTGATAAAGGAATTCGAAAAACTGTTTAAATCTTGCAGCTTTTGAATGGCAAGTACCGCCATGGTTAACGCAACAAATAACTCAAGCGTATACATGCTTAATCCTGCACCGCTCAACGAAAAGGCTAAACTTAGCAACAAGGTAACCGCGAAAATAGCAATGACCGGCGTATACGTTGTGCCTTGTTGGCCTGCAGGGGATTTATTAAAGTATTCTCTGAGTTCATCATAACCACCGATACGCTCATCATCTATAAATGTTTGTGGTGTTGTTTTTACACCGTATTTTTGTTTGAAGGTATCGGTATCGGCTCTTGAGGTGAGTAAATGATCGTCTACTTCAACGCCTTGACGTTCAAGTAAATCTTTAGATTTTAAACCAAATGGGCAAATATGTTCATCGGTTGCCATTCTATACAATTGGGCTGACTTGGCCATATTTTACTCCTGTATATTTATACCAATTTGCAATAATACTTAATCATTTTGAGGGGGTAGAACAGACGTTAAAAACGTCTCATTTAGAACAACTCAATAACGAAATTTTTGCCTTGCTATCGACACGATTTTCCTCCCTCAAAATAGCTCAGTTAATTAAGCGAATTGGTATTAGAGAGGTTAACTGAGTTATATAACCTTGAAAGATCAACAGACCCTAAGTGTAAAATTTACAACATGTGCCGTTTTATTGTTAATAAACTCAGTGGTACAGGCTATGCGTTCAAAAATTAGGCCGCTTTTACTGCTTTAAGCGCTGAAGGGGGACTTGCAGCGCGTGCCAGCTAATTAATTATAAAGCTATAGGAGGGGCTGTTGAATCTCTGACTACCAGTTCTGGTGTGTATAGTTTAATAATATCGCGGTCATTGGTGCCTTTAGGCGGCGCTAATTTGCCTGATGTTTTACTGCTGATTGCCTTTTTAGGCTTTGCAAACGCGATTGTTTGGCCTGCGTTGTTCCCACTAGCGTTATCAGGATTGGGTAAACTTACTAGTACTGGTTCTGCGCTTTTAATTATGGGGGCCACTGGGTGGCTTTACCTCGTTACAAACAGGCTACTCGGTGTTGTTACCTTGTTATCTATTCATATTATTTTATGCCGTGAAAGGCCATAAAATGAAAAAGCAATAACCTCCACCAGCTATCCCTAGCTCAGTGCACTTTGCAGTATAAAGTGCACTGATTATCAGCCCAATCGCGTTACTTTAAGTTTAATCCTACCGGCATTCGCACCATAAAAACGACTTAAATCATTAGCAAATGGGCAAAATTCTCCTGATTTTTTAATGGTTATTTCAACGCCTTCGGCAATTTCAAAGGCGTGTTCATCGCTTTGACCAATCGTGCCGATTAAACTAAACCACTGCGCTGTAGCTAAACGTCTAAATGGCTCAAGTAATGCCATGGGAATTTCTTTAACGCCGAGCTGCACGTTATCGCGATGCCACCCAGAAGGAGAGCACTTTATACCATCGTCATACCAATATTGATTAGGATAAGGTGTAAAACGGTAGGTCGCACCTTGGGCAAGCATTAAGCCGGTGGCGTTGTAGGCTTCACTGGCATATACCATCACATCTTGGCTTTGGTTTATGCTAAGTAAACTCATATTTTGGTTGCCTAGCATTATATGGGCACTGAGTCCCATAAAGTTTAACGTGCTGTCGTCGCTGTAAATCATTTTATAATGTAAGTTTTTTAATGATTCAGGACGATAGCTGGTTAGTTTATTAATTCGCTGTGCAACACTGTGATGTATTAATGGGGCGGCGTGGCTGATTTCATCGTCAATTAATACACAGCACTGCCTATCAACAAGTTTAAAAAATGGGTTTAGCCAAAAGTAATTTTGCTGATGACTTAACGCCAGGGGATCGGGAATAACAGTCACATCGTCTTGGGCAACCAAGTTACTCTCAGGTAAAAGGTTTTCGTAATCGATGTCATGACTGGTTAGCAATGAAACTGACAGTGGCTGAGCAATGAGCCACTCAAGTGCATAACGCAAGCAAATATCGGCAAGTCCATCGCGATAGTAGCCGCCTCCCACATCGGAATGGGCTCCTGCAAACCACAGCTCGGTAATGTTAGCTTGCTGGTTCATTAAGGTCGGTTCAAAGGCGCGACGTTTTTCATCAAGCGCTACACAGTGCAGCGCCTCAGAGACATTACTGGCAATGGTGTGATTTTCAAAAATAACATGCTCTGCACCCCAAGTGGCTTTACTCACCTTTGACATGCCAATTGAGGCCACTGTATCAAACACACATAAATACACCTTTTCATGTATGAGTGGCTCTAAGCACTTTGCAAATCGCCGCGCTAATGCAGCGCCTCGGCTAAAACCGGTAAGTAACACAGTATCGCCGCTTTGATAATGCTGTTTAAAATCATTAATAGCTTGATTTAAAATGCTGGCTACATCGTCTGAACGTGGGGCGAGTGCTTGATTTAAAATTCGTTTTAAACGACTACCTTTAGTGCCTATGCCTTGGTAATAAAAACTTAACTGTTTGGAAAATGGGGTGGTGGGAGAATCATCAAGTTTACCACCGAGCAATAAGTGTAGTTTTAAAATATTAGAAATACTGGCGTCTTCTTTAAAATGCTCTGTACTAAACTGATCTGCGTCTCGGGGTTCACTGCCGGTACCATCAAAATTAAAAATAAGCGTTTTATCCGACATAGGCTGTTTCCTTAAAATTTTTGTGTACTTTATATAGCTAATATTAAAAATTAAAGACAGTGGTAATTTAAATTACCACTGTCTTTAATTTTGGCTAGTGCAGCTTCATTTTAGGACGCACAACACGCAGCACTTTTTCGCTGAGCCACAAAGCAAAGGTTTTGGCACTGCCATGAATAGCGCGCTGATGCATTCTATATAATGAAATATACATAAAGCGGGCAATTTTACCTTCAATAAAAAAGCTATTACTGGTTAGGTTACCCATTAAGCTGCCTACTGTGCTGTAGCGCGATAAATTAACCAGTGAGCCATGGTCGTTATACTCGAATTTTTTAAGGGGCTGCTCACGTAATGTGGCGATTAAGTTTTTTTCAACGCATTGTGCCATTTGATGTGCCGATTGTGCGCGTGGCGGCACTTGCGTACCATCATCTTGCGTAAACGCGCAGCAATCACCGAGCACATATATTTGTGGGTCAAGGTTGCTTTGTAAGTACTCGTTTACTTTTATTTGGTTATTACGAGTCAGCTCAAAAATACCCAGCTCTTTAATAAAGTCAGGTGCTTTTACGCCCGCCGCCCACACCATAATATCCGCATTTATTTGCTCATCATCATTGGTGATAAAGCCATGTTCGGTTGCTTGTTTAACTTGGGTGTTTTCTCGTACGGTGACGCCTAATCTTAATAACTCACGCTTGGCCGAACTGGCAATTCGCTCAGACAGCGCCGGAAGAATCCTGGGACCCGCTTCAATCAGATGAATATGTAAACGCTTAGCCGACATATTGGTTAAACCGTATATTTTTAGTAAATCAGAAACATGATACAGCTCAGCCGAGAGCTCAACCCCAGTTGCTCCACCGCCAACAATGGCGATATTTAATGAGTGTAATGGGTCGTCGTCTTGATGAAGGCGAGTAAAGTTATCCAGCAGCGCGTGTTGAAAGCGCTCTGCTTGTTGGTTTGAATCGAGGTAAAAACAATGCTCTTTAATGCCTGGCGTATTAAAGTCGTTACTCACACTGCCAATGGCAATAACTAGGTAGTCGAAATGAACGGTGCGTTTGGGTAAAATTTGATGCCCTAATTCATCGAATAATGGGCTTAAGGTGATGGTTTTATTGTTGTTATCGAGATTGCAAAAGGTACCAAGTTGAAAGTTATAGTGATGTTTGGCAGCATGCGCGGAGTAAACAACCCCATCTAAATCGGCATCAATAGAGCCAGTTGCAACCTCGTGCAATAACGGTTTCCATATATGAGTGCGATTTTTATCGATGAGTAATATATTTGCGTGTTGCTTCTTTCCTAATTTGTGCCCTAATTGAGTTGCTAGCTCCAGCCCACCAGCGCCACCGCCGATGATGACGATTTTTGGTATGGTTATATCCATGACAATGCCCTTAAAAATAATATACCGAAGCAATTTCTGTACGTTGATTTTTAAAATGACTTGGGTATCAAAAAATTATTTTGGCAAAGCACGTTTTTATGGGGCTATAGTGTGCGCCTAATTAAAGGATATGTCAGCAATAAATCACGTCATTTAATGTATACTGATATGCAAATATTTCATCTACTGCGCATTTACAGCATTTATGGGCACCGACATAAAAAGGACGCTTTTATGAGTACCTCGCTAGTTCAGTCTCTTGAGCAACATTTTGGTTTTAATCAGTTTAGAGCAGGGCAACAACAAACCATAGAGCAGCTGCTAAATGGCCAATCATCACTGGCAATATTTCCTACAGGATCGGGTAAGTCGTTGTGCTATCAACTCACCGCGTTACATTTACCGCATTTAACGCTGGTGGTATCGCCGTTATTGGCCTTGATGAAAGATCAAATTAGCTTTTTAAATAGCAAAGGCATCTATGCCGCCAGCCTCGACTCAAGCCAAGACCAAATGCAAAGTAGCACTGTAATGAACGACGTACGAAGTGGTAAAGTTAAAGTGTTAATGGTGTCGGTTGAGCGCTTTAAAAACGAACGCTTTAGGGAGTTTATAAGCCAAGTGGCGCTTTCTATGTTGGTTGTTGACGAAGCGCATTGTATATCTGAATGGGGGCATAACTTTAGACCCGATTACCTAAAACTACCTCGTTACCGTGAAGAGCTAAATATTCCGTTAGTGCTACTATTAACCGCTACCGCCACTAAAAAAGTAAAACGCGATATGGCCGAGCGCTTTGCTATTGAGCCACAATGTATTGTGCAAACGGGGTTTTATCGCGCTAATTTAGATTTAAATGTGCTGAGTGTTAAAACGGCGGATAAAAACAATGAGCTTACTAAAATTGTCCGTGCGCAAACCGGCCCCGGTATTGTGTATGTCACGCTGCAGCAAAGTGCTGAGCAAGTGGCTAATATGCTCAGCGCGCAGGGCCTACAAGCAGTGGCGTATCATGCAGGGCTTGAAGATACCCTACGCGGGCAAATTCAAGACGATTTTATGGCAGGCAAAATAAATGTAGTGGTTGCTACCATTGCCTTTGGTATGGGGGTTGATAAATCAGACATACGCTTTGTAATTCACTACGATTTACCTAAATCAATAGAAAACTACAGCCAAGAAATTGGCCGCGCAGGGCGTGACGGCAACCCATCAAATTGTTATACCCTGGCTAATTTAGATGGCTTAAATACAGTAGAAAACTTTATTTACGGCGATACTCCAGAGCTCAGCGGTATTGAATATGTTATTAACGATATTCGCCAAGCTCAACAGCAATGGGAAATGCAAGAATATAGCCTTTCAAGCGAGAGTAATATTCGCCAGCTTGCCCTTAAAACCTTGCTGGTACAGCTTGAAATGCAAGGCGCAATAACGCCGCAGTATGCCTATTATGCCGATTTTAAGTATAAATTTTTGGTTGATAAAAATGAGTTGCTTAGCCAGTTTGATGAGCAGCGCCAAGCTTTTTTAACACAAATATTTAGTCATACCGACTTTAAAAAAATATGGGGTACACTTAATTTTGACTCCCTAACGCAAGCCGCGCAGGTTGACCGTAAACGTGTGGTAGCCGCGCTTGATTATTTAGCTGAAAAAAACCTTATCACGCTTGAAACCAAACGTATTACTCACGTGTACAAAGTGCATAGCGAGGTGATTAATAATCCTGCACTTGCCCAGCAGTTACACGATTATTTTACCGATAAAGAGCAAGCGGAAATAAAACGGATTGCTGCTTTGGTGCGCTTTTTTGAGCTGCAATCTTGCTTAAGCTATAACTTAGCCCGTTATTTTGATGATGCGAATGCGCCACAGCAGTGTGGACATTGCTCGGTGTGTCGTGGGGATTCGGTTAAGCTTGAATATTCAATTCCCCCTGCAACGATTGATACAGCGCTTATATGCCAAAAGGTCGATGAGTTTTTAGCCCACATGGCAACTAAAGGCGTGCACAATGTGGGCATTGAAACCCAATGCCGGTTTTTAGCGGGAATGAGCGTGCCACTGTTTGCGCGTAATAAAGTACGTCAACTAAGTGGTTTTGCACTGTGCGAGCAGCAGCGCTACAGCGAAATAAAAGCGACATTACTGCAGTGCAATTGATCGTAGTTCCTGTATCCTAGTGGCTTATCCTAAAAAGTAAGCCACTATGTCGCACACCGTTATTCCCGTTAAAAATATAAACTCAACGCCAGAGCCCGTAACCTGTGCTAATTGCCAAGCATGTTGCTGCCAATTAGAAGTACGCATAGTGACCGACACTGGAGTGCCATTTAATTTTATTGCCTATGATAAATGGGGCAGTGAAGTAATGAAACGCGCTGATGATGGCTGGTGTGAAGCACTCGATCGTAACACGCTAATGTGCTCTATTTACGAAAACCGCCCACTTACGTGCCGCGAGTTTGAAATGGCCTCAAATGAGTGTATTACAGAGCGCGAAATAGCGGGTATTTAATACCAATCCGTAATAATACTTAATCGTTTTCAGGGGTTAAACGTGCCACTATTTGCGTTAAAAAATTCTCATTTAGAACAACTAAATAGCGAATTTTTTGCCTTGCTATCAACACGTTTATCCATCCTCAAAATAGATCACTTAATTATGCGGATTGGCATAATAAAAACATACGTACAAAAAAAGAGGCTTAAAAAGCTCCTTTGGTTTATCTGTGTTTTGTACTTAAGCTAATTAATCGTATTTAGCTTCTAGCTCATTAGCCGTATGAAACTTCTCGTGGCTTTGTAATTGCTCATCATACTTTACAAGGTGTTTAAAGTGCGCAAGCTGGCCTGCATTTTTAACGATTTCAACAATAAACGACATCATAAAATCGGCACCGGTTAGGGTTTCGCCCACTAAATAACGTTTGCCTTCAAGACGGCTGTTAAAGTAGCTAATCACTTTAGCGGTTTCAGCATCAGCATAGCCTTCTAAAAACTGGGTTTTAGCGCCATCTTTTTGCACAAACATTTTAAGTAAAAGCGGTAAAATTGCTGAGCTTTCTGCAAAGTGTAACCATTGCTGGTAGTCAACGTAATCAGGGGTGCCTGCTTTTGGGGCAAATTTACCTTTGCCATATTTAGTGATCAGGTAATCTGTGATAGCGCCAGACTCGGCAATCACTAAGCCGTCGTCTTCTATAACTGGCGATTTACCCAGCGGATGCACATTTTTAAGCTCATCAGGGGCTAAAAAAGTCTCAGTGTTACGTTGGTAAGCAACAATTTCGTAATCGACCTCAAGCTCTTCTAGTAACCAAATAATACGTTTAGAGCGAGATTTATTTAAATGGTGTAGTTTAATCATTTTCTTCCTTATTGAGCTGTGTTGAATTACAACACAGCCTGAATGTTATTATAGTGGGCTGTTAATCTTTACTACGGTTTTACCAAAGTTCTTCCCACTGATCATGTCGTTAAATGCATTGATGGTGTTTTCAATGCCCTCTACCAGATGCTCGCGGTATTGAATTTTTCCGTCTTGTAGCCATTTTTGCATGTCTTGTGCAAATTCGTCATAGCGGTGGCCATAATCATCAAAAATAATAAAGCCTTGCATTTTGATGCGCTTAGTTAGTAATTGTCCCATTAACATGCCCATTCGGTCTGGTCCCTCAGGCAGGCTGGTCGCATTATATTGCGATACCAAACCACAGATAGGCACACGCGCTGAGGTATTAAGCAAAGGTAATACGGCGTCAAACACTTTTCCGCCCACATTTTCATAATAAACATCAATGCCTTGGTCACATGCTTTTTCTAATTGCTCGGCAAAGTTATCGGCTTTGTGATCAATACAGGCATCAAAGCCTAGCTTTTCAACGGCATGAGCACATTTTTCGCTGCCACCGGCAACCCCTACGACTTTACAGCCTTTAATTTTAGCAATTTGGCCAACCGTTGCACCGACAGGCCCTGTTGCAGCAGCAACGACCACGGTTTCTCCTGCTTTAGGGGCGCCAATATCGAGTAAACCCATGTAGGCGGTAAAGCCAGGCATACCCATAATTCCCAATGCGTATGAAGGGTTTGTTGGCTCTTTACCTAATGACATTAAGCCCTCGCCATTTGAGATGGCGTAAGTTTGCCAACCTGTGTACGCTAATACCCATTCGCCTTCGCTAAATTTATTGTTTTTAGATGTTTCTACTTGGCACACCGTTGCACCAACCATTACATCACCAATTTCGACGGGGTCGGCATACGATTTAGCATCGCTCATACGGCCACGCATGTAGGGGTCTAGTGATAAGTAAATTGTACGCAGCAGTACTTCGCCCTCTTTTAACGATGGAAGCTCTTTGCTTTTAAATTCAAAGTTTTCATTGGTAGGGGCGCCATGTGGGCGCGAGGCTAAAGTAAATTGACGGCTAGTTGTAGACATAAAAATCTCCAAAATAAAGTGAAAAAACCACCTATTACCGAATGTTTAAGCTTTAAAACAATACACGGCTCAACAATAATGCGCGGATAGGCAGATAAAATTTGTACCTTGATACACGAGCTTTGGGCGAGAGGGGGTTAATTCAACCTTTGCCAACATTTAATTAGAATAATTACTCTGTTTTTAGCATGCTAAATATATAGCTATCAAAATAGTGACCATTTTTATAAATTGCTTGTTTTAAAATAGCCTCGGTATTAAAGCCACTTTTAAGCAACGCCTTCATTGAGCCAGCATTACCAGCAATACAGCCGCATAAATACGGTTTAAATTAGTACTTTTAAACACTTCTTTAGAATGGCTTGGGTGATAATACCTTGCCCCCAATATTGCTAACTAAGCCAATAGCCTATTTTCGCCACTGCGGCTATACTCAAATTCACCAAGGGTAATACCAATACACCCAACGCACAGACCGTCAACTTCGATGGCTTTAATGATGCCACATTTTGCTCCCTGGTTTACCCACCAATTCGCATCTGCCTGCGTATACGGAAATGGAATTTTAGAGGATAAATAGCGTGCTACTTGCTGAACGTTCAAAATGGTTACTATTTGAAAGGTATCGTGTTGCTTGAACTCACGTAAAATCATCATATGGTAAATAAGTTTATTATTATCAACCAATAACCTAGCAAGCTTTAGGCGTTTAAACAATGAACCTATCTTTTTAAAATTAAAGTGTATACAGCTATAACTTTGCTTTAAACTCTTTTAAAATATAGTAAAAAGTACCTACACAGAGTCACTATGCATCCTCATATCGCCGCCCTTTATAACAGCGCTCAAAAGTCCAGTCGATTAATTATTGGCCTAATGAGTGGTACCTCTTTAGATGGTTTAGATGTGGCGCTATGTAAAATAACCGGAGCGGGTTTGCATACCCAAATAGAGGTATTAAAATTCACCACGGTTGAGTACAACGACGAGTATAAAACTAAAATAAAACAGGTGTTTGCTAAGCGCGAATGCGATTTAGAAGTGCTGACTTTGTTACATCCGTGGGTAGGTAAACTCCATGGTGCTATGGTTAATCAGTGTTTAGCACTGTGGCAAGTAAATCCAGCCGATATTGATGTAATAGCCAGTCACGGGCAAACTATTTATCACTGCCCGCAATCCCAACATAACCACCACGATTTTAACAATGGCACGCTACAAATTGGTGACAGTGATCAAATAGCAGTTACTACAGGCATTACCACGGTAGGTGACTTTAGGCAAAAGCATATTGCTGCTGGTGGTGAAGGCGCACCATTAGCTGTGTATGGAGATTATTTGTTTTTTGCCAGCCCAAATGAAAATCGTATTTTACTCAACATGGGGGGCATTGCTAATTTAACATTTTTACCTAAAAACGGCGATACTGGAGCGGTCTTTAGCTCTGACATTGGCCCTGGCAATACTATTATGGATGCTTATGTACAGCATTATTTTAAAGGGCTGCATTATGATGAGGAAGCTAAACTTGCCAAAGCTGGTAAAGTGAATACAAAGCTTCTTGCTGCGCTTACAGATAACGCGTTTTTTAAATTACCACTGCCTAAAACAACCGGACCTGAGGTGTTTAATTTAGCTTATTTACGGGCGGCACAAATGCATTCAACGACACAAAGACTAAATCACGAAGATGTTTTAGCGACTTTAAATGCCCTTTCTGCCACTACGATTGCTAAGGCGTTAAATGGCTGTGCTCAACATACTCAAGACTGTGTAGTGTATGCCAGTGGTGGAGGTATTCATAATCCGTTATTAATGGAGCAATTACTAATACATTGCCCAAACATTAAGGCGTTCAAAAACACCGAGAGTTTAGGCGTAAATCCTGATGCCAAAGAGGCCGTGCTGTTTGCTATTTTGGCAAATGAATGTTTGGCAGGGCAACGTCAAAGCTTAAATAATAACAACCAAGGTATTTTAGATATCACTATGGGTAAAGTGAGCTTTGCTGATTGAGTAATAAAATCAATAGAAAATTGTGCGCCAATAACTAAAAAAACGAAAGTAAAGCTGTTCCCATATTAGCGAAATACTGACGTACCCGATGCGGCTTAGGCGGTGCTAAATAAGTTGCAGGTGCAGTATAACCTCTACCAAATTGGTTAATATGCATATCAAACTGCAAACTATTTTTTAACGTGCCGTGTTTACCATGCAAAATCATTTGCATCACAAAATCATGACTATGTGCTATTTGACTCAAAGTCAGGTTGACTCGCCTTTGTTCTAAATCAGATAAATTGAGTGTTTTTTCTGTGTAGTATTGAGCCGCTCGTGCATTTGGTAAAGTTGCGCTTAGTGAAATAATATCACTTTCATGGGCCGCTTCAGGTAAAACGCATTGCAGTGTGATTTGATGCTGACTGTTAGCATCCTGCGATAGCGTTTCAAATTCCATGCTGTGGCTCATTGCCGCAGACATAGGATCTTCAAATGACGGTAGTGCAAAGGTTAATTGCACCATAGATTCGCTCATGAGGGTCTTATAAAGCTTTGTTGACTAATAATGCAGCTATTATCACTGATGATTATTGCAAAATTGTGACTAAACTAAAGCGCTTGATGCAAGGGTTAATTTGGCTTGCAGTTTATAACTAAAGCTATTGTTTTAAATCAATATTATATTTAATAACTAAACTATAATAGTCGCTCAATAATCTCTGCGATAAACGTAAATACAGTTTACGGGGTTCAAACGTATACGAGCCTTGTCTTAACAATAAAATAAAACACTTACCAACTTTATTGTTAATTTATTTTATTTTTAATGTTAAATAGTGGTCATTTATTTATGTGTTTTTGTCAACTTTGCAATAAAATAGCTTGAAAATAAACCAAGCTAGCCATAAAGTGCATTTAAGGGCCCGAATACATAACACACTACCAAACGGGTTGTGAGAAATTAGATGGCACTAATAAAAAATAATTTATGGAAACTCTTTTGTTTTTTGCTATTGGGCGGTCTAGTCCTATTAAGCGTTTTGTTGGCTTATGAATGGCGAAATATCGAAAAAGAATACCGCACAAGCTCCCAAAACCGTGTCGAGTTTTCTGCGCAAGCACTTAAAAGTACCCTTAGAAATAAAGAGCTTATGCTGGATCTAATTGGCAGAGACATCCTTTCAAACAATAACTTAACCGAAAAAACATCAACAATTAAACTTCTCGACAATATTTTACTAGAAAACCCTGTGTTATTAGGCTTTGGACTGTTTAATCCCCAAGGGGAAATTATTTACTACAGCTCAAATTTAAATGCCTCAACAATGATTAATCTGAAAGAAAATGAAAAAAACCGCCAAACTTTTTCACAAACCCTTAGCTCAGACAAGATGGTGTTAGGGCAAACTTATTTTAATCAATCGTTACAAGAATGGGTTATTCCAATAAGAAAGTCATTACGAGACAAAAGTGGCACTGTAATTGCCGTAATGACTGCAGGGATGGCGGTATCAAGAGGCGCTAAGTACCTCAATATTTTGCAAAGTAATAGTGACGATTACATAATGCTAGCAAGAGAAATCGATGGTTTTATTCAATACATTTCCGTAAAAAATGCAGATATAGCTAGCTATACAAAAACCAAAATTAAGCAGGCATTAGGGTTATCTGATAATGCTTTGATAAAGCAAACGGGCAAGGATAAAGAAATATTTAAATCCTCAGAAGAGGTGTTTACTATTGATACACATGTAGGTGGTAAGCCTTATTTAACATCTGCAAAATTTGATAATCGCTATCAATTATGGACACTCTCAAATCGGGCAATGCAGCCAATAAAAAGCGTTTTTTATTGGAAGGTATGCTGGTACTTTTTAATCTATTTACTAATTTGTACGCTCTTATATTTTGGTTTTAGGTTTATTGCTCGTGCTGAGCAAAAACGAGTTGATGAACTGTTTTACCTTTCTCGGAACGACGATTTAACAAAGTTACCCAATCGAAAAGCACTGCGTGATAGCTTTGAAGAAAAAAAAGACACATCTTTTAGTCTAGCAATCATAAACATTACCAATTTACGCTCAATGAATAATCGCTTTGGTATGGAGTATGGCGATAAGGCAATTAAAGCCTATGCCGCAATGTTGCAAGCTACATTCGCAGCTCCATACCTAGTTTTTAGAAACAGTGGTAATGAGTTTTGCATTATTACACCGCATTTAGCGGATGAGCAAAATAGGCGCGCTTTTGAACAAATATTAGCATCTTCTATTGAACAATATGAAACCAAAAATACCGAACGTCCTTTAAATATGAGTGTTGGTGTGGCCAACTACCCAGAGCATGGTATAACCAAAAGTAAGCTGGTCCGCAGTGCGCATTTGGCTAATCAATGGGCAAAAGATACAGGGCAATGGCTGTGCCATTACCATGCAGATATTAAACAAGCTTATTTGCGCCGTTTAAAAGTAGAAGAGCGGCTTAATATGGCGTTAAACGAGCAGTCATTGTTTATGGTGCATCAGTGCCAAGTAAATGAGCAGGGTAAAATTCATGCTATTGAAGCACTTATTCGTTGGCAGGATGATGAGCTTGGTATGGTATCTCCCGCTGAGTTTATTGCTATTGCAGAACAAAGTGATTTAATTTTTAAAATTGGTGACTTTGTTTTAGCGCGATCTATTGGTGAGTTTGCAAAAATGCAGCAACACAGCGATCCCCCTCTTGAATTGGCAATAAACATTTCAGTAATGCAATTTCAAAGTAGTGTATTTATTCCTACATTATTACACAGTTTAGAGACGCACAATGTAGCTCCACACAGTATCATTTTAGAAATAACAGAATCCCTCTTTATGGATAATATTGAGCATGTGATTGATACGATAAATAGCTTAAAATCTAGAGGGATACGCTTCTCGATGGATGATTTTGGTACAGGTTATTCATCACTAAGTTTATTAAGGCGCTTACCTATAGATGAACTGAAAATAGATAAAAGCTTTGTAGATGATATTTTGGTGGACTCTAAATCAAATAGTATGGTGCAAAGTATTATTGCCATTGCCAACAGCCATAACTTAAGTGTTATAGCTGAAGGCGTGGAAGAACAGGCACAGTTTGATATGTTAGTGGATATTGGCTGTAAACGTTTTCAGGGGAATTACTTTTATAAACCAATGGCAGCAGCCACTGTTATTGAATACCTAACGGTTAATTAACTTATCCTGCAAATACTGTGGTGGCACGGCTAAGGCGGTCATTCACAGCCCCCCACTTACTGCTTACTGGCGGCTTTTCGATATAAATATTCATCGGTGTTGTCTTATCGATATAATGCAGCGTTTTATACATGTTTTTAGCATACTCAACAGGGCAAGCACTGAGCTTAGTAATATGTTCGGATGGAATGTCGCTCGCTAATAATTGCTGTTGCACTTGAGTCGAATAGATTAAATAGTGACCTTTACCCTGAGAGTTTTCACTTAAAATTTTAGCGAAATCTTCAGTATTAGCCAACATGGCTGGTGCATGAGGCTGATAATGCGCTTTTACATTACCCGGTACCACTTCGTTATGTGAATGTGGCGTGCTGACATGCAGTCCGGTTTTTTGCAAAATATCAGCTGCTGAAATTGGCCCTGGGCGTAATATGCGTAACTGCTCTGAGCTGGCATCAACAATGGTCGATTCAATACCCACATCACATTGACCACCCTCTAATACCGCACTAATTCGGCCATTTAAATCGCGCATAACATGGGCTGTGTTTATTGGGCTTAGTTGTTTGTAGCGATTAGCTGAGGGAGCTGCAAGCCCAAATTGCTCGCCTGTGAGTTCACATGCGCGCTGAGCTTTTGTCAGTGCCGCTGTGTTGGCACTGCCATGACGTTGTACTTCGTGACTAAACATCCCAAGTGTATCGGTATCAAATAAATCAGTAGTGAATACCTTAAAACCAAGTGGCTCTAGAGCAGGGGCCACTAAAGGTGCTTTTTTATGTTTCGTGGCAATGACTATCTTTGGCATAGCTTATATTTGTTCATTAGAGGCTGAAATAGTTGAGAAATATCCATTTTCGAACTGCTCGAGAGTATTATCATCGCCCCAGCGAATGAGAGTGAGCCAATGGTTATCAATCAGCTCCTTCACCATCGTATGCTTGTTATAAATTGCCGCGATTGCAGATTGCGGTGCAGCAATATATACATTAAGGCGAATCGGTTCGTGCATCCATTTATCCCCGTTGTGCAGTGATTGCATGGCTAAGCCAATACGAAGGTCACCGCCATTACCTTCAAATAATCCAATATTACCGCCAACTGCATTGTGGAGTATTTTATTACCACTGCCGTATTTATGGTTGTCGGTAACCGAGGCATTATATTGACTATTGATCCAATGGGTTACTATCATGGGGGCGGTCATGATCAGTTCTAATACCGCAAATTCGTTATCGTTTTCCCATTCATAATCATGTAAAAAGCAGCGTCCTTGTAAGTTAACACTGCGAGTCCATGCTCGTGGTGCAACAATAAAGGCGGCGTTATTAGCAAGCCCCCATTCTGGGCGTACTTGCGACCAATCGCGGGCACGTTGATGATAAGCATGGTTAATTTCATCTGCGGTTTTATTAACTAACTGTGGGTCGATATTTATTAAACGTTCTTGCTGAGCGGTTTGCGTGGCAACGGTTAGCCATTTTTTTAGATTGTCATTAAGCTCGGTATCGTAAGCGGTGATGACATCCGTGGTTGTGTTATGAATAGCGGCAATAAATTGCGTGCTCTGTGCCAGTGTTAGCCCTCGCTCTTTAAGCGCTTGGCGCACTTGGGTATCGTTTAGTAAGTTTGCTAGCACGCGTACATTAACTTCGCCACTTTGCCCTCCACAGGCCCCACATTCTAGGCCAGCGCTGTGCAAGTTATTAGTTGTATGGCTGGCGTGGCCCACCAACATAACATGCGGCGCAAACTCTTTTATTCCTAAGGTGTTAAGCACTTTTTGAGCTAAGTCGGTTTTGTCTTTTAGGGTCAGTTGTTGCTGGTTTTGTGTTAATTGCCAGTTGGTGGTTGCGCACTTTTTAGCTTTACCTTTAGATAAAAAGGTATTTTTTATTAATTTAAATGCATACAGCCAGCCTGCTGATTCAACCATAGAAAACGATGAGGGGGCTGATTTTGACCAACTTTGCCATGTAGCACTATTTTGGCGTGATGCTTCAAGTGTAGCGTCTCTGTGAGTTTGCGTGGCATGTATAGCCGGTTTAAGTAGCCCAGGGAGCTGTGGGCGAGTAATAGCACTACCATTTTCTTGATATTCTAGTGGCAATCCAAAAAAACCGGCAAAGCCGAAGGTTTCTATATTTTTACTTTGCGATTCAAGCGCGCGGCGAATAACCTCTGAGCGTACATCAATACAAAACACCGCTTGTAATTGAGCGTTGTTCACTGGGGTTTTAGTGGCGCTTTGCAGTGCATGATTAAGCGGGTATTGATAGCTTAGCTCCAGTGCTTTTGCCCACACCCATAATGGCTTTTGTGCTAATTTGTGTGCATGCAGGCGCTCAACTACGAGTGACTTTTCTTGCTGCCACTGACTTTGTAGTTGTTTAAATGAAGCACTATCATGATCTGCCAGATACTGCCAAATAACCAAGTCCCATGCCATTCGCATGGCCAGTAGCTGTTTCATATCATCTTTGGGTTTAGCGTAAAGTTGGCCTTGGAATCGCAAATACGCCAACCACGATGCCCAACCGTTAATATCTAAGAGCAATGAGTGCGCGTATAACTCTAACGAGTCGTTATCTATGTTAAGCGTTGAGAGTGTTAGTGCAATCAGTTCATCAGCGCAAGTGGGCAGTTGTTTAAAGTAGCCATTTAAATGCTTTTCATCCATTACAATACTAATGCCTTTATCCGCTTGTATAACGGTTAACCAATGGCGATATAAAGGTGATTGTGGTGATGTGTCATCACCATGAAGCATTGGGCCAAGCTGCTGATAATGCGCGGCACAAAACTGGCTCAATTGATGGGTAATTTCATCATGCCAAGCCATTTTATGTTTATTGCGCTGCTGGTCGAGTAAATCTGCAATGTTGTGCCAATCCACTAAAGGAACATCAATGTGAAGGGTTTGTATGAGTTGCTCATGCGTAAAGTGACTGTTAAGTAACTTGGCTGCATCGGCTAAGTGGTTATCAGTAATAATGCCGTTGTCGTACTTGTGCTGATAAAAGTCTTTAGGCATTAGCATATTGGCATTACATAAGGTATCAATGCGTGCGCTTACATCTTCAATAGGCAGGTGGCGCATTTCCCAAAATGGGTTAACGGCAATCATCTGATCTAAAGGCCAGTTTGGTGCTATGTAACCGCATACTTTATTAAGTATGTTGTTTTCAGTGTCACTTAACGATAAAGCCGTGTGATTTGAATGCGTTTGATTGCTCATTTTGATTCCTCAACGGTGATTCCAGCTGCATGATTTTTTAAATCGGTGTGGCCATTATTAGGTAAATTTATCGGCCATATTTTTAGGGTTAACCGCGTAAACCACTCATCTAAATACAAACCTGCAAATAATAGGGTGGAAAGTGATTTAACCTGTGGTCGCCAAGACTGGTAGCGTAAAAAGTAGCTGGCAATCATTAACGTTAAAATAAGGGCTATTACCCAGCTATCGGCGAGGCTAAATGCAGCTTCGCGCCACTGCTCAAGCTCTAGTGCTAAAGTAAATATATTTTTAGCAACCACATAACTAATAACAACTAATAGTGCGACTAGCAGTTTTTTACTGTAAGTTTGCACGCTAGAAGCGCCATGTTGGTTGGCCAGTAAAATAGTTAAAGCCGATGCTAAAAGTAGCCACACACTGACCGCGCCTTGATAGCCGCTAATGGTCCAAGCAGCGCTAACTAGGGTAATCGACACCAATGCCCCCATTAACCAAGCAAAGCACGTGGGTGATTGTTTTGGAATGTGGCGGCGAATCAGATCTTCGTTTACACCGTTGCCTGAGTTTAAAAATGCAAAGGCTTTATAGGTTGAATGAGTAACAAGGTGAAGCAGAGCCAGTTCAAATAATCCCAGCGCACATTCTATGAGCATTAATCCCATTTGCGCACTAGTAGACCAAGCAAGCCTTACTTTAACGCTTATTCGGGTAGTCATTATTAATGCGCTGATCACTGTGGTTAAACCAGCAATAATTAAAATTAACCATTGTGCTGCGCTAGCTTGAATAAACAAAGGCGCAAATAAAATTAATAAAAAGCCTCCTAAATTAATGATTCCGGCATGTAATAAAGCGCTCACCGGTGTGGGTACTTCAACCACTTTGATTAGCCAGCCATGCATAGGCAACTGAGCACATTTGATTAAAGCTGCAAAAGCGATTAAAAAGGCCGCGAGTTGTTCAGCCAAAGATAGCGGTAGTGTGGTGGTGTGATAAAAAGTAGTGATATCGCTAATGTATAGGCTATTGTGAGTAACCGATAAAATAATAAATGCGACGAGTAATAAGGATTCGGCAACACGTGCCACAATAAACTTTTTATGAGCGGCGAGTACCGCACGAGGGCGCTCAGGATAAAACATTAATAGTTTGTGCAGTGCTAAACTTATCGCCACCCAGCCTAGCCAAAATAGCGCTAAGTGGTTGCTCATAACCACAACTAATACGGCAGTGATGGTAAGTAATAGCCATCGCCAAAAGTAGTTTACGCGTGGCTCACCTTGCATATAGTGTTTGCAAAACCGAATTAATATCAGCGTTATGAACAGGATTAGTCCTAGCATAATGGCGCGGGTCACTGAGAGCGATAAGAAACTCAGTAAATCAAAGGCATAAATACGATAAAGTGCAACGGCACTGATAAATGCAACACTATTTAGTAGCATCACTTTAAACAGTACATTGCCATTTGAGGCACAAGGTTGTCGGCCAATTAACCACGCCGCTAAGAATGTGCTTAATGGCATCATTAGTAATAACAACGAAATAATATACTCGCTCATTCAGTGCTCCTTATTTAGTTATTGGAGTATGACAAACTATATAACTAAATAAAAATAGATATAATGCATATAAACGTTCTATAAAAGAGAACAATAATGAGCCGTTTAAATTATCATCATTTATATTATTTTTGGTCGGTTGCTCGTATTGGTAACTTAACCCAAGCGGCGAAAGAGCTGCATTTGTCGCAGTCAGCGCTCTCTACGCAAATAAAACAATTAGAACACACCATTAATATTGAGTTATTTGAACGTAAAGGCCGCACACTCGCATTAACCGATATGGGAAAGCGGGTGCAAATGTACGCCAACGATATATTCACCAAAGGGGAAGAACTGTCTTCTTTTATTCACAAAGGGCTGATTTCCCAAACCCAGCATTTATCAATCGGGGTGCTTAATACGCTCTCGCGTAACTTTATCGAAGAGTTTATAAATCCCTTAATGAGCAATGACGAAGTGCGCTTTTCGCTGACTGCAGGGCGTATGGATGGGCTGTTAAATGGCTTGGCCGAACACGAACTGGATTTAGTTTTAACCAATAAACCCATCGGACTTGAGCACTACGATCAACTGTGGCAAAGCCAGTTGGTATCTCGTCAGCCATTAGCCATAGTGGGTCCAGCAGATAAAAAAACACGCGGTCAATTTCCTACCGGTTACACAGGTGCACAATGGGTGCTACCCAGTAAAACCTCCGCCATTAGAGACTCATTTAATGCTTTGTGTGCCCGCTGGCAATATCAGCCAAAAATAAAAGCAGAGGCTGATGATATGGCTATGCTGCGATTACTTGCTCGTGATAGTGGTGCACTATCGGTATTGCCATCAGTTGTAGTAAAGGATGAAATAGAACAAGGCCTATTAGTTGAATACCAACGTTTACCCGATGCTTTCGAACACTTCTATGCCATTACCGCGCAGCGAAAATTTGTACCAGACATATTAAAGTCGCTGCTTGCCAAAACCTGCTAATTACTTTTAAAGAATGTTTTTTGCGTAAATACTTTATTTTTAAATAATAAAAACGAATTAAAGCTTTTAATTCGTTGGCCGATACCGTATTTGTATTGTACTGAAGATTAAGGATAATCATGGTTAATAAACTACAAGGCAATTATGCTAACCTAAATGCGTTGCTTGCCCAATCAGTCAATAATTCAAACCAAACCAGTATGCCCACAGGTTTGCAATCGCGTGCTCACTTAGCGCCAAGTTCGGCAACAATCACTGATGAAATGCTTAGTCAGTTTAGTGACCAACAAGTCGATGAAATACTTAATCAGCAATTATCCTCGTTACTCACGATTTCCAGCGCACCCAGTGGCTCAAATTATAAACTCTCCAGTGAAGAGGTTGCGCTGCGAACGGTTATCAGTTCTCAGCAAGAGGGCCTATTAAAAAATGAGCGTAGTGATCAGTTAATTGAGCGTTTAAACAGCTCGGTAAAAAATATTCAGGGCGCTTATGCTAACACTAGCGATATTTTATCAAACTTGGGGCAGCTTGGGTTCAATCAAAAAACCTTTTTAGCGTCTAGTCAGCAGCGTGTTGAACGCTCGCTAGACCCCTTTATGGAAACTTTTAACCGCGAGCGATATGAGGATGATGATAACTATGGGTTTGAGCTGTCGGTAAAAACCAAAGAAGGTGATGTTATCAATATCGCCTTTCATTCTGCGCAAGGTTATGATGAGGAAACAGGCGAAACCACTGACGAATTTAGCATAAGTTATGAAGTAGATGGCGACTTATCTGAGACTGAACACCAAGCATTAACGCAAGTACTTTCTGGTGTTGGTGAAATGGCGGATGAATTTTTTAAAGCTAAACAAAGCGCTTACAGTCGTTATGTACCCGCAAACCAAACTGATTTAGATTTAAGCTTTTTAAGCAATTTTGATAATAAACAGCTTTCGGGTTTTGATTTGTATTTTTCAACGTCAGAGGGAAATACTGCCGAAGCTGATGGAGCGCTCCTTGGAATAGATAATGAGCTTAATTTAAGTTATACCCTTGATGAGGATTCTGAGCAGCAACTACTCGAGTTTGAATCGGTAAACGGACAAAACAATATTGATTTTTCGCTTGATATGTCAACCATTGGCGCGCAAGACAAAAGCCAAATGCAACAATACATAAAAGCGCTCGATAAAAGCTTAGAAGATAGCCAGCTCAATAGCTCTGAGAAAAGTACACGTTCGGCGTTTGGTCACAAAAGTGATGAAGTGATGAAACAAGGGCTCGCTGTTTTTAAAAGTGCGTTTAGCAGTATGTCATCAGCCGCTGAGCGCTATAGTCAAATAGAGTCGGTTGCTACACAGCAGTTTACTAACGGACGCGAGCTAGTAGCTGATTTGGTTGACAATATGATCACCCGTGATCCACGTTATCAAGGACTAGGAAGTAGTGATAAAAACTCCCTAGGCGACGGGATTTCTAAGTTAGCTGATTTTGATGCAAAATTCTCTTTTGCAATGGATCAAGGTGATTACATAGCAACAAGCACCACAAAGCTGAGTCAAAATACAGAATACCAAAAGTCAGCAGAATTAACTGGGGTTACTCAAGATAAAGCGGCGAGCACACGTTTTAATTATGAAGCAGGCAAGCGCTCTGACATCCCACCTGATTATTATGATAAACAAGAAAATTACACTATTGGTACCGCTGTAAAAAATAACGAATTGGTTGCCCTTGATCAGGCTCATGAGGTGAATGTAGATAAAAAAGTGTATCAGTTTAATCCTGAAATATCTCAATACGAACTAAAAAAGGAATTGAAAGAAACAACCACCAGTGAGAGCAATATTCGTCTTATTAACGATATTTGGCTCGAGAAAAATGAAGATCGTTATCGTATGAATGAAAGAAAACGACTCAGTGGTGTGGGGGCGACAAACGAGTTTAGAACAACATCGAGTTATTCACATACGCAATTAGTGACGTTAATCGGTGATTTAGATAAATTAGAACAAAACAAAGAGGCCAAACGTGAGTACTTAGCTGTTTTATCTCAAGTGAATAATTTTATGGATAAAAGTAAGTAAATGTATTCACTTAAGCTCGATTATGGGTATAGTAGCTAAAAGCTAGTTAGGTATAGGTTTATGTTAAAACAATTAATTTTACTCTTTATTTTGACTCTACCACTGGCAGTGAATGCAACGCTCAAGCTACACTCAGACGCTGTTACTGCTGAGCGTTTATTAAGCGATCACGATAAATTTGCCAAGCAATACCAAGCATTTTCGCCTACACCGCAAGACGTTGCATTGATGCAAAAATTAGCAGGTAAAGAGGTGTTAGTGCTTTTAGGTACCTGGTGTCATGACAGTGCTCGCGAAGTACCTCGATTAATAAAGTTACTCGATGAGTCTCAGGTTGAACTTTCGAAAATAACCTTTGTTACAGTAGATTATGACAAGCGGGATGAGGCAGGTATTGCCCTAGCGCATGACTTACAATATACCCCCACTTTTATTGTTAAGCATAACGGGGTTGAAGTTAACCGCGTAGTAGAAAAACCTAGCGGCACACTTGCCCAAGACTTAACCTTGGGCTTATAACGAGAGTCAGCTAGCCAATATCATGTTCGAGGTTTTATTATTACACAGGCCAGTCGGCGGCGTCTAAGTCATCTAACTGTGCATCGCAGTGCTCATTCCCTTGCCATTTGGCAATATATTCACCGTATGGGTCGTATTGCTGGGTTTGTTTTGCCAAATTAAAGTGTCGCCCACCGCGGGGATCGACCCCAACCCCAGCAATATATTGCCAGTTGCCCCAATTAGCGGCTACGTCGTAATCAATAAGTTGTTGTTCAAAGTAAGCAGCGCCATAGCGCCAGTCTAGTTGTAGTTCGTTGACCAAACAGCTGGCTGCAATTTGTCGTGAACGGTTAGTGATAAAGCCCGTTGCGTTAAGCTCTTTCATAATAGCGTTAACTAGCGGATAAGGGGTACTGCCTTGACACCATTTTGCAAAACGGTTCGGGCTAAAAGTGGTAAGTGGCGAGTTTTGTTTTTTACCTTTAAAAGTAAATAACTGATGCTTCACATTAATTGCATGCCACTTAAAATACTCACGCCAGAGCAATTCAAACTTGATCCAGTATGTTGATTCATTTTCCCCATGCTGCGCTTCATAAGCATCTACTGCACAAAAAATTTGCTTGGCACTAATACAACCAAAAGCCAGCCAGCTACTAAATTTAGTCGAGTTATCAAAGCCATCCAACTCATTACGGGTGATTTTATAGCTGCTTGGTAAAGCTGATGAAAAGTACTGTAGACAATGCGCAAGGCCGGCTTTGTGTCCACCTTGGAGTAAAGGGTTTCCTGTTGGCGGCTCTGATATAGGCTGTTTAGCACATAAAATAATAGGCGGTGGAAGTCTTTTTGCTGAGAACGGCACTGCGGATAAACTGATACCAGTGGCTTCGATTTTTTTTCTAAAAGGGGTAAAGCCGGTTGGTAAATCAGCAAGTTCAAAGGGCAGTTGCTGTTGTTGATATAAAGTATCTTGCATCACAGATTTAAATACCACAGTAGTGCATTTTGACTTAAGCGCGCTAATTTGGCGCTGTTCATACACACCTATTTGCTCGCTATATACAACTTCATCAATGCTAAGCTCATTAATACGCTGTGTTAATACCTTTACCGGATCGCCTTCTAAAATATGTAAAGTTTGGCCAAGCTTTATAACAGACTCCTGTAGCCCATATAGGCTTTGCATTAAAAAGCGTTGTTTATGGATGCCATAGGGTTTTTGTTGGTAGTTATTGCTTTTAAACCAAGCCGCATTAATCACAAAGACAAGATCCAACTCACATTGTTGCTGTGATAAATCATTGAGTATGGGGTTGTCGTCAATGCGCAAATCATTTTGCAGCCAATACAGAATACGTTTTTTCATACTTATGCTCTGGTTTTTAAAATCATTTATTTTACGAAGCAAAAGCGAGCAGAGATTAGTTTTAAGGTGTTTAATAGGGCTTTAAAAAAAGGCGGTAACAATACCGCCTCTCAATTTGTTTGCGTTGTATCTTAGATAGCTAATTTCTGCTGTGCTATCCAGTCGTTAATTACATCTTCAAGTACCGCCATAGGAAGTGAACCTTGACCAATAATGGTATCGTGAAAGCTGCGTATATCAAATTGTGCGCCTAGTTCTTTTTCGGCTTTTGCACGAAGTTCGCGTATTTTAATTTCGCCCATTTTGTATGAAAGCGCTTGGCCTGGCCATGAAATATAACGATCTATTTGATCTTCCACAGCGCTTTGTGGCAAGGCGGTATGATCAGCCAAATAATCAATTGCCTTTTGGCGGCTCCAGCCAAAGGCATGAATGCCGGTATCAACCACTAAGCGCACAGCACGCCACATTTCGTAGCCTAAACGACCAAAGTCACTGTATGGACTTTGGTAAAAGCCTGCTTCTTTGCCTAAACGCTCTGTATACAGTGCCCAGCCTTCGCCAAAAGCCGAGTGGCTAAGAGTGCGTCTAAACTCAGGAACGTCTAACTCCATTGCAATGGCGTTTTGTAAATGATGCCCAGGTATGGCTTCGTGCAGGCTAAGTGCTTCTAAATTATATAAAGGCTGCAATTTAGGAGTTGAGGCTAAAAAGTAAGTGCCGGGCGAGCGGTTATCAGCAGGTGGCATATAAAACGCACCGCGACTCGCTGAGCCTTTTATAGTAAAGGTGTTACGCGGTAAATGGCCAAAGTATGTGGGGAGTTTGCCATACATTTTTTGGGTTATAAAAGCGGTCTTTTCTAGCAAGTCTTGGGGATCGGTTGCGTAAAATTGCTCATCGGTTGCTAAAAATTCTAAAAAGTCACTGTAGCTGCCATCAAAACCAACGCTATCAATAATGGCTTGCATTTGTGCTTTAATGCGCGCCACTTCTTTAAGGCCTAGTTCGTGTATTTGTTTAGGTGTGGCGTTAGTGGTGGTGTAGTAATTAACCGTGTACTTGTAATAATCAAGGCCCCCTTTGATGCTTGCAATACCCGGCTGCGATCTACAATGTGGCATGTATTCGTTTTCAAAAAAGTCGTAAAAGTGCTGATAAGCAGGCACAACTTTTGAGGCAATTAATGTTTTAGCTTTATTTTGGTAAGTTTCTTTTTGCGCTGCGCTAAATGTATTAGGGATACGGGTAAATGGCTCATATAAGGCGCTATTCTCAGGTTGTTTAACTATATGGGCGCTAATACTTTGGCCATAATTTTTAAACGTTTCGCAGTAGTGGGTAAAACCAGTTTGAATGCCTTTTTTCATTAAATTAATGTTTTGCTGATTAAAACGCGGGTAATCACCAAGGCTAACTAAAAATGCATCGTAATCCTCGGGGGTTAAAAAGGCCATGTTAGCTGGCGCTTCTGCAAAGTAAGTATGCCAGCCACTTAAAAAATTAACCGGAAAGTATTTATCTTGGTAAAGGTAGCTTTGCTGCTCGGTTTCGCGCTCATATTTAAATAAGCGGTAGTTCATTAGCTGCTCGCTATTGAGTGTTTTAGGATCAATGCTGGCTAAGCTTTTTAGTACGCTGTTGTTGTAAGCTTGGCGCTTAGCAATGGCTTGCTCGCTCCAATCGGGTAGGGTACCGTTGGGCTTCCAACCATCAGGATCGGTTCTAAAAAATATTTTTTCAGCTTTGGCGTTTTGCCAGTGGTTATCAATAATGGTTTTTAAATCGCTGTTACTGTCGGCTAAGCTTGGCAGCGAGGTGGCTGCTAAGGCAATAGCTAAGATTGTTTTTTTAAACATGTTGAATTTCACTTTTTAGAGTTTTAATTGTTATATGCGTGCCTATTTTACGATAATAACAAGTTCACTCAATTAATGCGTTGGTTTTATAACATTAAGGCGTGTGTTTAATTGCTCTCCTTACTTATTTTATTTATATAAACAATGGAGAAATAATTTTTTAAGAATAATGATTTAAACAGCACATAGAAAGCTTACCAAGGGTATGTGGGGCAACCATACGCTTTGCACTTTGATGTCAAATAACCCTTTTACGAGTACTGTTACTTTATTTTAGATAAAAAAATAGCGTACTTTTATTGTACGCTATTTAATTTTGACCTAGCACCTAGCACCTAGCACCTAGCTTTTATTGCGGTTTTCTTTACTAAACGCGCGAATTTTACGTTTTTGCGACAAGGTTACTTTATTAGTACGCCCTGCAAATGGATTATCGCCTTCTCTAAACTCAATTTTGATTGGCGTACCCATAATCTTAAGTGCTTTACGGTAGTAGTTCATTAAGTAGCGTTTGTAGCTATCAGGTAGGTCATGTACTTGGTTACCATGAATAACGATACGTGGCGGGTTGTAGCCCCCAGCATGCGCATACTTAAGCTTAACACGACGTCCACGAACAAGTGGCGGCTGGTGGTCGGCCTGTGCCATGTCCATAATACGACGCAACATAGCAGTACTAATTCGCTTAGTTGCTGACTCATACGCTTCGTCAACTGATTCAAATAAATGACCAACACCGGTACCATGCAGAGCAGAGATAAAGTGTAGGCGGGCAAAATCAATGAAGCCTAAGCGACGATCAAGCTCAGTTTTAATACGATCTTTAACGTAGTTATCTAGGCCATCCCACTTATTCACGGCAATAACCAATGAGCGTCCTGAGTTAAGCGCAAAACCTAACAGGCTTAAGTCTTGATCAGAAATGCCATCGCGAGCATCAATCACTAGTAGCACAACGTTACAATCTTCAATTGCTTGTAGTGTTTTAATGACTGAGAATTTCTCAACCACGTCACTTACTTTTTTACGTTTACGCACACCTGCGGTATCGATAAGAATATATTCTTTGTCGTTACGGGTCATCGGAATGTAAATTGAGTCGCGGGTTGTACCTGGCATGTCGTATACAATAACACGGTCTTCACCTAGTATGCGGTTAGTAAGGGTTGACTTACCTACATTTGGACGACCAATAATTGCCAGCTTTACCGGTTTATCGGCAAATGCTTGGTGATCGGTGTCATCTTCTTCACCTTCTTGATATAAGTCGATAAGTTCTTCATCGTCATCGGCTACATCTTCATCAAGAGCGGCAAGCTCAGCAATAACAGGCTGAAGAGTTTGCTCAAGCAGTAAAGTAATACCACGGCCATGTGCGGCAGCGATATGATGAACTTCACCAAGTGAAAGTTGGTAAAACTCAGCACAGTTTGAGTCGGCATCAATGCCGTCTGTTTTATTGGCTACCACAAAGCACTTTTTTTCTTGCTTACGTAAGTGGTTAGCAATAGCTTGATCAGCCACTGTCATACCCACGCGAGCATCAACTAAAAATAAAACAATATCCGCTTCTTCAATGGCTAGTAATGACTGATCAGCCATTTCGGTTTCGATACCTTCTTCTGAGCCATCAATACCGCCCGTATCTACCACGATAAATTCAAAGCCATCGTAATTTGCTTGGCCATATTTTCTATCACGCGTTAAGCCAGGAAAGTCGGCAACGAGTGCATCACGAGTACGTGTTAAACGGTTAAATAATGTGGATTTGCCCACATTGGGTCGCCCTACAAGAGCGATCACGGGAAGCATAAACTACCTCTTTAAAAAACAACAAAAGGCTTCGCAGTGCGAAGCCTTACAAAAAATATTTAACTATTAGTGCCTTACACTAATAGTAGACAGTTAGTTCGGTATTTTTACCGCGCTAACTTCACCATCGCGGGTGTATAAAATCAATTTATCGTCAGCGACAACGGGCTCAACAAAAAAACCTGAGCTGTCAAAGTCTTCACGAGATACTAGCTCGCCAGTTTCTTTATTTAACCAATGCAAATTACCTTCTTGGTCACCTAACGCTAAATAATTACCGGCAACTGCTGGGCCTGTTAAGTACCAGCCACGTAGAGCGGGTTGGCTCCAACGTTCAATGCCCGAATCTTTATCAAGTGCATAAACAACGCCGTTACTATCAACAACGTAAATTGTTTGCAAATCCATGCTAATTTCACGGTAGCTGCTGTATTCACGTTTCCATACAACATTACCTGAACGAATATCTACTGCTGATAAGTTACCATTGTATGCAATAGCATAAGCAAATGGACCGCTAATGATCGGCTGCGTATCTACATCAACTAAACGTTCAAACTCTGATGCGCCTTTAGGCACTGCAATTTCTGCACTCCATGCCGAGTAGCCACTCTCAGAAATTAAAACACTGAGCTTACCTGTTTCAAGGCCAACCAATACACCACCGTTAGCCACAGTAGGTGAACTTTGACCGCGTAAAGTCAGCGGTGGCACTTCTTGCTCAAAGCTCCAGCGTTCTTCACCAGTATCTGGGTGAAGCGCAAGTAACTTACCTGAGGCTAAATTAACAAAGATTAAGCCATCGCCTGCAGCGGGTTTAGAGAGTGATTCGCCAGGTACTTTTTTACGCCAAACTTCTTTACCAGTCTCACGGTCAAGTGCAATGACATAGCCATGTTCTGAACCTAAATAGATTTTACCATAAGCTTGTAATATTCCACCTGATAATTTTGCATTTTCGTTATCGCTCCAAGGCCAAAACGATAAATCTTGACGAACGTCGGTTTCCCATTGGGTATCGCCATTGGCAAGTGATAAGGCTTCTACTTGGCCTTCACGGCTAGCAACATACACTGTCTCTTTATAAACAGCGGGTGATAAGCGTGAAAAGTAATGCTCTACACCGCTACCAATAGATTCTTGCCATACTATGTCAGTTTCGAATTGATTGGCTATTTCTGGAAGCACCAGTTCTTCTTCGTCATCACTTGAAGAGCATCCCATTAGGGTTGCCATACATAGAGCGAGCGTTGCTGTTGTTATTTTTCTCATGCCTAAAACCTTATGCCGCTGGGCTAGTTACTGCTAGGTCATCTAACTTAATTTGTAAAAGGGGATTACTCGTTAATCCACCGGCATCAACAGCAGCTTGATAGGCTACGCGTGCTTGCTCTTTATTGCCTTGCTGAATGTAAATGTCACCTTTTAATTCAGCCACATTTGCGTTAAATGCTTCAGGAAAAGGGGCATTTAATGTGCTTAATGCATCATCGTATTGCTGTTGAGCAATTTGCACACGCGCTAAACGTGTCGTTGCAATGGCTTTAAGCTCTGCGTTATCAACGTTAGTTACAATCCAGCTTAGTTTTTCATTTGCTACATCTAATTTTTGTGTATCTACCGCTTCTTTTGCTGCAACAAACGCCGCTAAAGTTGCGTAATGAGTGTCTTTGTTTTCACTGATAAATGCATCAGCAGACGCTAATACGCTGTCGCCTTCGACAAGTTTAGTGTAAGCATCAGATGCTTGCTCTGCAGTCGTTATTTGATTTTGGTTGTATGCTTTCCAGCCATATAAACCACCTAAACCAACAATAACGCCTAATGCTAGTGAAAGGCCGTTTTCACGAAAAAAGCGCTTAATCGCTTCTGCTTGTTGTTCTTCTGTTGAATAAATTTCCATGCTTACCTCTGTTAAAGCGCTTAACTACTTACGCTTTATATAATTTTAGCTATTAATCAGTTCTGCAAGTAGCGTTTTAGCTTGTTCTAATTCTAGTGTGACTTGTTCTTTACGTTCACGTAAGTATTTAATAGTCACAACGCCTTGCTCTAATTCATCTTCACCAATAATGACTGCGACGAGCGCATCGCTTTTATCAGCACGTTTAAGTTGTTTTTTAAAGTTACCACCGCCAGCGTGCACCATAACGCGTAATCCAGGTACATCACGACGTAACGTAGATGCAATAATAGGGGCTTGAATGCTGGCTTTATCGCCCATAGCTGCTAAATATACATCAGCACTACGACGTATGTCACCTACACACTCAAGTGCTTGAAGCAGTAAAACTAGGCGCTCTAAACCCATTGCAAAACCTACCGCAGGGGTTGATTTACCGCCTAATTGTTCTACTAAGCCATCATAACGACCACCGGCACATACAGTACCTTGTGCACCTAAGCTGTCGGTTACCCATTCAAATACCGTGCGGTTATAGTAATCTAAGCCACGTACCAGCTTTTCATTAACCGTGTATTTGACGCCTGCGGCATCTAATCGTTCACATAAATTTTCAAAATGTTCTTTTGATTCAGCATCTAAATGTTCAGATAGCTTTGGTGCATCGACTAAGATTGCCTGAATATCTGGGTTTTTAGTATCCAAAACGCGCAGTGGGTTAGAGTACATACGACGTTTTGAATCTTCATCTAGGACATCGGTATGTTGTTCTAAAAAGGCGATTAAGGCATCGCGGTACTGTGCGCGCGCTTCGTTTGAACCTAATGAATTAAGCTCTAAACGCACATGATCAGTAATGCCAAATGCTTCCCAAAGTTGCGCCGTGAGTAAAATAACTTCGGCGTCAATATCGGCGCTGGCAATACCAAAAGTCTCTAAACCAAATTGATGAAATTGACGGTAGCGACCTTTTTGTGGGCGTTCATGGCGAAACATAGGACCCATGTACCAAAGGCGTTGTTCTTGATTGTATAACAGGCCATTTTCGTTACCTGCACGTACACACACTGCAGTCCCTTCAGGGCGCAGAGTTAAATTGTCGCCGTTACGATCGGCAAAGGTGTACATTTCTTTTTCTACTATATCGGTTACTTCACCAATAGAGCGTTTAAATAGGTCGGTTGATTCTACAATTGGAAAACGAATTTCTTGATAACCAAACGATGATACGGTCTCGCGTAAAATGTGTTCTACTTTCTGCCAAACTTGCGTATCGCCTGGCAGGCAATCGTTCATACCGCGAACTGCCTGAATTTGTTTTGCCACTGATAAATCCTAAATCTGTTTATGTGCAGCCCTAGGCTGCAACCACGTAAAACTAAAAAATCGACCCTGCATTATAACCCTAACTATAAGGTAATTGCGAGCGCAGCGGGGTGTACGTAATTTATACTACGTTGTGAATGCCGCGATTAAAAAAGGTCAATAAAATACATAGTGCCTGTAACAACGCATCACTCTACGATTTTTATATCAATAGGAGTTTGCTTTTGCTTGTGTTCAATGAAATCGCGTACATAG
Source organism: Pseudoalteromonas sp. SCSIO 43095 (assembly GCF_023650455.1). Lineage (NCBI taxonomy): Bacteria > Pseudomonadati > Pseudomonadota > Gammaproteobacteria > Alteromonadales > Pseudoalteromonadaceae > Pseudoalteromonas > Pseudoalteromonas sp. SCSIO 43095. Next base: position 314,716 of record NZ_CP087996.1, read on the forward strand.
CCTTCGAGTTGATCAACAATATTGTTGTTATCAATGCGTGCTTTTTGTCGCTCACCATTAATGTATAAACCTGAGCGACGGTTTGCGCCGGCAAGACCAATATCACTCACTAATGCTTCACCTGGCCCGTTAACCACACAGCCAATGACTGACACTGAAACTGGCTCAATAATATCTTCTAAACGCTCTTCAAGTTGATTCATGGTGCTCACTACATCAAACTCTTGGCGCGAACAGCTAGGGCAAGCAATAAAATTAATGCCGCGAGAGCGAATACGCAATGATTTTAATATATCAAAGCCTACTTTTATTTCTTGAACTGGATCCGCTGCGAGTGATACACGCAGTGTGTCACCAATACCTTCAGCCAATAGCATGCCTAAACCAACAGCCGATTTAACTGAACCAGAGCGCATGCCGCCTGCTTCAGTAATCCCTAAATGCAGTGGCTGGTCGATTTCTTTTGCGAGCAAGCGATACGCGCCAACCGCTAAAAATACGTCTGACGCTTTCACCGAAATTTTAAATTGGTCAAAGTCTAAGCGACGTAATATATCTACATGGCGCATAGCCGATTCAAGTAAGGCTTCAGGTGTTGGCTCGCCGTATTTTTCTTGTAGGTCGCGCTCAAGTGATCCACCATTTACGCCAATACGAATTGGAATGTTGTGCTCACGGGCTGAGTCGACAACCGCTCTAATACGTTCTTCACTGCCAATGTTGCCTGGGTTGATACGTAAACAATCAACGCCATACTTTGCTACTTTTAATGCAATGCGGTAGTCAAAGTGAATATCAGCAACCAGCGGTATCGATACCTGCTCTTTAATACTTTTAAATGCTTCAGCGGCATCCATAGTTGGTACAGATACACGCACTATGTCAGCACCGGCATCTTGAATCGCTTGAATTTGAGCTACTGTGGCATCAATGTCCATTGTGTCTGTGTTAGTCATTGACTGCACGGCAATTGGTGCACCATCACCAATAGGAACATTACCCACATTTATGCGGGTGGATTTTCTGCGTTTTATAGGAGATTCTGAAAACATAGCGACTACTCTGCTAAGGGTAATTTAAATTTAGCTAAACGGTTTTTAGGAAAGGCCGAAATATCAACTGGCTCACCATTTAGGGTAATACGAACAACATCATGCTTGCCTAATACCACTGAAAAAGGCGCTACTCCGGTTAGGGTCATTTCGTAGCCTGCTTTTTTTACACCAAAAGCAATTTTTTCATCATTGGCATCGTGAATTTCTACCCAGCTCTCATCGTTAAACATCATAAAAATGGTGCTTAAATCACTGTTTTTTGGTTCACTGGTGCTCTGTGCATCATTAACTGGCGCGGCTTGAATTTTTTGTTGCTCATTTTGTAATGCTGAATTCACTTCTTCTGCAGATTCACTGTCATTTAAAAGTGTCTCGTCGGCGGCTTCAGCTAACAGTTTTGTGTTTTCTTGTTGCTCCGAAATAAGCGAGTTATTAGCATTAATAGTGTTAGTTTGTTCATCAATAGGCGTTGCATTTTGCCACCACCATACAGCTGATGAACCAATAACAATGGCTAGTATTAAATAGCTTACCGTCATCAGTCGACTGTCATGCGCTTCTTTTTCTGTGCGCCTTGAAAAGCTTTGCATATCTACTAGCTTATCTGATGTGCTAAAAGCAGGCAGCATGGCTAAAATAGCGCTGCTATCTATGCTTAGTGTGCGGCAATAATTTTTTATATAGCCTTTAACGAACGTTTTTGCACCGAGTAAATGATACTCGTCGCTTTCAATATGCTCAACTTGTGATTCTGTTAGCTTTAATAGCGAGGCGATTTCAGCAAGGCTGATATTTGCATTTTCTCTATGCGATTTTAGCATTTGTCCTACAGAGGGTCCGTCGCTCTGCGGTTGTGTATTATCTTCATTCATAATATGTATGAGTCTGGATCCACGAGTAAAAGTTAATGTTTTGGCTTAATAACCAGAGTAAGACTTTGTTTTTATTTTTAGTGTTCGTTTATTCTTGCTACTGGAATGCACGCTTTTAAAGGGTATCATCAGCTGCGGTTTTATAAAAACGTTACTATTGTCCTTTTAAAATTTTTGCTGTTTTTATTTTTAAAGCCCTTTAATGCACCTAACATATAGCAGTTTAGCATTGAATCACACTGAAATGCTAAATTGGTTTACAGCAAAACGAGCGATATCAACCGATACACTCGTTTTTACTCTTATTTTACTAAAAGGTATTTGTGTCTTTGTTGTATTTTTGCAGCTTACTTTACTGAATCATCAGAGCTTACTGCAGATGTTGGACTTTTTTTACGAATAATTTTTATTTTTGGCTCCACAATAATTTGATTGTTATTACTGCTTTCTTGTAATTCATCAAGTTGTGCTTGGCGGTACTTTTCGCGCAGCACTTCAAACTCTGTTTGCCTTAATTGGTTGTCACGAATGGCGTTAGCTTGAATACTATTTGGGTATGTTTGCAAAATAGTAGCTGCAATTTTTTCAGCATCTTCTATTCTACCCATACGCTGTTTAATTAAATAACTAAGTAATAAAGCCCGTGCAGACACACGGCCAGTATCGTCATGGTGCTTTAAAACGTCGCTGGCTTTATGTAAGTCACTTTTAGCATAAAAAAGGGCGGCTAAGCTAATTAGGGTCGATGTACGCTGCGAGCTGTGGTTTAGCGCTTGTTGAAAGTAGCTTTCTGCATTTGTAAAGTCATTAAACTCAATGGCGCATAAGGCTAAATTTTCATAGCTTTGTGCTACACGAATATAACTTGGAATTTCAATCGCTTTTAAAAATTGATCGGTAGCGCGATCATACTCATCAATACTACATAAAAACGTACCGTAGTTATTTAGGGTATTCGGATCGTCAGGCTTAATCGTCAACGCTTTTTGATAGGCTTTGTCGGCTAATGCATTTTCGCCAACTTGTTGGTAGTAATAAGCTAAAGAATAATGAACTTCGGGGAGGTTTGGTGCATATTCGCTCGCACGCTCAAGGTTATATTTTGCTTGGGAATTATTGCCGGTGTTTAAATATTGTAATGCCAAAGCAATGCGGGTACGCGCTGCGCCTGCGTTGTTTATTTTATTTTCAACGACGGGTTTGTCACTGCCGTTGTAACTATTTTCAGTAACACAACCGCTTAAAAGTAGTGTTGATAGTGCTAAAGCAAGTAAAGATCGCATTACCTTGTCTCTTTATTTATTTCCATAGCCTCTATCTTACCGCAAAGCCTTTGTGTTGCATCATTTATTTAAAATAAACGATTTATCACAAAGGCACCAGAGTCTTTTATAACGTTTAGGCTTGATGAATATTTACTGCAATTGCATTGTCATCACGCATTTTCTTTTTAGCCATACGTTTTGTTCTATCAACCACATCGCCAGCTAATTGACCACAGGCAGCGTCAATGTCGTCCCCTCGTGTACGACGAACAATACAGGTAATCCCCGCAGCTTGTAATACCTTTGAAAAACGGTCAATTCGGCTGTTGCTAGAGCGCGTGTATTCGTTACCCGGGAACGGGTTAAACGGAATAAGGTTTACCTTAGATGGCGTCCCTTTTAACGTTTTAACCAGCTCATGTGCTTGGTCGGTGCTGTCGTTAACGCCATTAAGCATAACGTATTCAATAGTCACGTCTTTATTGGCTTTAGAGCCATCGATATAACGACGACAGGCCGCTAAAAATTCTTCAATTGGGTACTTTTTATTAATGGGTACCAAAATATCACGCAGTGCGTTATCAGGGGCGTGAAGTGAAATAGCCAGTGCTACGTCGATTTTTTCTTTCAATAAATCAAGGGCAGGTACTACACCCGAGGTACTTAATGTTACGCGGCGCTTAGATAAACCAAAGCCCCAGTCGTCCATCATCAGCTCCATCGCTGGTACGACGTTTTTGACGTTAAGTAATGGCTCGCCCATCCCCATCATAACGACGTTAGTGACAGGGCGTTTTTCACTGTTGCCATCAAGGCCAATGTCTTTGGCTACACGCCATACTTGGCCAATAATTTCCGACACTTTTAAGTTACGGTTAAAGCCTTGTTGTGCCGTTGAGCAAAAAGTACATTCCAGTGCGCAACCCACTTGAGACGATACACATAAGGTGGCGCGATCTTTTTCTGGGATCCAAACTGCTTCTACTTCTTGGCCGCCTTCTAGTACTAATGCATATTTAATAGTACCGTCGCTGGCTTGCTGGCGAACTGAAATTTCGGGTGCAACGATTTCACACTCGTTTTTAAGCTTTTCTTTTAGCTTTTTGTTTACGTTGCTCATTTCGTCGAAATTATCTACGCCAAAATGATAAATCCATTTCATCACCTGATCGCCACGAAATGGCTTTTCACCGAATGATACAAATAACTCTCGCATTGCATCTCGGTTTAAATCTAATAAGTTAATCTTTTTTTGCTCGGTCATGTAACAACCTCAATCGGTGGCGGTGATGGTAAAAATTTACAAGGGCGAATTGTACACAATTTACCCACTATAATCATTAAGTAAAACATCATAAATAAACGATTAATACTTTACGTAATGACTAAAAAAGGGCTCGAAAGCCCTTTTCATACTTTGCATCACAGGGTTAGCTGTGAACTCGAATTAACGAGTACGTGGGCAAAGTTCTTCGTCAGCGAAGAAGTACGCGATTTCGCGAGCAGCAGATTCAACAGCGTCTGAACCGTGAACCGCATTTTCGTCGATGCTATCAGCGTAGTCTGCACGTAAAGTACCCGCTAGCGCTTCAGCTGGGTTAGTAGCACCCATGATTTCACGGTTTTTAAGAACAGCGTTTTCGCCTTCAAGAACGGTAACCATTACTGGGCCAGAAGTCATGAAAGATACTAAAGCACCAAAGAAAGGACGCTCGCTGTGCTCAGCGTAGAAACCTTCAGCTTTCTCTTGTGAAAGGTGAACCATTTTAGCTGCAACGATTTTAAGACCTGCAGTTTCGAAACGGTTGTAGATTGCGCCGATGTGGTTTTTAGCAACTGCATCAGGTTTTATGATTGAAAAAGTACGCTCTAAAGCCATCTTTGTGCTCCAATAATTTTTAAGTGAAAGTGTGAATATTAACGGGCGCGAATTATACGCGTTTTAACGAAAAAAACCTAATTTATTATATCAACCATGTTATTTTGATTTAAGGGCGTTTAATTTTGAGCTTATAACCATGCTATTACGTATATTAGTTTTAAATACTTCCGCTATATTCACGTCTATGTTAAAAAATGGTTTTAGTTGTTAATAATAATTACAATAAACGCTCAATGTATAGTTCATACATCTCAATACTAGGATAACCATATGTTTTTTAACCAATCTTTAAAAAATCAAGTTGCTGATTTACAAAACAAACTTTTAGTTAGAGAGCAGGTTAGACAAAGCTTAGACAGTGAAATGCTAGTTTTAGAGCTTGATATGCAAGGTCATGTTATAAGACAAAATAAGAATTTTGAACGTACATTCAGCTATTCAAATAGTCAGTTGCTTAACCAGAATATTATTAACTTTATTCCTGAAAATGCACGGAATAATCCTGATTTTAATTTATTTAAACAAGCAATAAGTAAGCGTGAGCACTATGTAGGTGCTATTCAGTTGCTACACCAAAACGGGCAACGAGACTGGTTACGCTGCATTTTACATCCTATAAAAAACGAGCAAGGCCAGCTTGAGTATTTAACCCTGCATTGCACTGTGCTTACACAAATAATTGAAAGCTCAAGAGAAAACGAAGATTTAATTAAAGCCTTGCATCGTTCAACGGCGGTTATTGAGTTTGATACTCAAGGTATGGTGCTGCGTGTTAATGACAACTTTTTAAAAAGTATGGGTTATTCAAAGCAAGACGTGGTGGGCAAGCATCATAGTATGTTTTGTGATGAGCAAGTAGCGAGTAGTAAAGAGTATCAGGCCTTCTGGCAACGTTTGCGTAATGGCGAGTTTATTGCGAGCAGATTTAAACGTATTGATAAACACGGCAATGTAGTTTGGTTAGAGGCTTCATATAATCCTATTTTTAATGAAGCAAATGAGCTCTATAAAGTAGTTAAATTTGCCACAGTGATCACTGATCAAGTAAAAAGAGAACTGGCTACAGAGCAAGCGGCGAGTATTGCACATGGCACGTCTATCGAAACCGATAACAACGCGGACAAAGGTGCTGAAGTGGTACAAAAAACAGTGCAGGTTATGAACGAATTGTCGGTGCAAATGGAGCAAGCTGCTCAAGAAATTTCAGCATTAGATAAACAATCGCAACTCATCGCGAGCATAGTGCAGAGCATTAGTAGTATTGCTGATCAAACTAATTTATTGGCACTAAATGCGGCTATTGAGGCCGCGCGCGCCGGCGAGCAAGGCCGTGGATTTGCAGTGGTGGCTGATGAAGTGCGTTTACTTGCCTCAAGAACCAGTAAAGCGACTGAAGAAATAGTGGATGTTGTACAGCAAAACCAAAATTTAACCCAATCAACGGTGGCTGTAATTGAGCAAGGTAAAAATAAAGCGCAACAAGGCCTAGCACTCTCCAAAGAATCTGGTGATGTAATGAGTGATATTAAAAAAGGCGCGCAACAAGTTGTTGATGCGGTTAGTCAATTTTCGAACCAATTAAGCAGTAAAAAATAACTTAAATCTGCTGCTCTTCATTTATTAGCGCACAAGAGAAATTTTGATGATCTTGATCAAGGTTTCTCTTTTGCCCCCTCATTATACTTGCGCGGTTTATTTTCCTTAATACCAATTCGCTTAATTAAGTGGTCTATTTTGAGGCTGTAAAAACGTGTTGATAGCTAGGCAAAAAAATTGCTATTTAGTTGTTCTCGGCAATTGCTCCTGCATTGCTCTACCTTCTGCATCCATGCAGTCGTAAATGAGATTTTTTTAACGAAGGTAGTGACACGTTTAGCCCCGTAAAATGATTAAGTATTATTGCGGGTTGGTATAATTATTCATGCAACCGACTTGAACTCGGTTCGATGTATGGAGCGCACATGTCAGCTGTTTCTTCCTCAATCCCGTTTATTCCTGAACTACTTTGCCCTGCAGGCAGCTTAAAAAACATGCGTTATGCCTTTGCCTATGGTGCCGACGCGGTTTATGCCGGTCAACCTCGTTACAGTTTGAGGGTTCGCAATAATGAATTCGATTTAGATACATTACAAATAGGGATTAACGAAGCACATGCGCTAAATAAAAAGTTTTATGTAGTGTCTAATATTGCCCCACACAATGCGAAAGTAAAATCGTATTTACGTGATATAGAACCTGTTATTGCCATGAAACCCGATGCGCTAATCATGTCAGATCCTGGGTTAATTATGTTAGTGCGTGAAAAATGGCCCGGTATGCCAATTCATTTGTCGGTTCAAGCCAATGCAGTGAACTACGCAAGCGTACAGTTTTGGGCCAAACAAGGTATTGAGCGGGTGATTTTGTCTCGCGAGCTATCGCTTGAAGAAATCAGCGAAATACGCACACTGTGCCCAGAAACAGAACTAGAAGTATTTGTTCATGGCGCGCTGTGTATGGCTTATTCAGGGCGTTGTTTACTCTCAGGCTATATTAATAAGCGCGATCCTAACCAAGGCACCTGCACTAATGCGTGTCGTTGGGAGTATGATGTTAAACCCGGCACTGAGAACGAAACCGGCGAAATGGTACATAAAATTGACCCTAAAACGGTTATACCTACGTTAGGTGAAGGCGCGCCAAGTAACGATGTATTTATGCTAGAAGAGCAAGGTCGCCCGGGTGAATATATGCCTGCATTTGAAGACGAGCACGGCACTTATATCATGAACTCAAAAGACTTACGCGCCGTGCAATACGTAGAGCAGCTAACAAAAATGGGGGTGCATAGCCTTAAAATAGAAGGGCGTACTAAGTCATTTTATTATGTTGCGCGTACCGCTCAGGTGTATCGCAAAGCGATTGACGATGCGGTTGCAGGTAAACCATTCGATGCTGATTTATTTAAAACTCTTGAGAACCTTGCTCACCGCGGTTATACCGAAGGTTTTTTAAAACGCCACGCCCATCAAGATTACCAAAATTACGAATACGGCCATTCAGTTTCTACCAAACAGCAATTTGTAGGTGAAGTGCTAGGGCGTGATGAAAACGGATTTGTAAACATAAACGTTAAAAACAAATTTTGTGTTGGCCATGTTTTAGAGTTAATGACGCCACAGGGCAATATCACCTTTGAGCTTACAGGTATGCAAAATAGTAAAAGTGAGCCTATTGTTGATGCGAAAGGGTCTGGGCATAGCGTAAAAATTCTATTAGATGAGAGCATTAACCTAGAGCATGCTATTTTAATGCGTAATTTGGAGCCACATCAAGATACCCGTGATCCGCATAAAACCGTATGTGCAGGGTAAGCCAAAGCAGTCGTTCTCAATAAAATATGTATTAACGTTAATGGCGATATGATCTGTTTTAATTAAATGATTAAGGAGCATTAATTAATGCTCCTTACTCTGCTGATTGAACAAAGCGCTTTATGGTAAAAAGCTGAGACTTGGTATTCACGGCTTGAGCTCTGTATCTAGTAGGCGGCCAAGCATAGCATTAGCGTAAATAAGCACATGGGAGTCACTTTTTTAAAATGTGCTAGTTTAAATAGCTGTTAGTCATACTCTTTGGTTCCATGGCATCAGGGCGATAAGCCTAGCCAGACCACAAAAACCTGTAGAGCCGGCAACAAACAACCCTGTAGCTATAAATATAATGGGCCAAATAAACTGGCTCGACACAGTTAAAGTAAACACAGAGAACAGCAATAGTAGGGTGCTAATCGATAACTGTACTTGCCGGTCTAGTGGAAGAACCGATTTTTTACCTTTATTAATATCAAAGCCTTGCTCTTGTCAACTTTCGATACCGCCGCTGATGTTAAATAGGCTCAAATTTGGGTTTTGAGAAAGTAGCTTTTCACAGGCGTTTTTACCTCTACCGCCCTTTTGGCAGTAAATTATATGGGCTTTTTTCTCTAGATTAATAGCAGTTTCATTAATAGTGCCTAAAGGGTGTAATTTAGAACCACTAATATGAGCTGAGGAGTGCTCTGCCGGCTCTCGTACATCAATTAATCCAACATCCCCATTTTTCATAATCTGAAAAGCTTCTGCTGCGGATATTTCGTTTATTGCCATATTTATTTCCTCACGATGAAGTAAAGAGTTATATTAGGGAGTTCTAATACAATCTTTAATATTAGAATTGTCTAATGTAATTACCTTTTAACTCTCAGGCCCCGCATTCAGGAAAACATAATGGGTGGGGAGTGATTTTTAGCTCTTTGCAATACATACGCTTTTATAGATTATAATTTTTTGCAATTAGTACGTTGTGGATTATAAACGTGTGCTGCCTAGTTACGTAGAGTAATCTTCATTGATTGAAATCAACAACTCAGCAAAGGGAAATAGGCATAATTTGCGGTTTTTGCTTACACCTAGAACTAAAATGATTTTAATTAAAAAGGCTACAAATGGCTCTATTTATTAGTAACAAGTGCATTAACTGTGATGTATGTGTAGATGAGTGCCCAAATAGCGCTATTTCTATGGGTGAAAAAATATATCAAATAGACCCAAGCAAATGCACCGAGTGCGTTGGCCATTATGATAAACCAACCTGTGTAGTTGTATGCCCCATTAACTGCATTAAAAGCGATCCTTTTAATAGGGAGTCACTTGAGCAGCTAGCTCAAAAGTATGTAAACCTAGTTGAAAGTGAAGGCTGAGCACATACAAAGGAACACATGCTTACAAATTTAGCTTAAACTACTTATTAGTTATCGCGTTATCATGAATACCTCCTATAATGGAAATAACTTGATTTAGTGTTTTTTGATAGAGAAATTAATGTTTTTTTTCAAAAGGTAATCAAAACGAAATAGCCGCTTTAAAAGCCCAGTTGTACCCTTTAGAGCAAGTGTGGGAAGGGCTTTACAAAGAAATGGTGGTAATTAATGTACTTTATGATGGGCGAATTTCGCATGCTAACGATAACTTTTTAGATGCATTAGGTTATAACGAAGATAATTTAACAAATAATCAGCTAAGCGATTTTATTGCTGAACACTCCCGTTTATCACCTGCATACACAGAACTTGAAAAAGCACTCCAAGAAGAAGGCCACTGGAGTGGAGCAATTGAGTTTGTTCGTGAAGATGGTAATAAAGAGTGGTTGAGGATAGTTGTGCACCCAGTGGTGGGAGAGCAAAATCAGTTATTGTATTTTTCTGTTTTTGGCACCGTACTTACTAAAACAATTGCAACCTCGCGTGAGCAAAAAGACACAATAAAAGCAATTTATCGCTCTATGGCGGTGATTGAATTTGATTTAGAAGGGCATGTATTAACGGCGAACGATCAATTTTTGTCAGCCATGGGATACAATGAATCAGAAATAATTGGTCAGCATCACCGCGTGTTTTGTGAAACTGAAGAAGCAAACTCCGCTGAATATCAGGCATTTTGGAGTAAATTAAGGCAAGGCCAATTTATTGCCGATAGGTTCAAGCGTATAGATAAATTTGGCAACGTGATTTGGTTAGAAGCCACTTATAACCCTATATCGAATGATGCGGATGAGCTTTATAAGGTAATGAAATTTGCCACAGTGATCACTGAGCAAGTGAACCGTGAAATGGCTATTTCACAAGCAGCTGAAATAGCCTATGGCACCTCTACAGAAACAGACAAAACCGCAGAGCGGGGCAGTAGCGTGTTACAAGAAACTGTTTCTGTTATGAATGAGCTTGCTATCAATATGGAGCAAGCGGCGAGTGAAATATCGGCGTTGGAACAACAGTCTCAACAAATAGCCAATATAGTGCAAAGCATAAGTAGTATTGCTGAGCAAACCAACTTACTTGCACTAAATGCGGCCATTGAGGCTGCCCGTGCCGGAGAGCAAGGGCGTGGTTTTGCAGTGGTTGCTGACGAAGTAAGGCATTTAGCATCAAGAACATCAAAAGCAACAGAAGAAATTGTGGAGGTTGTGCAGCGCAATCAGTCACAAACACAAAGTACCGTAGCCGTTATTGAACAAGGCAAAGAAAAAGCAGAGCAAGGTTTAGCGCTTTCTAAAGAATCGGGTGAGGTTATGGCAGAAATTCAAGATGGTGCTCAAAAAGTAGTGAATGCTGTTGGGCAATTTACTAGCCAATTAAACTCAAGCAACTAATTAGCAGCGCTTATTACTCGTAAATAGGCTTGGGTAAGTTTAACCTTTTGAATAAATTCAAATACAGTAAGTCCCTGCGACTGCTTAAATTGTTTTTGTAATGTTGAAACAGTCATATTCATCCGTTTAGCGAGTTCTTCTATACGATGCTTTTCTCGAACATTGCTGCGGATGTAATCACATAAACTAGAAAACTTGTGTGCTTTTGTCCTTGTTTGCACAATATCATCAGAAGGAAAAATTGGTTGTTTATGAAAGTGGTTTACTGCTTCAATAATTAAGTTTAAAGCACAGGCTTCCAGCTCTAAAGTATGTGCTTGCCTATTCATTGAAGAAATGAATAGCATTTGTCTTGCAACCTCAGATAGTTGTTTACTTGCTTTCCAGCCTAGCATATATAAATGGGGAAGTTGGTTAATGACGGCATACTGCTTAAATGCTTCATTCATCCACTGTTCGCTGATACCAATACTAATCCTTTGGCAATAATTATCTTTAATTGATTTTCGTGAAAAGGACTCTTCATGATGCAGCGATACTAAAGCGATATTGATATTAAAATCTTCACCGAGAGTGAGCTGTTTATCGCCAATAGTGAGAAGGGATACACCTTTTAAAACAACAATGAGTCTAAACCGATCAGCCATGGCGCCAAAATACTCTGCATCTTCAGTTTCGGTCACATCACCAAAGTGAAAATTGAGTCCTGTACGCAAATGCTTGTCTTCTTTAGGATGCTTTAAATCCCATTGCTGTTTTTTCACGATATTGAATTAGTTATAATTTTATGTGGCTAGCTTAGTGTTTTTCAGGCTCGCTCGCAACCGGCCTTGATAAGACATACCAAGCTGACAATAGCATAAACAAAGCGACTGTTGTTGTAAGCGGCCATGATGGTGACGCACCAAGATAAAATAATATGAAGCCTATTGCCATCCCCACACAGGCAATACATTTAACTTTACGCGAAATCGCGCCATATTGTTGCCAGTTTCTTAATGTTGGTCCGTAATGGCGATGATTTAAAAGCCAGGCTTCGAACCGCGATGAAGAGCGCCCAAAGCAATAAACAGCAACAATTAAAAAAACAGTCGTAGGCATCACGGGTAGAATCGCACCTATAATTCCAAGACCTGTAAAAATTAAACCTGTGAGAAAGAATAGTGCCTTGAGTACTTTGGAACCTTCATTCATTCCGTGTGCGTTTTTTATTTTGTTGCTGCTCATTTTTATTTTAGGCTTATGCAAATGTTTTATCGACTAGCTCACGAACAAACGAAAATGCTTGTTGAGCAGCAATAAGCGCATTTTTTCTTTGTAAATCATCAAGCTCTATTTTATTGATTGAATTAGAAAACTGTTGCCATGCAGCACCGCGGCCTTGTTCGGCAGGTGCTAAATGTCTAGCTCCAAATGTCTCCGATAAATCAATACGTTTAGCGGCTTTTAATAAGTATTCTGCACCGAGGTTTGAGCCTTCAACTACATACAACCACGCTAAGCCTTGTTCAAATGTGAATGTGCGCTTATCAGAGTATTGCTTACGAATTTCATCGGCCTGCTGCTTAAATGATAAATCGCATAAATCATCGTACACAGCATCTAAGCGCTGCATACCTGCAAGCCCTGCAATGCAATCTTGAAACCTTTTATCATGATATAAAGGGGCGACCGTAATATGAAATGCTAGCTGTACTTGTAAAAACAATGCATAGCGTTCAATGCTTGAAAAAGGCCTTTTAGTCATAATCGCTTTATCTAAACCATCATGAATAGAAGATGTTTCTGCTTTAAACTGGGCTGTTAAAGTGTTCTCTTTAATTGTTTCCATATCCAATGAAGACATGATTAACTCCGTGTAACTAATATTTAATTTATAAAAAACTCAACAGGTAAGGTGAGCGTTAATGTAGTACCTGTTATTTCGTCTGGGGGTAAGGGTAATGGTTCTGCGCGTTTGACCAGAGCAAGTACCTCTTCATCAAGGGATGACACACCGCTTGCTCTAAATAAAGAGACTGCAATTACTTGGCCTTCTCGATCCATTGTAAATTTGACCCAAGGCACGCCCTGCTGACGTTTCAGTTTTGCCATTCGAGGATAGCGTTTACGTCTTTCAAGGTGAGCTGATAATTGCATTTGCCAGCGCTGCTTAGCCTCAACTTGTTGCTTGCTAAATACATTATTTACTGGCCCTGTACGCTGTTCTGCTGGTGCTGCATCAATTGATTTTGGTGCAGTTGTCTGTGCAACAGCGCTGTCGTTCTGGGAATTTTGTTTTGTCTGTTCAACTTTCTCTTTAACAGGCTTAGCATTATCAACAGCTGTTTCTAGCACTTTTTCAACTTTAGCTACTTTGGGTTTTTTAGTTACTTTAGGCGTTGTAATTTTAATCTCAGACTGCTTGGCTATAAGCTCTGGTTGCTCGACTTTAGGCTGTTCTTTTGGTTTGGGTTTAGGCTTACTCTCAGCTGAGGATTGACTTGCCATCTGTTGTTCAGGCCCCTCAGGTAGTGCATTTTTGGGTACTTTAGGTGCGGCTACCATACTAATGACGACGGCATCAGGCATTGCTGCATTTGCAGTTTGTGTTATTGCAACTGCTGGGCTCATAATAAAGTAAGCTGCAACCAATAGATGAGCAACTAATACTGTTGAAACACAGAGTAACTGTAATTTACGATAGCCTGTTCTAAGCGTTGGCTGGCCAGCTATCATGCTCATTACTGCTGACTCGCTTGTGTTTTTTCTAGCCCAACTAACGCAATGTTCTTATAGCCTGCTTTAGAAAGAATATTCAGTAAATCAACAAAGTCCCCGTAATCCACACTGCGATCTGCGCGGATCAAAATTGCGTGCTCATGAGTGATTTTTTGCTGCAATAACGCTTCAACTAGTTCGGTTTTCGCGACAGACTGCTTTTCACCAATAACCAAAGACAAATCTTTTTGTAATGTAAGGTAAGTTGGTTTTTGTTCAGAGGCTTTCGTTTCAGAATCAATACTGGGTAGTTCAACAGGCACGCTAACTGTTGCTAATGGTGCAGCAACCATAAAAATAATCAGTAAAACCAACATAACATCAATAAACGGCGTGACATTAATGTCATGTTGTTCAACTAGTTCTTCATCATCTTGTTGTAAGTTAAAAGACACGGCTTTATTTCCCTGCAGCTTTGATTTGCTGATAGTCAATTAACTGCTCTAGTGGTTTTGCTTGAGTATCTTTTGCTGATAAATCTCGGCTAAGGATTGTCATTATGACAGTCACTGTGTCTAACAATTGCGATTTATAGGCTGTTATAGAGCGTGAAAAATAGTTGTACATCACAACTGCGGGTATTGCTGCAACTAAACCAAGAGCTGTTGCAAGTAATGCTTCAGCTATGCCTGGCGCGACAACAGCAAGGTTGGTTGTTTGTGTTTTGGCGATGCTAATAAAGCTATTCATAATCCCCCAAACAGTACCAAACAAACCAACAAATGGAGCAACAGAACCAATGGTTGCTAAAACCCCCGTTCCTTTGTTCATATCTGCAGATAGCTCGGCTTTTACCCTATCTAATCGAGCTGCAACACGCTCTTTTAATGCATCACTTGTCGTTGCGTTATTACTACTTAAGTTAAGCTCATGTAGGCAAGCTTGAATTAATAGTTTTGCCGTACTTGGCTCTTGAGTTAAACCTTGTTCTGCCATTTTTAAGTTATGACTATTTAATAGTTTGACTAATAAAGCCCTGCCTTCACGTTTACTTTTATTAAGATAAATAAGCTTCGCGATAAAAATACCCCAACACACAATTGAAGCTAGTAGTAGGGCCAATCATAACGGTTTTAACAATCACATCGGCCGCTAAATACATACCCCAAGGCGACAGATCATGACTAACAAAAGCTGCGCTATCGGCTAATTGTGGGTTATCTAATTTAGTTACTTGGCTTACTATTTCATTTACTGGGTCTTGCTCAGATGAATAACTATGCCCGGAAAAAAAGCCAACAAGAGCCACAAAAAGCACTACTCCAAATTTCATTAAATCTACTCCAGCCAACTGACAAAAATGGCGAAAAAAATAAACGTCATATTTAATAAGACGCACCAAAATCATTTTCCCGTAATAAAAATTAAAATTTTTTGTCGACGGCGGGCATTTGCCTTAAGCGATTCGTTGTAATTCTCTGATAGAATGGAATATTTTGAAAAGAGATTAGCCAAAAGTAGTAATTATCATATTTTAAACAACAAACTTGCCTTGAATAAATAACAATGATACGGTAATGATAATTGTTATCATTTGCCGTTGTTGGTAGGGAACCGCAGTGCTTAATTACACCGGTATGGATCTATTTGTTCGCGACAATCAATTTTGGTTATTAAGGTTTTTACAGAAGAAACTTAACCTTCATTGCCATCATGATGCACAAGACCTTTCACAAGACACATTTATTCGTGCTCTGACTTCGTCAATTGATTTATTTGAAGTGAAAGAACCCCGTGCTTACCTTGCTACAATTGCAAATCGTTTAATTATCGATAAAGCAAGACGTAAACGCATTGAGCAAGCCTACCTTGAAGCTCAGTTAGAGTCTTCACAAGAATATGCCCCTTCGTGTGAAGAAGTGCATGAAATGATTCAAAAACTAGAGGCGTTATCGCGCTTGCTTGAAGGGTTAGCAGATAAACCAAGGCGCGCATTCTTAATGGCAAGGTTAGATGGTCTGAAGTATCAAGAAATTGCTCAGGAACTGAATATATCGGTGAGTATGGTGCAAAAATATATCGCTCAAACATTGCTTCATTGTCACAGTCAATTACTCGATTAAGCCATAATGTCCGTACAGTACCCAGACTACAAATCTAAGCTTGAACAAGCCGCAAATTGGTGTGTTTTACTCAATTCTGACAACTTCACCGATGCCGATATTCAAGCCCATAGTCAGTGGCTCAAAGCCGATCCTGAAAATCAAAAAGCTTACTCAGAATTGCAAGCACTGTGGTGCGAATTTGACAGCACTGATAACAGCCATTTTGATTCGAAAATCCTCAATAGGGTACTAGATAAAGATAAGCCTAAGTCTAATCATTTTGCTAAATCGGTCGTTTTATCGGCACTTTTTGTCGGGTTTGGTCTCATAGCCAGTCATGTAGGTCTAACAGGAATCAGCTCTGATTATTACACTCTAAAAGGGGAGCAAAAAACTGTTGAGCTTAAAGATGGCTCCATACTGACTCTCAACGCGCAAACCCAAGTGGATATAGAATTTAGTTCTAAGCAACGATTGATTAAGTTGAATCAGGGAGAGATACATTTAGTGGCAAAAACTAATTCAAGTTGGCCATTAGTGGTGGAAACAGATAAAGCAACGGCAACAGCCTTGGGGACACAATTTACTGTTAAACGCCACGAACAAGATACCTTTGTCGTTGTGAGTGAATCAAAAGTAGAGCTGTGCTATTTACCTGCTCAAAAATGTGTCGTAGGTAAGGAAGGTCAAGCAATGTCAGTGGCTAATAGTCACCTCATTGGGCCAACAGCTACAAACCCCGATATAGAATTAGCATGGTTAAATAATAGGTTAGTTGCTAATAATATGAGTTTAGCTAGGTTATTAAGTTTGCTTGAGCCTCATTATCAAGGCGTGTTTATTTACAACCAATCCGCACTTGAACATATCCGAGTTTCAGGTGTTTACCCAACAGACAATATTGCTATGGCGCTACAGATGATAGCGTCAGAACCCGCGGTGACCCATACCTCTGTCACTAAGTATTTTGAATATATCTCATTGAAATAAAATAAGTTATAAAATTCTTTTCATTAATTAATAAATTTTATTACTGCTTTTTGATTTTGCAGCGTCCTATTAATAGCTCTAAAAAATAATGAGAACTATTTATGTTACAAGGCCGCTTATCGCGTTTAATTTTTACAGTCTTGCTATGCTTGCAATTTACATTTTCTGCAAAGGTGTTAGCGGATCAAGCCCACCAACTTGATATACCGCAAGGTAGTTTGGCTGAAGCACTTAATACATTTGCCCTCCAAACAGGCATCTTGCTGCAGTTTGATCCTAAGCAAGTTGGCGATCTGCAATCAACTGGTCTAAAAGGTGAATTCGAACTTGATAAAGGATTCCAACAGCTTCTCTTAGGGACTGGCTTGTATGCCAAGAAAACGGCTAATGGAAGTTATGTTATACGTGCACTCTTAGCCCAATCAAATGGTGAGATTTTACTCGATACCTTAGAGGTTCAGGCTACATCTAATAAGCGTATAGAAATTTATCAATCAGCCTCTTCAAATACTCAACTTGATCAAGCTCAGCTCCAACGCATTGCCCCACGTGATACATCAGATATTTTCTATAACGTTTCAGGTGTTACCACTTCCCAAACTCGGCAGGAGCCTGGGGTTGCAGTAAATGTTCGTGGCTTACAAGATTTTGGTCGAGTTAATGTGATGATTGACGGAGCTAGGCAGAACTTCAAACGCAGTGGTCATGGTGCCAATGGGATGGTTTATTTAGATCCTCAATTACTGTCGAGTGTCGAAATTGCAAAGGGACCAGTAGGCGAAAGTGGTGGTGCTGGCGCGATTGCTGGTGTTGTAAATTTTAAAACGCTTGAATTTGATGATTTGGCGGCTCCAGGTAAAGATCATGGTACTAAGCTAGCCATTTCATCTGGCAACAATGCCTATCATATGCAGGGCTTATTAGCGTCTACTGTGCGTGTGGGAAAAGACCTAGAACTTGTTGCTGCAGTAGGGCATAAGAATGTTGGCCGTTTTAAGCCAGGCCAACATGGCGGTAATGCTGATTCTAGTAGTTACTTTAGTGCAATGAGTAACTTTACCGAGCAAGATAACTGGTCGTCATTGCTCAAAGCTGATTACACAATAAATAAAGAGCAGTCAGTAAAGCTTAGCTATGTCGGTTTTTATGGCAACTTTGAAGAAGGCTCAGCGACATCAGTAGATGCAGAGCCCGAAAGTAGCAGTTCACTCAATAACGATACGATTAAATTAGATTACACATGGGCTGCAAACTCAAATTACCTCAATCTTAATGCCAGTGTTTATTACAACCGCACTCAAATGCGTCAGCATGTTTATGAAATGGGAGAAAGCAGCAATCCCTACGGCGAGTTTGAATTGCAATATGAAACCAACACCCTAGGAATGGTTGTTGATAATCTTGCCTTTTTTAGCCTCAAGCATGATTGGTTAACACAACATGAGTCATTGTTATTACTTACTTTAGGTGGCGAATATTTTAAAGATTGGACAGAGCCTCAAGCAATACAGCAAACGCCAGGAACTGGCGATCCATCTTGGTTTACAGGTGCAACCCCTGAAGGTGATCGCTCTCTAGGCAGTGCTTATATTCAAGCACAATGGCAATACGGCGAGCATTTTTCTTTTGAATCAGGTTTGCGCTATGAGCAATTTTCACTGCAAGGAGGTGGAGAAATATACTCTGGTTACATTCTTAACCCTCCCGGAGTTTCGCCTAGTCGCACTTTGATCTATACCGACTTTGACGTTGACCGGCATGAAAATTACCTTTCACCAAATATGCGTTTAGCCTATCGCTTTAACGATAAAATACAAGGCTACTTAAGTTCAGCTCAGGCAGTCAGGCCGCCTGAAATCACAGAGACCTTATTATTTGGTGCTCATGTTGGTAACTCTTTCCCTTTTTACCCAAACCCTGGACTTGAAGCTGAAGAAGCTTGGAATAATGAAATTGGTCTTAATTTTGAGTTGCTTGATATAGCCAAAGGCCACGATTTATTCATTAAAACAGCATGGTTCAAAAATACCATCGATAACTTTATTGTCCAAGGTCGCGTGATGAGACCTACTTCTATTGATGACAATGGAATGACGCTGAGTTATGTCAATTTACAAGATGAGATCCGTTTTGATGGCCTTGAACTGCAAGCTGATTATGAATCAAAAAGGCTATTTGCTGAGCTTAATTACACCAAAATGAATGTTGACCTTGGCAAGGGTGGCTATGATCCATTTCCTCTAGGCAGCCAAGTAGGTTATCCAGAAACAAGTATGGGTCAAGCTGGATCGGGAAGCTTGAACTATATCCCTCCACCAAAACACAGTGGTGCATTGACCCTAGGCTTAAAGTTATTTGAAGACACTTTAAAGTTAGGCGCTCGAATGCGTTACGAAGATAACGACGGTCGTGGTGGCAGCGCTTATGAAGACGTTGTTGACTGGCAAGTTTATGACTTTTGGTTGGAATATCAATTCACATCACAGTTTAAATTACGTATGTCGGTCGACAACCTGACCGATCTCAATTATGCCGAAGCAAATGGTACTTCATATTGGATTGCGCCTGGGCGCACCGCCACTGCTCAATTAACCGCAACATTTTAAATAATAAAGGAATAAAAATGCGACATACCTTTAAGCTAGCCCTTATTGCCAGTGCATTATTTAGCGCAAATCTTGCAAGTGCCGCTGAAATTAACCTACAACAATTACATGCATTTGGTACACCGCCGACCATTATGATGGGCGGCGATAAAGGCATGATGCCTGCAAAACCACCGACATTAAATACTCATAATGGTAAATTAATAGGTACTTTTCTTTCTGGTGGTGGTAGTGACTTTGCCACGCTAACGCAGTCGGGTATTTATAGCTTCACTCCCCAATTAACTGAAGGCGAGTTAACCGACTACACCACATATATAAACGAAGTTAATAACGACACGCTAGCCTTTGTAACGAATACCGTGGTTGATAGTCAGGGAATTGTTTACGGTGGCGCAAACAGAACATTATTCAAATGGAGTGAAGGCGAAGTAATAGAGGATGCACTATCGCATTTGGATCTCTCTAGTATTAATGGCGGAGACTTCCGAGTACAAGGCTTGATGACGATAGATGCACAAGACAACATCTATTTTGCCGCTTATGAACGAGGTAGTGATTATAGTGCATTACTGCGCCTTAATAGTGAAGGTGAAATCGCTGTACTGATTGACTTTAGCCGTGATGAATATAAACAGGGCAATATTTTTACTAAAGGTGAAGCGCCTGCCTCATTGATATACAGTGAACAAGATAATGCGATTTATGGCCTTGCACATAAATCTTCAAAGTCTGATGGAGCAGGCAGTACCGAAGGCTTAGAAGATGGCGACTTCCCAAGCGGCACCTTGTTTAAGCTAGATTTAACTAATGCTAAAACGGATGGCAGCTCAGAAGTACAAATTTTAAAAACCTTTTCTAATAACCTACATGGTCTTATCGATGACCATACCTTAGCAACCAACTCGTTAGTAGAAAGCGCTGATTGGTTATACGGAACGTCAGCTAAAACAGTATGGCGTGCCCACAAAACCAATTTAGACGCATTTACCGTGTTACATACATTTGGTTCAGAACAAGATGAAGCAGAAACAAACCTAAATGGTAAAACGCCAGCGGGTCCACTTGTAGTTGCAGCAGATGGAAATATTTACGGTACAACAACCGCCGGAGGCAGTGACGATAATTCAGGTGTACTATTTCGTATTAATCTAAGTACAGACGCACGTGACCTTGATAAAGAGCAAGACAATTTTCAGCTTGTACTCCACTTTGCAGATCAAGCTTCACCTTTACCAGTAGGTTTAACTGCTGGTGCGCTAGTGAATGGCGAACAAATTATTTACGGTGCCACCAATGGCGACGCGGTAAACGACACAGGAAGCGTATATCAATTCACTGTAAAAGAGCATGCCTTGGAGTTTAATACTCAAACCACTGAAATAACTTTAGGAGAGAGTGTTGAAGTCAACTGGCAGTCAACCAACTTAAGCCAATGTACTGCCAGTGGCGATTGGCAAGGTGAAAAAGAAGCCAGTGGTACTGAATCAATTGAGCCAAGCTCTGAAGGTGAAAAATCTTATTTATTAAGTTGCCAAGACACTGACCAAAAAACACATGTTCAGTTAGTTAATGTGGTTGTAAATCCAAAACCAGAGCTGAACTTTACTTCTTCAGTTACCGAAATCACCTTAGGAGAAAGCGTAGAGTTAAATTGGCAAACATCTAACTTAAGCCAATGTACGGCTAGTGGTGACTGGGAAGGTGCAAAAGAAACCAGTGGTACTGAATCAATTGAGCCAAGCACTGATGGCAACAAATCATACATTCTAACTTGCCAAGATAACGACCAAACTGACTATGTTCAGACAGTGAACATTGTGGTTAATTCAAAGCCAGAGCTGAATTTTAGTTCATCAGTAACTGAAATCACCTTAGGAGAGAGTATAGAGGTAAGTTGGCAAACATCTAACTTAAGCCAATGTATGGCTAGTGGTGACTGGGAAGGTACAAAAGAAACCAGTGGTACTGAAACTATCGAGCCAAGCAGTGATGGCACTAAATCATACGTTCTAACTTGCCAAGATAATGACCAAACTGACTATGTTCAAACTTTGGATATTTTAGTTAATCCTGAGCCAGAACCAGAACCAGAACCAAAAGATAATAGCAGCAGTGGTGGTGCATTTGGCAGCGTAATCTTGGCTCTTGGCTTATTAGTTGGTAGGCGCTTTCGTAACAAAGATTAAAACTCGTTGCATAATCTAACTGCACTGCAGCTTTGCTGCAGTGCTACTTAATAGCAATCGACTTAAATGTTTAGTCATTCTAGCGTGTTAAATAAAGCGTTAACGGCTTTATAAATTTTTAATGTAGACAACTACATGTCGAAATTTATGCCTTGTTATCACTCTATTTATCTGTCGCTAGAAATGGTTAATAACTTAACACGATTGATATAAAATTTATTGAGCTAGCTATGAAAACACTCTGTATTTTTTTATTCACTTTGCCGCTTTGTTGTTTTGCTAACACAGCGGTTGACGATGTTAGTGTAAATTACCTGACTTCACTTCATTATAGTGGCCCTGAAGGTTGGCCTACGGCAGGGAAACCCTATGCACCCCCTATCTATAATGCTGAGCGAGACCAACTGCTGGGAATATCTTCCACAGGACATGTAGATATTTTTGGTAACGACACTAGGGCAGCAAATATGTGGGGGCTGGCGCCGATGCAAGGTCATTATTTTTCATTGGCTAAAGATATTAAATCATACGTGGGTTTTGCTGAGCATCCACAGCTCGATAGGCTTTATAGTATTGATTTAGATGGTAACATTTTTTATGTCCACTCAGATGGCAGTAATAAAAATATTGTTTTTGATAACAGTGAGAAAGAGCTTAGCAGTCAACCTAACGTTCAGCCCATTTTTGATCAGCAGGGGCGGCTACTGTTTATAGACACAGACGGCGAATCTTACTCGCGGTTAATGCGCTTAGACGCCGATAATACCCTGATTGAAATGCACCGTTTTAACAATAACCCGCATGGTTATTATACTGGTGCGGGAGGTATGTTATTGAGTGGTAATACATTATTTGGCTATTTGGCTTACCCCAGAGGCACACCATTTTTAGATACACTCTCGATTGATGATGATTTTATTGTCGGCGCCCTCTACGCAATGGACTTAAGTAACTACCCAGTACAAAGCCCTGAAATTATACACGAGTTTACCTTAGCCGAGGGAGAAGTTCCGTGGACAAGAGGTGAAGCTGCGCGTATAGCCACCTATTTGGTTGAAGACCAACAAGGTTATTTATACGGCACCACGTCAGTAGGTACGTGTAAAACAAAAGGAATAATCGTTAACAATCAGCAAGAGGCAAAATTTGATAATGGCATTTGTGGTGGTAGCTATGCCTTATATTCTGTGACCGATAAAGAAAATCTCATCCATACAGAATATCCTCATTATGATGGCAGTAACCCTTTTGGCTCTGTATTTAGAGTAAAAAAAGATGGTTCTGATTTTGTGTTAGTGCATACATTTAGTGACCTAGATGGCAGTCAGCCCCGCGGACCAATGGCGATTACGGGCAATGGCTACCTTTATGGTACAACGATGGGGGGCGGTGTTCATAAAGATGAAGTTATAAGCGTAAAGCAAGGCAACCCCTACCCCTCACAATTCGGGGAAGTAACCGGGAATGGCACCATTTATCGTATTAGCCTCGCAGATATTAAAGTTGAAAATGGCGTGGTCGTTGAAAGTGGTTTTGAACATGTACACTCTTTTAAAGCGGGGATAGATGTTGATGCCGACGGCAAAGTGCCAACCGGTATTATGTTAGCTGCAAACGGTAACTTATACGGCACCACCTTATATGGTGGCCGAGGGTACACCGATAATTCTGGTAATAAATACCTCAATGATAAATTCGGCACTGTATTTGAAGTAGATTTAAGTGCTCAACAGCCGACAGGCTCAGTGTCAATCAGCATAACTCCAGGGACTATAAAGCAAGGAGAGCAAGCCGAAGTTACTTGGTCCAGTTTCAATGCAACAGACTGTAAAGCAACGGGGGAAACAGTAATTGGCGACTGGCAACCTGATTCGCCATTAGAGCCGCAGGGCAGTATGGTTATTTCGCCACAGGCAGGGGTTTATACATTGACAGTTAATTGTAAGGATAGCGATGTGAATAGTCGTTTTGCTGCCCTAGCAACCTTGTATGTGGATGCAGAAGCAAAAGCAAAAGACAGTGAGTCACTTAGCTATGGTAATGGCGGCAGTTTAGACTGGCGTTGGCTGTTTTTGTTAACTGCGGCAGCATTGTTTAAACCAGTTCGTACAACGAGGTTTAAATAATCGCTTCGCAAGCGCTTAGTAAACCACTTAAAGACGCTTTAAAGCTGCAAATGCGCAGTTTTTTATCATGTTCCAGGGTTTAGTGCGGTTATTAATGTATTAATGCTGTTGCCTGCAATCTACATGTTGCAGGTTTATGAGCGCGTTTTGAGCTCAGCAAATTTAGACACCTTATGACTAATCTCTTCGATGGTTGCGGTATTTTTCTTATTAATGGGGGGCTGGAGTGGATCCGGAGCCGAGTATTAATAAGCATTAGTCAACAATTTGATAAAACTTTACACAACCGTGTATTTAATGCGTTATATCAGCATCAGCTTAAAACTGGTAACGCTAACTCAGGACTACTGATTAACGATCTTAATCAAGTTCGTCAGTTTATGACTGGGAGTAGCGTGTTTGCCTTTTTATTGCTTATTTACCACAGAATGTGAACCTTTTTGCAGGCAGTATCGCGCAAAAAATTGCACGATTTGGCGAGGTGGATGATCACTTGGTGATTAATGTTAAACAAAGAAAATCCTGTTTTTGAAGGGCTTTGGTCAATTGTCGAGCCTGATGTTTATACCAATAAACAACTCAACTATCGTGGTGTAAAAGTACTGTTTTATAAAATGATGGTTTTTCTGCTTGAAGATATTCAGGAGGGCACCTTTGATTATTCGGATTATGATAATCAACCTTGCAACGAAACCCCTGAGCGCTTTGATGCATTATCTCCCCAATATCGCTCTTGGAGGATCTTAAACACTTTTAAAATTGATATAGATCAAAGAAACTTCACTCGCAGGAATCTATATTACGCGGCTGCAATTTTCACCGCTTTTTGAAATCTTGATTAGCTTTTAAAGGCAATACTCCATCATCGTGCTTAAAGGTGTGTCATGGCATTACTCATCAATAACAAATGCATTAACTGTGATATGTGTGACCCCGAGTGCCCAAATGAAGCCATTTATATGGGCGCCAAAATCTACCAAATAGACCCTACAAAATGCACTGAATGTGTGGGCCACTACGACAAGCCGACCTGCGTGAGCGTATGCCCCATTGACTGCATAAAGCCCGACCCTAATCATCGTGAGAGCTTAGATGAACTGGCTGAGAAATATGTCAAATTGACGGGGTAGTTTGTTGATTGGTTTTTTATGTTTCATCGGGTTACGAAGCTAAAGTTGCGACACTGTCGCAACAATTAAACTGCTCGCATATTACGTATTGTTATCGATAAAAACCTCCTCATATATTTTATAATTAAAACTCAAAAACCCACGACCTTTGCTGTATGATAAGCCAATAAATTATATTGATATTCTTGCAAAGAGAGACCACATGGACGCTGCATCAAAAAAGCCTGCTACAAAAAAAACCGCAAAAAAAACACAAGTCGGGTTTGAAGAGTCCCTTTGGGATGCCGCCAATAAACTGCGTGGCAGTGTTGAATCAGCCGAATATAAGCACATTGTTTTAAGCTTAATCTTTCTTAAATTTATTAGTGACAAGTTTGAAGCGCGTAAAAAAGCCATTATTGCCGAGTACGGCGACGAATACATCGACATGGTCGACTTTTACGCGATGGATAACGTGTTTTACCTACCAGAAGACGCACGCTGGTCGTACATTCAAGCCAACGCTAAGCAAGGCGATATAGCCGTTAAAATAGATACCGCACTACACGCGGTTGAAAAAAACAATAAATCACTCGCCGGTGCATTGCCCGATAACTACTTTTCACGCTTAGGGCTTGATGCCAGTAAGCTTTCAGCGCTTATCGACACCATTAATAATATCGACACCATTGCCAACCAAAACGAAAAAACAGAAGAAGACTTAGTTGGTCGTGTTTACGAATACTTTTTAGGTAAATTTGCCGCATCTGAAGGTAAAGGCGGGGGCGAGTTCTACACGCCTAAGTCAATTGTTACCCTTATTGCCGATATGATAGAGCCATTCGAAGGCAAAATTTACGACCCTTGTTGTGGCTCGGGCGGTATGTTTGTGCAATCGCTTAAGTTTATTAATAGCCATAACGGCAACCAAAAAAATGTGTCTATTTACGGGCAAGAGTACACTAACACCACTTATAAACTGGCTAAAATGAACCTTGCCGTGCGCGGTATTTCGGGCAACTTAGGCGATGTAGCAGGCGATACCTTTTTTAAAGATCAACACCCCGACCTAAAAGCCGATTACATCATGGCAAACCCACCGTTTAACCAAAAACAGTGGCGCGCCGATAACGAATTAGTCGACGATGCCCGTTGGGCAGGTTACCCAACACCGCCTACCGGTAATGCCAACTATGCGTGGATCATGCATATGATCTCAAAACTCAGCGAGCATGGCACCGCAGGCTTTGTACTAGCTAATGGCTCAATGAGTTCAAACACCAGTGGCGAGGGCGATATTCGCCAAAAAATAATCGAAAACGACTTAGTCGATTGTATGATAGCCCTACCAGGGCAACTGTTTTACACCACAACAATTCCAGTTTGTTTATGGTTTATAAGTAAAGATAAACGCGGTAATAACGAAAAAGGCCTACTAAAACGCCGCGACCGCCAAGGCGAAACCCTATTTATAGACGCCCGCGAAATGGGCTCTATGGTTAACCGTACCTTAAAAGAGCTAACTAACGACGACATCGCTAAAATTACCCAAACCTACCACCTTTGGCGCGGCGAAGAGCTTGTAACAGATAACGAGCAAAAATATGAAGATATCGCCGGTTACTGTAAATCAGCCACCCTTGCTGATATTAAAGCAAACGACTACGTACTGACCCCAGGGCGCTATGTCGGTGCTGCCGATATTGCAGACGACGGTATTCCGTTTGAGACTAAAATGACCGAGCTCAGCCAAACCCTTTATAGCCAAATGAGCCAAAGCGATGAGCTTGATAAAGCCATTCGTAAAAACTTGGAGGCGCTGGGTTATGGGGAGTGATTGGCCATTGGTTTCTTTAGGTGATTATTGTGTGAAAATTGGTAGTGGTGCTACACCAAGAGGCGGAAGTAGTGTCTATAAAGAGTACGGTGAAATATGCTTGATACGAAGTCAAAACATCTACAACGATGGGTTTAAACCTCAAGGACTTGTTTACATAGATGAAGATGCTGCAAAAAAATTAAAAAATGTGGTAATCGAAAAAAATGATATTTTATTAAACATTACAGGTGATTCAGTTGCTAGGGTATGTCTTGCAGTAGAGAGCTATTTACCTGCAAGGGTAAATCAACATGTCGCTATTATCAGACCAAACCCCAAAGAGTTTGATGCGAGGTATTTACGTTATGTGATTTCAAGCTCATTTATGCAAAAGGTTTTATTAAATCTTGCTAGTGCAGGGGCTACGAGAAATGCTTTAACTAAAACGATGATTGAAACATTAGAGGTTTCTAAACCACCTTTAATAATTCAAAAAAACATTGCGGATTGCCTTGAATCTCTTGACGATAAAATATTTTTAAACAACCAAACCAACCAAACCTTAGAACAGATGGCGCAGGCGTTATTTAAGAGTTGGTTTGTTGATTTTGATCCCGTGTTCGACAACCTACTTGCGAGCGTTAATTTTAAGTTAGAAAACCTTGAAACTAGTCTGCCTGACGAGTTAAAACAAAAAGCACAGCGCCGCTTAGCGGCACTGAACAGCTTACACAATGCGGCCGAAATAAAAACCTCACTCAGTGCGCTTGCTCACGAGTTACAAGCACAGTTACCTACAAAAGAAGCAACAAAAGACGCAACACAATCAGCAGTGCAAGTATCAGAAAAAGCCGCTGAAACACCCGTTAAAGCAAACTTTAACGCCAACCCTACAATATTAGCGCAACACGCAAACACCCACGCCCACTTCCCCAATGAGTTCGAGCACAACGAACAACTAGGCTGGATACCAAAGGGTTGGGAAGTGGAGTCAATTTATGAATCAATTGATATAGTATACGGTGCTCCGTTCAAATCTAAGCAATTCAACAATGATGCTATAGGGTATCCTATTATTCGTATTCGAGATTTAAAAACAGGGTCTCCACAAAATTGGAGTGATGAACTACATCCAAAGCGGACGCTAATAAAAGCAGGGGACATTGTTGTTGGAATGGATGCAGAATTTAGAGCGACAGTCTGGTCAGGAGAAGATGGTTTTTTAAACCAGCGCTTATTTTTAGCTAAAGGAAGAAAAAAATATATTAGTAATTTATTCATTAAATACTCATTAGCTCCACTTTTAGCATTTCAAGAACATACTCAAGTTGGTACAACTGTTGCGCACTTGGGTAAAAAAGAAATTGATCGTTTCGAAATTCTAATGCCTTCAAATTCGATTCTTAAGCAATCTTCTGATTTTTTTGAAGATATTAAAGATAAAATTGTTCAGAATTATAAGTCTACGACTCAGCTAACAAAACTCCGTGACACGCTACTACCCAAGCTCATCTCTGGCGAATTACAAATACCCGATGTAATCACAGATGAAGAAGTAGTCGATTAATAACCTTAGCTGAGCGTTTAAAGGCAAAATAAAAAGAATAAGGATGTTTGATGAAATTTACTGAAGCCAAATTAGAACAAGCGGTGGTTGAGTTATTAGGCGAGCAAGGCTACCCGCATTTATTAGGTGGTGAGCTTACTCGTAGTAACAGCGAAGTATTAATTAAAGACGACCTCCGTGCTTTTTTAACCAAGCGTTATGCTAAAAATAATATTACCACGGGTGAAGTAGACTCAATAATTGCAAAGCTCGAAAAACTCCCTGCCAGTGATTTATACGAAAGTAATAAAACCTTTTGTAAGTGGCTGAGTGATGGCTTTTTGCTTACACGCGAGCGAGGCAGGGTTGCAGGCAGTGCAGCGCAAAAAGATTTGTATGTTCAGCTGCTAGATTACGATAACGTTGAGCAAGGTATTAAAAGTAGCATAATAGCAGGCAGTGCTATGGCTACTTTAGATAAAGTAAGTGAAGCCAGCGTTACTTACCTGCAAGACGACAATATTTACCGGTTTGTTACCCAGTTAGAAATAGAAAGCCCCACCAGTTACGACAACATTGAACTGCGTATTCCTGATGGCATTTTATATGTGAATGGCTTGCCATTAGTGGTGTTTGAATTTAAAAGCGCAATACGCGAACAAGCCCCAATTTTTGAAGCGTATGAGCAGTTAACGGTACGCTACAGGCGCGCTATTCCGCAGTTATTTGTGTTTAATACCTTGTGCGTTATAAGCGATGGCGTAAACAATAAAATGGGTAACTTATTTGCGCCGTATCAGTTTTTTTACTCGTGGGGAAAAGTAACGGGGCAAGAGCTAACCGCGCAAGAGGGGATTAACTCGTTACATACCTTATTGCAGGGCTTGTTTGATAAAGCGCGTTTGCGCGATGTAATGCGCAACTTTGTGTTTTTCCCGGATTCTGATAATAAAAACGCAGGCAAAAAAGAGATAAAAATTGTGCCGCGTTACCCGCAATATTATGCGGCTAATAAACTGTTCGAAAATATAAAACGCCACTTAAAGCCACAAGGCGATGGTAAAGGCGGTACGTATTTTGGCGCAACGGGTTGCGGTAAAAGTTACACCATGCAATTTTTAACACGCTTGTTGATGAAAAGCGTTGAGCTTAAAAGCCCCACCATTATTTTAATTACCGACCGAACCGATTTAGACGATCAACTTTCGCAGCAATTTGGCAATGCTAAAACCTACATTGGCGACGATACGGTAAAAACAGTGACCAGCCGTACTCACTTACGTGAGTTACTTGAAGGGCGTAACAGTGGTGGGGTATTTTTAACCACCATTCATAAATTTACCGAAGATACCCAGTTATTAACCGACCGCACTAACGTTATTTGTATTTCTGATGAGGCGCATCGTAGCCAAGTAAATCTTGATCAAAAAATTACCATTACCGACAAAGGCGTAAAAAAGACCTTTGGTTTTGCTAAATACCTGCACGATTCACTGCCAAACGCTACCTATGTTGGTTTTACCGGCACCCCAGTAGACGCCACGCTTGATGTGTTTGGTGAAGTGGTTGACTCGTACACCATGACTGAGTCGGTTAAAGATGAAATAACCGTACGCATTGTGTACGAAGGCCGCGCCGCCAAGGTGTGTTTAAACAATAGCAAGCTGGCCGAAATTGAAGCTTATTACAAAGAGTGCGCCGATGCAGGCAGTAACGAACTGCAAATAGAAGACAGTAAAAAAGCCACCGCTAACATGAATAGCATTTTAGGCGATCCTGACCGCATACGTGTATTAGCAAGGGACTTTGTTGAACATTACGAAAAACGCGTTGAGGAAGGTTCTACCATTGCAGGAAAGGCGATGTTTGTGTGTAGCTCGCGTGGCATTGCCTATCAGCTGTATCAAGAGCTAGAAGAATTACGCCCACAGTGGTTTGATGTAGTAGATACCGAAGACGCGCAAACACTATCAGATACCGAGCGAAAGCGCGCTATTAGCGAGGGCCGTATTGCAGCCCCCTCTGAAAAAGTAAAAATGGTGATGACCCGTGGTAAAGACGACGTTGAACGCTTATATAATTTACTTGGCAGTAAAGACGAACGTAAAGAGCTTGATAAGCAATTTAAAAACAAAAACTCAAACTTTAAAATAGCCATAGTGGTCGATATGTGGCTAACCGGTTTTGATGTGCCATTTTTAGATACCATGTACATAGATAAGCCATTGCAAAAGCACAGCTTAATACAAACTATTTCGCGGGTTAACCGCCAGTTTGAAGGCAAAGATAAAGGCTTAGTGGTTGACTACATTGGTATTAAATCTGAAATGAATAAAGCGTTAGCGCAGTATTCAAAAACTGACGAAACCAATTTTGAAGACATTACCGCCTCGGTTATTGAGGTAAAAAACCACTTGGCGTTACTTGCCGAGTTATTTCATAAATTTGACAGCAGCCCCTACTTTACAGGCGAAGCCGTTGCCCAGCTAAACTGTTTAAACCACGCCGCTGAGTTTGCGCTAATTACCGAAAAACGCCAAAAGCGTTTTATGGATTTAGTAAAGCGTTTAAAAGCCGCTTACGATGTATGTTGTGGCAGTGAAAAAATAAACGAAAACGAGCGAAACCACATTCACTTTTACCTTGCCATTCGTTCTATTATTTACAAGTTAACCAAAGGCGAAGCGCCCGATACCGCGCAAATGAACGCCAAAGTACGTGAAATGATAAGCGAGGCCCTACAAAGCGACGGCGTAAAAGAAGTATTTAAACTCGGTAATGAAGACGGCGGCGAAATTGATATTTTTAATGACGACTACATCGCTAAAATAGAAAAAATAAAACTCCCCAATACCAAAATAAAAATACTGCAACAAATGCTAGCTAAAGCCATAGGCGAGCTTAAAAAAGTAAACCAAACCCAAGGTATCGACTTTACTAAACGCTTTGAATCGCTGGTACAGCGCTACAACGAACGAAAAGAAGATGACGTACTGGTAAGTAGCGTACTTGATGAATTTTCAGACAGTATGGTTGATATGATTTACAGCGTACGCGACGAAATGAACGCCGGCGACGAGCTAGGCATTGATATTGAAGAAAAAGGCTTTTACGACGCCTTAAAAATGCTCGCCATTAAATACGACTTTGACTACCCCGAAGACAAGCTCATTGAGCTTGCTCAAGCAGTAAAAGTAATTGTAGACGATAAAGTTAAATTTGTTGATTGGAATCACCGCGACGATATTAAATCATCACTAAAAGTCGAGCTGATTTTAATACTCGCTAAATTTAAATACCCACCAATCAGCCGCGATGAAGTATACAAAGAAATATTTGAGCAAGCGCAAAATGTAAAAGCGAATAAAGAGGTGTAAAGCCGATGATGATTCGTTTGTTTTGCTGATGATTGTTGAACATTAGTAACGTTTTTGTTGCGAGTATAAGTTTTAGAATTGAAAGGGTGATGACAGGTTGGATAAGGTTATTTTTTATCTGGCAATTTTTTAACTACAAGGAGATGACATGGCGGTTGAAGTTGCAAGTTGTACTTTAGCTCAGTTGTACAGTAAGAAAAGTATTGTCAGTGCTAATGGAACTGAAATTCATGGTAAGTTAGCCATACCTGAATATCAGCGACCTTATCGCTGGGGGGAAGTGCAAATAAAAAAACTGCTTAGTGATTATCAGCTGTTTTTAAGTGATTTAGCACAAAGTGACACTGCTTATGGGTATTACTTAGGCAGCGTGATTTTGCATCAGTCAGCAGAGAATGGACAGTTAAATATTATTGATGGTCAGCAACGCTTAACCACTTTAGCATTGATTGCCTATGTGAAAAGTTTGGCTAATCAGCAAAATGAACTAGATGTATTTGAACTTAACCTAAGCTACGACTCACCAGAATCGCAACAACAAATCATTAAAAACCTTGCTTGGTTACAGCAATTCCTGAAAAGCAGTAATGCTAGCCAAATAGCTACATTTGATGCAAATAAAATCAATTTGACGCTTGTTGTTACGCGCTCAGAAGATGATGCTTATCGTTTTTTTGAAACTCAGAATACCGGTGGGGTAAGGTTAAGTGGTCCAGACATAATTAAAGCGCATCATCTTAGGGCTATTGCACGGAAAAACCAAAATGAGTTTGCCGCTAAGTGGGAAGCGTTGGGCGATTTAAACCCAGTTGTTGCCTTACTAGTTAAAGGTCGCTACTGGCAAAAATTGTATAACCGAAGTGTGCCTTCTCACCGTCAACCACATTTAGTTAGAAGCGCTGTAGTACATGAACTTGGCGAAAGCACCGGTAAAGGTGATGATATTGCTTTTGGTCGATTTGAACGAATTTACTTAACTGATGGTGGCCAAATAGACAAACAAGCGCAACAAGGTTATGAGCTAAGGCAGCCGTTAAATAGCGGTATAAATACCATTCATTATTTAAGCTATTTTGAGCAATTAAGAAGCAAGTACTTAACCAGTGTTATTAAGAATAATCAGGTAACTGCAAATAATACCGTGCAAGTAGGGAGCCCCCTTGCACGCTTTTTCCATTTTTATCAAAACCTGATCTGCCAACTCGACGGTTGTAGTTACGTTAAAGGATTATACGACACCGCATTGCTTATTTACATTAGCCAATTTGGCGAACAGCAACTGGATATTGCCGCGAAAAAACTGTTTCGAGTTATCTACTCACTAAGAGTAAGCAACCAAAAAGCAGTGAGAGAAAACTCCATATCAGCGTTTGTTCGCGATAATCCAGTTCTTGACTGGATTACAGCTAGTTACACACCAAACATGTGTTTTGATTATTTAGATCGTTTTAGTTTTAAAACTGATCCTGCCAATTTAGCGGTTGATAAAAACAGCGTTAAAAAACGCTTTATATTTAAGGTATGTGAATATTTTGGAATAAAAGTTATTACTAGCCTTGCTGCACAAGAGCTTGCTGATACTTATACCGCAAAGATAGATGATTATATTTTAGTATTAAGCAAGCGTAAAATGGATGGAGTGCTACATGGATAACTCATTTAGTAATGTTGTTAATAAAGAATACACTAAAGACAAGGTATGCCAAATGACACAAGATCGCGTTGAAACGCAGGTGCTGACATTAAATTACATTCAAACGAATGAATATCAATTTAGTATACCGAGTTATCAACGCCCTTATGTTTGGCCTGATGAGGCTGTATTAAAACTCTTTAAAGATATTAATGATGCACGAGTGGCTAAAGAAGCTAATTACTTTATTGGTACAGTGCTTACTTCAATTGAGCAAGATGAAGATGGTAATAGCTTTTATGAGCTAATTGATGGCCAGCAACGCACCACCACGTTAATACTTATTGCGCTTGCTTTTAAAATGGCAAAAGTTGATTCCGCCATTGCAGGTATTGCGGCATTTAAAAAGCAGCCGAGACTGCAATTTACTATTCGTGATCAAGTTCAACAATTGTTAGGTAGTTTGGCTGGTCTAGATGATTACGTATTCCCTGGGCTAGAAGCCATCGGTGAAAACCCATATTTAAAGCGCATATATGCAGCGTTACAAGTATTAGAACAACAAGTAAAAGCCCTTAAGCACGAAGATCGCATTTTATTAGGCGATTACATTTTTAATCATGTGCAATGGGTAAATAATATTGTACCTAAGCAAATGGATTTAAACCGCTTATTCGCCACCATGAATACTGCCGGGATACAGCTTGAGCAGGCTGATATATTAAAATCAAAACTGCTTAAACAAGTTTCTACAGATAAGCCTTTATTCGATGCCATGTGGTTAGCATGCGAACATATGGAAAATTACTTTGAACGTAATGTACGTAAAGTTTTTCCTAACGCAAAGTGGAATGATATTAAAGCAGAGCATTTAGCTTTCTTTGACGAAACGTTATTTGTAAAAAATGCTAGCAGCACTACGCAAAAACAGGGCTTAACTATTATGCAACTAGCAGAGCAATTAAAAGCAAGTACAGAGACTAGTTGCAAAGAAGATGAAGGCTGCAAACCTGACAATGAGCAGGACGCTGGCACCTACGATTTAGAAACCGAAACCGTATATTGTCGTCCCATTATTAGTTTCCCATTATTACTTATCCACGCTTACCGCATTTATTTGGCTAACCGTGCTGTAGAGTTAGGTGAAGACACTAATGATGTTATTCCTCGTGTACATGCTGATAAGCTACTAGAAACCTTTGAGCCATTAACAAACGCCAGTGAAGACAAAGTTAAAGAGTTTATTAAAACGTTGTGGCAAGTGCGTTATCAATTTGATCGTTGGGTAGTTAAATGGGTTGAACGTGATGATAATGATGACGAACAATTACGTTTAACCTACCTGACACGAAGCGAATCAAGTGGCAAGTGGTACATTAATCGTAGCCAAAAAGAGTTAAACGAACTAGTTATGCTGCAAAGCGTACGTAACTTTACCGGTGAACGCAGTGCACAGTATTGGATCACACCATTTATTGCAGGCTTGATAAAAGGTAATATTACTGAAGATGCGCAAGCTATAGCGCTGCTTGAAAAAATTGATAACGATTTATCAATGGCTAGTGAGTCTGAAACTCAAAAAATAGCCAGTTTCAAGCAAGCTAAACAACAGCAACCAGAAGTAGATTCTTGGCAAGCAAAAGTTGGTTATTTTGCCCAAGCGAGAGGAACCAGTTTTGAACATTATTGGTTTCAAAAACTAGAATATGTTTTGTGGAAAAAAGAGCCAGATAGGCAGCTAGAGCAGTTTAAAAAGTATCGTATAACAGCTAAAAATTCTGTTGAGCACGTATATCCACAGCGTGAAGAGCATCAAAATGTGTTGGAGCGAGACTTTTTAGATGCATTTGGTAATTTAGTTTTATTAAGCCCTGGTGAAAATTCGTCATACAGCAACCAGGCGGTTAAGAAAAAATGGGTTGATTTTGAAGCCAAACCGCAATATGACTCTTTAAAGTTAAAAGCCATGTTTAAACTGTTGAAAGAGCAAAATGATTGGCAAAAGGAGCAAATAAAACAACACCAGAAAGAAATGTTAACAGCGTTAGCAGAGCATTATGGTTACACGGAATAATTATGCGATTAAAGCTTGTAGAGCAAGTGAATTTGACCACTGCCATGAGAGTTAAGCGTTAAGTGCTTTGCCAAAGCAAATAGAAGCCCCGATTTGGGTAATAAATCTTTTTTAAGCAGCTATTTTAGGCTAACTGCGTGGAATTTTAATGGGTGTAATTTGTTAGGTTGAATCAGCATCTTAATTTTTTGTGGAAGATAAAAAGCCATGATGTTCTATCTCACCTTTATATATTGAGTAAGGCATAATGAATTCACACCGCCATTTATTAATTTTAGAGTTTGTGCCAATAGCGCCTGGCTCTATCTCGACCCACCAGTTGCAGCAAAAATTGCTTGAACGTGGCTTTGATATTTCAATTCGTATGCTGCAACGCGATCTACAATCACTTTACGAGCAAGGTTGCTTTGGGCTTGAAAAAGATAGCCGCAGTAAGCCCTATGGCTGGTCTATCAATGCGCAGTGGCGAAGTAGCAACTCAAGAGTAATGAGTACCGAAGTTGCAGAGCATTATTTGCTGCTAGAGCAATTACTACCGCAATCTATACCGAGCGATGTTAAACGCTCAGTTCATATTAAAGCAGAGCAGGCGCTTAAACGTGTTAATGGGCATGTGCCTGACTGGCTTTCAACTCTGCCAAAACCGTCGTTAAAAGTGAATATTGATAGCAAATTAGTTGCGCAAATTGAGCATGCGATTAAGCATAAGCGTGCTGTGAGCGCTGAGCTTTATAGAGTGCTGTACGATGAGGCACATTGGTTAAAATTTACTGAGCTGAGTTTTTATAACTTAGTTGAGCAAGGCGGCGTGTTAATGGCGCAGTTTATGGTGGGGTCGCTTCACGATAAATGTTACCAGATGCCGGTTTATCGCATTCGCAATGTTCATATCCTGCAAAAAACACGACGAGAGCCAACTGCTGAGCAGTTAAAGTCGTTACGCAGTGCGATTAATAAAGGTATGAAGCAAGAAACGATTGAGTTAGTTGTGAAAGTACCCAGCGACTCGGCGGTTAATCAAGGGTTTATTGAGCTTGGTGAGCTGACTGACAAGCAACATATTGATGAAAAAAATGTATTATTTACCTATCAAACTATTGATACTGAACAATTAACCGATGAGCTATTTAAATGTGCTCATTGGCTGGAAGTTATTAAACCTGAGCGCATTAGAAAAAGAATTACCACAAAGCTTAAAGCGGCTGCTAGTAACTATCAATAACGCTAATTAATTTGAGTGCGTCAATTTTTGACGCACCTATTTGTTATGCTCCTTTAAAAGTTAAGGAGTGGTTATGTTTCAATTAATTCAGCAAAATGATGGTTTATCGATTGGTGTATTTGGCATTGGTGGGTGTGGATGTAATACGCTTAATAGTATTTTTGAACAACGCGAGTCTGAGCAGGCGCACTTGTACAGCGTTAATACCGACAAAGTAGTGCTTGAGCATACACAGAGTGATGAAGCAGTACTGATAGGTGCAGAGCTCACTCATGGGTATGGTGCAGGAGCCGACCCTAAAGTTGGGCTGCAAGCGGCGGAAGAGAGTAAAGAGCAGCTTTTAATGCTTATTAATGGCTGCGATATAATTCTGTGTGCAACAGGGTTGGGTGGCGGTACTGGGACTGGCGCTAGCCCGTATATTGCAGAGCTTGCTAGTGAGCAAGGTAAGCCCATTATATTTGTTGCTACACTGCCATTTAGTAGTGAAGGACAGTTTAGAAATAATATAGCGCAAGCAGGTTTAAATGAGCTTAAAGAGCATGCTAATGCGGTTATTACGCTCCCTAACGATCAACTTATTGAAGTGCTTGGTAACGATATAGGATTATTTGATGCGTTTAAACACTCAAACCAAATACTCCACTCACTGATAAAATCACTCATCGATATGCTTTGTTTTCAAGGGCTTATAAATGTTGATTTAAATGACTTTGCTAAAATTATGGATTGCCAGGGTGATGCAGTCCTAGGTGTTGGTAAATGCGATGAAGAAAACGAGCTTACTACTGCACTTGATAGTGCACTCAATAACCCACTTGTTAATCAGGTAGATATGTCATCAAGTACGGGTGTAATAATACAAGTAAATTGCAAAGATGAAATTTCACTCGGTAGTTATAACCTCATTACCGATACAGTGCGCCAGCGGGTCAGCCCAAACGCGTTAGTTATTTGTGGTGTTTCTAAAATTGAAAATTTAGCAATGAATTATGAACTGTTGATCATCGCCACAGGAGCAAGCGCTAAGATAATTGTTGAACCTTTCGATAATGCGCCTAGTAGCGAAACCGAACAGTCGCCAGCTGCAAGAGCTAAACCTCAAGCTTCTGATATTTTTGACATACCAGCGTTTATACGTAATCAAGCACCAGCTCCTTGTGGAAAATAACTATGTTAGGGCCTGTTGACCTTTCAGGATTAAAATTTGTTCAATCTAGGGGCCATTTAATCGCGGCGCGAGGTTTGTAACCTAGTGGGCTCGATAACTGC
This sequence comes from Pseudoalteromonas sp. SCSIO 43095, assembly GCF_023650455.1. Lineage (NCBI taxonomy): Bacteria > Pseudomonadati > Pseudomonadota > Gammaproteobacteria > Alteromonadales > Pseudoalteromonadaceae > Pseudoalteromonas > Pseudoalteromonas sp. SCSIO 43095. The sequence goes on from NZ_CP087996.1 coordinate 352,726, forward strand.
TCCTGCGTTATTCTACTGGCTTACATCCATGTAAGAATTAGTAAAAACCGAGCAAAGCTTCCGCGTCCTGCTCACGCCCCTTACCTACATCCATGTAGGCAACAAAGAGTAAATGACCCCTAGGCAGAAACCCTTCGGGCAGCGCCTGTTTGGCATTTATGCTACGTTATCGCCTATTTATGGGGAACAACCACACTACATAGGCTCTGTCTTGCCTAATTACCAAACAGACTGCTGCAAATTCAACCTCGAAAGATAAACAGGCCCTAGTTACTGCTTTGAGAGTCTGAATACATTTTTCAGTGAGATAACCCTATGAATGTATATTTAGATGATGAAAGAGAAACACCAACCGGTTGGTTCAGAGCCTTTTGGCCTAGTGAAGTGATTAAACTTTTGAAGACTGGTAAAGTAAAGCTGCTTAGCCTTGACCATGATTTAGGGAATGATAATAAAGGCACTGGCTATGACGTTTTACTTTGGATTGAGCAGGCAGTGTTTATTGATGGCTTTGTACCGCCAACAATAGCCGTTCATTCAGCCAATAGCTCAGCACGAATTAAAATGGAACGCGCAATTACACAAATTAATTTACTGGCTAAAAATCAAAAGGGTTCTAAACGCTGTGATGGCGAGTGGTGAGCTTTGCAAGTAAACAGGAATATTTTTATGAATACGTTATACATTACAGGAGCTGGTGTGAGTGCTGCTAGTGGTATTCCAACTTTTCGTGGTGAGGATGGCTTTTGGACCATTGGCAGTAAAAATTATACACCCATGCAAATGGCAACCCGTGCCATGTATAAAAATAATCCGCGAGAATTTTTAGCTTGGTATTATCATCGCTTTGCTACCTATCGTAATCATGGCCCTAACGAGGTGCATCATTGGCTTAGCGACAAAAACCTAATTACCCAAAATATTGACGGGCTAGACGGCAAATCCGGTAATAAAAATTATATTGCTATTCATGGGCGGCTTGATCAAATGACCTTATTTCATAAAAATGGTCTGGTAAAACCGCAAACAGCACCTTGGGATAAGGTCGATGAAAATCGTTTAAATGACTCATTACTTGAGCTGTTTAACATTGAAAATAATAATCCTAAGGTCAATCGCTCGTTTAAACCCTATGTGCTGCTATTTGATGAATATTACACGGAACTTTACCGTATTACTGAAGCACAACAGCGAATGATTGATGCCGATAAAATGGTGTTTATGGGTACTTCGTTTAGCGTGAACATTACTCAAATGGCGCTGGATATTGCGCGTAATTATGCTATTCCAATTGAAATTGTTGACCCTGATCCAGTTCACGTTATGCATACAAACGTAAGCTATAAAAAAATGACTGCATTGGAGTACATACAGCAACAAGGTTAGTTAGGTAAATAACCTGAACTCTGGATAATAAATCTATCTCAAGCAGCTATTTACAGCGCTAACTACGTTGAATTTACTTGCAATAGGCGAGCTATTGACGCGTAATTTCGCCTTGTTTTCACTGGAAATCTCTGGCTAGAGAAAATAAACATAAATATCAATTTTGATTCAATACGTTAGTAAATCTCTTAACCAAAGTTCAGGTTAAATAGGTTATGTATTGCTGCTGGTATACATAACCTATTATGCGTTATTAATAATCAGTACAACTTACATTATGTTATTGTTGGTATTTAATTCACGCTGGTACTCGTTATTTTAGGTACTTAAATACATTATTAAGAAGACGGTAGCAATGTTAAGTATTTCTCTTGGACCTTTGGTTATTTCCATTTCTCAGTTAATTATTTTTTTAGGGTTAGGCATTTTTTGGGGGCTTACCTATTTATTAACGCGCCAACATCCATTACAAAAAGCGATTTTAGATACGGTTTTTAAAGCAATTGTGGTGGGCTTTTTAGTCTCGCGTTTAGCGTTTGTGTTTACTATGTGGGATGCTTATCAAGGTAATTGGTGGCAGCTTTTTAATATTAGCGACGGTGGTTTTATTGGTTATTATGGTTGGCTCAGCGGCATAGTGGTTTTAGCGTTTTATGCCCGTGGTAAAAAAGCGGTAATGAAACACTACGCTATTGCTGGGTTTGTTGGTTTTTGTTCAATGATTATTCCTAATTTTGCGCTGTCTATTTACCAAACGGGTGTGCAGTTACCGCAGTCTGTTGTGCATAATATTCAAGGGCAGCAAGTTAACTTACAAAACTTTAAAGGTAAGCCGGTGGTGATTAACTTTTGGGCGTCGTGGTGTCCGCCGTGTCGAAAAGAAATGCCGGTGCTACAAGCGGCTCAAAAAAATAATCCAAATATTACGGTGGCGTTTGTAAACCAAGGCGAAGACTTACACACGGTAAAAGCGTTCCTTGATGAACAGCAACTCGACCTTAATCATGTGTTTTTTGATCAAAGTAGTAATGTGAGTCGCGAATCAGGTGCTGCGGGCTTACCAACCACTTTGTTTTATAACAGCCAAGGTGAGTTAGTCACCAGTCATATGGGAGAGCTTTCTCATGCGAGTTTAGGCTATTATATTCAAGCTATTAGTGATAATAAATAACGGTGTATTGCTGTTTAATCGCGTCATTCCTTTTTATGCCCTTTTAAAAAGCAGCTAAATAGCAATTTTGCTGCTTAACTTCCTACCTTTATTTGAATTGACTGTTTTTTGATAGTTTATTCAGTTACTTATCAGTTTGCATTAACAAACTATTAAGCTTGGTTATGTAAAATACAGCTACTTTTTTCGTACCATCTTTAGCTAGTACGATCATCTTTAAGTATTAACTGTATTTTAAATGGAACTGTTAAAACTATGACCGCTCATCGGATAACCCACGCTGTACATCACTCTCTTCCACTTTTTATTAAATCAACGCTGTGCATCTCTATTTTATCTGTGATTAATCATGCATATGCTGATGAAGCAGAAGATAAAACATTAAAAAGCAAAGATATGGAAGTCATTGAGGTGCGTGGTATTCGTTCCAGTATGGCGGCTAATTTAGATATAAAGCGTTTATCGAGCTCTGTGGTTGATGCCATAACAGCAGAAGATATTGGTAAGTTCCCTGATAAAAATGTCGCAGATTCATTACAACGCGTACCAGGGGTCGTGATTGACCGTGACGGAGGCGAGGGCTCATCGGTAAGTATTAGGGGGTTATCATCTGAGCTAACCTTTTCTCAGCTAAATGGTAATTTTATTGCGTCATCACCAGGTGAGCCATCTCGTTCGTTTGATTATGCATTACTGCCCTCAGCCATGATTGAAAGCGTGGAAGTGTATAAATCACCAGAGGCACGTTTAGATGAAGGTGGCGTGGGCGGCACGGTATTAATGCATAGTCGTAAGCCGCTAAGTATGGATGCAAACTCAGGGGTGATTAATATTGAAAGCACTTATGCCGATGTGACTGAAGAGTCTGAGCCCCAAGTAACCGCACTTTATTCTTGGAAGAATGAGGCTGATACTTTTGGTGTGTTGTTTGGTTACACCTCACAAAAACGCACTAACCGAACTCTCTCAGGAGGCACAGATGCAAACGTATGGCGCTTTGTCGGTGATAACCCGATAGATACCAATGGCGAGCTGGTTGATAATAATAATCAGTGGGGCTCAATAAGTGATGCTCAGGGTAATAGTTATGACGATGTTTGGTTTCCTCAAGTGGTTCGTGGCTCAATTGTAAACGAATTACGTGAGCGAGAAGGAGTGCAATTTAGCACGCAGTGGCGCCCAACCAGCCGTGTTGAAATTGGCTTTAACTATTTTGGATTTTCACTTGATAAAAATAGAACTGAGTCGGTGATTGATATACCTGAATGGTCTTTAAATCCAGACTTTTTAACCGATGTAAGTTTGGATGAGTCGGGCACTATTATCAATGGGATGCAATTTGATGCAGCTGCGAGTGGCGCAGAGAATGATATGCAATTGCCGTGGATGCGAGGCTCTTATGTGCGTGAAGAGTCGACCTCAGACACCTTTGATTTTAATTTAACCTATGAAGGCGATTATTTTAAAGCCCGTTTTGTGGCGGGCAATACGCGCTCTGAAGGCGGGCCAAAGGAGAGTTGGGAAGCGGCGTATAAAAGTTCAAACGCCGGTGAAAATGAAAGCCGTATAGAAAATGCATCGCAAAAAGCGGGTTGGCAAATTAATGAAAACGATATTAGTTTAAATATAGACCCTAATACGCTAGCTAACTTACTAAATGGTGTGGGCGGTGGGCGCGATCCAGGCTCGTCAAATTCAAGCTTTGTGCGCAGTGAACTCGAAGAAGATTACTATCAAGCTGACTTTGATATTTATACCGATTGGGGAATTTTAAGAACAATTAAAACAGGGGTTAAGTATCGAGAAGCTACACTGCATCGCGAAACCGGTAATACCTTCTTTTTAGATCCTAACTTTGATATTGCTGCAGCAGAAGCCAGCGAGGGGGGGATCACACGTTTTGACAGTTATCAGTGGAACAACGGTATGCCACTAGCACAAGACGTGTTTATTAACGAAGGTAACATTGCGGGTGGTTTTAATATAAACCAAATGCCTGGTATTGATTGGCAAAAATACCGCGATATTGTGACCAGTCATTATGTGCCGTATACACGCAAAGAAGATAACTTTATTTATGATATTGAAGAGCAAATAGCGGCGTTTTATCTGCAAGGTGACTTTGAGTTTAATAGCGTGCGAGGTAATTTAGGGGTGCGGGTGGTGCGCACTAAAACCATGACATCATCAACCGACCTATATACTTATTTATTAGATCATACCAATGATGACAGCGGCGAGCCGGTAACCGGAGATGATCGATTTGTTGAAGACTATCAACTTATTACTCAAGAGAGTACCGATACTCAAATTCTTCCTAGCTTTAATATTGCATGGGATATAAGTGATGATGTAGTGGTACGAGGCGCGGTTGCTAAAGTGATGTCACGACCTGATTATGCCGATTTAGGCGCACAACAACGCATTACGTTTGTCTCAGATGAGTGGGCAGACGATAGAGCTGAGTTTAATGAAATCCCGGGTTTTAGTGGCAGTGGCGGTAATAAAAACTTAAAGCCATTTGAGTCGGTGCAAGCTGATTTATCTATTGAATATTATTACAGCGAAGGCTCTGCCATTGGTTTAGCATTGTTTCATAAAACTGTTGATAATTTTGTTGTTCCCTTAGTTATTGACGTACAACAAGATTTTGCTGGTAAAGAGGGCATAGTTGAGGCAGGAAATATTACTGTATCGCCATATAGCACAGTAGGTAATGGCACTGATGCCGTATCTAAAGGGGCGGAAGTATTTATACAGCATGCCTTTGATAGTGGTTTTGGTTTTTATGCAAACTACACTTATAACAAAACCAATAAAGCCGATGTAAGTGTTAATGGTAAAGAGTTTGGCCAATCACCATTAATAGGCAGTGCTAAGTATCAATACAATACCTCGATATATTATGAGGGAGATGCCTTTAATGTTCGTGCTTCTTATAATAAACGCGGTGAAACCGTGTTGGGTTTAAACAGCGGCTTAAATGTATACCAAGACCCATACGAGCAAGTTGATGTAAATGCTTCGATTAATTTATTAGAGGATTTGAGTTTGACCGCTGCAGTTATTAATTTAACTAAATCTGAGTCGGTAAAGCGCCTAGGTAATGATACAGAGTCTCGGTTATTAAACTCAAGCTATTCGGGAAGACGTTATTATGCGGGCATAAACTACCGTTTTTAAGCTGAGTGTGTTGAGTTTGGGTAAACAAGCTGCTTTGTTGCTGTTTTAGCTTTTTCTTGTAAGTTATTACTTTATAATGAGCGTTATAAAAATTATAGAATTAATAATAACAGAATTGAAATGAGTGATTTAACGGCAATAGCCAACTTATCTATTTTATTAGTTGAGCCTTCTGAAGTTCAGTAAAAGCTAATAAAAAATCACTGGCTCAGTGCGGTGTTACACAAATTGAAACGGCCAGCACTCAAGAAAACGCGCTGGCTGCTTTATCAAATTATCACCCTGATTTAGTCATTAGCAGCCTGTATTTAAGTGATGGCACAGCTGATTCTTTATTACAGGCAATACGCAGTAATAGTAATACCGAGCAACAAGTGGAACTAGAGCACTTTGATGTGACGCTTCTTAGAGTGCTTGTGGTTGATGACAGCCGTTTTGCGCGAAAACATATAATACGTGTCTTGGCGGGGATGGGAATTCTAGCACCGGTAGAGGCCGAAGACGCTAAACAAGCGATTGAAATGTTAAACAGCCAATCATTTGATTTAATTGTTACAGACTACAATATGCCAGAAATGGATGGTAAAGAATTAGCTGAAACGGTAAGGCAATCGAATGCATACTCGCCTATTCCAATTCTGATGGTGAGCTTAGAAGCTAACGATACCCATTTAGCTAATATTGCTCAAGCGGGTGTGGATACAATATGTGACAAACCGTTTGAGCCTGCTACGGTGCGCGATTTACTCTTTAAAATCATGAGCTAAAACATAACTATAAAAGCACTTTTTAACTAAAGTGCTTTTAAGTAACGCAATGAAAAATTGAGCAGCTTGGCGGCCGGCAAGGGCTTACTTAAATAAAATCCCTGAGCAATATCGCAGTTTAGCTCGTTGAGTAAATCTAGCTGCTCTTTGGTTTCTACCCCCTCAGCCACTACTTTTATTTCTAGGCTGTGTGACATAGCTATGGCCGCTTTCACTAAATTACAGTCTGCCTTGTTATCTGTTATGCCAGTAATAAAGCTGCGGTCAATTTTTAGCACATCAAAAGGGTATTCTCGTAAGTAACTTAATGATGAATAGCCTGTGCCAAAGTCGTCCATTGACAGCTTTATGCCCAGCTCATCAATTTGCAATAAGGCATCATGAATTGACGCTTGGCTATTCATCAGCACCCCTTCGGTAATTTCCAGCTCTAAACATTCATTATTAATACTATTTTTATGCAGAGTGTGTTTAATTATATTGACCAGTTCCGGGTCTCTGAATTGGCGCGGTGATAAATTAATCGCCATGGTATAGTTTTGCTTGTTAATTGATTGCCATTCATTTAAAAAGCGTAAGGCTTGTTGAAGAACAAATACACCAATAGGCGCAATTAAGCCGGTTTGCTCTGCAATTGGGATAAACTCATCTGGGGTGATTTCCCCTAACACTATATTATGCCAACGAAGCAAAGCTTCAGCGCCAACGATAGTGTTTGTTTTTACATCTATTTGTGGTTGGTAATAAAGCTCAAATTCATTACGCTCTAGTGCACCATGCATTTGCTCTTCTATTTCAAAGCGGCGACGCATGGCGACGTTCATTTGTGGGGTGAAAAAAGAGAACGTGTTTCGCCCCATGGTTTTTGCTTGGTACATAGCGGTGTCGGCATTTCGTAACAACACCGAGGCGCAGGTGCCATCCTTAGGGGAAATAGCAATACCAATACTTAATGTCAGTATTAAGTCTCTACCTACAAGTTTAAATGGTTTCTTAAATGCTTGAAGTAACCGCTCAGCAATCGCTAAAGCATCGCTTTCATCATTTAAATTGGATATTAAAACAATAAACTCATCGCCGCCCAATCGGCCTATTGTGTCATTTTTTTTAAGTGTTTGCTGTAATCTTGCTGCTGCCGCAATTAATAATTTATCCCCCACTTCATGGCCTAAAGAGTCATTTACTTTTTTAAAGTCATCAAGATCTAAAAAGAACACGGCGGCTTTTTCGTGGCTCTTTTGTGCTTCCAGTAATATTTGTGATAAGCGGTCTAGAGATAAAAAGCGATTAGGCAAATCGGTTAAACTATCAAAGTGGGCCTGATGGCGAATTAGTTCAGCGGAGCGGTGTAGTTCGCTAATATCACGAATAATCACCATAATTTGGTTTGTTTTGGGCAATAAACGCAATCTCGCTTCGTAATAAATTACGCCTTCAGGCATGCTTAATTCGTATTCAAAACTGACCATACTGTCTTGTGCTATCGTTTTTTCTATATGAACCTGAAACTTTTGCGCTATTTTTTCAGGTAATACATCCACCATTTTTTTACCAATAAACTGGTTAGGTGAAATATATAAATCGTTTTCATTGTTTGCATGGTAGTCAGTAATAGTGCTATTTTGCTCTAGTACAAAAAATAAATCAGGAATTGCCTCAAATAAAGTTTTGAGCATGGTGGCATTAAATACGGCTTCTGCTTGTGCTTTGTGAACCTCAGACAGATCAATATCAATACAGTACATTTGTTTGGTATTGTACTGATTGGTAAACATAACATGGCTTGAAAATACGGCTACCTCATTGCCATTTTTATGTCTGAGTATGAGTTCTGATGCGGGAATTTCAATATCATACTTAATCCAATTACTATGCGCTTTAATAACGGGCTCTCGCATTGGTGCGGGTATAATTAAATTTTCGAGTTTTTTGCCAATGGCTTCTTGGTGTGTATACCCATAAAGCAATTCACTGCCTTTGTTCCAATAAATAACACGTCTTTGCTCATCGTAACCTTGTACTGAGATAGAATCGACAGCATCAAAAAGCTGGTGCAATGGGTCATTTGTAACATATTGATGAGTCGGTATATTATTAGTTTTATTGGGAGCCATTAAATAGGTTCCAGTTATTGAATTACTTTATTTATATAATAGACATAAAATTGTGATTTAGCATGGTAAGCGGCATTTCAATAAGTGATTTTTTATTGATTGAATAGATAGTGATTTGAATAAAACACAGGTAAGCACTTTTATAGTAAAGGCCAATAAACATTGGCCTTTACATTTTATTATTAGTTGGTGGGCATTAAATAGATTTCGCGTACGCTATTACGCTGATTAGCTTCAATGGCAAACAATACGGCGTCGGCCACGTCTTGAGGGTCGAGCTTATCTGGTTTTGCTTCATCAAAAAATGGGGTGTTTACCATTCCAGGGGCTATGGTGGTACATCGGCCATGCCAAGGTTTCATTTCTTCTGCAAGGTTTTGACCAAAGCCATGGGCAAACCATTTAGTGGCACCATAAATAGAGCCGTCAATGGGTCTTCGCCCTGCTGCAGAGCTGGTTAAAATAAAATGTCCTTGGTTTTCACGTAAATGAGGCAAAGTGAGTTTAGCAGTCCAAAGCAATGCTTTAATATTAAGGTCAACCATGGCTGACCACTCATTGGGGTCGCCATTCTCTGTACCTGGTGATGATACACCCATGCCTGCGTTAGCGAATGCTACGTCTAATCGGCCAAATTTTTCAACGCCTTTACTCACTACATTCTCAAGCTCGCTAAACTGAGTGGCATCGGCTGAAACGCTAAATGCATTTTCATGGCCTAACTCGTCAACTAGTTTATTGAGTTTATCTTCGCTGCGCGCGGTTAAGATCACTTTGTGGCCATTATTAACTAATGTTTTTGCACTCGCTTCACCTATGCCACTAGAGGCACCTGTAATTAGAACTACTTTTTGTTTCGCCATGATTATTTCTCCTATGTTTACATATTCAAAATGATAAGAACGGTTTAACTAATACGTGCTATTAACTGTACCAGTTCTGGTTTAACGGTACTTGAATGCAGGTCACTTTTCGAATGAATTATTTGGATGATGTTAGATGAGTGGCTTTAATGGGTTTTTGCAAAGGTGGAGTGTTCGTTTTTGTTATACTTTTTATAAAAAAGCGCACCTAAAAGTGCGCTATACGTTTATTGTGTTATGTCAAAGCTAACTGAAAGGTCCTCAGTTTGCGGTACACTAATTTGCTTAAGTTGATAAACAGTGAAATCAGTATCTTCTAGCTCTGCATCGTCTATATGTGCGGTGCACGTATAGCCAAGTTGGTAGTCTCCCGGTGTAATGAAAGCAAGCTCAAACTCATATTGGTTATCGTCTTGGTCAAATACAACATTTGCGGTCGCAAGTGGAGCATCTTCTGGGGTTTGCTCATCTATTTCGTATATATCTTTAGGTACTTGAGCATCTGATGAATATAAATATACGGCGTGTCCAAACGTTGAATCTGCAGCAGCAGTGGCGATATTGTCTGTTTCACAGTTATTAATAAGCGCTTGGCTTACTGTGCCTTCAATTTCTTGTGATTCAGAAAGATTTTGTAATCGTACGCCTCTAGGTTTTAAAAAGATCTCCTCATTATTTTGGGGATCGACCAGCGATTTTTTTAGGTCAAATTCTAAAACAAAGTCGTTATCAGTTTGGTTAAGTGTAAAGCCATCGAGTTGTATTTCGCCTACACCATCATTCCCTTTTCTTTTTACCACGAGCGGAGCAATGCTGTCGTCTTCGTATACTACGTGAGATGTAAAACTAAGGTTATTAGTATCGCCATTTATAACCTGAGCGCGGATCCACGAGTATTCGCCTGCTGGCACTTCTTGATCGTCAAGCAGCTCAAAAACATCGTCCCCGGTGTAATCGAGCAAATTAACCATTTGTGGTTGAGATGCGTCAGCTTCACTTCGGGTTTCAAAACTAAATTCTTCATCGCCTTGCGTTTTAATCGTGATTGAATCAAACACGACGTTAACCGCTTTTAAACCACTAACCGGCGCATCTGACACACCAAGGCTAAAGGTTGACTTGTCGCTAGATTGTGGCGGTGTTGTGTCATTGTCATCACTTGAAGAGCCACACCCGGCTAATGCAAAAAGAACGGCGCTGCTGACTAATGTTGATTTAAAATTCATGATTTACTCCTTTAGTTTATAAAGCGGATCGTAGAAGATCTAAGCTGAATTTAGATTGAACAGGTTTTTAGAATAGTTACTTGAAATTAATCTTTATTTTACTTTGCGTATTTTTGAACAAAAGTATGTACGCCATAGGTTAACTAGTTTGTGAGCACTAAGGTTTTAAGTGTGAAAATTTAAGCGAAAAAAAGAAAAACCTTGCCCAATTAATTTGCTGATATAGGCACACCTTCTACTTATTTTAATGCTATCGCTTTAAAATTTTTACTATATACTCCTGCCACTTCTTTTGAAGTGTATAGATTTAATTCTTGCTGATAATCAGCCCATTTTTTTGGAATACGTATGAAAGATAAACTTATTGTGTTTTGGCAAAGCCATTCAGAAACCATCATCACTTTGGGTTACAAAGTGGTGTTAGCCTTGGCTATTTTAGTTACGAGTGCACTTATTGCGCGCTCGGTTAAAAAAGCGATTAAAAACTCTAAGTCGCCATTAAAAAAGGTAGACGAAACACTTATGCCGCTGTTATCGAGCATTGCGGGGTATTTAGTTTACATAATTGCAGGGCTGTTTATTTTAGATATTTTTGGTGTTAATACGGCAAGCTTAATAGCGCTAATGGGCGCGGCGGGTTTAGCCATAGGTTTGGCGCTTAAAAACACCTTAAGTAATATTGCCGCTGGCATTATGCTATTAATACTTAGGCCATTTAAAATAGGCGATTTTGTAGATGCAAGCGGCACGCTTGGCACAGTAAAAGAAATAAACTTATTTACGACTATTTTTAAAACCACCGACGGCCTTTATATCGCATCGCCTAACGGTAAAGTATGGGGCGGCAACATTAAAAACTTTACCCGTAACGGTAAAAGGCGTATGGATATAGTGGTGGGAATTTCGTACGCCGACTCTATTGATGTAGGCTTAAATGTACTTAAAGAACTCGCCGAATCAGAAAGCCGACTACTCGCAGAGCCTGCACCTAAAGTAATGGTTACCTCAATAGGCGAAAGCGCAGTAAATATACAATTACGTGCTTGGGCTGTAAATGGCGATTACTGGCAAACCGTGTGGGATTTAAATAAACGCGTTAAAGAGGCCATAGAAGGCGCGGGGCTGAGTATTCCGTTTCCGCAGCGAACGCTGCATATATCTGAGTCGATGGCATCGGCACTAACGGTTAATACCAATCCGCAATAATACTTAATCATTTTGCGGGGCTAAACGTGTCGCTACCTGCGTTAAAAAATTCTCATTTAGAATAACTAAATAACGAATTTTTTGCCTAGTTATCAACACGTTTTTCCAGCCTCAAAATAGATCACTTAATTAAGCGAATTGGTATAAAAAACGTTTAAACTCTATTAGCATAAGCATAAATAAAAATAGCGAGCCTTGGCTCGCTATTTTTGTATTAACCTTTGTGTTGGTTGATGTATTAACCTTCTAATTGAAAGTCGTACACTGAGCCTAAATTAAGCAGTTGGGTTAACTCATCAAGCGCTTGATAACTTTCGGTTAATAACGCTGGATCGGCAAAGTCGTTAGCACCGAGTTTATCGCGGTAATGGCGCGTAGCCCAATCACATAATTGGGTGTACTTTTGCTCATTTAAAATAACCTCTGGATTTACCGCTGCTAATTCTTGACTATTAAGCGCCACACGTAAACGCAAACAAGCAGGTCCGCCGCCATTTTGCATGCTTTGGCGTAAATCAAAAAACTGTACTTGATTTATGGGGTTATCGGCAATAATCATTTCTTCAATATACGCTTTTACAGCAGGATTACGCTGGCATTCTTGTGGAGCAACGAGCAACATTTTATCGTCACTAAGGCTAACCAGTTGGCTATTAAATAAATAGCTACTAACAGCATCTTGAATACTCACTTTGCTGGTTGGCACTTCAATAATATAAAGCTGTTTGTTACCTACATAAGCTTCGCGGATATCGTCTAATGCTTGCGTTTGATTTAAAAACGCCTGCTGATGGCATAATAAAACATTGGCGTTACCCACCGCGATTACATCATTATGGAACACCCCTTGGTCAATCACATCAGGGTTTTGTTGTAATAGTATTTGGCTCGATTCTTTTAAATTATGTAATCGGCAAATGGCTTCTGAGGCCTCTAATGTTTGCCTTGCAGGAAACTTAACCGGTTTTGGTAGTTGGCTGTTAAAGGCACTTGCGCCAAATACAAACATTTCTAGGCCTTGCTCGCCGTGGCTATCGCAAAGTCGGGTGTGGTTAGCGGCCCCTTCGTCGCCAAAAAAGCCCTGATCGGGTAAATGTGTATGGTGTGCAAAGTAGCTATCGTTATTAAACATGGCTTTTAGTAAGCGGGTAGTGGTAGCTGGCTCTAGCGAGCGATGGAACTTATTGTTTAAATTAGCTGAAGTAAAATGCACTTTGCCATCGAGGGTATCTGGCGAAGGTGACACAGTGGCGGCATTGGCGGTCCACATTGCAGAGGCCGAATAACACGCGCGCAATAAAATAGGGTCGGCTTTAAATGCTTTTTGAATAACTTGCGAGTCGTTGCCAGTAAAACCTAGGCGACGTAGTACGTTTAAATCGGGGCGTGCGTGGGGTGCAAACACACCTTGTGTTAAGCCTTTGTCGTGCATGGCTTTCATTTTTTCAAGACCCTGTAACACAGCTTCTTGTGGGTTTGAAATACTCGCCGCATTGTTTAACGAGGCAACGTTACCATACGATAAACCCGCATAGTTGTGAGTAGGGCCAACTAAGCCATCAAAACTTACTTCTAAGGCGTGCATACACGTTCCAATTATATTGTTTTTAGTTACTTAACAATACAACGCAATGGCTGTGCTTGCAAAGTATATAAATACCAAATCTATTGGCTGTAAACTCGCTCTTTGTCGCACGTAGTATGGGTATTACTCGGATCGTTTACCTGCCATACGCTAATGTCTAAACGCCAGAGTAGGTAGAGGGTGTGGTATAGGTTAGCCATGGTATTTTCCTTGAAAGTTTCACTGAACACATTGTTACTGTGGAAGAATTATGCCAACTGTTAATTAAATATTTTATGAATATAAATCAGGTATTTATTAAACAACTAAAAAATAACTTTTAAACGTTTAGCACCACTTTGGGGCTAAAAGGCCTAAAAGTTGCACCAAAATGCCACGCAGCAGGTGCGTGGCTTGGGTTTTTACGCTGTAATTAGCGCCCTACCTTACCTTTTACTAGCGGGTCGAACGACAGCACACTAAATTTTCCTTGGCTGGCATTTTTACCGTTATTTAATACTGGCGAGCGATGTAGCTCATTTACGGTAAAGTATATTTTATGATCGGCGCCATAACTAAAGCCATCTGGCCAGCTTAAGCGCTCGTCTTTAAATAATACTTGGTATTTACCACTTGGCTTTACTACGCCAATTGCGCCATTGGTTATGTCGGTAACATACACATTGCCACCGCCATCAACAATAATGCCATCTGACATGGGTTTAGAGCCGTAACGCGTTACTTTACTCTCAAGGGCGCTTGCGCTCAGGCTTTTATTGTTAATATCGCTTGTGGCAATACGGTAAACCGACGTGCCAGACATAGAGCCAAAGTAAAGCCACTGTTCGCTTGGGTCGAGTGTGATTGGGTTTACGCCTAAACGAGCTGGTTGACCGCCTAGTTTCATGGTGCGCTCTTCAATGACCATGTCGATGTTTTCGGCTGTGGTGTATGAGCTATTTTGTAATACTCTGCGCGCCTCACCAGTTTTTAAATTTACGATAATAATAGCGGCTTGGCTGCCTTGTGCGGTGTCGGCAATGTATACAACACCGTGTTTATTATCGATGACTAAATCGTTTAAAAACGAGGTGTCGGTAATGGTGGGTTTAGCTAAGTAAATTATTTTATATAGTTGCTCTTTATTGGTATCCCAACCGATTAAACGCCCAGCATGATCAGGGCCTGATGTATCAAGCATCCATAATACGCCATCGGCTGATACATTTATGCCAAGTACATCGTAAAACCCTTTGCCGTTTTTATACGCGTATGCCCATTCTTCATTAGGGTAGGGTTTGGTGGTGCCATCACTTAATAGCTCCATAATTTTTTGTTTTTGGCCGTAAAAACCATGTACCGATAAAAACTTACGACCCGATGGCGTAATAGCAATATTACCCGGTGGGTGTTGCGTGCCAAATGTGGCGACTGTTTTTAAATCAGCATTTTGATTAGCGGTATTAGCAAACACACTGCTGGTTAAAAACGCTGCACTGCAGGCTGCAATTAAAAGTAATTTTTTAATCTTGATCATGTTTAAAAGCCTTCTAAAACAAGTTTACCGCGTGAGGTGTGCGATTCTAAAATTTGATGCGCTTTATATAAATTAGCGGCGTTTATTGGGCCTAAATTTTTCCCAAGTGTGGTTTTAAGCGTACCTGAGTCTATCAGCTCACTAATTTCATTAAGTAAGGTGTGCTGCGCTGTTATATCGGGTGTAGTAAATAGCGAGCGGGTAAACATAAACTCCCAATGGACCGATATAGATTTAGGTTTAAATTTTAAAATATCGAACGATGTAGGGTCATCTATTAGCGCAAATTTACCTTGGGGCTTAATGCACTCCACTATTTGGTCTTGGTATTGGTCGGTATGAGTTAATCCAATAACGTAATCAAACTCAGCTAAACCGAGCTCTTTGCGCTGCTCGTTTAAGTTTTTAGAATGATCGAGCACGTGATCGGCGCCTAACTCTTTAAGCCAGGTTACGCTTTGCTCGCGTGATGCAGTACCAACCACATTTAGCCCAGTAAGTTGCTTGGCAAGCTGTACTAAAATAGAACCAACGCCACCTGCGGCGCCAATAACTAAAATAGATTGCTGAGTATTTTGCTTATTTTTAGGCACTTGCAGGCGGTCAAACAGCATTTCGTAGGCGGTAATACTGGTTAGCGGCAGTGCCGCGGCTTGTGCGTCGGTTAATGTTTTAGGCGCACGCCCTACAATGCGCTCGTCAACTAATTGAAATTGCGCATTACTGCCTTGGCGCGATAAATCGCCGGCGTAAAATACACGATCCCCCACATTAAATAACGATACTGACTCGCCAACGGCTTTTACAATGCCTACGCCGTCCCAACCTAATACTTTGTAGCCTTGTTCCGGCGCTACATTTGCACGTATTTTTGTATCTACTGGGTTTATTGAAATAGCATTTACTTCAATAAGTAGGTCGTGCCCGGTAGCGGTTGGGGTATCAAGCTCAATTTCTTGTATAGAGCTTGCTGTAAGCGTTTTAGTGTTTTTGCTGTATCCAAATGCTTTCATGTGCGTTCCTGATGATTTTAACTAGGGCTTGTTGACCTTTCAGGATTAAAATTTGTTCAACCTCGAAAGATAAACAGGCCCTAAGTACTTTTAACTTAATAAGTACTATAGCTCAGTTGAAAAATAGAAAAAGACATGAAAAACTAAAGCACTTTCAAATTTTAATTGAAAATATGCGATCATTTAACGATATTCAAACTTTTATAGATGTAGCTAGTTGCGCCAGTATTTCTGAAGCCGCACGGCAAAACGCGCAAACCCCAGCGGCGGTAAGTGCAGCTATTAAGCGCCTAGAAAAAGATTTAGGAAACGTACTGTTTATTCGCTCAACCCGCAGCTTACGCTTAAGTGTGGCAGGAGAGCAGTTTTTAACTTATGCCAAAGATTCACTTTCGCTTATTCAACAAGGGGTAGCCGCAGTGCAAACTGCAGTAGGCGAAGTAACAGGGACACTACAGGTATCGGCCCCGTGTGATTTAGGGCGAAATAAACTAAGTGAATGGCTTAATGAGTTTTTAGCGCAATACCCGAATGTAAAACTTAAACTGCACTTAAGTGACGAAGTAAGCGACATTTATAGCCAATCAATTGATATTGCACTGCGCTTTGGTGTACCAAAAGAGTCGCAGTTAATTGCAGCGCCACTATTTTTAAATAATGCGCGTATTTTAGTGGCCTCTGCTGAATATATAGCAAAAAATGGATTGCTTACACACCCCCTTAACTTAACGCAGCACACCACCATTACCTTTATGCGTTTTGGTGAAGTGTTTAAAGAGTGGCGTTTTTATAAAAACGGCGCAGTACAAAAAGTACATCTAAATTGCCAACATATAGTAAACGATGGTGAAATGGTGAGGCGCTGGGCGCTAGAGGGCAAAGGCATTGCGTATAAATCGTATTTGGATGTCATTGATAATTTAGCAAGCGGGGAGCTCGTTCATTTATGCCCACAGTGGCAAAGCGATCCGCTACCGCTTTATATGATGTACGCCGACCGACGCCAAATGACTCCGGTGATCACCGCATTTAGGGCGTTTATTCAACAAAAAATAACCGCGTTAGTTGGCTAACTCATCGTCGCTTTTAGTATTTAAATCGTTTACTACTAAATCAAGCAGCTGCATAAGCTGTTTGGCTTGCGTAGGGTCTACACTTTCAAACTTACATAATATATTTTTTGGAATATCAGCGGCTTCGTTTTTAAGGGCTTGCCCACGATGGGTAAGCTGAATTAGGCGCTTGCGCTTGTCGTGCTCGTCTTTAATAACGGCTAACAGAGACTTTTCGGTCATTTTTTTGAGTATTTGGGTCATAGCGCCGCCATCAATAGCGGTTTTATCTATTAGCTGCGCTATGGTTATTTTGTCTTGCTCCCACAGCGCCATCATTACTACATATTGCGGATACGTTAAGTTAAGTGCAGCCAAAGGCTCACGGTAAGCGCGTGCAATGCTATTTGATGCCATATATAACCTATGACACAGCTGATTTTTTAACTTTAATTGCTCAAACGACATACCTAACTCCTGAATACCTTAAATTCAAAAAACATTTTAATTTGCATGCAAAGTATTTGCAATCTCTAATTACTTGTCTTACTATTTTGCATGCAAATTAAATTAATTGATAAACTTTGGAGTTCACTATGAATGTATTACAAAACGTTGCCTACACGGCAAAAGCAACTGCAACCGGTGGCCGTGAAGGTGTAGCTAAATCTGACGATGGCCGTTTAGATGTAAAACTATCAACCCCAAAAGGGCTAGGTGGCGACGACGGACAAGGCACAAACCCAGAGCAATTGTTTGCAGCAGGTTATGCTGCCTGTTTTATTGGTGCACTTAAGTTTGTAGCGGGTAGCGAAAAAATTGCCCTGCCAAGTGATACTTACATTAACTCTGAAGTGTCTATTGGTGCGATTGATGCCGGTTTTGGTATTGCTGTAAAATTGGCTGTATCACTAGGTGATATGGACAAAGCAGCGGCACAAGCCTTGGTAGAGAAAGCACATCAAGTATGTCCATATTCAAATGCAACTCGCGGCAATATTGAAGTAGAGTTGTCGGTTATTTAATTAACCCCTTTATATTGTTTATAAAAACACGCCATGAGTGATCATTGCGTGTTTTTTATTGGGCACATCTCTAAAAAGCCAAACTTGAGTTGACGCGGAAAATAGATAACTTTACCTGTATATATGAAATTTCATATTTTCACTACTCCATATGTCTTTCTTTTCATATATTGTTGTATGCAAAACAAGACTACACTGTATGAATAAACTAAATCCTCTGCATTTTTTTAAATGTATCGCTGATGACACCCGCTTAAAGACAATACTGCTTATTGCGCATGAAGATGAGTTATGTGTATGTGAATTAGTGGCGGCACTTGATGTAAGCCAGCCTAAATTTCACGGCATTTAGCTGTATTACGTCAATGCGGTTTGCTTGCTGATCGTAAGCAAAATCAATGGGTGTTCTATAGCTTAAATAAATCACTACCTGATTGGGCGAAAGATGTAATTACAAAAACATTACATGCCACCCCTACATTTTATGAGTATCAATTACAGCGTTTAAATGTGATGGCCAAGCGTCCTGAGCGAATTTTAAAATGCTGTGACTAACTAAAGGAATTTTATAGTGACGATTAAAGTAGGCATAAATGGTTTTGGACGAATTAGACGTTTAACCTTACGAGCGGCAATTGATTGGCCTGAGGTTGAATTTATACATGTTAATGATGTGGCAGCTGATGCGAAAACACATGCTCATTTATTAGAATTTGACTCGGTTCACGGGCGTTTAAAATATGAGGTGCAAGCCGATGATAATAGTTTTTCTTTAGCAAAACATACGGTTAAAGTAACGAATAATAAATCGATTGCAGAGACTGACTGGTCACAATGTGATGTGGTGATTGAAGCCAGCGGTAAAATGAAAACCACAGAATTACTCAACGCTGGCGAGAGTGTTTTATCTTCTTGTAACTGAATTTTAGTTTGCTCAACTATTTCAGTGATATTTATGCTGTTTAAATTCATTAAAGCTAGAGCGATAGGGTAATCGCTCTAGCTTGGCATACTGGCAGGATCAGCAAATAGCTAAAAATGATCCTTAGAAAATAGTTTGTCTTAATGAAGAGTTACATTTTTTGTAGCTTTAATATAGTCTTTGAGGGCTTAAAATACGACTGGTGATTTAATTAACGCCTAAATTTATACCTATATTACTGCAGAGTAAGCGCTACATAATAAAATAATACGACTAAGTGCCATGCTAGAATGGCGAGCGTATTGCGAGTATTATGCAAAGAAGCAATGTTTAGCATTATTTATTCCACATAAGGGGAAATTAATGGCAGCAGTAATATTTTTTGGAACTAAAAATGACCAGTAATAATCAAGCTACAAATAAGCGTAAAAAAAATAATCCGCTTATCGAAATAGTCTTTAATATCATCATCCCTTCAGTCATTTTAATGAAGTTTTCTGGCCCTGAATATTTAGGCAGTGTGGCTGGTTTAATTGTCGCGCTTATATTCCCCATTAGCTATGGGATTTATGATTTTATAAAAGCGGGCTCATTAAACTTCATCTCGCTTTTAGGCTTTTTAAGTACTTTGCTTACCGGTGGTATTGCCTTGTTTGAGCTAAACGTTGAGTGGTTAGCTATAAAAGAAGCAGCTATTCCGGCAATCATTGGTTTTACCGTGTTGATGTCGGGTTTTTTTGGTAAACCCCTGCTAGCCAAACTTTTATTAAACTCACTTTTATTTAAGCTAGATACTATTTACGATGCCTTAGATGCACGAGGCAATACACAAAGCTTTAAACAAAAGATTACTAATGCTAATTACTTATTAGCGCTTACCTTTGTGTTTTCATCTACGATGAATTACATCCTTGCTAAATGGATTGTTACCAGCCCTGCAGGCTCCGTTGAATTTAACGAACAGCTTGGCGAAATGACGTTACTGAGTTATCCGGTAATTGCTATTCCGTCTATGCTCATGCTCATTGGTATTTTTGTTTATGTAATTAAAGTACTAACTAAATTAACCGGTATGAAGTTTGAAGACATGGTTAATGCTGAATAGGGTTATCCATAATCTATAATAAAAAGCCGTTGTTAAATAATAACACCACTCGTTTAAGAACGAGTGGTGTTATTTCGTTTATATCTAACCGGATATTTTTGTGTCTTTGCCAGCACCGCTCGCGGATAAGCTTTTCGCTTTCTTTTCTCCGGTAATATTAGCCGTTTACCGTTTTCACGTAGTTCTTTTAGCTTTTTAGGGATTGTCCCTGGGCTTTCGACCTGAACACCATAAAAACTCGTCTTGTATGAGATATAATGCGTTAATAAAACTGATGCGTAATGGCTCAACTTTATGGGCTTTAGCCATCTCTGCCATTTCTAGTCTCACGATATTATATGATGTCAGAATACCCCAGAGCTCTTGATAAATACCTTCCTGTTTCAAGCTCCGTAATGCTGGTTTATTTGAGAGTTGGTATTGCTTGAGCTCACCATAGCCTCGCTCTATTTCCCATCGTTGCCAATACACATCGAGTAGCGCTTTAAGCGGGTACTTTTCTGGACAGGCGCATGAGGTGAGCTGATGCAACCGCGCGTGTTGATTGGCAAAGTGCCTGTAAACAGTATGAGCAAATAGCACCCCTTAATAAGACTCAATTAAGAGACTTTGTTGATGCGCATTTTATAACAACGCTTTTATTAACCATGAAAGGGACTGCAAATACCACCAGTGTAAAAGGCTACATAAACTCACTGTGGAGCGGCCTGAGCAGCGTTTTTTTGTTGATTATAATCATAAGGTATCTAAGCCGTCTGCTATTTTAAGTGCAGCGGCAAGTACCCCGCTTTTTGTTAATTTAGCCTCGCAACAGCAAGCTGAACTGGTTGCAAACGTATTGAGCGAGCAGTTTTTAAAAGTAGGTGGTATTGTAACAACGGTTGTTGATACTCCACAGCAATGGGACAGCCCGAATGGCTGGGCTCCATTACAATGGTTTGCGGTAAAAGGCTTGCGTAATTATGGTATTGATCAATTAGCTACACGCATAATGAAGAATTGGCTAACAATGGTAGAACAAGATTTTATTGAAAATAAATGCTTGTTGGAGAAATATAACGTATGCACACCGCAACAAAAAGCCAGCGAGCGGGGGTGAATATCAAGTACAACAAGGATTTGGTTGGACTAACGGTGTTACATCACGCTTTTATACCCTTTTATAGGGTAACTAAACTCATTGGCTCATACCAAAGAAGCATTGTGTTTTGTAGTTAATTTAGGTAATGTGGCGATTGTTGTAAATTTAATGTTTCAAGGGTTGGTTATATGTTTAAAAAAAGCTCGGCTTTTATTAAGACAACGCTTCAATCGTCTTTCCATTCTCAAAACTACACAGTTATTTTAAGAACACTTCAAGCCATTTTTGGTGATATAAAAATGGACAGTACTATCCCACATATTGATCAGCGTGGTGCTTATGACATTTTTCTAATTGATGGGTCTAAAAATGATTGGCAGGACTTGATCCCAGCAGATTTAATTTGTTTGGCTAAACAGCATAAAGTTGTGCTTTTTAATGTAGAACTAGAGCAAGTATGTGAAAAAAACTTATTAATCAATCATTTTAATGGGGTATTTTATAAATCGGCAGCAGCAGAAGATATATTTAAAGGCTTAGTAAGAATTTCTACTGGTGAGCTTTGGTTTACTCGTAAAGTAATCTCTAAGGTCTTTAATGATATTCTAAGTGTCGCCTCTTCGTTTAGCTCCTTAAGCGAAGACATCACATTAAATGAAGCTGACTATAAACATTTAACTAAACGAGAAAAGTCGGTTATTCATTTAATAGCACAAGGAGCGAGTAATAATAAAATAGCGGACAAACTAAACATTAGCGACCACACTGTTAAAACTCACCTTTATAGCGCATTTAAAAAAACTAATTCGCGTAATAGAGTTGAATTGGCCAATTGGGCGCAAAGATATATTTCAGTATTATTACCCGTTGAGAGCTAATCGTTATTTGTGTTTGGGTAGTGTTTAGAAATCTGTGTCATTTCAGTAATATTAAGAAAACAGGAGTGACACATGACTCAATCTTTCGACTTCAACAAAGCATTAGCTGAAATCCATGCTTTTTGATAAGCATAGCGAGCGTTTATTATAAAGGTATCTCTATTAGATACTATATTTGGCATTCTTTTCTTATTTTATCTACTACCTCTTTCCCTAAAGTTGAAAATTTAAAACTTTTTTGTTTAAAAGAAACATTTATTCTATCGGTGTTTGTTATTAACCTTTTAACATCTACATTAGGGAATTCAATTTCTTCGCCGTTACTTGATGAAATACCTACAGTTTCGACTCCATTAATATCAACTTTAACTACATCTTCAGTTTTATAATCTGACCACATTACAGAATCTATAGCACTTAAATTGATACTATGAGAGTTTACTTCAGCGGAACGCTTTCCGATTTGACATTGGAATGATAACTCCAAACGCTTAGTATCATCTATTACACTAAAAATGTTTTTATAATGCATATCGTGAGACCGCTTAAGAAATAGATATTGATCAAATCTATTTGTTTCGCCTCCATTTCGTTTGATGCTTCTCATTCTATAAATGATATCTTTTGCCATACTTGAACATTTTTGGAAGTAATTGTTATAAAAAGAGTACGGATGGTTGTTAGCCGATAATTGATTATCAATGCACTCTTCACTGCAACGATTCACTATGGCCTCAGATAATTGAGCGACATCATCCTTACCACTATCATAATCTATTGCGACTTCTGAAAGGCACCTTAATGATATTGTAGATGCTCTATAGGGAGTCATAAATGCATCAGGTTTAACTATTCGGAATTCATATTTATAACTTGCCCAGTCACCAAGTATTCCAACAGGGTGATAGTAAGATGATATTTCAACTGCTTTTCCACCATTTTGTTCGGCTATTCTATGAACTTCATTCATGACTTCTTGCTTGAGTGCTGAGCTTGAACCAAATATACCTTTACGATCTTCTTTAAATACAACAAAAGTGTCCTGAGAAAGTTGTTTTGTAACTGGAGCTGAACAACTGGCTAGTAACAAAATCATCGCAACATATACTATAATATTAAGCTTATTGGCTGGCATTTTACTTCCTTGAAAACATTGGATGACACTATATTCGCATAGTGTCATTATATAAAGATAGAGCTAAATATCACAAAGAAGTACTTCAATATGGACATTGTGATAGCCTTAACGACCTTTAAGTGCCAAAACAGCCTGTACGTTTAATTAATATATTGTTTTGAGGAAGAAACAAGCGAGGGACGAACAGCCACATATAGCACAAACGCAACTGTCAGATTTGATTGAGCCATACTGATCTAATCTGACAGTTCAAGTTAAGGTTTATAGCGCATTTAAAAAAACTAATTCGCGTAATAGAGTTGAATTGGCCAATTGGGCGCAAAGATATATTTCAGTATTATTACCCGTTGAGAGCTAATCGTTATCTGTTTGGCCACATCAATGACGTTGTGGCCATCTACAAGAGTACGTTAAGTTGCCTGTTTAGCCCATAAGCCTTTATCAATACCTTTGGTGATAAGATCTGTAAGCGCTTTTTCTATTGCTTGCGTTACGCAAATGCTCATTGGTTCATTATCACTAAAGCCCGCCTCAGCTTCCGCCAGACGTTTATAGCTAACATACCTAAAAAAACCTGCTCGCATTTCTTGGCTCAATACTTTTTTGCTGGTGGCTACTGATAACAATACCTGGCCAGTTCTTACATCTACGGCACGTAAATAGATTGATATTGCATCTTCACGATATAGCTCTGATGCGCCAATACCAAAATATTCCATTCCTAAGCCACCCGTTTTTACATTAGTGTCGTAACTAATTATACCGCCTTCTAAAATGATTTTCGCAGTGGTTAACGGCGGTAGCTCGCCTTGATTAGGGTTAGTTGCTTGTGCCGCTCTAATAATTTTTCGCTCAGTCAAAATATTTTGCAAACCCTCACGTTCAACCGGCGTAAACCAGTCAGACTCATGTAATGCTTGCACTAGAATAGAGTTTGCACCTTGAGTGACTGCCGTTGAAAAAGAGCTAACATTAGTCTGTGGTTTATATTGACCGGTTTGATCGCGAAATGAATAAACCGAGACTGGAATGCTGCCCGCAGGTTTAGGTAAGCTTTTTAAATCAGAAAAAACATCTGTTGGCTCTAACGTTACCGCACTTTGTTTTGACGGAGGGATTAAATTACCCATAGTAGAGCAACCACTAAGAGAAAGAGCGATTGTTATTATTATTAATTTATACATTATCCAAACCTCGGTACTTCGATAACCACAACCGAGTCATCAATTACATTTGTTATTCTAACCGTGATAGTGTCGGTTGTACTGGTGATCACTTCTATTTGATAATCACCGCTCATAAAAATGGAGTCTTGATTAAAAATACTGTCTTCAATATTTTCCCCAAAAGCCATGTCGGTGATTTCTCTCACCATTCGATTTAAGTATGTCCGCTCTAATGAATCTTTAAACTGGTCTGCATACCCTTTTTCGACAACCGGCGCTTTATGTTTATTTTGTGCTTGTGCCTTACTAAGCAACATATTGGCATTGAGAGGGTTGCCACCAAAACTCGGGTTAATAGGGGTATAAATAATTTCAGTTGCGCAGACTGAAAAGCTTAAAGTTGTTATTATTGTTAATGCTATTTTTTTCATTGTTACCATCCATTCAATGCCATATCAGGACTCGCTGTTTGCATATTCGATCGCGCCATGGCGTCCATTACAGAGTGCACTGCTTGCTCTACTCGCTCGTCCAAAGGCTCTAACTTTCGTCCCAAATGGGTTGCATAAATAATCTTATGATTCATTATCAAAACTAATTTAGTACCAGCACGGGGTATAACTGTTTCTTTTATTTCTACATTAAAGCCAGCTGTTGAAGGCAGTTCACGCCAATAATTTGAAAATTCACTGTAAAATTGATACCCAAAGCGACTAATACTTTTGTTTAGTAATAATCCATCGATTTCTAAATCAGCACTGGCATTACTCAAAGGAGTAAAAAAAGTTAAAAGTATAAAAAGATAGATATATTGTTTATTTTCCATAGTTAAAATAAGGGAGAGGGTTACTCTCCCCATCTCATCAATTACATTTGTGTAATTGTTGCTGTATTACCATCACCAAGTTGAGTGACAGAGAATGTACTGTTAAAGCCAATTGCGCTACCTTCAACAGTGTTGTAGTTACCGGTTTGAGTAACAGAGAATGAAACGTTTTCACCGCCTAATAAAAACGGTGAATCTCCAGTTCCACCTACCCAGTTACCTTCGCCTTGCTGTGCAATATCAATAGAGTGATTACTGCCTTCTACCATTAAGTCAATAACGTTAATATCACCATTTTGAGCAATATCAATTTGGTTTGCGTTACTATCAAGGATACCCGCTAGTGTAACAATCGCCTCGTTTTGATTACCGACTTGATTAACATCAATATCGTTATCGTTTGAAGTGAGAGAAACATCAGGGTATGAAGACTGCACTAAAATTGCGTTTTCATCGCCACCTGATTGGCTAAGATCAACATCGTTACCGCTACCATTAAAGTTAGCTAAATGAGCCGAGTTAAAATCACTAACCTGGGTTACTGTAAATTCATTATTTGAACCAATGACACCCATGTATGCTTCATTAGTGTTACCAACTTGCATTGCTGTAAGCTCATTGTTATCGCCCATTAGCTCAGTAGTCGCAAGGTTTTCATCACCAATTTGATTAACTGTTACTTCATTGAATGAACCGTCAAAAAGACCAGACTCAATAGCATTATTCGAACCTTCTTGGTCTAGTTTTATTTCATTATCATTACCAGTAACGGCTGCAAAAGTAATGGTATTGTTATTACCGCTGCTTTGTTCAATAGCTATTTCGTTGTCATCACCAGCAATATCAGTAAATGTAATGATGTTACGTGAACCATCTTGGCTAACGTCAATCTCATTTTGGTTACCGCGTAATGAGCCTACTTTAAATTCATTCCAGGTGTCTGTTTGTTCAATTTCAATAATGTTTTCATCGCCTGATAAGCTAAGTACTTCAAATTCTTGCCACATACCAGACTGAGATGAAATAATTTCGTTACCATTACCTCTCATGTCCATGTTGTAAAACCAGTGACCGCCATTTCCTTGTTCAACGTCAATATTATTATCGCTACCAGTGATAATATTGATTGATTCATTGTTTTGAAATAATCCTTGGCCGGTTTGAGAAACATTAACGCCGTTGTTATCACCCGTTATGCGCGTAATGAAACCATTAGCAACACCATCTTGAGCATAAGTTTGTTGGTTGTTATCACCTGTTGTTTCAACTTCGGCGTAATTACCATTTTGTAATTGAGCTATTTTAACATCGTTGTTGTTACCGATTTCAGTAGCTAGTGCAGTGTTGCCATCGCCATCTTGAGATACTAATGCCGTGTTGTCAGAAAATGATTGGTTAACTGTTACAGCATTCTCAATACTTTTTACAGATACTTTAGCTGCAAGCTCAGAAGTTGAACCCGCTTTTGTTTCTGTGTTTGCGTTTGCTGTAAAGCTGGCGCCCATTGCAATTGCAATTGCACAGCTTAAAAGTGATTTATTCAATTTCATTATTATTCTCCTTGAAAGATAAAATAAAATACCTTGATTATTTATTAAGTTTTAAAAAGGTATTTTCGTTTTCGTTGCAGCATGCCGTGCTGCCATAATGTGTGATTAGCTTTTTATTCTTAAACGTAAAATGCTGTTTTAAATATGAATTAGGGTTTGGTCATTAGTACTTGTTAAGGTGGTTTGCCATTCACTAATTCATAACTGCTCAGTCACTATATTCTTCGATGAGTTCATTTTGAATCATCTTTTTTAATGGTAATTTAAATTCATAAATTTCAATTACTTACTCGTTTAATTTGTGTTTTCTATCTATTTACATAAAAAAACCAGTAAAAAATAATTAGTTAATTACATGTTAAAAATAAGTTATTTAATTCATTAAAATGGCTGTTATTAGTGTTTTTTTACTGTATTTCTAGTTAAAAATAATGGTTTTGTTCCTGATTTTGTTTTTTTTACTTGAGTTAGTGACTGATTACCCGTTTTCTTAATGCTTGCCACGTGATTACTTAAATTCATAAACGTAAATATTTCGCTTAGTAAAGCTAAGTTAACTTAATTACGGATAAAACAATGAAAACAAAATTATCTATTATTACACTTGCACTTTTACCTTGTTTAGCTGCGGCTAAATTGCCTGATGTTAACAGTACAACTCAAAAAGTAACTGCGAGCAGTGACTCGATTATTGTTAAATATAAAAAGAATGCTTCGCCGGAAATGCGTAAGCAAGCTCGTTCGTTAGTAAAAGCAAAAATATCAGATCTAAATAACGATGAAATTGATGATAACTTCACCTCGTTATTTTCAGGCCGCCTTGCTAAATTTAAAGTATCAGGAATGAGCGCTAAAGAAGCAATTGAGCGCTTAAAATCGCATCAAGCTATTGAGTATGTTGAGCCTGATTACCGAGTGAGCATAGCAAGTGCAACGAATGATCCTCGTTTTGATGATTTATGGGGCTTAAATAATGAAGGCCAAACTGGTGGTACTGCTGATGCAGATATTGATGCGCCAGAAGCATGGTCAATTTCAACTGGTAGCCGTGATGTTGTTGTAGGTGTTATTGATACCGGTGTAGATTATAGTCACCCTGATTTAGCTGCGAACGCGTGGGTAAACAGTGGTGAAATTGCTGGTGATGGTATCGATAATGACGGTAACGGTTATATTGATGACGTTCACGGTATTAATGCAATTACTGATGTTGGTGACCCGATGGATGACCAAGGCCATGGTACACACGTATCAGGTACAATTGGTGCCAGTGGTAACAATGGTGTCGGTGTTGTTGGTGTAAATCATGATGTTTCTATTGTTGGTTGTAAGTTTTTAGCCGCAGATGGTACAGGTTCTACCTCTGGTGCTATTAAGTGTATCGATTACATGGTTGGCCTTAAAAATGCGGGTGTTAATCTGCGTGTGTTAAATAATAGCTGGGGCGGCGGTGGTTTTAGCCAAGCGTTAGCTGATGCGATTACGGCTAGTGAGCAAGCTGATATTTTATTTGTTGCTGCTGCGGGTAACGATGCGGTTGATAACGATCAAAATCCACACTACCCATCTAACTATGAAAACGACAACGTATTATCGATAGCAAGTACTGATAGCAGAGATAATATGTCTAGTTTTTCTCAATGGGGCCTAACAAGTGTTGATATGGGCGCACCTGGCTCAGGTATTTTGTCGACCGTTCCTGGTAATAGCTATGCTACTTATTCAGGTACATCTATGGCAACACCGCATGTAGCTGGTGCTGCTGCACTTGTACTTTCAGTTAATCCTGATTTAACAACACTAGAGCTTAAAGAATTACTTATGTCTAGTGGTGATGCTAATGCAGCATTAAATGGTAAAACGGTTGCAGGTACACGCCTAAATGTTAATCAAGCGCTAATAGATGCTGATCCAACTCCAGGCTTTAAATTATCTGTATCTCCGGTTTCTCAGCAAGCGACTGTAGGTGATACGGTTACTTATACCTTTACGATTGGTTCAATTTCACAATGGGATGGTGACGTTTCACTGGCTTTAGCTTCAGATCTTTCAGGTGCATCACTAAGCGCAACTACTGCTCGTCCGGGCGATGAAGTTGTTCTAACAGTTGCAACTAACAGCGATACTCAGTGGGGAAATTACGACTTTACTGTAACTGCGACATCAGACGAGCAAGTTAAAGAACAAACTGTTAGCTTAATGCTTCAACCTGCTGGTTTAAATGACTTTACTTACAGCAGTGATGAAAACATCGCTATTCCGGATAATTCTCCAGAGGGCGCAAGCTCGGTTATTACGGTTGCTGATGATTTAACTATTTTTGGCACCACTGCTGATGTAGATATTACGCATACTTGGTCTGGTGACTTAGTACTTACGCTTATTTCAGCGCAAGGTACAGAAGTAACTTTACAAAGCAATGAAGGTGGCAGTGCAGACGATATTGTTAAGTCATTTACATCAAGCGTATTTAATTCTGAAGTGGCAACTGGAGATTGGACACTTCATGTTGAAGATACAGCTGGTGCAGATACGGGTAATATCAATGGTTGGTCACTTACATTTAGCGCTATCGGTGAGGTAAGCCCACAACCACCACAAGCTGGCTTTAGTGTTTCAGCACAAGGTTTAACTGCTACATTTGTAGATACAAGTCGTGATGTAAATGATGACATTTCACAGTGGAGCTGGAACTTTGGTGATGGTTCAACATCAACAAACCCAAATCCTACACATGTTTATGCTCAGTCAGGAAGTTATGAGGTTGAATTAACCGTAACGGATAGTGAAAATAACTCAGATACATTCACTCAAACAGTGGTTGTTAGTGATGTTGAAATTGAATTGAGCTTAAAACGCGCTAACAAGTCACGTCTTGATACTATGCGTGTTGAGTTAAACTGGGCAGAAGTAGGGGCTGAGTCACTTAGCTTATACCGAAATGGCGAACTAGTAGATACCGTATCGGATAATGGCCGTTACCGTGATTACTTACGTAAAGCAACATTACCGGCATACGACTACCAGTTATGTATATCTGAAAACGTATGTTCGAATATTATTACGGTTTCATTTTCTGAATAAAACGTTTACCCCTTAGACATCCAAAGCCCAGCAATGCTGGGCTTTTTTATGGAATATCCCTTCTTAACTTTATAGTTATAAATAACTAGTTAATTTTATAATGTAACTATTTTGTATGTGTTTTTGTGCATTGTTTTCTTGGTATTTACGATATCCATGTTAAGTTTGTACCTGAAAGGTAAAAAATAATGAGTATAAACATTGTTAATGGAGGAGCCAATGAGCTCACGTAAAATAATAACAAATGCCTTTAATCTAAGTGCTTTATCGTTAAATTTTCTTAGTTTAAATGTACACGCGTCTATTGATTGCAGTGCGTTAGAACAGTGGCAAACAGGCCAGACACACGTTGCTGGAGATCAAGTGCAAGTGCAAGCGTATGAAGCTAGCTGGTGGACACAAGCCAATCCAGTGGAGAATGCTGGTGATTATAAAGATTGGAAAATTCTGGGTGCATTTGACAACGCTGTCATTAAAATGAAATTCCCTTAATTATCGAGTTAATGCCAGCAGACGGTTTTCAACTAACCGATAAAGATAGCGTTGTCGTATCGACGCAAGCAATTGATAACGATGGAGAGGTAACCACCGTTGAGTTTATTGAAAAATATGAATTTGACGGCGTTGATATTGATTACGAATACCGATCTTCAATGAACGACTCAGGTCACCCCGATGATTTTCCTATTTCCAACGCGCGCCGTGCAGAATTGAATGCCTCATACCAAGTGCTAATGAAAAAAGTACGTGAAGAGCTATATCGTGCAGGTGAAGCCGCAGGTAAGCACTATTTACTCACTTTTGCGTCTCCATCTTCTGGTTATTTATTACGAGGTATGGAAACCTTTCAAGCGGTTAAATATCTGGATTATGTAAACATTATGTCTTACGACTTACATGGCGCATGGAACTCACATGTAGGGGACAATGCTGCCTTATTTGACACCGGTTTAGACTCATAATTAACACAATGGAACGTATACGGCACTAAAGAGTTTGAAGGGATTGGTTATTTAAATACCACGAGCCAGGCGTAACCGATGTATGGTTAGCACTTTAATGTAAAACCTTAATGTTAGATTTTATATAAAGCAGCTTTCGAGCTGCTTTTTTATCGCGAACAGTCACTTTTATTGTTCAAAACAAGGCTTTATTACTAATAATTAATCCATTGACATCAGCATACACCCAATCACCGGTATTAATTGTGGTGTTTAACATATTAACCGGGTGATCTTTGGCACCTAAACCGCGCTTAGTGGTGCAGCGCGGCGTAGCGCCTAGTGCCATCACGGGTAAATCAAGCGTGGCAAGAATTTCAATATCGCGGCAGCAACCATTAATAATAATGCCTTGCCAGCCATTTTTTAGGGCTCGCTCTGCAATCATATCGCCAATGAAGGCAAAACGCTTGCTAGCAAAGCCATTCACAACCAACACTTTGCCTTCACCATTTTCATGTAATATATTGCCAGCAAACGAGTTATCGTCTGGGCAGGTGACAGTCACTACTTGACCATAAAAGAGAGTTTTATTACCAAAGTGTTGCAAGCCACTGTCAGCGACTTGCACATGGTCGCGATGTTCATCGTATAAATCGGGCGTAGTAAACTGTGTCATTGAGGGCATCCTTGTTTTTTGTAAAGCCACGTAGGCCAACGGCAGTACATTTAAAGTAGTAATAATGTTTATCGTAGGCTAATTAATCATTCAGGTGTAGCTATTGTTGCAAATTGGCGTATAGATTTTAGTCGCAATATAAGTACTTTTAACGTTTTTTAACGCTTTTTTATAAGTAACTTATGCTGTTACTTAGTTTTATTTTTTGAATAAATTTGATTTTGCCAGAGCATTAGCCAAACGTCTCATTGTTGCGTGCTTTTTCATATGCTACGTTCAATTGTTATTTTAAAATTTGGGCTGTAATAATTGGCCCTATACACACATACAAAAAAAGAAGCGTGCTTTATGATCATCTTTTTTATTTGCCTAACTATTTTAATATTAGGCTATAAGTTTTACAGCCCGTTTGTTGAAAAGCAAGCGGGCATGGATTCAACGGTCGACACACCACAAAAACGCTTTAGCGAAGGTGTTGATTACGTTGCAATTCACCCTGTTCGTGCATTTTTGATTCAATTTTTAAATATAGCAGGCGTAGGCCCCATATTTGGCCCAATATTGGGTGCATTATATGGTCCGGTTGCGCTTGTATGGATTGTGCTTGGTAATGTTTTGGGTGGCGCTGTACACGACTTCTTCTCAGGGGTAATGAGTATAAAAGAAGACGGTAAAAGCTTACCGGAAATAGCTGGGCACTACTACAACGTTGTATTTAAAGGCTTTATGCTTATTTTTACTGCGATGCTACTATTTTTTGTTGGTGTTGTATTTATTATGAGCCCGGCAGGATTATTAAGTAACCTTGATATATTTAAGGATACAATATTTGCAAATAATACCTTTTGGGTTTTGGCCATTTTAGCTTACTACTTTTTAGCCACGTTATTACCCATTGATAAAATCATCACTAAGTTTTACCCTATTTTTGGTTTGTTAATGATCGTAATGACAGTAGCTATTGCGGTATCGCTGTTAATAAACGCACCACATTTACCAGTAGCGGGCGACTTTTTAGCATACTTTGAGGCTGATCACGCTCATGACTTCTTAGCACCAAATCCTGATGGACTGCCCACTTGGCCGCTGCTATTTATAACCATTACCTGTGGTGCTATTAGTGGTTTTCACTCAACGCAAGCCCCTATTATTGCCCGTTGTTTAACCAACGAAAAATACGTACGCCCAGTTTATTATGGTGCGATGATGTGTGAAGGCATTGTAGGTTGTGTTTGGGCATTAGCGGGTATTGCTGCATTCCCTGAAGGCTATGCGGGTTTAAAAGCTATGCTTGATCTTGGTGGCCCAGGTTTGGTGGTTAACCATATTGCAAACAGCTACTTAGGTGTATTTGGCGGTATTATGGCAATTATTGCTGTTGCTGTTTTCCCTATTACCTCAGGCGATACGGCGTTTCGTTCACTGCGCTTGACCGTGGTTGATGCGTTTAGTATTCCGCAAAGTTTACGTAATCGTTTATTGCTAGCAATCCCTATTTTAACCATTGCCTACTTTATGACTAAGCTCGATTTCTCTGTGATTTGGCGCTACTTCGCATTCTCAAATATGCTGCTTTCTACCAGTGTGTTGTGGCTTGCGACCAAGTACTTATTTGACCGTGGTACATTCCACTGGATCACTAGTATACCAGCAGTAATCGCTACAGCAGTGACCTTGTCATACATAATGACCGCGGCAATAGGGTTAAACTTATCAAGTGATTTAGGTAAACCGATTGGTGCAGCGGTGGCTGTTATAGGGTTTATTGTATTAGCTGTTGTGCATTCAAAGCATAAAGTGCGTACGGCTTAATAAATCGTAATCTTAAAAATGTAAAAGCGAGCCTTATGAAGGCTCGCTTTTTTTATACTTGATCGCCAATCGCTAAAAAGTGGCTTGTTCGAAGTAGCTGATATCATCTAGGGTTTTACTAATCATCATCGCACCCTCTAATAAGCTCACTGTTTGTATTGCCGCGCGAGCAGGGTTTTCTTCACCATTCGCAGCGTGTGCTTGGGTTAACCAGGCTAAATTTTTATTAAAAAACCGCTGAACTTCAACCCGCACTTTATCAGGTAGGCTGTCGCTTTCTGCGCCGAGCAAGCCACATAAACACATTTTTTTATCAATCACGAGTGCATTTCTAAATAACTGAGTGTAAATATCAATAGGGTTTTTACCATTTGCTTTGTGTGTCTGCGGTTCACCAAGTAAAGCGATAAAGGCATCGGTATATTGATGCGCAAGCTCTGCACCTAAATCAGCTTTAGTTGGAAAGTGATAATGCACACTGGCACTTTTAATACCAACTTCACTGGCCAACTCTCTAAAGCTAAAATTGCTATAGCCACCAAGTCTAACTTTATTTTCTGCTGCTTTTAACAGGGCCGCTTTTTTTGTCATTTTAAACTTCCTTCATATCGCTGCAAAAATTATCAACCAGTAGGTAGTTATTTTCAAGCTCTTTTATTTTTAGTTTGCAAAGGTCGAGATCTTAATATAAATTACCTATCAGAAGGTAGGTAATTTATTCTTGCCAGTATGAGTTCAAACTGTGGTAAAAAATATAAAGAGATAATTATGAAAATTTATGGCGTAGAAAACTTTCCTAATCCATTACGTGTACGTATTGCGCTTGCTGAAAAAAGGCGACTGATAAAGTAGAGTTTGTTGCTGTCGATTTATTAAATGGTGAGCACCGTACTGAGGCTTTTTTAACTAAAAACCCTTAGCAGGCGTACCTGTTTTAGAGCTAGATGATGGAACGTTCATAACAGAATGCACCGCGATTACTGAATATATTGATACCGCTTTTGCAGGCCCTTCATTAACCGGTGTTGAGGCAAAAGAACGCGTGGTGATTAATATGATGCAAAAGCGTGCGGAGTCTATGGTGCTTGATGCTGTAGCCAGTTACTTTCATCATGCAACGGATGGTTTAGGCCCAGCGCTTGAAACCTATCAAAATGTTGCTTGTGGAGAAAAGCAAGGTGAAAAAGCGCGCCAAGGCTTTGTTTATTTTAATACAGTGTTAGCCAACTCTGCTTATGTTGCCGGTGAGAATTTTAGTGTTGCAGATATTACTTTGTACGCCGGTCTGGTGTTTGCAGGCTTTGCAAAAATAGCTATTCCTAGGAGCTATCACATTTAATAGCATGGCAAGAAAAGGTCGCTCAACGTCCAAGCATTGCTGTTTAGATATGGAGTCAAATATGAAAATTGCAGCTGATTTTAGCGAACGTGTTGTTGTACATAGCGAATCGTTAGAATGGATAGCCTCACCGATGGCGGGTGTTGATAGGCGTCCACTTGATAGAGTGGGCGATGAGGTTGCACGCGCAACCAGCATTGTACGTTATGCGCCAAACAGCCATTTTTCTGCTCATACACATACCGGCGGTGAAGAATTTATTGTGCTTGAAGGTGTTTTTCAAGATGAACATGGTGATTTCCCCAAGGGTTCTTATATTCGTAATCCGCCTGAGTCAAAACATACACCAAGCTCTGAAAACGGGTGCGTTATATTTGTAAAATTATGGCAGTTTCAGCCAGAGGATAGAGAGCATGTTCGCTTGCAAACTAATACCATGTGCAGTGTTCCTCACCCTGAGTTTAGTAATGTAAATGTAGCTCCTCTTTATAAAGACGCCTTTGAAGAGGTGAGTATTTTAGCATTTGCACCTAACAGTGAAATATCGTTAAACGCCTTGGGTGGGGGCGAGCTTTTAGTTCTTGAAGGCTCGCTTGAAGAGCAGGGCGATATATTAGTAAAGCACAGCTGGTTAAGAGTGCCGCTTAACAGCGAAATTAAAGCAACAGCAGGCAGTGAAGGAGCCAGAGTGTGGCTTAAAATCGGTCATTTAACAGATGTTGAAAACCAAATAGCACGGCTTGAAAATGCATAATTAAGCATTTAATTAAAATCGGCACAATAAAAGTATATGTGCCTGTTTTTTGATCTACTTCACTATTGGTTACTAAGCTATCACCTATACTTGATGTTTATATTATTGTGGAGTTCGGGTTATGGTAAATTTAACACACGGCTTATCTATTGGTATTGAGCGCTCTGGTTGCGAGTTTTTTTTAACCTTAAAAGCCATAGGCACACTCACTCACAAAGATTATAAAGTGATCACGCCGATGATAGACTCTGCGCTTGGCGAAGTTAAACATCCTATTGTTAATGTACTCATAGATGGTACTGAGCTTGATGGCTGGGAACTTAGAGCCGCATGGGATGATTTAAAACTTGGCTTAAAACACAACAAAGAATTTAAAAAAATAGCCATATACGGCAACAAAGACTGGCAATCAACCATCGCTAAATTAGGCAGTTGGTTTGTATCAGGTGAAATTCAATATTTTGAGAACGCCACTGCGGCTTTAGAATGGTTAAAAAGTAATGATGAAGAAGCGGATGCTTAAATAAAGGCCATAACCGGCCTTTATTTTTAAAGTATTTATACCAATTCGCTTAATTAAGTGATCTATTTTGAGGCATGAAAAACGTGTTGATAGCTAGGCAAAAAGTTTGCTATTTAGTTGTTCAAAATGAGAGTTTTTTAACGCAGATAGCGACACGTTTAGCCCCATAAAATGATTAAGTATTATTGCGGATTGGTATTATACCTCTTGAAGTGTAGGTAATGCGGGAAATGCCCCCTTGGCTAAGCAGGCTTTAGAGCCACAGCGCAAACCAAAATTTAAAGCGTGTTTTACTAGATGCTCATTATTAATTTTTTCGATGAGCGGGCTATTTTCATCGGTGTGATTTAAATAATATAACACGCCTGCAATAAACGCATCACCGGCACTGGTAGTATCCACAGCATTAATGATTGGCGCCGATTCGTTTAATATAAACGCCTTATGGTAAACCGTTGCCGGTGCAGGGCCATCGGTTAAAAATACCAATTTAACACCTATATTTAAAATAGATTGTAAGTAATCATCAGGTGCATGCTGTGTTTGCTCAGCTAAAAAGTTCAGCTCATCACGCGATAGCTTAACAATATCGCAATAGGCATAACACGCGTGTACATTGTGTTCAATGTCATTGCTATTTTGCCACAAGCTATAGCGTAAATTTACATCAAAGCTAACGAGTTTATGGTTGTTTTTAGCCAGCTTTAAAGCACACACGGTGGTGTTTGCAATGGCTGGATTGGTTAACGTGTTGGAACAAAAGTGTAGGGTACTCAATTCATCCCATTTGATATGGTTTAAGTGATCACTCGTTAACAGTAAATCGGCGGTATTGTGGCGATAAAAATTAAAACTGCGTTCACCGGTTTCATCTAAACTCACAATAACCACGGCCGTTTGAGAGTCTTTAATCGTAAATAAGTACTCTGTACTTACTTTATATTGCTCAAGCGATTTACTTAATTGTTTAGCAAAGTAGTCATCACCCATACCGCCACAAAAAGCAGCCTTGCCGCCTAACTTTGCATAACCTACCGCTACATTGGCAGGGGCACCTCCTGCAATGGGCAAATAAGCACTGTTTTGAGAATCTTGTGGCAGCATATCAATAAGTAGCTCGCCGAGGCTAAGTAATTTGGTCATAGTGTAAATCCTAAAAAACCCAGCAGAGCTAGGTCAAAATTCAAGGGAGAATTATTAAAACTAATTAAAGTTAGTGTAACAATCGCTGAAAAACACAGCTTCAGCGTTTGTTACACTAAAGATGGTTAGTTAAACGCGTATTTAAGCGTTATTGATGTTGTGCGGCCATTAATAGTACGGGCGCGAATAATGTTATTATCTGGAATTGAGCCTTCTTCAGCTTCTGTAATACCTACCGTATCGAATAAGTTATTTACATTAAGTGCAATATTAAGGTTTTCAGATAAATCGTAACTTACAAAGCCATTTACTTGAGTGTAACCGTCAAATTTGAGGTCGTTATTGTCTTGAGCGTAAGCATCAGTAGTACCAATAAAGTTGACACCGGCAGCACCTTTATCAAAGCTATAACGAGCCATTAAAGAGTAGATTAAATCAGCTTGGCGGCGTGGCGTATTACCTACCACTTCAGGGGTAAGTGCATCCTTAGCAATTTCTGCATCAGTCCATGTTAAGTTACCACGGAAATCCCATGCATCGATGAAGTAAGTTGATTCAATTTCAATCCCTTTTGCTTCGTACTCACGGTCAAAAAAGGTTTGCGATGTTGCTTCAAAGTTTTGCTCTTCTGTTTCTGCATAAAACGCTGTTGCAAAAACTGAGAGTGAATCAAAACGTTTTTTAACCCCAAATTCATACTGGTTTACTTCATCAACGGCATCTTCATCAGCAACCGAACCGTCAGCGCGTACTTTACCAAATAAAAGTCGGTCAGCATTTGCACGGCCACCTTTACTCAATCGTGCAAATGTCGCAAGGCTTGAGTCTATTTGGTAGTTAGCCCCAATTGAATAGGATGCATAATCCCAATCGTAATTTACTGGGCTAGCATTTGCGGTATCAATGCCTGCTACATTTTGTTCAGGAACTGAAATCACTCCATCGCGATTCATATCGACCGTTGAGGTAACGGCACCTGCATAGTTGCCGCGTGCTTCACCACTATCGTAACGAGCACTGGCGTCAATACTTACATCCCCCACTTTTGTTGAAAATGAAACGTACGGGGCGCGGGTATCGTATTCTGTATCGTAATCACGCTGACAACAGTTACCCCAAAAAGGCGTTCCGTATGCATATAAACCATTTTCAGAAAACTCTGTACCATCAGCAGCTGTTACATTTAGTAGCGCCGCATTATCGCCCTTAAGCTCCATTAGGTAAGAGTTCCATAACCATGACATAGCAATATTTTGCGTTGAAGCGTAGTAACCAAACGTAACGCTTGTATCATCGTTTAGTGATTTAGTTAGTTTGAAGTCGTTCACAATAGAGTCAAAGTCGTTCATTGTGACGTCAAACGTATGAATACGCATGGCTAAATCGTCATTAAATGCAGCCCCGGTATTTGCATTACTAAGTGTTGCACCTGCGCCGCCAATACTTTGTGCAATAGCAGTCGCGCTGCCTACTTCAGCAGGAATAAGTGAATTAAAGTTACCGCTCACAGAGGATTTACGAAAACGGTTTTCAATACGCCAATCGTTATCTAAGTCAAACACGGCTTCAAAACCCACTGAGTCAACTTGCGGGTTCATACCATCGCGAATATCGCCGCTACTAATTTGATTTTCGCCATTTAAACGTACTGTTTTAGTAAATAATGCCGAATGCGGGGTATCCGATTGTGCGTCAAACCCTGGGATTGAGTCACCATTTGCATACATTGGCATTGGTAAGTAACCCACGCTTTTGTCATCTAAATGTTTGTAATAAAGACGCACGTAACCGTTTTCAAAGTCTTTTGTAAGGTTGGCTTTAATTTGCCCACCTTTATTTGATGTGTAACCTGTTTCACGCGGGCCTTCACCTTGGCGCACAAAACCACCTACATGAAAACGTACGCTATCACTAAGGTAAGTGCCGTATTCAAAGTCTGTACGAATAGTGTCGTAATCAAGGCCCAGTGTTGTAGAAATACTGCCTGATTCGTTTTCACCATTTTTAGAAATAAAGTTAATTATGCCGCCCGGTGCATTACTTGCTGCAGTCGAGGCCGAACCACCACGAATTGATTCGATAGTTTGTACGGTATTATCTAGGCGCATAAATATATCAGCGTTACCAAAAGCAATATCACCGTATTGCATAACGGGTAAACCGTCTTCTTGTAATTGTAAAAACTTAGCACCACCAGAGGCCACAGGTAAGCCGCGTACAGCAATGTTTGCGTTACCTTCACCGCCGGTTGATTCTGAGCGTACGCCCGGAATAATTCTAAACGCTTCAGCAGTTGAACGGGGTGTAGCTACTTCAACTTGAGCAAGCGATAGGCTGCTCACTGATGAGCTTGATGCCATAATGGTTGTACGACGTGGTACACCGGTTACAACGATAGTCTCAAGACCTTTGTTAGCTTGCGCTTGTGTGTTTTGCTCTTCTTGTTGTGCATAAACGCCCTGGCTTACAGCCAGCGCTAAAGCACTCATTAAATATAAAGGTGTGTTGTATGTTGTCATGTGAACGCCTCGTTTTGTGAGCCCGAAGGGGTTGTTATTTTTACTTAATCGATTAAGTAAAAATAACAAATCTTTTACAATAAGCAAATTATTTTATTCTTTATTTGCTGTTTTTTTACTCATCTATTGATTTATATAGTGTTTTTTTAGCCCCCAATTTGTTGATTTACTCAGTTATTAGGTTGCTCTCTTGTAAAGCGCTGGCTGATGGGTCACGGAAATAGTTAAAAAGCATCGCTAAAAATAAAATAATGGCAAAGCCGGTTGCAAGATAAAAACCATAACGTACATGACCAAAGTAATCGCTGATCATACCCATAAATAAAGGTGCTAATGCGGCTGAAAGTGCAGTGAAAAATAATATAACCCCAGCAACTGCGCCATGTTGTTGTACCGGGAAGCACGATATTCCTTTGGAGTTTAAGGTCGGGTAAACCATCGACATAAATAACCCTGAAAGCGGCAATAAACCAACAGCCCAATCAACGCCACCGACTAAAGTACCCACATAACATAATGCGATACCTAAACTTAAGTAAGCCATAACACCTTGCCAGCTATAGCGGTTTAATAACCACACCGCAATAAAACGCCCTGCGGCACGCAGTATAAAAAATATGGTGAGTGCATAGGTTGCCAAAAGGGGCCAAGAGCCCGTGTAGTCTTTTAACAGCGTCGGCATCCATACATAAATGGCAACCTCGGTTGCAACATAAAGCGCAATGGCGAGCGAAAAGCCAAGCGCGTAGGGGTTTTTTATCATTTTCATGGTGGTAGCAAGTGAAGCGGGCTTTTCAGTGCTTTTAACAACGCTCGGATACTCTGCACGCCACGCTAAAAACGCTAAAATTAAGCACATAATACCGGCAATAATATATAAATAAGTCCAACTTACTTTTTGTACCAGTAATACACCAACAAGTGCAGGCCCAACAATGGCACCAATACCAAAAAAGCCTTCTACTTTGTTCATGGTTTTAGTGTGCTCTGCGTTGCTATGAGAAATATCACCTAATAACGCTAAAGCGCCGGTTTTAAATAAGCCAATAGCTAAGCCAATACAGCAAAGCAAAAAAATAAAAAATATAAAGCTGCTACTAATGGCGAATAAAAAGCAACTCGCAGAAAATAGTAATAACCCAAGCATAATCGTTTTTTTACGCCCGAGGCTATCGGCTAAAAAGCCTAAAAATAATCCGCTAAAGGCAATGAGTGCCATAGGCGCATAGTGAAATGCACTGGCTTGGGTCATGCTTAAACCAAATTCAGTTATGAGCTCGGGAATGATCATGCCAACGGCATCGGAGGTCATGGCAAACATAAAAAACATCATATATGTGAGCCAGCGAATTTGTTGCAACGGATCGCTGCTTACGTGTGTGTGTGATTTTGTCATGTGCTTTTCCTCGTTAAATGCGTTCTTAACACCCGGTAAGTCAGTCAGTTACTGATTATAGTATTAATGTCGCCACGATATTTGTATGTAAAATTTATAAAAATAACTTGTAAATTCGTACGTGCTAGTTAAAGATATATCTTAATCGATTAAGTTTCAACATGGTAATCACACAATGATGAAGAATAAAGTTCAATTGATCACATACGCTGATCGAATTACTGGCCAAGATATAAATGCACTTACCACTCTTTTACATGGCCCATTAGAGGGCGTTTTTGGTGGTGTGCACTTATTGCCATTTTATAACCCAATTGATGGCAGCGATGCAGGCTTTGACCCGATTGATCATAGTGAAGTTGATTCTCGAATCGGTACTTGGGACGACATAAAGGCACTCGGTAAAGACCATGATTTAATGGCTGATCTCATAGTGAACCATGTGTCGGCGCAATCTTTTCAGTTTCAAGATGTACTGGCTAAAGGTAAAGCGTCAGAATTTTGGGATTTATTTTTAACCAAAGAGGACGTGTTCCCCAATGGCATGAGCGAGGCTGAGCAGCAAGCTATTTACCGTCCACGCCCAGGCAGTTGTTTTACGCCAATGAAATGCGGTGATGGTCAAACGTATGATTTTTGGACCACTTTTACCGATAATCAAATTGATATAAACGTAAAAGTAGAGGCAGGAATTGCGTATTTAAATAATGTACTTACTAAGTTCTCTGCTAACAACGTTAATATTATTCGTTTAGATGCAGCGGGTTATGCCATTAAGCAGGCGGGTACTAATTGTTTTATGCTAGATGAAACGTTTGGCTACTTAGATAACTTATCAAAGCAAGCCAACGATTTAGGCATGGAAACCATTGCAGAAATTCATAGCCATTATCAAACACAAGTAGATGTAGCTAAGCGCGTTAATATGGTTTATGACTTTGCGTTGCCACCACTTATTCTACATAGCTTGTTTAATAACAATGCGGATGCATTACTCAAATGGCTAAAAATATCGCCGCGTAATTGTTTAACGGTACTAGACACCCATGATGGCATAGGCATAATTGATGCAGGCCCAATGGGCGAAAAACCAGGCTTATTAAATGCAGAGCAAATTGATAACCTAGTAGAAACCATGCATGCAAATAGTAACAATCAAAGCCGCCAAGCAACAGGCGCGGCTGCCAGTAATGTCGATTTATATCAAGTAAACTGTACTTATTACAATGCATTAGGCGCTAATGATTTTGACTATTTGCTGTCGCGCGCAATTCAATTTTTTGCGCCAGGTGTACCACAAGTTTATTACGGCGGCTTATTTGCCTGTGAAAACGATATGGAACTGTTAGCAAAAACCAATGTTGGCCGTGATATAAATCGCCCATATTTGAACGCGGCTAAAATAGAGCAAGCCCTTAATAAACCTGTAGTAAAAGGGCTCATAGAGCTAATTAAAATGCGTAATGAACATCCCGCATTTGCAGGTGAATTTTCGGCTCAAGGCGGCGCAAGTGTTTGTTGTTTAATGTGGAAGCTTGAACAACAATCAATTTCTTTGAGGATTGACTTTGCAAGCCGTACTGCACTTATTACGCAGCTTAATGGCGCCGAAGAAAGCACTCTAAACTTACAAAGTTTATTGGCTTAATAGCTTTATTTGTTTGAAAACCAAAAGCCAAGCAGTTTCTGCTTGGCTTTTTTATTTGCTTTATTAACAGTGCTTAGCTACTTGCACCAATATCGAGTGCGTAACCTACTTCATATTGTTTTTCTTCTTTAGAAATAAATAAGTTAGCAGCCATAACGCCCTTTTTTTGGCTATTTTGATGAATTGTAGTGAGGCGAGGTACAAAACGAGCGGCTTCTTCTATGCCATCAAACCCCACAATACGCAGCTCACTGCCTATTTTTATCCCTTGTTTTATGGCTTCTCGCATGGTGGCAAGGGCAATTAAATCGCTCATGCATATAATCACGTTAGGGCGAGGAGAGGCTGTTAATACCTCTTTTGCGGCAATATTTGCAAAGCGCTCACTGCTTTCAGGAATATTCCAAATGCGGTCGTCGGCAACCGTTATATTGGCCTCACTTAAGGCGCGTTGATAGCCACGCAAACGTTGATGCGAAATAGATTGGCCAGTTTCAAATTCGTGATGTTCGTATACCCGGCACAATACATTTTCATCAAGTAATCTTAAACCTAATATAGCCACTTTATCATCTTGATTATGCAAAACATGTTTGGCTATTTCATAACTGGCTT
The DNA here is from genome assembly GCF_023650455.1 of Pseudoalteromonas sp. SCSIO 43095. Lineage (NCBI taxonomy): Bacteria > Pseudomonadati > Pseudomonadota > Gammaproteobacteria > Alteromonadales > Pseudoalteromonadaceae > Pseudoalteromonas > Pseudoalteromonas sp. SCSIO 43095. Next base: position 395,952 of record NZ_CP087996.1, read on the forward strand.
GCTCGTTATTAACATTAATTGAGGCGTTACGGGCAATGTCAAAATCAACCGTCACCACATGTTTAGAGACTGTTTTTAGTTGCTCTACTAGTGCTTTATTGCGCGGGCGACCATAACAAATAAAACCATCGACAAAATCAACAACGCTGTTGAGGTTGTCACTGTTGCCTGAAAACAATAAAACATTAATATTATTTTTTTCAAGTACCGAGGTTACTCCCCGCATAAAACTGCTCGCAACAGGGTCTGATACCATGTATTCCACGCTATCAGGAAGGACTAATGCAACAATATTAAACGTGCCACTTCGCAAAGATTGCGCCGCTTTATTAGGGCCATAATACCCCAGCTCTTTGCACGCTTTAAGTATGGCTTCGCGGCGTTTAGCAGAGAGTTGATCCGGGCGATTAAATGCATTTGATACCGTAGCATTAGACACACCTAATTCTTTGGCAATACTCTTTAATGTCCAGCGGATGGGTTTACTCATCGGTGACTCATTACTACTTACAACATTGCAAACAATCTAGCATATTAGGCTGTTTAATATAACAAAAACTGTTGTGTTAGGTTAGTGGCGACACGCTTTTGGTGCAATACCAAAAGTTTGCTTAAATAAACGACTAAAATGACTGGCGCTATTAAAACCCAGATCGTAGCACACCTTGCTTATAGCGTGGCCTTCTAATAAAAGCGTGCGGGCTTTTTTAAGCCTAAGTTGTTGCTGCCAAAGTGCAGGGCTAGTACCAAAAGCAAGTTTAAATTGCTGGTAAAACTTACTTCGACTCATACAGGTTATTTTGCAAAGGGTGTTTATGTCGAGGTTTTCGCTTAAATGCTCCTCAATATAATGCAGTGCATCACTCACGTTACTTTTTAGGCGCAGCTTATCACAGTTTGCCAGCAATAAATCACGGCTCTGTTGTTGTAATAAACGGGTGATCAATTCGTTTAACGATAAATCAATTAAGTAGTGTCGCTCGGCGCCTTGCTCACTAAATAAATGCACCATGCGCTCTAATAACTGCTGCGTTTGAGTATTATGTTGGGTATGCACTAAATTAGGGTTGTATTCAAACAAGGCATCGTTTGCAAAACTTTGCTGCATATTAAGCGCATTAGCCACATTGGTTATTTTATCGGTGCTTATTTCAATGGCTAAACAGGTGGTGGGTGCGTTTAAGGATGCATGCGGAAAATCAATTAGTACGCCTTGCTCAGGTGCTAATACAAACGATTCATGTGGTAAAAACGCTTTGTGGTATTGACTGCTCTCAACATGCATTATTTTTTTACCACTGAGCATGGCACAAAACAGTAATTCGTTTGAGTGCAACGCCACTTTTTGCGCACTTTTATAGGTATCGTAAATACTTAGCTCAGAGTTATCGGCAGCAAAGGTTACTTTGTTTTCAATCAGTACATCAAGTTGTTGGCGTTTTTTATTTAACTGAGATGTGTGCATGTTCAGCCTTTTTTAATCGTTATAGAGCGTTTTTAATGTGGACTCACAGACAACTTTTTTGGACAGCTAAGCAAGTTTTTAAGCGCTTATTGGTCTAATGTTAATCAATACCGATTAAATATAAAGCAAGTTGCTACATTACTCTAACAAATTTCGGCTTAGACTTTTAGCTAACAACAACAAGAGAACACACATATGATTTACGCAAACCCAGGTTCAGCAGACGCACTCGTCACATTTAAACAGCAGTATGGTAATTACATTGGCGGCGAGTGGGTTGCCCCAGTCAACGGCCAGTACTTTGATAATATAAGCCCAGTAAATGGCAAGGTATTTTGTAAAGTACCGCGCTCAGATAAAGACGACATAAACCTTGCACTCGACAAAGCCCATGCAGTAAAAACGCAGTGGGGCACCACCTCAGTCGCCGAGCGCAGCAATATACTATTAAAAATTGCCGACCGAATTGAACAAAACTTAGAGTTACTTGCTGTGGCCGAAACATGGGATAACGGCAAAGCGATTCGCGAAACCCTTGCTGCTGATATTCCACTAGCCGCCGATCACTTTCGTTACTTTGCAGGCTGCCTGCGCGCTCAAGAGGGCAGTATTGGCGAAATAGACGAAACCACGGTGGCGTATCATTTTCATGAGCCACTAGGCGTTGTAGGGCAAATTATTCCGTGGAACTTTCCATTATTAATGGCCGCATGGAAATTAGCGCCTGCACTTGCAGCAGGTAACTGTGTAATATTAAAACCCGCCGAGCAAACACCTGCCTCAATCTTGGTGTTAATGGAAATTATTGGCGATTTACTGCCAGGGGGTGTTTTAAATGTGGTAAACGGCTTTGGTAAAGAAGCAGGTGAAGCACTGGCAACCAGTACGCGCATTGCTAAAATTGCTTTTACAGGCTCAACTCCTGTGGGCTCACATATTTTAAAATGTGCAGCCGAAAATATTATTCCTTCAACGGTCGAGCTTGGGGGGAAATCACCTAATATCTTCTTTAGCGATGTTATGGAAAAAGACGACTCATACTTAGATAAAGCAATTGAAGGTGCCATTCTTGCCTACTTTAACCAAGGTGAAGTATGTACTTGTCCATCACGCTTGTTCATTCAAGAAGATATTTATGAGCAATTTATAGAACGTATTTTAAAACGTACTAAACAAATTAAACGTGGCAACCCGCTTGATAGCGAAACTATGGTAGGCGCACAAGCCTCTAAAGCCCAGTTTGATAAAATTTTAAGCTACATTGAAATTGGTAAAGAAGAAGGTGCTGAAGTATTAACTGGCGGCCATGTTGAGCAATTAAGCGACGAGCTAAACGGCGGGTATTACATTCAACCTACACTATTAAAAGGGCATAATGATATGCGCGTGTTCCAAGAAGAAATTTTTGGCCCCGTTATTTCAATGTCGACCTTTAAAGACGAAGCCGAAGCACTTGAACTGGCTAACAGCTCAGAATTTGGTTTAGGCGCAGGGGTATGGAGCCGTAATATGAATCGTGCTTATCACTTTGGTCGCAAAATAGAAGCAGGCCGCGTATGGACTAATTGTTACCATATGTACCCAGCACATGCAGCGTTTGGCGGTTATAAAAAGTCTGGTATAGGCCGCGAAACTCACAAACTCGCGCTTGATCACTACCAACAAACTAAAAACTTGCTAGTAAGTTACAGCGAAGATCCGCTTGGCTTTTTTTAATAACGCGTTTTAGTTTAAACAAACAACCTATAAGTAATGAAAGCGCTACATTTTTGTAGCGCTTTATTTTTAAAACCCAATACCCATCGCATTAAATTAGTGGCTAATTATAACAATAAAGAAATGGCTTATTTGTGAGGCAAAAATCTTAGTGAATTATGCATAAAGAGCGCAAAGAAGCGCTGCGCTGAAAGAGTAGGTTAAAGGTTATAGTTAAGGGCTGTTATAACTAGGTGTCATGTTGTTTTCACAAGCTCGCTGCTCGTCACTCGAAGCCCGCTCATTTACTTCTGATTCACTTCTCTCAGTTCAAAAAAATTTAGTGAATTATGCACAAAGAGGGTAAAGAGACGCTGCGCTTTTAGAGGTACAAATAAGTAATCAAATAATAAAGGCAAAAAAAATGGTTATAAGCGTTAGCCTATAACCAATAAAGTACACAGGGAGTGTAGGAAGTTCTGTTGTACGCAGTAAACGGTTAGTTACCCATTTACTGTGTGTCATTAAAAGCACTTAATGGCGCTTTTAATCAAATAAAGTGGACTGTAATAAATACTTGTTTTTATAAAAGCAAAGCCAATGCCAGATTTTAATGCATTGAAATATATGACTATTTATTATTTGTAATTAGAAGCTTTGCATAGTGCAGGTAAATTTTTCTATATTGCAACGGTAAAGGTTACCGACTTTGCAATATAAAAAATGGCAAGGCTTTTTAAAACAGAGGGGAGTTTTAGTATCGCTGATTTAAAAATCAGCGGCTACTTCAAATTCTAAACGTTGATGAGAAATAGGGTGGGTGAAGGCTAAATACTCGGCATGTAAATGCAAGCGCTCTGCCTCTTCACCATAATGAGTATCGCCAACTATCGGGGTATTTAAACCTAATTGATGAGCGCAATGCACCCGTAACTGATGTGTTCGCCCTGTTTTAGGGTATAGCTGCAGTCGGGTGGTGTTGTTTTTGCGCTCCAGTACATGCCATGTTGTTAACGACGGTTTACCGGTTTTATAACACACCATTTGGCGTGGTTTATCATCAAAGTCGAGCACAAGGGGTAAATCAATCACTCCGCTATTCTCAGTGATATTGCCCGCCACTAAAGCAACGTAACGCTTTTCAATTGTGCGTTCAATAAACTGTTTTTGCAGCGCTTTATGCGCGCGCTTATTAAGCGCAATAATTAACAGCCCTGAGGTCGACATATCTAATCGATGCACAATAAGTGGGCCAGAAGCCGCGGGGAACTGAGTTTTAATACGCATGTACACTGAGTCATCAATATTAATCCCTGGCACCGATAAAAATTCAGCGGGTTTGTTTATTACCAGTAAATCATCGTCTTGATAAACAATAGTTAAGTCTTTCCCTTTTGCTGGATTTGTTAGTAATGGGTTTTCTTCAACATTTAAGCCTTTTAGCATATGACCTAAAATGGGTTGGCATTTGCTATAACACGATGGGTAATAATGTAAGTGATGCCTAATTGCTGATTTAGGTGGTGCACCCCACCAAAATTCGGCCATAGCCACTGGTTTTAAATGGTGCTTGTATGCATATTGTAATAATTTAGGGGCGGCGCAATCCCCCGCTCCCGAAGGTGGAGTGTGCTCAGGAAGTTTGGCAAAAATGGCATTCAGATCGGTCACTTCACCGTGTGCATTTAAAAATTGGTATTGAGCAAATAATTTCTTTTGTAGGTTTTTTGAGAGTGTTTTGCGGCGCTTTTTTAATCCGTTAATTTCACCCAGCATAGCTGCTTGGGTTTGCTCAAGCGCTTTAATTTGCGTTTGCCAGTCTTGCTTTAATGCCTGCAGTTGTTTTTTCTCAACAATACTTTGCCCAGCTAAGGTTGTTTTAAGTTGTTCAAAGTCATCGGCATTGAGTTGCTCTTGGCCAGTTTGGCGTTGCTCTTTTCGCTGTTTGCGGGTCACTTGCATGGCTTGTTGTTTGGCTACAAGTTGCTGTTCATAATTTTTACGTGTTGTGGCTAATTGCTGCTCAATGGCTTGATAATCTTCACTGTTTTCTAATGCCGTAATTTGCGCATTAATGGCGTTAATGATTTGGCTTTGCTGACTAAATACAGCATCGTCTATGTGTTTAAGTGCCACATTAGGTGCAAAATTCAGTTGCTCATCTATGCCCGCTATTTGCCCCGAATAGGCGCTAATAAACCCCAGTTGTTGCGCCTGATTTTGAACGACTAGCACACCAAACATTTTACCCGCATCAATATCATTCGTATCTAAAATAGCCTTATCTAGCTTTTTTAATTGCTGTTGTAATTGTTGTGCAGCGGCAACGGCCAAAGGGTGCGGTTTATAATAAAATGGAAATGTAAACTGCTCAGGCAGAGTAAGGGAATCGACGTTTTCATCAAAAACGGTAAAGCAGCTAGCAGGGTTTGACATGGCAGTAAAATTAGCAGTTAACAAAATAATTGCCGAGAGTTTAACATAAGCTGTGCTATGTCACTAAGGATGCGTGCGCGCCAATTTAGACCTATAAAAAAGGCCAACATTTTTATGTTGGCCTTTTAAAATTAAACAGCGCTTATAAGTGCTTATTTATTTGCGTCTTTAACTTCTTTTAACTTAGCAGCATGGTCAATTTCAAACGCAGGCATCTCTTTTTTGCCTTCCATTAAATAGTTGTCCATCCAGCGCATTAAACGCAAGCTGTAGTCGTATTGCGCTGCCACTTTACGGTTACCATGACCTTCACCTGGGTAGTAAACAAGACGTACATCTTTACCTTGCACTTTCATGTAGCGGTAAAGCTCCATAGATTGTGCAGGGTGAACGCGAGGGTCGTCTTTACCATGCATAATAAGCAAAGGTGTTTCAGATTGGCCTGCCCAGTAAATAGGGCTGCGCTCTAAGTACCACTGCCATTTATCCCATGGGTATGAACGCGCATGAACTAGGTTCATTTCGTTAGAAATATCAGTAGTACCAAATTTAGACAGTTGGTTGGTGACACCCACAAACATAACACTGGCAGCAAAGTGTTTGGTTAGTTTTGTTGCGCCCCACGCCGATGCATAACCACCGTAAGATCCCCCAGTAATACCAACACGTTTAGTGTCTACTAAACCCATATCAACAAGGTGATTTTTAAAGTCAACTAAATCGTCAAACTCTTTACCTGCATAATCGTTTTGGCCTAATTTTGAGTAATCTACGCCTTTACCTGTAGAGCCTCGGTAGTTAGGATAAAACACCGCATAGCCACGTGCTGCACCCATTTGACCTGGGCGTGAGTAGTTAGTGACCCAGCCGTCTTTATCATGGCTTTCAGGGCCACCATGTACCGACATAATAAGTGGGTAGCGTGTGCCTTTTTCATAATTTAATGGGTAAACAAGCACACCATCAAGCTCAACGCCGTCGCGTGCTTTCAGCGTAATGGTTTCTTGCTTGGCAAAGTGTTTATCATTTAACCAGCTATTTGAATCGGTTAAACGTGTTGCTTTATTGCTGCGCACAATAAACACTTCGTTAGGGTGTTTTGCGGTATTACCACGAAGTGCGAGTGTTTTATCTGAATCTGAAACACTTAATTGTGAGGCAATAAATTTACCTTCTTTGACTAATTTTTTGTATTTATTAGAGCCCGTTTTAATGCTCGCTACAAAACTTTGCGTGCCTACATTGGCAATAAAGTTAAGTGTATTACGCTTATGCGACCATTCAAAATCAACAATGTGGCCCATAAAGTCAGGTAACCATTCAGTGATTTCAGCGGTTTTAGTGTCAGCAATAAATAAGCGGCCTGTTGCAGGGTCATGCTTATCTTCTGCACCTAAAATAGCAATGTATTTACCATCATGCGACAGCTCTGCATCACCTAGCTTGCCTTCAGTTTTAAACGATAATGTTACTTTATTGCTAGCAATATCAAACAAATGCCACATAGATTTTGTGTATTTATCATCAATCAATGCGGTAGGTTGAGTTTTAACCAGTAGTTTTTCGCCATTAGCTGCCCAATTAACGTCACTCACGTAATTATCAACGTTGAGTGCGGTGGGGGTAAGTGGCTTATCCGATTTTGCTAAGTCAACAATAAAAAGCTGCTTGTTCTTTAAGCCCATTTCATATACTTCAGCTTTAAAGCCAAGTTTTTTAAGTTCTTTTTCTGACTTGTCTGCTGCAGGCATTGCTAAAATAGCCACCTGTTTGTTGTCTGGGCTTAATTTGTAGCTTGAAATTGATGTGTCTTTTAAAGCAAGAACAGGTTGTGCTTGGCCGCCATCAACAGGTATTTGGTAAAGCGAGGTAAACTTATCGTCTTTTAATTTCGCTAAAAAGTAAATTGTTTTACTGTCGTTTGACCATTCTATGCTTTTAATATTAACCGAGCCGGTAATGAAAGGACGTTCAACGCCTTTATCATCCACAACATAAAGTTCACTGTAATTACTGCCGTTCTCATCAACATATAATGTACGCGGTAACGATCGTGTAAACGCAACGTTGTCGCCATCTGGGCTAACACTGGTTTGGATCACAGATTTAATTTTTGGAATGTCTTCAACAGTGATGGCCGATTGCGCAAATGCAACTGAGCTTGAAAGCCCAATTGCCAGCGCTAAGCTAGTTTTTAGCATTGTTATTTCCTTTGCTTTATAAGATTTATCTCATTATAACAATGTGTAACCAATATACTAAAAAATGCGATTAATCCTCAAAAGAGGACGTTAAGTGAAGTGATTCTTGTGCAATACCGCGCATACATTTATAGACTCTTTTTAGGAGGAAGCGCCACGTTTGCAAATATGAGCCCCGCTACAAGCGACATAAATATTAAAAACGTTTGCTGCCCAATATGTTCAGCATAAACAAAGTCTTGGCCTTCAATAAGCGAGTTTAAGCCAATATAAGTTTTACTGCCGGGGACCAGTACAATTAAGCCTTGCATAGCAACAATAGAAGCTGGGGCATTTGCAACGCGATTAAATAAGTTACTAAATACACCGACAGAAAATGCGCCAACAAAGGTACCCAGCGTGTAATCTAAATACATGGCGGAGCCAATACTGGTGCCGTAGGCTATAAATCCTGAAGCAATAGACCAAGCAGCATGTTTAAACTTAGTTCTAAATATCACAATTAAGCTGCTACATAGTAAAAATATAGCTAACCAAGCTGTCCATTTAGGCAGTGGCTCTGGCTGTACAAAATCAGCTTGGCCAAAAATAGCAAAGCCAATAGCAATACCAATAAATGCACCAAAATAAAGCTTAAACAGCAACATAAACGAGTCCATAACGCGTGCTGTGCCAGATACTAAATGCCGCGCTGCGAGTTCAGCTAAACCAAGTGCCAGTGCTAGGCCTGGAATAAACACAATAATGGCCGACAGAACAATTAAACGAATATTAATATGCGCATCTAAATGAACGCTAATGGCACACGCCAGTACCGCTGAAACAATGGCCACTAAGGGTTCTAACATGTGGGCAACGCGCTTGGAACGTGCCGACCACAGCACAAATAAATAAACAACAAAGGTTAATAAACCAGACCACAGCACGTCATTCCAACTGGTACCCATAAGCATTGCAAATGCGCCGCCAGAGGTAGCAAAGGCAATACCTGTAATCACTCTATTGTAAGGGTTTGGGGCATCAAAAATGATATCAAGTTGCTGATCAACTTCTTGCAACGTTAATTCATCATTAAGCATTTTATTGACGAGATCATCGGTATCTGCAAGTGAGCCTAAGTCATGATCGCCAGGGTCTACACGGGCAACATGGGTGTATTCATCTTCGTGGCCATCAGTCCAAATAACAAAGGTAACCGATGTTGGCGACATGACAAACGATGATTTAAGACCGAGGTAAGTCGCCACTTCCATTAAATGAGCTTCTAGGCGATATGCCGGTGTACCGTACTTATGAAGCATTTTGCCCAATTTAACGATAAATTTGCGTTTTTCTGTAAACGTTGCGGTTTTCAAATTTGTTTTGAACCAACTATTAAATAACTAAGCTAAAAATATAGGCAATAATGCTAAAATTGCCCAAGTTTATTTGCGGCGATTTTAAACACAAATCGCCGTCTGTCTAGTCATTTTTCACTGTTATTTTTTATTTTTTTCTGCTATCCATTGCGACATGTATTGTGTGCTGCGCATGGTGTGATGTTTTAGCATTTGACCGGTGAAATTTTTCATTCTATGGGCCGATAAATTTTGGCTTACTAATTGAATTTTTTCGATTAAATTGTCGCTCAACTGCGCTTTATCATAAAGTGTATGAAGTAACTCATTACCAGCTTTTTGTGCAGCTGTAAACTCAGCTTGATTGGTATAAATTGAGACAGCAGCGTTTGCAAATTCTTCTGCATTTTGAGTGATAGCCCCAGGCCATGGTAAATGGCTATGCATACCTTCGCTACCTATTGGCGTGGTGACGCTTGGGGTTTGCATGATCATGGCCTCTAAAAGTTTGCCTTTTATGCCAGCACCAAAACGAAGCGGGGCTAAACAAATCCGCGCGCTTTGCATTACTTCATAAGCATCATCTGCCCAGCCTTTAATTAAAAAACCGGTTTTAGGGTTATTGAGTGCGGTGGCTTTAGGTGGCGGGTAAGAGCCATAAATGTGCAGCTCTGCCTGCGGTAGTTGTTTGCGGATAAGCGGCCAAATTTTTTGTAAATACAGTACCGCATCCCAGTTTGGGGCATGCCTGAAGTTGCCAATGGTCATAAAGTGTTGGCGTTGTTCATACGATTTAGTTTGCTCAGGTAAGGCGCTTAAATCAACCATAAATGGTAAATGATGTAACACACTAGGCTCAACTTTAAACACTTCATTGAGTAGTTCCATCTCATAGCTTGAGATAATTAAGCTTAAGTCGCAGCGTAAAATAGCGGCTATTTCACGTTTAGCTATGTCTGAATGTAAATCGCTGGTGGTAAATTCACGCTCACCTTTATGGGCTTCATGGCGGGCATTGCGCAGGCATTGTAAATCTTCGGTGTCTAAAATTTTAAGTGCATTTGGGCAATGCTTATCTACGCGCCAGCCAAATTGTTCTTCCATCATAAAACGGTCGAACATTACTATGTCTGGGTTGTAGGCTTTAACGTAATCATCAAAACTATCGCAGTTAAGTGCGATGCTTTGACTGCTTATGCCGTACTCATCTAAATTTACCATGTGTTCGGTACGCTGTGCTGGGGTAGCAAATTCTACTTGCCAATCTTGCGCTTTAAACGCGGTTAATAACGACATCATGTGCGTACCCGCAGCAGACGAATTTGGCTCTGGCCATACGTAGCCAATTACCAGCACTTTTTTCATTACGGTGTTTCTCTAATTTGTAGGTTTACATTTACCAGTGTTTTTACTGGCGCAGTGTTGTTTTGTAGTTGCTCTTGCAGCACTAAAATACTGCGCTTAGCAAGCTCTTGGGTGTTTATATTGGCGCAAGTAAAGCGCGGTTGCATTTGGGTAATATCAGGAATATGCAAGCAGCTTACTATATTGTTTTTTAAGTGTGGGGCGGCGGCTAAAACGCCATGCGCAATTATGTTGTTAGCGCATACAACCGCATCAATACTCGGCTTATTAAGTAATGTGTTATTAAATACTTGCTTTGCATGTAATGAGGTGTTTTTTGTGCACGTAATAGCTGGCTCGGGGATTATATTGTGTTTTTTACACGCACTATTAAAGCCGCTTAATAAATCCTCTGTCGATAAGCTTTCATCACCCATAAACAGTATGTTTTTAGGCGACTCATTTATTAGCTGTAATGTAACTATATGGCTTGCTTTAGTGTAGTCGGGTAAAACACATGGAGCTGAGCTGTAAGGTACTTCGTGCATTAGGCTAATAACGGGGTGGGTGGCTGCAAGGTTGTCGATCCACTGCGCACAGGTATTAGCCACAGGGCACATTATAAATGCAGCTACTTTGTATTCTTTTAAATTATTTATTAGCTGCGTTTGGCGCTCTACGCTGTTGTTACTACTAACAATAATGGCCTGAAAAAAAGCCTCGCTTAATACTTGCTCTATATTTTTAGCAAGTAATGCCATTAACGGGTTTGTTGAATCATCAATTACAACAGCCACTAAGTTTGAACGCCCAGAGCGCATAGCCGCTGCATCACGATTATACACATAACCCAGCTCGTCAATAGCTTGTAGCACTTTTTGTTTGCTTTTGTCAGCAACCTTATTACTTTGCGTTAGTACCAGCGATACGGTCGATTTAGACACTCCCGCAAGGTGGGCAACATCAAAAATAGTGACCGATTTAGCTTTGTTAGGCATGGTATTTATGCGCGAAGTAGTAAATAAATAGCTGCGTAGTGTAGCGTATTTAATCTATTTAAGTCATCTCTTAACTCTGCAATTTAAAGCTTAATACTTTATGAACAGGTCAAAACGTGATTATATACCTTTTATAATCTTAAAAATAACATAAGGATAAAAACATGAACGCATTTAGGCTCTTAATTGCCTTTATTTGTTGTGTTGTAATAATGCCAAACAGCTATGCTGAGCAAGGTTATCAAACACCATCGCCTGAGCTTGCTGCTGTGGTCGATGCAAAATTAGCACCTACAAGTTTTTTATCGAGCGATGGCCAATGGCTTGCTTTATTTGAGCGTAAACGCGTGGAAACGCTCGATGAGCTTGCCAAAGATGAGCTCAAGCTTGCCGGCATAAAGCTTAACCCTGCTAATTTTTCACGTTCGCGTGTGAGTGCTAAATACAGCGCAATTGATCTTAAACATGTGCAAAGCGGCACTGTTATTAATATTAATAATTTACCAAGTGGTATTATTCGCTCGCCTAAATGGTCATCTAACAGTAAATATTTAGCGTTTGTTGTAGAGCAACAAAGCCAAGCAAATTTATGGCTATACAGTGTAGAAACTAAACAAGCAAAAATGCTCTCAAGCGCAGCGCTTAATTCTGTTATTACCGCTATGCCTTACCAATGGCTACCCGATGGAAGTGCACTGATTGCCAATTTAGCGGTTAACATAGGTAAACCCGCGCTTAAAAACAGCAGTCAAAATGTTGTGCCAGTTATACAGCAAAGCACTGGCGAAAAAGCGCCAGCGCGTACTTATCAAAACTTATTAACCAGTCCGTTTGATGAAGCACAATTTAAATTCTACGGCCAAGGGCAATTAGCTTATGTAACGCTTGATGGTAATACACAAGCCATTGGTAGCCCTGCTTTGTTTAAATCGTTTTCGGTATCGCCAGACTCAACCAATATTTTAGTTGCTGCGATAAACGAGCCATTTTCGTATCAAGTACCGTACAGCCGTTTTGCCAGCACTTGGCAAATATGGGGAATGCGCGGTTACGCATTAGCCGAGCTTGCAAAACAACCCCTTGCCGATAATATTCCACAAGGCTACGACAGTGTTCGCACCGGCCGACGCAACTTTGAATGGCGCGCCGACCAAGGCGCAGAAGTTATTTGGGCCGAGGCGCAAGATGGCGGCGACATGAAAACTGACGTTGAGCACCATGACTATATTTACAGCCTACGTGCGCCGTTTAAACGCGAGCCTAAGCTGTTTGCAAAAGTAGAGCGCCGTTTTGCAGGTATTGAGTGGGCTAACCAAAATATTGCCATACTGAGCGATTGGCGCTTTAGCGACCGTCAAGTTCGCACGTACGTTATTCAACCACGTAATGCCGATAAAAACCGCGTGCTGTTTTCAGAGCGCAGTTATAACGATGCGTATAAAGATCCAGGTAACTTTATTTACGAGCGCAACGATTTAGGTGCTAACGTTATTAAAATTGTTGGCGGGCGTTATATGTATTTGCGCGGTAACGGCGCATCAGAGCAAGGTAATATTCCATTTTTAGATCAATACGATGTAAAAACGAATAGCAGCAAGCGTTTATGGCAATCACAAGCGCCATACTACGAACGTGTTCGTGCTTTGCTTGACGATGAAGGCGAGCGCTTTATAACGGTGCGAGAGTCTAAAACTGAGCAGCCTAACTTTTTTATACGTGATTTAGATAACGATACGCTTACTCAATTAACTAATTTTGCTCACCCATACCCTGCATTTAAAGGGGTGACAAAAGAGCAATTACGTTATAAACGTGATGACGGCGTAGAGCTTTCGGGCACACTTTATTTACCGCCAGACTACGATGCAACTCAAGGCCCGTTACCGGTACTTATGTGGGCGTACCCGCTCGAGTACAAAGATAAAGCCGTAGCATCACAAGTGCGCGAATCGCCATACGAATTTACTTACATAGGCTATTGGGGCCCTATGCCTTACCTTGCTAAAGGTATTGCCGTGTTTGACGATCCTAAAATGCCGATTGTAGGTATTGATGGCAGCGAACCAAACGATAACTTTAGAACACAACTTGTAGCAAGCGCGCAAGCAGCGGTTGATGTATTAGTTAAAAAAGGCATTGCCGATAAAAACAACATAGCCATAGCTGGGCACTCATACGGTGCATTTATGGTGGCAAATTTGTTGGCACATAGTGATTTATTTAAAACTGGTATTGCTCGCAGTGGCGCGTACAACCGTACCTTAACGCCGTTTGGTTTTCAGGGTGAAGAGCGTGATTTTTGGCAAGCACAAAATGTGTACGCTAATATGTCGCCGTTTTTTCATGCTGAAAAAATTAACGAGCCAATGCTGATGATCCACGGCAAAGAAGATCCTAATTCAGGCACTTTTCCAATGCAAAGTGAGCGCATGTACGCAGCGCTTAAAGGCTTAGGTAAAGATGCTCGTTTAGTAATGCTGCCTTACGAAGCCCACGGCTATCGCGCACGTAAAAGTTTATTACACGTACTGTGGGAACAAGAGCAGTGGTTAGATAAGTATTTGTTAAATGATAAAGCAGAGCCTGTAGAGGCAATTACTGAACTAGAGGCAAGTACAGGGCAATAGCAATAAACATAAGTAAGCAAAACGCGGCTATAAGTAGCCGCGTTTTTGTTTGAATACGAGAGTAAATTAATGATTGATGTAGCAGCGCTTGCGGTTTTTATTCCTACCTTCTTTTTTGTATCTATCACCCCCGGTATGTGTATGACCCTTGCCATGACACTCGGCATGAGCATAGGTGTACGCCGAACACTCTGGATGATGATAGGTGAGTTATTAGGGGTCGCAAGTGTTGCCGTTGCTGCGGTACTCGGTGTCGCAGGTGTAATGCTCAATTACCCAGAGGCCTTTGCTATTTTAAAATGGGTAGGTGGTGGGTATTTAATTTATATAGGCATAAATATGTGGCGCGCCAAAGGTAAAATGTCAATTAATACACATGGCCCAAGCGATATAAGCCGACAGTCGCTTTTTACGCAAGGCTTTGTAACGGCCATTGCAAACCCTAAAGGCTGGGCGTTTATGATCTCACTATTGCCGCCCTTTATTAGTGTACAGCATGCAGTAGCCCCACAACTTTTAGTGCTTGTTTTAGTTATTATGGTAAGCGAATTTTTATGTATGCTCGCCTATGCAACAGGCGGTAAAAGCCTACGTTTATTTTTAAGCCGAGGCGATAACATAAAATGGATGAACCGAATTGCAGGCAGCTTAATGGTGCTAGTAGGCATATGGCTGGCATTAGAAGGCTAGTTTATTATTTATACTAAATCTAAGCCTGTTTGTGCTATTTAGTAAAAAAATTTAAATTTTTTAAAAAATGAGATAAAAGTATGAATGCTGGCTGAATGCCTTGCCAGCGTTACATTTGTAATAAAATGAAAGGTAAATAAATAAAAAGTTCTTAATTTGTAGAGTTGCATTTTTTCATAAATTTGGTAATTCTAATTAAATGTTCAAGGAAGTATGAATTTAGTCAATAGCTTAGCTTTGTGCTTTCTTGTGTTTTTATAAGTACAGGGAAATAACCTAATGAAAAAAGCTATCTTATCTGCCATTATCTTCGCCCCCCTTTTCGCCGGTTGTGTATCAACAACTGATACAGGTACATCTGCTAATCTAGACAGAAATGCAGTCGTTGCAGAATTAACAGCTCGTATGGACACTTTAGGCTATTTTCACCCTGTTGAAGTGCAACCAGGCATAGATGAATTTTTAAATATGTCCGCCATTATTTTAGAGCGTCAACGCAAGGTTATGGCCGAGTATCGTACTCAAACTGATAACTATAGAGATGTACAAGCATTTTTATACGCGCATCAGAACTCTACACCTGAACAATTACAAGCTGCCATTGTTGAATTTGATGCAGGGGCTAAAAATAAAGATGAAGAAATTGGTCATAAAATTGCGGCTTATAATATAGCTAACGAAAGTATTTACCAACAAAACGTTGAGCTTGCGACAGACTTAACAGTTGAAATAGCTAAGTCTGCTTATATTTTGAGCCAGCACAGTACTGCAGTTGCTAAGGTTACAGCGATGCGAATGGGAGGTGATTTAGTTAGCTCTTGGTTATCAAGCGATGAAGAAAACGCTGAAAAAGAAGAGGATCCAAAAGATATAGGTAATGCTCTAGTGAAAGCAAAAGAGCAGCTTGAATTAGCACTTGAAGCAAACGAAATTATTGAGCTTGAACAAGCAACTATTACAGCTATAAATGAACTTCAGCTTGAGCAAGAAGCGAAAGGCTAATGAAATTATGCTCTTTTGCTTTTTTATTGGTATTTGCTTTTAATTGCTCTGCTGATACTTGGCCTGACTGGGTAACTAGTTCAAATAAAGATGATGAATATATCACTGCAGTTGGTATAGATAAGAGCCGCTCAGCTGCAAAGCAAGCGGCTATAGCCGACATTACTACTCAGTTAAGCATTGATGTAAATACACGGCAATTACAAACGCTAAAAAAGCAAAATAATCGAGTAAATAACTATTTTGAACAAACTACGAGCCTAACAAGTTTACCGGTTACATTAACAGGGCTTGAAGAGCTTAATTCAGTTAATCAAAATAATCTATTTGCTTTAAAGGTGGGCATAAAAAAAGCGACTTTAATTGCTAATCTTCAGTCTGATTTAGAAGCGTTACATCAAATAGTTGCCCCCCAAAAAAATGTAGAGCAGCGATTCATATGGGCCCTTAAAATGACTGGAGAGCTTAATCTTGCTTCAAAAAAATTAGCTTTGTTAGAGCATCTTTCTGGTTCTAAACCATTTATAAAATCAACATTAAATAAATTATTACAAGCGCATTCCTTTGCGCTAGATGCGGTAGCTTGCGATGTGATTGGTGCTAATAATATTAGCCAAATAAAGTCAGCATTAAGCGATGCCTTACCCCACAGCGGGTCAACACGCTTATGGGTTCGGCCACAATTACAATGGCAGTTTGCTCAAACCAATGAGAAGTACCTTGCAAAAGCAAACTTAACTATTGCTCTTACTCGCAGTGTCAGCCCATTTAAAGTGCTGTTACAGCACGATATATCCGCTCAAGAAAGCGCCAGCACTCGAGAAATTGCAAAACAAAGCGTAATAAACAACTTAGTAAAACAAATTAAAGCGCCAGCAAGTCAGTGGCTGTTTAATAATTAGGAATTGCAATGAACTTAGTCAAAAACTTAACTCTTTCTGCACTAACAATTGCCTTATTGGCTGGTTGTAACGCAACCCCAAAACAGGGAAGAACGACTCAATCCGGTGTTGTAAGCAATAACGCATCTAATACAGTAATCGCTAAAAGTGCCTATGTATTTGAAGATGAAGATATAACAATGCCGGCCCTACTTTGATACTCAAGGTTTAGAGCGTTGCACATTCGATATTAATAATGAAACTGATAGTTGCCCACTTAAAAAACCTATTGTACGTATGTATTTTGACTTAGCTGGTGTAAGCGGAAGTGGTATTGGTGTTGATGCAATGCGTGAGTTTGATAATCAAAATTTATTGCTTATGCTCGAAAATCAATTTGCTGGTATTAATCGCTTTAGAATTGTTACACGTGATGATGATGCTATTTCAAAAGAACAGCAGTTAATTTTACAACAACAAGGTGTAGCAACAGCAGCTAAACGCGCTGAAGTTAAAGCATTAATCCCTGATTTTGTTGTGAAAATAGATTCATTAAGAACATTAAAAACAGAAGGGGCGATCACAGATTGGGCTGACTATACATTAGAGCTAACAACTGGCGTAATAAACCCACAAACACGTGAAAAGCTCTCGCACCCTAATTTAGGAAAGATTCGTGTTAAATCGGAAGATGTACGTGATCGCTCAGAGTTAAAGTTTACAACAGTAAGCGGACGCTATGCAGCGGGTTTTCACTTTGATCAAAGTGCGCATGTAAATGCAGTACTTAGTGACATGGGATCGCGCGGTATTGATATTTTACTTACTCGTATGTTGAGTGAAATGCCAGCAACAGCACAAGTGTTAGGTATTAAAGGTAACAAAATTAGCTTAGACAGAGGCCAAAATGCTGGTGTGCTGCCTAACGAAACAATGATCATTTTTAGCTATGAGGCTGGATTTGTTGAGCCACTTGGAGTTGCCAATGTAAACCCTTCGCGTAGTAGTGCTAATGGTGAAATTATTCGTTGGAAAGACTCTGATGCAGCTGATGATGTAAAAAACAAAGCTGAAAATGGAATTTACCGTCCATCAAATGGTGCAAAAATATTTGCTGTATCGGTAGGCACGCCTGCAGACTTTTTGGAGAATAGGACATGATCAAAAAGCTTGGCCTACTAGCTTTGTGTTCTTTAAGTGCACAAGCTCAGGTTGACGTATTGGCTGATGGCACATTGCAAACACAGGCGTGTGCTTATGGTCGAGGTAGCACGGCTATTTCTGGTGCAAAAGCTCAGGCAAGTGCTGAGCTAATCAGTTTTATTAAAGGTAATAAAAGCCTTACAACACAAGGTGCACAGCAACATTTAACAACCAGTTTAGATGATGATGCAGCCAGCTTATATGAGCAGCATCGCACTACGATGATGGAAGGGTTGAGTGCCGGCGCTGTTCCTTTAAATTACTCAGCACCTACACTAAGCGGTAACGACACGTGCATGACTGTAAGTCTAAACCCGCAAGAGATAGGGGAGCCGAAAGAGCAAAACTGGCAGCAAACTGCGCAAAATATTAGTGTGACAGTAATAGGTCAAGGCTGGAAAAAAGAAGGTAAAACAGCACTAACTATAGCTGAACAAGACGCTTTACAACGTGCTGTATCGCAAGTTGTAGGTGTGTGGCTTACTCAGCAACATACGCAATCTTCAAGCACGAGTATGAGTATTGTTGACGGTAACGAGTCAACAAATATGCAAGAGCTGATAGGGCAACAGCTTTCGAGTCATAGTGAAGGGCTTGTTAAAGAGTGGCAAACACTGCAAACCAAAGAGCTCAAAAATGGGGGAGTAGAAGTTACTATTATGGCTGTGGTAGAGAAAGCACCTCTCATTCAAAAAGCATCTAAATTAATGAGCATGATAGGCTCGCCTAGAGTGCAAATTATTGCACCGGAGCCACTAAAAACAGAACTTAAAGTTTGGCTAAACGAGCAGGGTATTGAAGTTGGTAATGCAGCTAGTTTAGCTATTTATGCAAAATCTACAGTGATTAGCCGAGGGAACAATAGGCAGCTTTATTTAACTGCTGACGTTAGAGATTTAGCTGGAAATATTTATGGTCAATGGAAAAACGACCCCTCATTTATGTCATTACCTAAAGGCCCATACGTTGAAAAAGACTTAATGGCTGTACATTTGGCAAGCGAGACACAATCAAAAGCACTTCATAACACGCTTAATAATGCCTTTACTCAAGTTGTTGCAAGAGGGGGCTTAGTTCGTGAAGTCATGTTGCCAAGTAATAAGTTAACCCAACCAGAAAAACTGCATGATGTATTAAGTACATTAGGTGGCGTAAGCGACGTATCTATACACAAACAACAAAAATATACTGTAGCAAGCCTTAGGTTTAAAGGTAATACCGGTGAGCTTGCTAATGCGCTCGATCAAGCATTAATGACAATAACAGCAAAAAACCTTTCAAAAATTACAGTCGAAGACGATTTTACACTCAGGTATAAATAAGGATAGATGATGAAATTTAAAGTATTAACATTAGCAATGGTTTTAGCTATGCCTGCGATCGCAGCTGAAGAGTTTAGCCTAACAGACATGATACCTGCTCGCCCTGGCGCACAAGTAGCGGGTGCTGATCAAGCGCAAGTTTCTGGCGATGTAGTGGTTGCAAAAGATACAAATGTTGCGGTTGCTGTAGCTCATCAGGCACTAATTGATGATAACGAAGATGGCATAAAAATGATTCAGGTTGGCAGTGGTACCGGTATTTTATCAATCGGTAGTGCTAGCTATAACACTTACGATAATATGAATGCATCGTTACTTTCTAAACGCGGGGCTTATAATCAAGCTTATTTAATTGCAAAAAAACAATTAATTGAAAACATGAAAGGAGTTGACCATCAATGTGGTAATGTAGTGTCTGCAAGTATGGACTCTATCGATACGGGTGTTGAAAGTACTGTAAATGAACAGACTAATATGCTGGAAGCGTGTAAAGAGTCTGTATCAGGTTCGCTTGCGGGTTTTGTTACTTATGATGTTTACGACAATACTGATGAAAAAGAAGTGCGTGTAAGTTTAATATCTACTCCTAAAACGCGTTCACAAATTAAAGGGAATCGTGGTGCAGTTGCAGTGACTACTGAACCAAATGTTATTTTTCAACAAGTAATTGGTGATGTAAAAAGTGGCGT
Source organism: Pseudoalteromonas sp. SCSIO 43095 (assembly GCF_023650455.1). NCBI lineage: Bacteria > Pseudomonadati > Pseudomonadota > Gammaproteobacteria > Alteromonadales > Pseudoalteromonadaceae > Pseudoalteromonas > Pseudoalteromonas sp. SCSIO 43095. Next base: position 415,842 of record NZ_CP087996.1, read on the forward strand.
TTTACCTCCTGTTGGGGCTAAAGTACTAACTAATGCGGACACAGGAGAAGTCATCATATTAGGTTACGGCTCAGCCATTGCTCGTCAAAACCGAAATAAAACGGTTGCCCGTAAACTTAAAGGTGTTGCTAAATCTCAATCGCAAACACGTGCTCGTTCTGCCTTGCTTGCCACTATTCAAGGTGAAAAAGTGTATTGGCAAGGTAGCTTTGATGAAAGCCAAATGGAAGGCACAAAGCAGTTTGAATACGAAGACCCATATTTAAACGATCCTCAACAAGTTAAAATTCTCGAAGAAGACCGCAGTACATTTTTAAATCAATTAAAAACGTCAGACGAGTACTCAACAGTTGCTAAAGGGAAATTACCACCGGGTGTAAGTGTTAAAAGCTTTGCAAGTGATGATGGCTTTTGGCAATACAGTGTTGCGGTTTACGCGCCAAGTCTAGAGGCAACTGCGCGCCAAGCTGCAAAAGAAATGACCGGTAATAATGGACAAACAGTAAACGGTGTCAGTCGCTATGGTCATAAAATTAAAGCCCATGGTGGGTTAAATGAAAAAGCGGCAAATCCTCAGGGGGCATCAGGTAAAGTAGCGAGCGAAGAGGAACTTTAATGCTAGCACCTATTTTAGCGCTTTCATTGGTGGCTTCGGCCACCTTTGACTCAGAGCAAACCATTGAACAGCAAACTGCTTTTTTTAAAACTCAGGCTAATGGACAATACGCCCGAGTAATGGCGTTAAAATCGAGTGCAAAAAATGCGCTTGAGCAGGCATGTAGAAATGCATTGACTCTGCCACAGCGCAGTATTATTAAAAATACTTTAGCTAAAAAGCTTAATATTACTTTGCCAGCATCGGTAAGCTTTATTGACGCTGAAATTACTGACTATAAACAAGAGAAACAGCAAGAATGGTTAACTTGTACCGGCGTTGTAACACCTGCTGCGCAAGATATTAATGAAGCAGGTCTTGCCGTTAGAGCTGCGTGGCAAATAGGAAACCAAAAAGATAAAACAAACTTACGCCCTTTATTACAAGTTGCATTGAATCACCCTACAACGATGTCTGATGCGGTGGCGTTAGTTGCAGATCAATCACCAGAAGAGCAACGTTTAGGCTATCTCGATAAATATTTAAAAGTGAGTGAGTTAAAGCTCGATGAAGCTAAGGCGTCAGTTGCACAAACCTGGTTTGTTAATGGTCGTTATAAACAAGTTATTTCGCTAACCCAACAATGCGATAGCATAGACTGTAAGCGGTTAAATTTAGCAGCTCAAACTGCTTTTGATAATCTACCTGCTGATGATTTGAGTAGCTACTTTTAATTTTATAGGGATATAAGAAATGCATTTAAGAGCTAAAATGCTTCTAAAAATAGGCGCATTCGCTTATTTAACAATGAGTTTGCCTAGCATAGCTCAAACGAATGATGAGGCTGAATTTGAAGCTTTTTTAAAAAAGCGTCAAAGTGAGTTTAATCAGTTTGAGCAACAACAAAAGCAAGAATTTGACGCATTTGTAACTGCCTGGCGTGATGCGCAAGATGCATATTTAAAACAAATAACGACAAAATGGCAAGATCCAAGTCTGCCAAGCTCAAAAGTGTGGGTAAAATACAGTGGTGATTTAAATAAGCGTACCAGTGTAAACTTTGAGAGTGGTGAGGTTGTAGTTGAGCTTTTAAATAGCAAAAACAACGAGCAAGCTGTTGAATATGCAAAACAGCAATTAAATGAGCTTTCTCAAGTCACGGTAGATAAAACACTTGCAAATGATCCCGTTTATATTACTGCTAATAAAACCACTAATAATAAAAGCTTCACTTCTACGGGTAAGCCATTAAATAAAAAAATTCAAAGAAATAAGCCATCAGCAACGGCCCAACCTAAAAAAATAGCTAAGCAAACAGTACTTTCTACAGAGATTGTAGAAGAGGTACTCTCTGCCAAGGCACCTGTTATAACTAAGCAAAAAGACAGAGTAACAATTAGCTATAAGCTGCCTGCTAATACGCTTTCTAACCAAGCAAAACGATACTTACCTGAAGTTCAGCAACAAGCTAAACGTTACAACTTAGATCCCGCATTGTTATTAGCCATCATTCATACCGAATCAAGTTTTAACCCACTAGCTCGTTCCCCAATTCCTGCTTTTGGATTGATGCAAATTGTCCCGACATCAGCGGGTAAAGACGTGAGCAACTTTTTGCAAGGTAAACCGCTATTACTTAGCCCTGAGTATTTATTTCAGGCTGATAATAACGTAGAGGCAGGCAGCACTTATGTGCATATTTTAAGTAATCGTTACTTTAAAAATGTGCGTAATGCGCAATCAAGAATTTACATGAGTATAGCCGCTTATAATACTGGCCCTGGCAACGTAGCCAAAACGCTGAGTGGCTCTAAATCACTTAATCAGGCAAGTATTGCAGCTAATTCAATGTCTGCAGAGAAAATTTATACCTTAATGGTTAACAATTTACCTGCGCAAGAAACCCGTAATTATTTACAAAAAGTGGTAAAACGCACCGCTTATTATCAAAAGCAATTGAAAGGAATTTAAAATGAAAAAGTTTTTACCCGTTATAGCCGCTTTAGCATTAGGTGCGTGTTCAAGCACTGAAAACACACAGTCGGCACCATTAGCAAAAAATGATTCAGTACCAAGTTGGGTGTTATTACCTGTCTCTGATAAAGGTTTAGCATCGTCATCATGCGTTCCTTGGTCTGGCAGTATGTCTACCGATAGAGCGCAAGCTATTGCAGCAGCTCGCGCTGATTTATCTCAGCAAATACAGGTAAAAGCAAGCGTTATGGACAAGCTATATCAACGTAAAGCACAAAGTAATGATGAGCTAAATGTTGGCGGTACTTTTGAGCAAGTAAGCAAACAAGTTGCACAGCAAAGCCTTGTGGGTGCTGTGCCACAAGAAGTGGCATTTGCGAAATTAGACGGGGTAAAGCAGCTTTGTACATTCGTTGTAATGGGCAATACAAAAGAAACATTTAATAACCTTGTAGCTCAATCTGGTAAGCGTTTAGATCCCAGTTCACGCGAAGCGCTTTACGAAGAGTTTAAAGCCCAAAAAGCAATGAAAGATCTTGAAAAAGAGTTAGATAGTTTAAATAACTAATAAAAATTCTAAATTACTAGCTTAGTTTATAACTCCGCTAAGCTAGTATTCTTATACGGAGTTTTAAAGGACTATAAAATGAAAGATATATTCTTTTTTGATTCAATGTTAACGCCAAAAATAATTACATTTGTTTACTGGTTAATTTTAATAGGGACTTTGATTTCAGGTCTTACTACAATGTTTGCTAAGTTTGGTGGTGGCGTCATCAGTGGTTTGGCTATCATTGTTGGTGGGGCGATTGGTGCGCGTATCTGGTGTGAGCTGTTAATTGTATTATTTAAAATTCATGAAAATCTTCAAAAAATAGCTAATAAATCAGAATAAATTCAAATTTTCATAAAGTAGTGGCTGCATTGAGTGCCACCACTACTTTTAAGTTTTGACGACCAAATTAACCAAATAAAGTTGATATTGTCAATTAATTCGATATAGGTGACTTTATCATCTATGTTAGAAGTGTTATCTATTTAATGAATACGCCTGCTTTAATAAACTATGTGCCTGTTACGCTTAAAAAAACACCTGTTATATACAAAATACTGGTTATGGTCATGATGATCACACTTGTTGGCGGTTTTCTTACTTACATTATGACTTATACAAATGTAGGTATAACTGATCATTTTTATATGGATTGGTTTACCTCGTTTTTAAGTGCTGTACTGGTTATGGCGCCAATAGGTTTAGCAATGACTGCTTTTATGAATGTTTTTGTGACTAAGTTATTACCAACAGCAAGCGAGCTAAATGTAATTTAGTGATTAGTGTTTTTATGGCACTGAACATGGAGTTGTTAATGGCGTTTGTTACCGCTACTAATAATATTGGCTTTGCTAATACTCGCTTATTTTATACAGCGTGGGTAGAGGGGTTATTAGCCGCGCTACCCATTGGTTTAATATTAATGCTTGTTATGTCGGTTACGATAAAACCCAAATTAGAGCGGTTTTTAAAAAGCTAAATAGCGCTATTCAAAAACGGCGCAGTACGGCTTTTTATAGATTGCGCAACTTCGTTTGGTTTACCTTGAGCAACTATTACCCCGCCTTCATCGCCGGCTCCGGGGCCAATATCAATAACCCAATCACTGTTACTGGCAACTTGCATATCGTGCTCAACCATAATGACGGTGTTGCCCGTATCAACTAAACCATTTAACTGCGCCATTAGCATGGCTACATCTTTAGGGTGTAGGCCGGTAGTTGGTTCATCTAAAATATAAAGCGTATCGCCGCGCTGAGTACGTTGTAGTTCAGTGGCAAGTTTAATGCGCTGGGCTTCACCGCCCGAAAGCTCAGTAGCAGGTTGGCCTAAACGTAAATAGCCAAGGCCTACTTGTAGCAGCGCATTTAGCGCACGTAAAATAGCGGGTTCATCGGCAAAAAAGGTATGCGCAGACTCCACCGTTAAATTAAGTACATCGGCAATGGTTTTATCTTTATAGGTAATCTCGAGTGTTTTTTGGTTGTAGCGCTTGGCGTTACACACAGGGCAAGGCGAATACACGCTAGGTAAAAATAACAGCTCCACGCTTACAAAGCCAACACCTTCGCAATTTTCGCATCGACCCTTTTTAACATTAAACGAAAAACGACCGGCATCGTACTTACGTGCTTTTGCCTCTTTGGTATTGGCAAACAGTTTACGTACGTGATCAAATAAGCCCGTGTAAGTTGCGAGGTTTGAGCGAGGTGTGCGGCCAATGGCTTTTTGATCAACCGTTATTAGTCGCTTTATGTGCTCAATGCCCCCAGTTATTTGTCCGCCGGTTGTTATATCGAGTTCTTGCTCGAGTAGCTCGGCTTCATCTATGGGTATTTGTGGCTGCGATTTTTGCCCTAGTGCATCGTAAATCAATTCAACAAGCGCTTGGCTTACTAAGCTTGATTTACCTGAGCCAGATACCCCCGTAACACTTGTAATAACTCCAAGCGGAAATTCTACATTAAGCTTTTGTAAGTTATTACGCTCAACATTTTTAAGCGTAAGCCATGCTTTTGCTGGGCGTTGTTTACTTTGAATTTGAGCTTGCTGAGATTCGTTAATTTTAAATAAGTATTGGCTCGTGTGTGAGCTGCTAATTTGCTTTAAGCCTTCAACAGGGCCGCTATAAACTATATTACCGCCACGGGAGCCCGCATTTGGCCCTACATCAACCACCCAATCGGCGTGACGAATAACACTTACGTCGTGCTCAACCACAAACACGGAGTTACCAGCAGCTATTAGCTCATCTAGTGCGGCTAATAAGGCCTGGGTATCGGCAGGGTGTAAGCCTGCAGAGGGTTCATCTAACACATACACAACACCAAATAATTTTGAGCGAATTTGCGTTGCAAGGCGCAAGCGTTGCAACTCCCCGGCTGATAAAGATGGCGTAGTACGCTCAAGCGATAAATACCCTAAACCAAGTTTGGTGAGTGCTTCAACGCGTTTAATAATGTCGCTCGTGATGCGCTTTGCAACTATGGCTTTTTCGGGGTTTGCAGCATTACTTTTAGCGGGGGTACTAGCGGCAAACCTTAATTTATCTGCCAGCTCATTAAGCGTTAATTGCGAAATCTCACCTATATCAAGGCCCGCGACTTTAACCGACAACGACTCTTTTTTAAGCTTTTTACCTTCGCACTGCGGGCATTGTGATATTTGCATATACTGCGATACGCGCTTTTTTGTGCGTGGGCTTTGCGTACTGGCAAACGATTGTAAAACAAAGCGTTTAGCACTTATGAATGTACCCATGTAACTGGGGCTTTCTTCATTTTTAATCGCCGATTGGGTTTGCTCAAGCGTGTACTCAGGAAAAACGGGCACTGTGGGTGTGTCGTCGGTAAACAAAATCCAATCACGGGCTTTTTTAGGCAGGGTATTCCACGGTTTATTAATGTCGTAGCCTAGCGAGGTAAGAATACGGCTTAGGTTTTTACCTTGCCAGGCCGGCGGCCATGCTGCAATAGCACGCTCTTTAATTGATTTAGTAGGGTCGGGCACTAACAGCTCTTCGGTTACGTTAAATACACGGCCAATACCATGGCACTCTGGGCAGGCGCCTTGTGGCGTATTGGGCGAAAACGCATCGGCGTACAGTATGCCTTGCCCTTTGGGATATTCGCCTGCGCGTGAGTAAAGCATTCGCAACGCGTTAGAAATAGTGGTTACACTACCCACCGATGAGCGTACCGAAGGTGCACCACGCTGTTGCTGCAGTGCTACCGCGGGTGGCAGCCCTTCAATTGAATCTACATCCGGCTCGTCTACCTGATCGATTAATCGGCGTGCATAAGGGGATACCGAATCAAGATAACGATGCTGCGATTCGGCAAATAATGTTCCAAAGGCGAGCGATGATTTACCCGAACCTGATATACCGGTAAAAACAACAAGTGAATTACGGGGCAAGTTTACATCCACATTTTTTAAGTTATGAACACGCGCGCCTCGTACTTGAATGCTGTGCTCTGGGTTTAATAAAGCCGATTGTGCATTACTAACCTCGTGTGACTTATTAGATGTGGTTGCCATGTAATTTACTCCTGTTTAATAACCGTGTGTTTATTAACGTGCCGCAAAGTATTAATACTAATGCAGTCTTACTGAATGAGCGCTTAGCTATATGCTTGTTTTGCGTTTACATAACAGAAAAACTACAAGTATAAACTTTAACCAAAGGCAATAACATTAAGTAACTGAAGCGTATTGCGGGGAGTTAAATGATGCAGGTAGGAATTTTGCTTGCAATGAACTAGCTATAAACAAGCCATAGGTTATTTAACCTGAACTTAGGTTATTTAAATAGCTGAAAATGATGCGTTAAGTGCTTTAATTGCGGCTTTTGTTTTTGCTGCTAACGTATCGCGTGCAGGCGTTAGAGCAAATACATCGTAATGGGGAAGTTGCCAATCAGTGCATATTTCTAAAAGTTCTCCTGTAGCTAAGAAATTACGTACTTCAGGCTCAGGCAAAATAGCATAGCCTAACTCATCGAGAACAAATTGAATCACAGTTTGCATATTATTAATGGTAATACGCGCTTTTTGTAGTGTTGTATTTACGCCGCGAGTAAGGTGCGTAAGCGCCGGATCAACAGCTATATGCGCAATGCGATTATGCGCTTTTAGGTCATCCAGTGTGATTTTTGGTTGCTGTGCTAGTGCATGATTTTTATGAACACACAGTATTAATGGCCAACTAGCGAGCTGGCGTGCAATTAAGTTTGAGTCTTCGAGAGGGCCAATCGCCAGCACTAAATCTATACCTGTTCTGATCATATCAATGGGTTCGTCAGAAAGCGTTAAGTGCACATCTATATCATTAAATTGGCTAATTAAATGCTTTACAGGCTCGCTTAGTAACCCACCTCCAAAACCGACAGGGGCTGCTAGTTTTAATTGCCCACTCGGGCAATTTTGTAAATGCTGTAATTGTTCTGATGTAGCTGTTGCAACGGCAAGCATTTGTAAACAACTTTGATAATACAGTTCACCCGCCTCGGTAAGCGTTAATTCTCGAGGGCTTCGATTAAATAAACTCAAACCTACATCTTGCTCTATTTGTTTTATTTGCTGGCTAATTGCAGAGGTTGTCATTAAAAGGTCAGCGGCAGCTTTACTCATACTTCCCGTTTGTACTGTGCGAACAAATATATTCAGGGTTTTAGTTAACTTATCACTCATACCGTTAAGCCTTACTTAAATTAGCTTTAATAAAAATAACGTTGTGAGAAAGGGAACTTCTCACTATTATCGCAAACGCTAATTATTATCATTTGCACGCTAAATGTCACGGAGAAATATCATGAACACGGTAAGTTGTAAGTTAAGGCCGGTAACTGCATTTATTTTAAGTACTTTTGCAATTGCTAACCCTGCTTTTGCTGATGAAAAAAAACAAGATATGGAAGTAATGGTTGTCACTGCTTCTGGCTACGAACAAATGCTCAAAGAGGCGCCCGCAAGCATTAGTGTTATCGACAGAGCGCAGCTAGAAAAACGCTTTTATCGTGACTTAACCGACGCAATGGCTGATATTCCGGGTGTAATAGTAACCGGCGGAGGCGACAGAAAAGATATTAGCTTGCGTGGTATGGCTAGCCAATACACGCTTATTCTTATTGATGGACAACGCCAAAGCTCAAGAGAAACACGACCTAATAGTGATGGCCCAGGCGTAGAAGGTGCTTGGACGCCGCCAATTTCAGCGATTGAACGTATTGAAGTAATACGTGGCCCTATGTCGTCGTTGTATGGCTCTGATGCTATTGGTGGTGTGATCAATATTATTACTCGTAAAGCGCCAGAGCAGTGGTACGGTGAACTGCGTTTAGACAGCACCATTCAAGAGCAAAGTCAGTCAGGTGATATAAACCAAGCCAGCTTTTTCACTTCTGGTGGCATTATTCCAGATCTATTGGGCGTGCAATTGTATGGGCAGTTTTCAAAGCGAAATGAAGATGAGTTTACTGCAGGATTTCGAGGAAAAGAACAAAGTAACGTAAAAGCCAAGTTCACATTAACACCTAATGATAGTCACGAATTAATGTTTGAACTTGGCTCAGCAAAACAAACATTAGATGAAACTCTCGGCAAAACAGTTGCCCCGCTTGCGCCAGGTGAAAACTGTGGTCGACGTGGTTGCCCTGAATCAGCAACTACTGAGTATGAGCAACAAACATACTCTATGTCACACAACGGTTTTTACGACTTTGGCTCGTCGCGTAGTTACATTAAGTACGATAAGTTTGATAATAACTCACGTGAAATGTTTGTCGAAAATACCGACATTCAAACGACATGGAGTTTACCGCTTTATAGCAATCATAACTCTACGTTTGGTGCGACCTATTTAAAAGAGTCATTGGATGATTATACAAGCAATAAAATTAGCGACTTAACCCATGTAGAAAACGAGCAATGGTCAGTTTTTGGTGAAAACGAGTGGGCAGCTACGGATGACTTTAAGCTTACCGCAGGCCTACGTTACGATCATGATGGCAACTTTGCGGGTCATTGGAGCCCACGTTTGTATGGTGTTTATAGCGCATCTAAGTTGATCACCATTAAAGGCGGCATATCAACCGGTTTCCGTGCGCCAAATATTCGCCAATCTACCGCGCAATGGGGACAAGTGAGTCGTGGCGGGAATATTTATGGTAATCCTGACTTAAAGCCTGAGCAGTCAGTTAACTATGAAATGGGTGTTTACTATGATTCTGGACGCGATTTAAGCATATCGACAACCGTTTTTTATAATGAATTTGATGACAAAATAACCCGTATAGCTTGCCCATTAACGCAGTGCACAGATGGCCCAAATCAGTTTGGCTCCATGCCAACTACGTACATTAATGTGGATGAAGCCATAACCCAAGGTATTGAGCTATCAGTAGATTACGATATTTCAACTGAAATTGATGTGAGTGCCAGTTATACCTACACCGACTCAGAGCAAAAAACCGGTGAATATAAAGGGAGCCCACTTAATCAGCTACCAAAACATAGTTTACAAACGTCTTTAAATTGGCGTCCAACAGATAAGTTAGGCGGATGGTTACGTGTGCAATATCGTGGAGAAGAAAGCCAGCCTACCACAGGGCCTTCACAAAGTAGTTTAATTGCCCCTGATTATACCATTGCCAATTTAGGTGCTAATTATCAGCTAAGTGACAGCGTTAAACTTGGTGCTGGAATTTACAACTTGCTTGATAAAGAGATCACAGAGCAAGAGTACGGTTATGTTGAAGATGGCCGTCGCTATTGGGCGTCTTTAGTGTGGCAGTTCTAAACACTTTTTAATAATATAAAGTAAACGAGTACGCTAAACCGTGCTCGTTTTTTGGTTTTATCTAGGGTCTGTTGACCTTTGCGGATTAAAATTTGTTCAAACTAGGGGCGGTTTAATCGCGGCGCTCGGTTTGTAACCTAGTGGGCTAAGTAAAAACCGAGCAACAAAGAGTAAATCGCCCCTAGGCAGAACCCAAAGGGCAGCGCCTGTTTGGCATTGATGCTGCGTTATCGCCTATTTATGGGGAATAACCACACCACATAGGCTCTGCCTTACCTAAATACCAAACAGACTGCTGCAAATTTAACCTTGAAAGGTCAACAGACCCTAGGCTCTTGTTCAATAATGTTTAAAAAGCAAAAAAGGCGGTTGGCTTTTTAGCTGTAGTCGCTTATTCTAGCTGCGTAATTTAGTCATTAAATGTAACTTTAAAGTTTACTAATAATTTATAACTTTCTTCAATCCCCAAAGGTATGCCTCGTTTGAACCACATAGCAAAACAAAAAGCCAACCCTGTATTTTTAGTAGGTGTCGTTTGAAAATACCTAAACGCTTACAGCCATTAGTTGATGATGGTTTTATTGATGAAGTGATCAGCCGTTTAATGAGCGGTAAAGAGGCCGATGTATTTGTGGTGGCCTGTGGCGATGACATTCGCTGCGCTAAAGTGTACAAAGAGGCCAGTAAGCGCAGTTTTAAAAAAGCCGCGCAATATCAAGAAGGGCGAAAAGTACGTGGTGGCCGCCAAGCCCGTGCTATGGGTAAACGTTCAAGCTATGGCCGCCAATTAGAAGAAGAAATTTGGCAAAATGCCGAGGTTGACGCACTGTCGCGTTTATCCTCAGCAGGTGTTCGCGTACCGCAAACTTACGGCTGCATTGACGGTGTTTTGTTAATGGAACTAGTAAGCGATGATGAAGGCGATGTTGCACCTCAGCTTGGTGCAGTTGATTTAACCGAACAACAAGCCATTGAGCAACATACATTAATGATGCACTACATTAAACTCATGCTGTGCGCTGGGATTATTCACGGTGACTTATCTGAATTTAATATACTTGTAGATAGTAACGGCCCGGTAATTATTGATTTACCTCAAGCGGTTAACGCCTCTGCCAATAACAGCGCCGAAGCCATGTTTGCCCGTGATGTAAATAACATGCGCCGCTATTATGGCCAATTTGCACCAGCGTTATTACACACGCAATACGCCAAAGAAATGTGGGCATTGTTTGCAGATGCTAACTTAACCCCGCACTCAAAACTCAGTGGCGAATTTGAAGACGACAGCGAAGCGGCAGATGTAGACTCAGTACTTGACGAAATTCAAGCCGCCTTTGATGAAGAGCAAGAACGTAAAGAACGCATTCGCGACGCCGATGAGCAATAACCTTGAATTTACGTGCTAAGTTTTGTTTATAGTCATAATTATTAGATTAAACTTAGCATGTAGGTATGAGCGATAACCGGGCATTGAGATTGGCAAAAAAAATCGTCGTTAATTAATTAGCAAAATAGCCCTTTGCTCATATATTCATGAAAATGAGCGACGCGCGCATATTAATCTGTTCTTTATCACTTAATAACAATAAAAGCTTAGTGATAGTAATACCTTAGGTTATTTGTTAAAACTATATAAGCTAGATAAATGAGCGTTAAGTCGGTAGAAATATGCGCGATGAGCGCACTATTAAATTGTTGAACTAAGCCGCTACGCGGAGATCCTATTCTTATCATTTGAGCCACACTTACCTTGGGGTTATCCCATAACTTGGAGGTAAGTCATGAATACACTCATTGAACAAGTCAAAACTGAAATAGCCTATCGTGGTTATTCGCAAAGTACATGTAAAAGCTACTGTGAACATTTACTAAAACTCAGTCATTATTTTAATAAACCGCTCGATTCGATTACTGATGAGGAACTTAACGCCTTTTTTAACGATCCTGCGATTCGTAAACTTTCTAGAGCAAGCCAAAAAATACAGATAAACAGTATTTGGTTCTTGTTTAAGAATATTTTACATCGGCCACTTAACTTAGATATTGTACTGCCAAAAGTAAAACTTCGCGCACCCACGTATTTATCGCGCGATGACATGCGACGGCTTATAGAAAGTTGCACCGATATGCGCTTAAAAACATTGATTATGGTGTGCTATGGGTGTGGCTTACGTATTAATGAACTGCTACGCATTAAAGTGCAAGATATCGATGGACAGCGTAAAACTATTTTAATTGAACAAGGTAAAGGGGATAAATCACGATATGTGGTTGTATCAGATAGCGTGCTGGCTCAATTACGTTGTTATTGGAAAATGTATCACCCAACAGGTTGGATGTTCTATTCACGGTTATTAATGGATAAACCTATGTCAGCATCAACCTTCAGGAAGCCATTGAGAAAACATGCACAAGCGTGTGGCTTAAAGCACTGTAATCCACATACTTTACGCCATGCTTATGCAACACACCAACTTGAATCAGGTATGCCACTTCATCAACTGCAACATCAGCTTGGCCACAGTGATATTAAAACCACACAAAGTTACTTACATTGGTTACCAGAGTTAGGTCATGGCGGCATTGATTTGCTTGCGAGCTGGAGTAAACAATGAACGCCTTACACCTCGCTGATATTTTAAACTCAAGCCTTGAGAGTTATCGCCAACATCATACGGTGAGTTATCAACAACTGCGCGTGTGTCAGCACCTTCAATCATGCAGAACGGGTCAGCTCGGTTATCAAGCATGGCAATGTGATAGCTGTGGGGAGTCGCAAAAGATTGGATGTAGTTGTCGAGACCGTCATTGTCCGCGTTGCCAAGGCATGGCTACTGCTAAGTGGGTGCAAAGGCAGCAAGAGGATTTATTACCGTGTCGGTATTTCCACCTTGTTTTTACGCTCCCTCATGAGTTGAATATCATTGCGCACTACAACCCAAACGCGTTGTATCAGTGTTTATTCAAAGCCACATGGCAAACGCTGAGTAAATTTGCGAAACGAAAGAGGCATGGTCAGTTAGGCATGACAAGTGTACTGCATACGTGGGGGCAAAACTTAGGTCAGCATATCCATTTACACTGTTTGATACCCGCAGGCGCGCTTGATAAAGCGCACTGGCATGAAATAGAAAAAGGCTATTTATACCCCGTTAAAGCATTATCAACAGTGTTCAGAGGGAAAATGCTGGCGGCGCTCAATGAATGCGATAGTTCATTCGCGAAGGTAAGCACGCCAACCAAATGGTGCGTGTATAGCAAAGCCTGTTTAACGTACAGTGAAAAGCTAGTTAGTTACCTTGCTCGTTATACCCTAAAAGGCGTGATGTCAGAATCGCGATTAGTGTCAGCGACTGAAGAAACAGTGAGCTTTAAATACCGCGATTATGCAGATAACAACCGCGATAAAGTCATGACTCTGAGTTGTGATGAATTTTTACGGCGCTACTTACAACATGTATTGCCCAAAGGGTTTATGCGCATTCGCCACTATGGCTTTTTAGCTAATGCGTGTCGCAAGCGAAAGTTAGCATTAATAAGGTCACAAGAATCACACAGAGGTAAAGTGGAGAAGCTAAAGACAGAAAACGTAACACTGATACCGCATTGGCCTTGCCAGCATTGTAAGGCAGGTATCTTGCGGTTAATTGGCGTATTCCAGTTATATGAAACAAGGACCAAAGTAGAGCGAACGAGTTAGCAGCTAGGTAGCTGCTTAAAATCAATTAGTTAACCTGCTTAACTGCTCAGGCTAGCGGCCTCTGTACGTGTAAAAAATATAATTGCTTATTAAGGCAAATTAAGGTGTAATGAATACATAATAAGCGCTGAGCAATGCAGGGAAAGCTTACATAACACTAGCTAAGCTGATTAAATCAGCTAGGAAAGTGAGAGCCTCCAAAAAGCAAATTCCCATAGCATAAACAACACCAACGCTGACACACCGAGCAGGTAGCGGCTCAGTCCAACAAGCGATTATGCAACACAAACAGCGTGTCGCATAAATACTAAAATGTTATGTGCTTATTGTTTATATTCAAAAGGTTAAGCTCAAGAAAATCGCTAAATAAGCATGAAACTAGCCGTTTTTATCAGAATTTAGATGTTAGTTTTAATCGTGTCATAATAGAAGTGTAAGCAGTTAAAAGCCGAAACAAATTTTGTCCCTATGCGGTGGTTCCCTTAGGCTGATGATGGCAACCTTAATTTACTTACATCCAGAACAAGTTGGCTTTTGGGCTGCATTTGTTCTTTCTGAAATTACAGGTCTTATCACATCTCAACTTGAAGGAGGGTTTCCTATGGTAGTAGAAAAAATTCGTATATTAGTTGTTTATTTGTCCAACCAATCATCGAAGGTTCTATCATCCCTAGGGATCAACCGCGGTTTTAGGCAGAGCCTACTGACGATTTGGTGAAATTCCAATGAAAACCAAGAAAGTGCATATCTAAAAGTACGCACATAACAAAGCGTTTAAGAGTGACTCCAAACGCGTGCCGGTTTCGCTTCGCTCAAGTATGGCACACTATGTTTGTCGCACCTTAACGCGGCGTTAGCTTTTCGAGGCAATCATGTCGGTATTTAAAATTTATGACAAGCAGATGTACTTAAATAGGGCAATGGATCTGCTTAAGTCTAATAATGCAACTGATCATATATACGCCTGTCTCGAACTTAGATTTTGCATTGAAGCGATTGTATATCAGAAACTTCTTCACGGAATAGATGGGCTGCCAAATTCAATTATCGAAACTTGGCAGCCAAATAAAGCACTAAGAATGTTGTCCGAATTTGATTCATTAACGGGAGCAAATTGTGTTGTTGAAATAAACTTATCAAACGCGAAAGAGCCACCGAAAGACGATTGGCTGTTTTTAGGTGAGCAAAAGCTACCTCCTGTTCGCTGGTTAAATAAGACTTACAATAAGCTGGGTAGCTTCTTGCATTTAGTGGAGCCTAAAAAAGCAGCCTTTGTAGATTCAACAGATGTAAGAAGTGCTGCTCTTACAATTGCAGAACAGCTAAAAGAATATATAAACACTAATTTTCTTATTAGTATTAAAGGTGTTGATATACAAAAATGTCCAGTCTGTGAGCAGGATATAGCCTTTTCTTTGCTTAAGGCAAAAGATGGAGAAGTTCGCAAGTGCAGCAACAACCGCTGCGGAGCATTATTCTCAGTGAAAGTCGATAAAACAAATAATAAAGTTACTTTTAACTGCAAAACCTACGATATTAAGTGCCAATGTTGTAATGAAGATATTGTGATTCCTGAGCTTACTATTAGAAACTTAGATGTGTTTGGTTGTAGCAGTTGTGGTTCAAAATACATACCTAGAGGAAATTATGAGTTTGCTCTTCTTCCCAAAAAAAGCTAACAAGTGCCTAAACCAAAGGACGCAAAACAGCAGGCTGCGCTCCTTCGTCGCTAATTTTAGCCTGCTATTTTTCGCCGGTTAGGCAAGCGTTATATGTACAGGAAAGTATGTCGCCAGATAATCAAATAGTATTCAAATCATTGATCGGTTACGGCTTATTTTTCTTTGTAATTTGGCTTGTTTTATCAATGGTTCTTATTTTTACTGGGTCAGCTGAATTTTCAGTTAAAGGCTTAGGGTTTTCATTCTTGGTATTACAACTTCCTACATTAATTCTTGTAGTTAAAACAAAACTACGGTTAAATAAAAATCCAATAAAATGAGTAATATACATATAACAAAGCAATAGTGAATGAAGTTGGTACGTTAGAAAGAGTTGAAGTAATTGAATCTGCTCCTAAAGGTGTATTTGAAAAGGAAGGTTTACGGGCTTTAAAGCTATGGCGATTTAAGCCTGCGTTATTAAATGGTAGGCTGGTTAAGGTTGAGTACGCTGGTACTCTCGAGTGGAAGTTATAATGTCTTTAGGGATGAGCATATCATGGAGATCTAAGCAACCTAAACAAAAACGATGTGATAGGTGTGAACTGTATTATTCTGAATTCTTGGATAAATGTACGCATTGTTCCGATTTAAACGAAGCACAATTACTTATGCTTAAGGCTAAACACCAAGAATCTCTTAAACATAATGCTAAGCTTGGTAAATACTTATTTATAGCTGCTGCAGTAATTGGTGTATTACTTTTTGTTAGTTTTTTATGGTAGCAGCGTTGGGTTTTTCCTTAAGTGGGGGAGGGTAAGTTAACAGAGAAAAAACCTTTAATACATTCAGCCTAAAAAATTATATCCATCCGCTAACTTTTAAATTAATCAAACTGAACTATCCGTCCACGTAATATTTTTTGTTATTTAATTAAACCTAAAACTCCTTCCTTAACAAAATAAGACTGCGCTTCATCGGTATGGGGCTTAAATTTTTTCCAGCGGCCTATGGCTTTGTTGTTAAGCGGTTGGCGTACTTGCATTTTACTGGCGGTTGATACCGGTGCAGTGTTTAAATGAAAATCAAGGCACTGTGGTTGCCAGTCTAAGTCACAATAGCTCACTAACTCTTTTATCTTTTGCTCTGGTGCGGCTACAAGTTCTTCGTATTTTACTAGTTTAATATTGCTGTGAAGGGCGCTAAAGTGCTGTATTAGTTTATAAAAGCGGCTGTAAAATTTAGCAGTGTCGAGTAAGTCTAACGAGTAAGCATAATACGGGTTGTTAATAGTAAATAGCTGACGATAGTTACCAATACAGGTGTCCATGGGGTCGCGAAGTAGGCAGATTATTTTGGCGTTTGGCAGGGCTTTGGTAATTAAATCGATATAAAAAAAGTTAAACGGTAATTTATCAATAAAGTGTTTATGGCTACCGGTAACTACACGGGTCGCCTCAAGGTAAGTGCTGCCAAGTTTTGCAAAATCAAGCTGGTAAGCTTGGCTTAAGGTGTCTGTATCAAGTACTTGAGGCGTTGGTGTTTGGCTAAGTTTTTTTACACTTAGGCCAAAGTCTTGCAGCTCGCCAGCCGATTGTACGTCGCTGTGGCTTGATAAAATGCGCTCAACTAATGTGGTGCCAGAGCGCGGCATGCCTAATACAAAAATTGGCTCACAGCTTTGGTTGCCAGCTGTTTGTTGGTTTTTGTATTTATCACTGAGCTGTTTAATGTGTGCGAATAGTGCCTCAGACGCTTGGTTATCAAACGCCTTATTAGCGAGTTTTGCTGCTTTACCATGTTGTAACGCGGCAAAGGCTGCTGAAAAGTCGCCTAGGTCTTGATATTCTTTTGCCAGTGCATGACCTATATGCAGTTTAGCGTCAGGGTGATTGACCTGTTCAAATGCGTTTTTTAATCGCGCTATGTGGTTGTTTTGCCTAGTGACTTTAGTTAAATCAGCTAAAGCAAAATGACTTTGATGATGAAGCGGATTCAGTGCAATGGCATTTTCAAACGCGTGCTGCGCCTTTTCAAACTGGCCTAAAAATTTAGCACATACCCCATAGTTATAATAAAACTGTGGCTGACGAGTATTACTCCTCTCAGCTATACTTAATGCGCATATAAAGTAATCAGCTGCTTGTTGATGTAAACCCGCTTGGGTGAGCGCCACGCCTAATGTATCGGCATCAAGTGCTTTACTAATATGTTCAAGCTTAACGCTGAGGGCGGTGCTTTTCGCTTTTTGTAAATCGCCGGTAAGAGCGTAGCACTTGGCAAGTTGCGCTGTATATTCAATAGACTGAGTAAAGTTTAATGCTTTTTCAATTAGCTTTATCGCTTTATAAATTTGACCAACCTGTAAATTAACCATGGCGAGTAAAAAGTAGCCATCAGCAAAGTCAGGCTGCAGTGTCACTAGCTCAACCAGTGCTTTATGCGCTTGCTGAATGTTGCCTTGGTTTAAGTTGTTTATAGCGCTTTGGTGTAGTTGCTTTAAGTTTGGCTGCATGAATACTCTTATAAATAATGTACTTACAAATAAAAAGGCTCAAATTAATTTGAGCCTCTTGATTGTACTTAAACTTATCGTTTAATTAT
Source organism: Pseudoalteromonas sp. SCSIO 43095 (assembly GCF_023650455.1). Taxonomy (NCBI): domain Bacteria; kingdom Pseudomonadati; phylum Pseudomonadota; class Gammaproteobacteria; order Alteromonadales; family Pseudoalteromonadaceae; genus Pseudoalteromonas; species Pseudoalteromonas sp. SCSIO 43095. The sequence goes on from NZ_CP087996.1 coordinate 433,730, forward strand.
ATTTCCAACGTATCGTTTAATTATATTTCAAACTTATAGTTAAATTTAATGCCTACAGTAAGCGGGCGATTAACATAGTAACCATAGTTACGTTGTATGTCTGCGCCATTCGCTGTTGTAATATCCGCATCTGAGCGACGAACAGAGGTAACCGCATATTTATTAAATAGGTTATCTACATATAAAGTAGTCGACCACGCATCGGCGGTTAATTTAGCTGAAAGATTACTTAAGCTATAACCTGGAAGTGCTTCACCGTTGTCACGTAGGCCTACTTTTGAAATTACATCACTTTGTGCAGTTAAACCGTAGTTAATATCTAAGGTTTTATCATTTAACACGTCTGTTTGGTAGTTAATCCCCATAGAGAACTGATGCTCTGGCGAGCCTGGTAAACGGTCGCCATCTACCGCGCCATCACTCCCGTCAGCATTAAATAAATAGGGTGCGTCTGAGGTTAGCTCTGCTTTTGTATAGGCATAAGTTGCATAGGCAGTAAATGAGTCTGATAAAATTGCACGCGTGGCAATCTCAATCCCTTTCGCATTCGCGCTACCAGCATTTGATAAATACGGTAGTTGGCCTACTGTTGTTGCCCCTGCAATTTGTGCGTTATCCCAATCAACATTGAATAGTGCGGCGTTAAAGTGTAGTTGGCTTCTAAACCATGTACTTTTAAAGCCTAGCTCATAGTTAGTTGTGGTATCTGCTTCATACAGCATTTCATCAGGTGTACCACAGCCTGTTTGTTGATCCTCAGGTAAGGGCACAGGACAAGGCACTAGGCCATTTGAGCCGCCAATTCTAAAGCCTTCGCTAACAGTGGCGTATCCCATTACAGTATCAGTAAACTGATACTTAGCATTAAATTTAAATAGATTACCGTTGTCACCCGCTTTGTTTTCTTCAAAATTAATTGAGATTGCATCAGGTGCAGCACCTTCATACAAGGTATTTGCTAATGGGAAGTCAAAAGCCGCTTTTGACTCAACATCGTATTCGTAAAAACGCGCGCCAATGGTAATGTCGAGTTTATCGGTTACTTGGTAACCCACTTCACCAAAAAGCGCTGATTCAGTGACATCGCTGCCAGTAATTTCTAAATATTCTAAAGAGTCTGGTCTAAGTTGTGCGCCTTCGAAATTATCAACCGCGAACTGATCAAACCCTGGTGTGTACTCTCTGCTTGATGCATCGGTGTCAGTTTTGTTGTAAAAACCACCAACAATCCAGCTTAAATCGCCATCACTTTGTGAGACTAAACGCAGTTCTTGAGTAAAGGTGTCTTTTTCGTCAATTTCACGGGTAAACGCTGAAAACGAAGGAAACTCTTCGTACCCATAGTCTAAGCGAATTAAAAGATCAGTTTGATCACGTTGCCCATCGGCGTCAAATTGAGAAATACCGGTAGCTGAGACCAGCTCAGCAAAACCTAAGTCGGCTTTTAGTTCAAGGCTTAGTAATTGGTCTTCTTTTATCCGTGGCTCTTCATAACGGTACGCTGACTCGTATTTGCCAATGCGATCATTTAAGCCATTGTTAGCATTAAGGCTGTTGTGATGAACAATTGAGCGGCCTTCGGTGTCTTGCTTTTGATAGAAGTAGTTTAATGTGCCTTCAAATGACTCATTTGCTTTGTAACGCAATGAAATACGGCCAGTTGTGGTTGTTTCACCGTTGGCGTCTTTTACATTTTTAAGATTGCTGTTGACTGCATCAAGGTTTGTCCAATCAGGGTCGGTAATCGATACACCTGGTTCACGAACGGTGTAGGCGTAGTCAATAAACCCTGGGTCTTCATAAATATTTAAACTGGTACGTACCGCCAGTTTATCTTCAATCAATGGTAAATTGAAAATAAAGCCCGCTTCACCACCGACCGAATCACTTTCTTGAGTTTGAAAAACATCACCAAATACTTCCCCTGAGGTGAAATCAAGCTCTGGTTCTTTAAGCATATAGCGAATAGCGCCGCCTAATGTACCAGCTCCATATAATGTACCTTGTGGCCCAATAAGCACTTCCACGCGCTCTACATCAACAAGGCGCATATCGACCGATACTGGAATTTCATTAATATAAGTGGCAACAGTGCCACCATCTGATGAAGGGCCTGATGAATTAGTATTTAATCCACGAACTATAATAGGTGAACCGGCACGGCCACCTTGATCTGTAATTGTTAAGCCCGGTACCCAACGTGCTACATCGGCCAGCTCACTGATGTTTTGATCTTTCATTACATCAGCATCGAGCGCGGTAATGTTAAGAGGCGCAGCTTGAATTGAGCCACTTCGGCGCGTTGCTGTAACCTCAATAACTTCAAGCGATTTGTTCTTTTCAATAACTTGCTCTTGAGCCACTGCATTACTGCTAAATAATACACCACTCAGTGCGCTTGATACAGCCAAGGTTAACAGGCTTGGTTTAAACATAAAAAGTGATCCTAGTTCAATAAAATGTGTTTATAAATGAGCGCTAATAGTATCAGGGTGTTTTAGTGATGGAAATAAAAATATGAATTTTAATTCACTTTTCTAGAATAAAAATATAAATATGAATTTGAGTGTTTCGCACTGTATATTAAATGAACAAAGGCGTTGCTTTAAAATCAACCAAAATAATAATTGTGCCTAATATAGATAAAAACTGGATAATGAATAGTTTAAAACGTCATTACTTATATTTTTATAAACACTATAAAAATGAATATTCCCCCCCATAATCTTTATAGTACATGTTTAATTATTGATAACACGAACAGCACAATTTAGTTGTGGCTGAGAGTCAGTTATATGAGGATTTATAATGTCAAAGCTGTTTTCACCATTGTCACTTGGTAAGTTAAGCCTAGAGAATAGAATTATTATTGCACCCATGTGCCAGTACTCGGCCAACAATGGCGCTGCAAGTGACTGGCATACCATTCATTTAGGGCAATTGAGTTTAAGTGGAGCGGGTTTACTTATTTTAGAAGCGACGGCCGTTAATCCCGAGGGGCGAATTAGTTACGCCGATTTAGGATTATGGGATGATACAACCCAAGCTGCATTAGCAAAAAGTTTAACGGCCGTAAGACAATACAGCCCAATGCCTATTGGTATTCAATTAGCCCATGCAGGTCGTAAAGCGTCAACCGATAAACCATGGGATGGCGGTGGGGCACTTATGCCCGATCACCTTAATGGTTGGCAAACGGTTGCGCCATCAGCCATTGCCTATGATGAAAACAGCCCCATTCCCAAAGCGATGAACCAAGATGATATAGATTCGCTCATAAGTGACTTTGTTAATGCGGCAAAGCGCGCTGACGAGTTGGGCCTTGATTTAATTGAAATACATGGCGCGCACGGTTATTTGCTACACCAGTTCTTATCGCCGCTGACAAACAAACGTGATGATCAATACGGTGGTAGCCTAGAAAATAGAATGCGATTATTACTCGACGTATTTAAAGCTGTAAGAGCGGCATTTCCAAGCAATAAAGCGGTGGGTGTACGTATTTCAGCAACCGATTGGGTTGATGGTGGTTGGGATTTACCGCAATCAATTGAACTGGCAAAAGCGCTTGACGCGTTAGGGTGTGACTTTATTCATGTAAGCACTGCGGGTTTAAGCCCTGAGCAAGATATACCTGTTGCTAAGAATTTTCAGGTGCCGTTTGCAACCGCCATTAAACAGGTTGTGAATATGCCAGTGATAGCGGTGGGTTTAATTACCGAGGCGCAGCAAGCTGAAAGTATTATCAGTGATGAACATGCTGATGGTGTTGCTTTAGCGCGGGGTATTTTATATAACCCACATTGGCCTTGGCATGCTGCGGCCGAGTTGGGCGCGCAAGTACAAGCACCAAAGCAATATTTGCGTTCAAGCCCACATGGCCAGCCATCCCCTATAAAATAGTGAATAACTTAATTGCAAAACCCAAGCAAATAGCGTGGGTTTTGTGTGTCTCAGTAGCTTAATATTTAATTAAATATTAAGCAGGAACTGGCTGCTTTTTACTGTTTGACGTTGAGCTACCAACCGAGGCAATAATAACTAATAAAATAGCAAGCCACTGCCAAATGCTAAGTAGTTCACCTAAAATAACTAAGCCAGCGAGTGCTGCAATAGCGGGTTCAAGGCTCATCATAATGCTAAACCCTTGCGGCGACATATTACGCAGCGTGATCATTTCTAAAGTATAAGGTAAGGCACTTGAGAGTACCGCAATGGCAATACCTAACGGAATAATATCCCAAGTAAATGCAGCACTTTGTGATATACCACCATAAGGTACAAGCACAATAGCTGAAATGGTCATACCCATCGCTACTGTTGCTCCACCAGAGCTTTGGCTGCCGGTTTTTTTACCAAATAAAATATAACCTGCCCAACACGCACCCGCTGCAAGCGCTAAGATCACGCCAATTGGGTCTAAACTTTCTTGGCCTTTCATATCGGGTAACAGTAATAATATTCCGGTTATTGCGCAGGCAACCCAAAATAAATCACGCTTTCGTCTTGATGAAAATAACGCAACGGCAAGGGGCCCGGTAAATTCAAGCGCAACACCAATACCCAGTGGAATACGTTCAATGGCGTAATAAAATAGAATGTTCATGCCGCCTAGGCTCAGACCATAAATTAAGATGGGTAAACGCTGGCTTGCAACCGGAAAGTGTCTCCAAGGTTTAAAAATTAAACAAAGAATAGCGGCAGAAAAACCTAAACGTAAGGCCGTTGTGCCCTCAGGGCCAACAATAGGGAAAAGCTGCTTAGCCAGTGAAGCCCCAGACTGAATAGTGATCATTGCAAGCAATATGCATAAAATAGCCAGTAATAGCTCTTTGGTTGATTTTTGCATGGTCGTCCTTAAAAATTGCCACTTAATTGCGGCGCATATTACCTGCTTTTACCTACGCAGGTAAATGTAAATTAACGTTTTACATGGAGTTCCCAGTGATGAGAGGCTATCACTGGGCTGAATAAAAAATAAGCGTTACTCTTTTTAAGATTGAGGTGGCAGGTAATGAGGGCTGACTCATTGAGTAAAAATTTATAGTTCAGCTTTACTATCTGCAGGGTATATAACGCCCAATTGTGCGCGGGCGGTATCGAGTACCGTCATCACATCGCGTGAAAGCTGGTGGTTGTTAATATGTGACTCTAATGTGTTTTGCTCAATCATCTCAATAAAGTGCGCAACTTCATACTTCATAAAATGCTCATCAAAATCTGCACTTATTGTTTCTTTTTGGCCATTATTAGCGATGAATTCCACTTTTTTAAGCTGCGATACAGCTTCAATACGAATACGACCTAACTCACCTTGTATTTCGGTGATGTTCTCGCCCTGCGATATTTTTGAATAACTAATTACCGCTTGTTTATCTGCATAATTTAAAAGTACATCGCCGGCACCATCAACACCGGTTTCTAGTAATACGCCACTGGCGTGCACACTGTTTGGTGCGCCCCACAGTGCTATAAGTATATAAAGCGGGTAAATACCCAAGTCTACTAATGCGCCATTTGCAAATTCAGGTAAAAAGGTATTAGGGCGCTCACCGTTTTTGAACTTATCGTAACGTGACGAGTATTGGCTAAATTGGCCAATAAATTTACGCGGTGTACCAATTCTTTTTAATGCGTTTTTTAAAACAGCAAAGTTAGGTAAATGCGTTGTCATCATCGCTTCCATGTACAAACGTTGATGTTTTTGAGCAGCTGTTAAAATAGCCGTAAGCTCATGACTATTTGCTGCTGAAGGTTTTTCGCCAAGTACGTGTTTGCCCGCTTTTAAACACTGTATTGCATACGCACTGTGCAGGCTATTGGGCGCAGCTATATAAACTGCGTCTACTTGTTCATCTTGGCACACAGCATCAATAGAGGTAAAAATTTTAGCGTCGGTATTTGTTGGATGATTAGCTAAAAAGCGCTCGCCGCTGCTTATTTGGCGAGAGCAAATACCGTATAAATTAAAATTACTCAGAGTACTTGCCGCATCGAGTAGGGTGTCGCTAATAAAATTGGTACCTACAATCACAAAATTCATGTTTAGCCTTTTTATGTATTTTACGCAGCTTTGCAGTTTAACAATGTTTTGCTCTAAATGCGCGGGCAGAGCAGTTAAACCAGCGTTTTACACTGGCACTTAATGTGGCTTGTTCTTGATAACCTAACAGCTCGGAAATATGTGAAATAGAAAATTGGTTTTGCATTAAATAGTGTTCACATAATGCGCGGCGAGTGGCATCTTTTAGTTTTACAAAACTGGTGTTATGTTTTTTAAGTTCACGGTGCAAGGTCCGTGGGTGCATATTAAGTGCCGTTGCTATCGTTTGGTTTGAGCATTGAAAAAGGGGCAGCATGGGTCGAATAAGTGCACTTATTTGCGAAGGTAACGACTGAGTATGCGCATTATTAGCGGCTAAAAAGTTTAATGCGGCTTGTACTTTGTGTTGATCAGAAACATTAAGCGGCAATAATAAATCGTCTTTGGCGATTAAAATACCGGCGCTGTTTCTGTGTTCAATAACGTTACAGCCAAAGTGCTGATGGTAAGCGCGTAGATTTGCATCAAGCTTTTGCGGTAAAAATACCTTAATGGGTTTGCATTGATTTTGGCTCACTTTTTTTAAGGTGGCGAGCGCCAGTGCAATTGTTAATTCAATAACTTGATTTATAACAGGTAATGGCTTGAGTTTTATTTCGAATGATAAAAATATATTTTGGTCATCTTCAAGTGTATGCGTGGTTAAATTAAGTGCGGGTGTATGTAAGTGTAGGTATTTAATTACCCACGTTAGCGCTTCACCTAAATCAGTTCCACTTTTAGCAGCGATAGCGATATGCCCTAAAATATCAAAGCTTTGTTTGCTAGCGAGTTTAAGGCCAAAACTTGGGCAGTTTAAGCTATGAGCGCAGTATTCTAAAAGCTCAGCATAATGGCGATAAGTTAAGCTTTGTGTTTCAAGGGAGTTTAACGCTACCTCAATGGCGCAATGGCGCATAATGCTTGTTGTATCACCACCTAGTTCGGTAATTAATATATCAATTCCCTGCAAAGAAGTGGCTTTAATCAGGCTGCTCATAACAATTGCATTAGTGGAGAGGTGTCTAAAAATATCAAGTTTTCAGTAGATAATCCATGCAAAGTAGTTTTTTTAATGGGAGATTTTTTATGCATACCACCTCATTTGATTACATTGTGATTGGCGCAGGCAGTGCCGGCTGTGTTGTTGCCTCGCGATTATCTGAAAATAAAAATGTAAGTGTGTGTTTAATTGAAGCCGGCGGCCGTGACCAAAGTGCTATGGTGCAAATGCCTGTGGGAGTTGCAGCTAGTGTTCCTTATGGCATTAATAGCTGGCATTACAATACGGTGCCACAAAAAGAGCTTAATAACCGCTGTGGGTTTATGCCCAGAGGTAAAGTGCTTGGTGGTTCAAGTTCAATCAATGCCATGGTGTACATAAGAGGGAATAAAAAAGACTACGACAACTGGGCCGCTATGGGAAATACCGGCTGGGATTATACCAGTTTGCTGCCTTATTTTATCAAAGCTGAAAACAACAAAACCTTTACCAACAGCCCATATCATGGTGTAAACGGCCCCTTACATGTGCAAGAGCTGAGTTTACCAAGCCCAGTTAATCAGCTGTTTTTAAAAGCATGCCAAGAGCAAGGCGTGGCCCTTAATGACGATATTAATGCGCAGCAACAGCTAGGTGCGCGTTTATCGCAGGTCACTCAACATAAAGGGGAGCGTTGCAGTGCGGCAAAAGCGTACTTAACACCTAATTTAGCTCGTAAAAACTTAACCGTGCTCACTGACGCGCAGGTGCATAAAATTAATTTTTGCGGGAAATCTGCAACTGGTGTAACAGCTGCAGTTAATAATAAAAGCTTGGTGCTAAATGCCTATAAAGAAGTTATTTTAAGTGCCGGTGCTATTAACTCCCCACACCTTTTAATGTTATCGGGAGTGGGGCCTGCAGATCATTTAAAGCAGCATAACATTGAGCTTGTAACGCCATTAGAAGGTGTAGGCAGTAATTTGCACGATCACTTAACCGTTGTGCCATTATACAAAGCAAAATATTCGCAAGGCACATTTGGAATAAGTGCCAGTGGTGCGTTTAATATTGCAAAAGGATGCGTTGATTGGTTTGCCAAACGCGAAGGAAAGCTAACCAGTAACTTTGCCGAATCGCATGCGTTTATAAACTTATTTACAGATTCTATTGTGCCCGATGTGCAACTTGAATTTGTTATTGGGCTGGTGGACGATCACAGCCGTAAACTGCATTATGGCCATGGATACAGTATTCATAGCAGCATAATGCACCCTAAAAGCCGCGGCACTATTCGTTTAGCGGATGCCAACCCTTTAAGTGCGCCACTCATTGATCCTAATTATTTAAGCCACCCCGATGATTTACAGGTTATGCTACTTGGGCTTAAAAAAACATTGAGCATAATGCAAAGCAAAGCGTTTGATATTATTCGTGCAGATATGGTATATCCGCTTGATATTAATGATGATACGCAGCTTATTGAGTTTATTAGGCAAACAGCCGATACAGAATACCACCCCGTAGGAACCTGCAAAATGGGCCAAGACGATATGGCTGTGGTTGATAGCGAATTACGTGTTCACGGTGTGCAAAATTTACGGGTGGTAGACGCCTCTATTATGCCCAGTATTATTACCGGAAATACCAATGCTGGGGTAATAGCCATTGCAGAAAAAGCCGCTGATTTAATTAAGCTCGCCGCAATCTGTGATTAATTTGACTTATAAAACGCGGTTAACCATTGCTGCCAGTCTTGTTCTAGTTTGAGCATTTGCTGGTGTTTTTTAGCGGAAAAATGTTTGTTTTTATCCTCATCCGCTAAAAACGGCCCCACACGACAAAGCGGGCAATAATCATCCGTTAGATAATTCGGGGTTGTTAACATATCACTTAATTCGGGTGGTGTATTTTCACTAAATACATAGGTAATACCGCTGGTGTCTTTGACGTGTTTGTCACGGTCGACATTGCGAATTTTATAGCCATCAAAGCGACTGATATCGAATGGCATTTGTCCTTGGTATGCCGCGTTTAAATGGGTATTTAAACTCCCCTCAATATTCCACTCACGATACGGTTTAACATCTTTTGAGGTTATATAACATAACCCAGGGCCTTGAGGGTTCAAGGCAAACTCATTGGCATATTTTATAAATTGATGCAGTAACGCACGGTTAAGCACGTTCATGCTGTTATTACGTGTATTTTTCTCAAATGCGTCGCGACCAATAAACGCAGGAATAAGTGGAAATTGAAAAATCACCACATCAAAGCTGTTTAGGTGCTCGGCTAGTTGTTGCCAACATTGTGTGTTGGTGACATCAAATTCATTAAGCACATTAACTTTATGTGCTTTAAGTGAAGCAAGCGCGTTATCGGGGTATTTTTCTGTAAGAGTTGCAGCTGCATCATAGGTTGAGGCAACTAACTTTTGCGGTTTAATGTGGTTGTAAAGCGCGTTTGAAAACGATAAGTCGCCATCACCTACCGTGAGTATGTTCCAATTTGGGTTTAAGTACATATTAAATTATATGTTTTTATTAGTAACAGGCGATGTGTCAGGATGCGGTGTACTAATCAGCTGTTGATGTAACCTATACATAGCTAAACGCGTTTTTAACCCTTCAATGGCAACTTGTTTAAGAATTAAATTAAAGGTAATCAAAATAGCAAACACAATATGAATAGGGCCATGAGTAAAACCGGCTTGAGGGTCGTAAATGGCTAAGCCAAATAAAACAAACAACACCACCATAAATATTTCAATGAGCTGATTTGAATAAAAAGAAAGACGCCCCTCACTTTTATGATCTTTTTTTATGCTAATAGCGCAAAAAAACGGGATCACTTTAATTTTAAAAGCCGCGTTTTTTTCTACAAAATTCTCACCAAGGTCAGTAAGCTGTTGGCGTAGTTGGTCTATCATGGTGTGTCCTCTCAATACAGTGCGCGGATGTTACCCTATTACAGACTAATGGTTAAGCCATGGCGTGTTATTTAGGGTAAATACTCATACCAATAATTAAGATATGACACACAAATACCACTGATGTGAGCACAAAACGCATTTTTTGATAATCTTTATGATAACCCTGCCACTGTATTGTGGCCTTTTCAAAAATCAGTACTAACCAAAAACTCGCGCCTAACCACGCAAGCATCCACTCAATCGGTAAGAATGATAAAAACGGAATAGGAATGACCGGTAGCACTGCTTTAATCGCATCGGCAAAGCTTTGTTGGCCTGCATGCCATAAATTACCCGCCATAAACGCTAAAATAGCAATGCTGTAAAAACTAAAAAACTCTAAATTTACACTGTTACTGCCAACCATGAGTGGCCAGCCCACACAGCCTAAAAATGGCAATAAGCCCAAATAGCCAAGTTGAATGTGATTGACGAATTTTTCCATAAACGAAATGCCTTTAAAGGTTTTGTAATGTAAACCACGTTATTGTAGCAAGGATGTGCAGTGTAATCTTATTAAAATCTATATAGCGCAACTGACTATGAGTGGTAGTTGAGTTGTAACTGCTTTAACGCTTAAAAGTAAGCAGTAGATCACTCCTTGGGTTTTTAATCTTAAAAATCGATTGTTTTAATCTAAACAATCAATTTTATTTAATTTCTCAATGGCCTTATTGTATTAATCAAGCCAACGCACAAGGCGTTAACTTTTTAAATACACTAAACATAAATGAGGAATACTATGAGCACTTCATTGATTAACACAAAATTACAACCTTTCAATGCAACAGCTTACCACAATGGTGACTTTGTAGAACTCACTGAAAAAGACGTATTAGGTAAGTGGTCTATCTTTTTCTTTTACCCTGCAGATTTCACATTTGTATGCCCAACTGAATTAGGTGACCTTGCAGATCATTACGCACAGTTACAAGAAATGGGCGTTGAAGTTTATTCAGTATCAACTGATACACACTTTACGCACAAAGCATGGCATGACACGTCAGACACCATCGGTAAAATTACTTACCCAATGATTGGTGACCCAACAGGGCGCATTACACGCAGCTTTGGCGTTATGATTGAAGAAGAAGGCCTTGCACTTCGCGGTACATTTGTAATGAACCCAGAGGGCGAAATCAAAGTTGTTGAAACACATGACTTAGGCATTGGTCGCAGTGCTAAAGAGTTAGTTCGTAAAGTACAAGCAGCGCAATACATTGCAACACATGATGGCGAAGTTTGTCCTGCATCTTGGCAGCCAGGTGAAGACACATTAGCACCTTCACTAGACCTAGTTGGTAAGATTTAAACCTTACCACTAACTAAATTTAGAGTAGAACATGACTCTAAACCCAGTGAGCCTGTATAGGTTCACTGGGCACTCTCCCACGCCATCACACGTTTCTAAAATTTCGCACATGCACTGATGGCATGGGAACCTTGCTGTTTTAATTTTCCTTAAGGGGCTAAGCCATGTTAGACAACAACATAAAGAACCAATTAAAAAGCCATTTTGAATCGCTGACTCAGCCTGTTGAGCTGCTTATCGCCTTGGACGACAGCAAAAAATCAACAGAAGTAGAAAGTTTAGCGAATGATTTAGCATCACTAAGCGATAAGTTTAGTGTGATAAATAATCCCGATACTAACGCCCGTAGGCCTTCTATGGTGGTGCATTCACCAGAAAAAAACACCCATATTACCTTTGCAGGTGTTCCTATGGGACACGAATTTACTAGTTTAGTGTTAGCGCTATTACATACGGGTGGTCACCCTAGTAAAGCAAGTAAAGATGACATTGAACAAATACAAACACTTGAGCAAACACTCAATTTTGAAGTGTACATTAGCTTGAGTTGCCAAACCTGTCCGCAAGTTGTGCAGGCACTCAATACTATGGCAGCAACAAATAGCAATATTAAAGCCACCATGATTGATGGGGCATTATTTCAAGATGAAGTAGAGCAAAGAAACATACTGGCGGTACCCGCTGTATATTTAAATGGTGAACCCTTTAGCCAAGGGGCTATGAGCCTCACTGATATTTTAAATAAAGTGGATAGCAAAGGTGCACAGCGCCAAGCAGCATCACTCAATGAAAAGTCGGTGTTTGATGTACTTGTCGTCGGTGGTGGGCCAGCTGGTGCTTCGGCAGCTATTTATTCAGCACGTAAAGGGCTCAATACTGGGGTTGTAGCAGAGCGATTTGGCGGTCAAGTTGCTGATACATTGGCGATTGAAAATTTTATTTCAATTAAAGCAACGCAAGGGCCAAAAATGGTGGCTCAGTTGGAAGAACACGTTAAAGAATACGATGTTGATGTTATGCACAACCAACGCGCGGCAAACCTGCAAAAAGGCAGTAATGGGTATGATATTACGCTAGAAAATGGCGCTGTGTTAAAGGCAAAATCACTCGTACTAGCAACCGGTGCACGCTGGCGCGAAATGAATGTACCCGGTGAGCAACAGTATAAAGGCCATGGCGTTGCATACTGCCCGCACTGTGATGGGCCTTTATTTAAAGGTAAATCGGTTGCAGTTATTGGAGGTGGTAATTCAGGTATTGAGGCGGCAATTGATTTAGCCAATATAGTTGAACACGTTACTGTACTTGAATTTGCAGATACGTTACGCGCCGATGAGGTACTCATTCGTAAAGCTAATAGCTTAAAAAACATCACTATTATTAAAAATGCCCAAACCACGGAAGTACTTGGTGATGGCAAAAAAGTAACGGGGTTAAGTTATACCGACCGCCTTAGCGGCGAGAGTAGGCAGTTGAACTTAGCCGGTATATTTGTACAAATTGGTTTAATACCTAATACCGAATGGTTGAAAGACAGCGACCTTGAGCTGAGCCAATTTGGTGAAATACTCATTGATGCCAAAGGCGCAACATCGTTACAAGGCGTTTATGCTGCAGGTGATGCAACCACTACACCATTTAAGCAAATTATTATTGCGATGGGGGCGGGCGCAACAGCAAGCCTGGGTGCGTTTGACTATTTAATTCGTCAAACGCCCGATGCAGAGCAAAGCGCTGCTTAATAGTGTTTTAGCTTAAAGTCTCTTGATATAACAGCTCTCACCCATAGCTGTTTGTTCACCCAAGCCGCCCTCTCCAAAGGCGGCTTTTTTGAGCGCTATTTAAGTCGGGTAATACCCACTAAAATACACACTGCCCCGCCAATAAAGCCTAGCCATGCTTCTATAGGGGTTTCGCCATTTAATGCGCGGGTAACTTGTGAAGATGCAGAATCGTAAACATCATAACCCCACATACCAAGCGCTACGCCAATAACAATAAGTACAATACCAATGATTTTATTTGTCATAATGATCCTTTGTTTTTTATGCAAGTTAATCTGAGCGACATTTGTTGTTATGGTGTGGCTACGCCCAGTCTTTTTAGTGTATTTGTAATTGCTTCTTCTATCGCTGGAAGCTTAAACGGTTTGGCTATAAACATGTCCATGCCCGCTTGCTGGCAGTTTAGTTTATCTTGTGAGGAAGCATTAGCAGTTAACGCCACAATATAGGTTTGTTGCGGGTCACAAATACCTTGTGCTTTTAGTTGCCTAGTGGCCTCGAAACCATCCATGATAGGCATGATGCAGTCCATAAAAATAAGGTCAAAATGCTTTTGCTTGCATTTTAACAAGGCATCTTGGCCGTCTATAGCAAAGTCTGATTTTATATTAAACTTATCCAGTGCCGCTTCTAATACCAGGCGATTTATTTCGTTATCATCAACTACCAGAACAGATAACTTATTACTGTGATTATTAATAGATTTAAGGCTAGGTGTTTGTTTTTGTTGTTTACCAAGTTCAATCGGGATAGTTAAGGTAAAACATGTGCCCACGTTAATCTCACTGGTTACCTTAATTTTGCCATTCATAAAACCAACGAGCTCTTTAACAATGGCTAAGCCTAACCCAGTGCCATCTTTATTGTTGTTAGCATCAACCTCTTGGGTAAAAGGCTTAAATAATGAGTTTAAATACGCTTTACTCATGCCGCGACCTGTGTCGGTTATTTTAATGGTAAGTAAAGGGGACTTTGTATCTAATGTTAACTGCGATTCAAGAGAAACAGATCCATGCTCTGTAAATTTTAGCGCGTTACTCAGTAAATTAGATACAATTTGACTTAATCGAGAGGTGTCGCAGTATACCCAAACATCATTAGGAATGTTGTTTGTGGTTAGTAGTTCAATGTTTTTATTACTAAACAATACCGAATATAAAGAAACCAAATCGGTAAATACCGTTTTAAGTAGAGAGTGGTGTGGCTCCAGTTTTAACTCACCATGATTTATTTTTGAAAAATCGAGTACTTCATTAATAATGCTTAATAAAATGTCAGCACTTCGAAGGGCTACTTTTATTTTTTCTGCTCGCTTGTCATAATCGTGTTCATCAATGAGAGTCGCTAACATTCCCGTAATACCATTAAGCGGGGTTCTAAGCTCATGACTAATTTTGGCAAACAGCATACTTCGGTCTTGGAGAAGTTGTTCTGCAAGTGCTTTTTTTTGTTTTAACTCTTCGCGTAACTTAACGGCTTCAGTTATATCTTGAAAAGTACCAAATAATCGCACACATTTGCCGTTGTTAAACTCGGCCTCACCAAAAGTCGACACCCAAATGTCTTGCTGCTTTGCGGTAACTATTTCCAGCTCTAAATGCCATTTTTCACCCTTAGATACCGCATTTTCTACCGCTTTTTTAATGCTATCTCGACTTTTACCCGCTTTATAAAATTCAATGGCTGTTTCCATGTTTGGAGTATAGCCTTCTTCGGCTTGATGAATACGTCGAGTTTGCTGGCTCCAAAAAATGCTATTGTCTATTAGGTCGACTTCCCATGTGCCTATATTTGCAACGCTTTCAAGTTTCAATAAGGTGTCACTATTTTTAGTGAGATTAACTTTATCCTGATTGCGCGCAAATTCTGAGCCCAACCACTGAGCCAATAATTTCAATATAATCATAAGCTTCATCGCTAAAAGGGGCGCATTCTTGAGCTGATGAAAAGTTAACAGTTCCAAATACATCTGTACCTATTCGTATAGGCGCTCCAATATACGCCTCCAATTGGAAATTAATATAGCAAGGGTGATTTGCAATACTACTTTGCGACGCATTATGAAATGCCAGTGCAGAGTTGGCCAACAAAGTATGTGTACAATAGGTGCCGTTTAACTCAAACTCAGTACCAATAGCAAGAGAATTGTCAGGGGTAATAGCATGTAAAACAGTGTAAGAATTATTTTTTACGCGGCTGATAATAGCCAAATCGAGCTGAAAAACATCGAGCCCAAAAGCAAGTAAGTCTGCAATTTTTTGATCAAAGCTAAGCTGTTGATCAGATACTATATTATGAAAGCATCGAAGAAAATTCACAAAAAACCTTATTTTATTTAGTATGTACACAAGAACACGAGCAAACACTATGCCTAAACATAATCTATTTTTTGACAATAAGCCATTATCACATAACTCCTTATTACATTAACTCGCGGGTTTAAAAATTAATAGCTTGAATTAGATGTAAATGCAATTTTGACTTCGAGCAATCTGTTTGTAATGGTTTTATCGCTCATAACCAATGCTACCAAATCTAGGGTTATCTAAGTAACTTATAGCTTCACTTATGCCCATTTGATAGCCTGAATTGAGTATAGCTCGATTTTTGGTGGTGCGGCCGACTTTAAACCCTGTTGGTGGTGCAATAATATTTATTTTGCAATCTGACGGAGCATGGTGCAAAAAATCAATACTGTCATTATAATTTTTAGAACGCTGTATGGCGGCCTCTGCAAGCGCTGGGTTTTGTTTATAGAGTTGTTTAGTTAACCACGGACTTTGTTGCCTTTTTTACGATAGCCTAAAGGTTGGGAAAGGATAACTGTTATTTCTGATGCACCCATTTCATAGGCTTTTTTTACCGGAATAGAATCGGCAACGCCACCATCGGTCATGGCGATCCCGTTTATTGTTGGGTAATCCCGATAAGCGATTGGGATGGCGCAAGAGGCTTTTAATTGCTCAACCATTTCATTGCCCGTTGCTTGCAAATAGTGAGCTTTACCTGAATCTATTCCCGTTGCAACAATATAAAATCGTAAAGAGATTGCGAGAATTCGTCGGTATTCAAGGGGATTTCACGAACTGTTTCTTGCCACAGCCAATCTAAATCAAATAGATGGCCGCCTTTGATAAAACGTGCGAGATTGATAAATTCTGGCCTGCAGGAGTAATCGGTAATAATAAATTGATCATTGTTGGGTTTATGACCCACATGTGTGTGACATTTACAGCGCAAGGTGCATTTTTAAGAGGTAACCACGAAACGGTAGTCGCTGACGCGTGCGCTTCAAGACCATTACAAACTTCAGTAAGTGATGTGTTGGCATCTGATCTACATAAAAGTGCTTTAGCAACCATTAATGACTTATATGGCGTGGTTATCCTAAGTGCTGATGACTTAAGCTAACAAATAAAAAATTTTAAGGGCAGTAATAGTGATATTGTAGCCCTTAAAATCTAATGTGATTCTAGTTGGCTAAATGGCTTCAACCCACATAGTGCCTACTTCTTTTTTTACGACCTTAACATGTGTACCTGCAGAAAGTGGCTGTTTACTTTTTAACTTCCAACTAATTCCAGAGTAAAGATGCATTGTGAGACCGTTTTCATCAACATCGTCAGCTAAAACAAAATCAAGCTCAGCAAAGTCGCTTTGTACACCTTTTTTGTCCACATTGTTTTGCATACGCTTTAATGGTTTCCATAAAAATAGCGCAAACCCAGCTGTAATAAGTGTGTTACTCCACAATGCGGTAGTTAAAGAGTCATCTAACAAGTTAAAGTTCATCATTAAACCGCTAGTAAACAAAGACATACCTAAAAATAATAATATAAAGGTAGACATACCTAACACAGCCACTTCGATAATGAGCGCAAGCACACCTAAAATCATCAGTGCTTCAGGTAAGTTGTTAGTAATAAGCGTCATTATTTATCCTCAACAGATTAAAGTTTTTGCTTTTGATTTAGTGAGTTAATAATTGACATGCCTTGTGCAACTAATGAGCTTGCATCAGTGGCGCTATCGGGTAATAAAACAACAGACGATTCTTTCGCAATAGCTTCTTTAGCGGCAATGGCTTTGGTTGCTAAATCGAGTTGAATCGCTTTTTGGCCTTGCTCAGTATCTGCAGCTTCACCTACTTTACGCAGCGCATCAGCTTGCGCTTCTGCAACAGGCAATAATAGCTTTAGCTTCACCCTCTGCGCGCAAGATTTGTTCAGCTTTTTCACCTTCAGCACCTAAAACTTGAGCCTGTTTTTTACCCTCGGCAACATTGATGTTTGCTTGACGATCACCCTCTGATTCTAAAATTTTGCGCACGTTTAACTCGTTCGGCTTTCATTTGCGCTTCCATCGCTTCCATCACGGATTGTGGTGGTACAATGTCTTTTATTTCGTAACGTAAAACCTGGATACCCCAGGGCTCAGCTGCTTGGTTGATAGAGGTTACGATATTAGTATTGAGGACATCACGTTCTTCAAAGGTTTTATCAAGCTCCATTTTACCCCAGTTCAGAACGCATGGTGGTTTGTGCTAGCTGCGTTACTGCAAATACGTAATCGTCAACCCCATAAGTGGCTTTATATGGGTCAAGCACACGAAAGTACAGTACACCATCAACAGATAACGAAATATTGTCTTTGGTAATAGCTGACTGTGAGGGGACATCTTGGGCTTGCTCTTTTAAGCTACGGTCGGGCAGCAATGCGATCAATAAAAGGAACAATAAAATTTAAGCCCGCTTCTTTGGTTGATTGGTATTTACCAAAACGCTCAATCAGCCATGCACGGTTTTGTGGTACAAATTTAACGCTACTCTTTAGCAGCACTAAAACAAAAATCAGTAAAAACGCTTCAACAGTAAAAACAATATTTATAATTTCTGCGATGGGATCCATAGGGTTTTTCCTTGTTAATTACGTTCAGTTCAAAAACTGCACGATGCTTATAATTTCAACAAGCTACAGATTATCATTAGTTTTTAATTTGTACTATAAAAACAGCAGGTAGGTTTTATAGATAGATTATTCAAAAATACATATTTGATTTCTGCCAGCTTTCTTTGCTTTATATAAAGCGATGTCAGCGCTTTTTATTAAGCTTTCTGTGTGTGTATCTGCATTTGGATAACTACAAAAGCAACCAAAGCTAAGTGTTATGTAAGGGGCAATAGGAGAGAACTCATGCGTAATATTAAGTGTTTTTATTTTTTGCTCAATTAACAAAGCAAATTTATGGCATTGCTCTATATTCGTAGCAGGTAAAATGATTGCGAATTCTTCACCGCCATAGCGAGCTGCTATGTCACCCTCACGCTTACATAAACTTTTTAAAGCAAGAGCAACGTGTTTTAACGTTTCATCGCCTTTGTGGTGGCCATAATTGTCGTTATAGCGCTTAAAAAAGTCGATATCACACATAATTAAACTAATTGGTTGGTGTTGTCTTGCAGAGCGTTTAATTTCGCTCTTTAGGGAAGTATCAAAAAAACGACGATTAGCAATATTAGTTAGCGCATCGGTATTCGCTAATTTATTGAGCTTTATATTGGCGTTAATTAATTGCTGTTGGGTTAACTGTAGCTTTTTTTTATAGTTAATATTTTTAAGTGCATTATTAATGATTTCGCCTACGAGCTTTATTCTAATTAAATCTATTTTGCTCCAATGACGTTTTGTTTTAACACAATCACAACCAATAAACCCTACTAGCTCTTCATCAAAACGTAGGCCTATGCACAAAACAGATTGAATATTTTGCTCTTTAAATTCAGCTTTTTCAGCGTCGGCTTTTGTTGGTAGTTGTTCAATATCATTGACTTGAAATAGATGGCTCTCATTCATTATTTCAAAAAAGTAGGGTAGCTCAACTTTGGGTACATTTTGTAGTCTGTCTTTGCAAGCGATAATGCCCGTATTGACCCATTCGTGAGTATTGGTGATAGTTTCGTTGTCGGTGTTGAATTCAAATAAATAACTGCGGTCTGCTTTCAAAACTGTGCCAATGGCTTTAAGGGCAAAGTTAATTTGCTGGTCTATATTGTCATTTTGTATATCAATGAGTTTGGTAGAAATTTTAGAGATAATTTGATCAAAGTTATATTGTTCTGTAAGTGTACGATCTTGCTCTAAAGTGATCATAGACACAGAGTCATTAACTATTGAGTGGTTAACATTTAGAAGCTGCGGCGAAAATTCACACTCTAATAAAACAGCTGTGATATTTGATGAAAATAATTGCTCAATGGTTATCACCGTATCATCATTAAAGTCGCGAAGCGTAATATTGTTAAAAACATCGCTGCTGAGCGCGTCGTCACTATTTATGTTAAGTAACGTTTTGGCATGTTGGTTTAAGATGTAATTATGTGTTTTATTGTCATAAACAATCACCGCTAAATTAATTAGATTAAAAATCTGCCAAATTGTATTGTTTGAGTCATGGCTCACTGGTTTCTCCGCATTAAAATATGAAAACTACCCATATTTATGAATTAATTATTATTTTTGTATCCGCTTAGTTACTTTTAGTACAGTTTTTTGTATTTTACTAAGTTTTTAGTGCGTTTATTTGGCCTACGTATTACAATTGTGACTGTATATCATTACGTATTTCCCAATTTGCTTTATTTCATAAGCTTACTTTATTTTTAGTGAAGGTCTATTATATTTCATGACAGAAATAACCACACATCACGCTTCTCGTCGCCGTTTGTTAATTGCACTTGCAATTACCTGCTCATTTATGGTGATTCAATTAGTGGGTGCGTATTACGCAAACTCACTTGCAGTACTTGCTGATGCAGGGCATTTGTTTGTTCATAATAGCTCTTTGTTCATTGCTCTCATTGCGTCTAGCTTTGCTATTCATTTAGCTAAAACCTATAACGATGGCCATCAAAAAGCAGAGCTAATAGGGGGGTTGATCAACGGCGTTTTATACCTAGCCATTAGTTCACTTATTTTATATGAGGGCACTGAGCGCTTTATGCATCATAAAGGGGGACATGAGCTGGTTATTAATAGTTACTTAATGTCGGTAATTGCTGCTATTGGTTTTTTATTTCATGGCGCAGCGGCATGGGTGCTTTATAAAGGCCGTAAGGCGAGCATTAATGTGTATGCCGTGTTTTTACACTCGTTTTTTGATTTAATATCAACGGTTTCTACTTTTGCTGCTGGTGTACTTATATACTTAACAGGCTGGAATGTAATTGATATTTTATCGAGCATGTTAATTGCGTCTTTTGTCTTGTTTACCGGTATTAAGGTCATTGTTAGCTGTATCAAAGGGCTGCGTTCAAATAAAGCTAAGTTACCTAAAGTGGCCGATATTGAAACAGAAATAGCCACCATGGAACATGTTGAAAATGTGCACAATGTGACTGTTGTTCGTAAAAATAAAAAGGTGATAGTGGGGGCTCATGTGGTGTTAAAGCAACATTGCACTATAGAAAAGCATGATGAAGAGTGCCGCTTAAAGGTAATTAAACTGCTTGCAGATAAATTTAATGTGCGCAACAGCGTATTACAAATAGAAAGCTACGAATGCAAGCACATACACTAATGCGTTAAACCTAAAAGCGACTTAACTAAGTCGCTTTTAGTTTCATATCAAATCAATAATTTTTTCGAAGCACTCCGGGCTCATTAAATCGTTAGCACTCATAGGACGAGCGAAGTAGTATCCCTGTAGCTTATGACAACCTATATTTTTTAAAAACTCTAGCTGCTCCCGCGTCTCTACCCCTTCTGCAATACAATATAACTCTAAGTTTTCAGCGAGTGAGTAAATCGTTTTAATAATAGATTCATCCCCTTTATCAATACCAATACTATTAACAAAGCTTTGATCTATTTTTATCACATTAATTGGAAATTGACTCAAATAAGTTAACGATGAATAGCCAGTGCCAAAATCATCAAGAAACAGTTTGAACCCAGCAGCCTGTAAGCTTTTTAGTTGCTTAGCCGCTTTGTATTTATCTTCTAATAGCGTGTTTTCTGTAATTTCTAAACGAAGTTGTTGTGGTTTTATCTGTGCTTTTTCTAGTATGGAGCTGAGCTGCTGCGTTATGTTGGCCTTTAAAATATGTTTTGGAGACAAATTTAACGATATGTAAAACAACGGGTTAATGTTCAAAAGTGGAGCAAGCTCAGTAATTGCACGCTGTAATGCTTGCTCAGTTAACATATCAATTATGCCAGTCTCTTCAGCAATAGGTATAAATAAAGCGGGAGAAACCGGTTTGCCTTGGTTTTCCCAGCGCATGAGTAATTCAACCCCACTTATTGTTTTATCTAGTGTATTAACAATAGGTTGATAGTGATTAAAAAACAGATTATCCCTAGCAGCATCTTTTAAGTCGTTTTCAAGAATAAGCTTTTGTTTAATTTGCTCATTCATTTTTTCATTAAAAAATTGAAATCCATTTCTGCCTGCTTGTTTAGCATGCATCATGGCAATATCTGCGTTACGTATGAGGGCATCGGTCGATGTTGCATCGTATGGGTACAATGCAATACCAATACTGGCTGATATATTAATAGCGAAGTCTTCAATAATAACCTTGTTAGCCAGCTCTTTGCTTATTTCGTTGAGGGTGTGTTGTAAAGAGGCCATTGAGGTAACGTTTTCAACTAACACTAAAAATTCATCACCACTTTGGCGGCCAAGTGTAGCGTCATCACCTAAGTATTGGCTCACTCGCTCGGTAATATTGCACAATAGTTTGTCACCCACTGCATGGCCAAAAGAGTCATTGACGGGTTTAAATTTATCTAAATCTATAAATATAACAGCGCATTGCGAATCGTCTTTAGCGGCGCTTGTAATGGCATTTTCGATTTTTTGATTCATTAAACTACGATTAGGTAAGCCCGTTAACGCATCGTAATTAGCAAGATAGCGTAACTCATTTTCAGCGCGTTTCTGCTCTGTTAAATCGGTAATAACAATAACATAATAACTGACTTTATCTTTTTTATTAGCAACGGCTGTGGCACTTAAATGAATAGGGTGTTTTTCAGCTTTTGTGGTCTTTACATAAGCATTTGTTTGCCAGTTTTCTTTTGGTTTAAGTGCTTTTAAAATTGTTGCAAACTCTCTACACTTAGCTTGACCAATGGCATTAATAAATAATTTTGAGGTAATAATCCCCTCTCTGCCTTCATCAGAAAACACATCCATAAAGCTGTTATTGGCTGAAAATGGCACAAGGTCTTCATCTAAAATTAGTAAAAAGTCATTTATTTGACTAAATGCTTCGCCTAATATTTTGGCTTGTTGTTCGTTTGCCAGCTGCTCGGTAATATTAGTAAAAATACCCGACACATAAAGAGGCTCTTTAGTGTCTTCATTATGAATAGTTTGCCCCAAATCATGAAACCATAACCAGTGCCCATCCTTGTGCCGTAAACGATAAGTAGCTTGCCAGTGTTTTTGCTTTGTTTGGTTTGTAAAAGTATTCCATTTACTTTGTAGCCTGCGACGCTCATCAGGATGCATAATATTAAAAAAACTACTTATATCGATGCGTTCAGGTAAGTTCTCGTAGCCAAGCTCTGCGCATCTATCTGTATTTACGGAGTTATCTGCAAAGCTATAGTTCCATACACCGCTTTTATTACTTTTTAGTGCCAGCTCAGTTTGTGTTTTAGAGTGCACAGCGGCGCGGTGAGCTTGTTCAATTGCAATTTTACGGCTTCGGTATTGCCAGAAAAATAAAAACAAAATAACAACAATAGCAATAAAATATAAAGTATATGCAATAGGAGACTGCCAAGGGGCGTAAGCTACACTAAATTTTAACTGAATGGGGTCACTTGTGATCACTCCATTTCGCTGTTGAGTAGACACAGACAAAATATAATCACCAGGTTGTAATTTAGTAAAAAACACCTGGTTAGATTTTAAATCGTTGTAGCTCAAAGATGAAAGGCCTGTAAGCTCAACTTTGTAGTAGGTTTTATTAATATTTTTATAGTCAAAATTTGAAAACCGAACCGTTAAGCCCATATCGTCGTGCTTAAGCATTAATGGATCAGTGCTGTATTTTGAAGGGGAGTAATTAAGGGCTTGTGAAAACAAACTAATATTAGTAATTGCTAAGTTATTATTGATTTTTCGCTGTTCATTATCAAACTGTTCTGGGTCAAACATTAGCACGCCGCTACGGTTACCAAACGCTAACTCGTTGTTGTGTAACCTTAATGCTGCTAGTGCTGTAAAGTGATTGTTATTTAAGCCATCTTTTATTGTGTACGTGGTGATGTTAAGCGTATCTAAATTAAGTTGATAAAGACCGTTATCAGTACTTATCCATAAAAAGTCTTTATTATCTGCAATAAGTTTAAAAATAGAGTTAGTATTTAATGAGTTGTGTTTATCAAATACATGCACTTGCTGATATGTTTTAGCGTTTACTGCAATTAAGCCTTCTTGGGTGGTGGCTAACCACAGCAGCTCTCGCTGAGCATCGTAATAATAATTCTCTACTGTATGGTAAAGATTGTTTTTTGCTGTTTTAGATTTAAAAATAGTAATTAAAGTCGCTGTTTCTTCGTTGTATCGATAAAGCGTGTCAGAGGTACTTAACAGTAATTCGCCAGGGAAAGCCTCAGAGGGGGTATGAAACGTATATGCAAGCATGGGCGATACCTGATCTTTTAGTCCATTAATAACTCGGTTTTCGCCTGTGTTACCATTAAATATATAAAAGTTATCATTGTTTATATAAGCAAAAGTATCGGGTGCAACTTGTGCAATGCCGAACGTATAGTTGGTATTTAACTTGTACTGAGTAATGTATTTGTTTTTTTCAAATGTTGTTGTTTCTTTATTAAAGAGATCGAGCCCGGAAAAAGTTGCTAGCCATAGGTAGTTATCGCCTTTGCCATATGCAGGGAAAATATCACCTATAGCCGATAGGCCATAAACCGCTTTGCTATCTTTAGATTGTAGATATAAGTCACTCTTTTGGGTTTCTAAGTTATACTGAACAAGCCCATCGTCAGTGCCTATCCACAGTAATTTATTATTATCTTGGTAAATAGTGTTTACAATATTATTTTCAGGTAAGGTTATTTTTTTAAACTTTTTTGTTTGTGCTGCCCAAGTAAATATTCCATGTGTTCTAGAGCCTAACCAAAGTAAGCCTGACTCATCAAACATAATATCGTTTATCGTGTTCTCTGTTACGTTGTAGTTACTATCTTTGAAGTTTAAAATAGGGCTAATGCTTGTGTTTTTTCTATCGAATTCAAATAACCCACTTTCTGTGGCAATAAACTCACCATACGGTGTGTTTATATAATCCCAAATATTATAGTCACTTATCAAAGTTGTTAATGCTGAAGGGTTTATATTTTTAATTTCATCAAAAGCAATCCGATACATTCCTTCAACCGTACCAATTAGCAAACCGAGCTCATCATCTATGGATAAAAATTTAACATTGTTGCTATCGTTTGTAACTTCTTGAATGTCGTTAAGTGTTATTTGTTGTAGGTCGTTATTGGCAAAGTTATAAACATATAGCCCCTGATCGGCACCAATATACAATGTGTTTTGGTATAATGATAATGCTCTAATAAACATATTTTCATCGGGCAAAGATGAGATGAGTGTTAGATCTTTTGATGTTTTACCATATCGGTAGATGTGCGAATCAATAGAAAAATAAAAATGCGCCGGTTGTTCAGCAACAGCCTGAACAGGAAAGAACTTTTCTTGATTTTGGTTTAAGTGCCCTGAATATATTAGCTCTGCTTGCAAGGTATTAGGGTTAATCAAATAACTTCCTGCAAGTTGAGTATTAACCAGAATTTGGCCGTCAATTGCTTTATAAATACTATTAATGTAGTTATTTTTTAAACCCAATTCGCTCTCGTAAGGCGTGACTTGGTATCCGTCGAATCGGTATAAACCTTCAGTTGTAGCAATCCATACATAGCCGATGTCATCTTGGAGTGATTTCACTATAAAGCTTTGCGACAATTGTTCGTTGTTAGTGATACGTTGTAATTGTTCTGAATAAGTTTGTGAAGCAAAGCTATGCTGCGAGCAAACAAATAAAAACATATAAACAATAAAGAAAAACTTACTCAAAAGCACTTACCCTTACAACGAACAAGGTTGGTATTAAATATTGGCGTAATATAACTTGAGTTTAATTCAAAAATTACAAAAAAGCATTAAATGTAAACTGTTTGTTATGTTTTTGTTGGTGTGTTACAAGGTTAATTTGATTATAACGTAAGGACATAGTATGAATTACGCAGGAAATATTAAAGCAGAGCACAGTTTACTTTTAGTTATCGACTTACAAAGTAAGTTAGCACCAGCGATTGCTTCGTTTAACGACACGCTAGATTGTGCTCTGCAGTTAGCAAAAGCAAGTGCTATTCATCAAATTCCTTCAATAATTACAGAACATTATAAAAAAGGACTAGGTGAAAGTGATGAGAAAATAAAATCTGCGTTACCTAATGCACACTATTTTGAAAAAATTAACTTTAGTGCCTGTGTGCAAGAGGGGTTTTTAGATACTCTTGCGCAGTTAAAGCGCCCGCACATAGTTGTTATTGGCACTGAAGCGCACGTTTGTGTGTTACAAACATGCTTAGATTTATTGCAGCAGGGTTATGCGGTCACTGTGGCAGCTGATGCAGTAGCATCAAGAAACACAGAGCACAAAGCTATTGCACTAGAACAGCTTCGTCAAGCCGGTGCTATAGTGTCTTGCGTAGAGACCATCATATTTCAATGGACAACAAAAGGAGGGACGTCTACCTTTAAACAAATACTACCAATTGTTAAGTAGCGCATTAAAAACGGTTTTAAATCAAATAATTTGTACTTTTGTTTGATTTAAAATAATAAACAGCGAGCTGTTTTGAGTTCAGGTAACGGCTGAACGTGTTTAATTTAGAACACAATTAATTTAAGGTTTTTATGTCTAGTGTAAGTCGGTTATTTACAATTATTTTTAGTCTTTTGTTTATTGAGTCTATAGGTATTGGTCTTTATTTTGGCACCCTAACAGAAGCATTTCTTGTCGGCTTACCGTTATGTTTGCTCCCCATTTGGCTTTTAAAAACCCAACCTGATAGCAAAATGACCCCGCATGTTGTTGCGGCTGCAATTATGATGTTTTCATTTTTACATATTCAACAAGCCTATGGCCTTATTGAAGTGCATTTCGAAATATTCATTTTCTTAGCCATGCTAATAATGTTCATACAGTGGCGAGTGTTTATTACCGCTATTGTGTTTGTAGCTATACACCATTTATCTTTTTACTACCTGCAAACACAAAATACTGGTTTTTACGTATTTGATCCAGACCGACTCGCTTTTTCAACTGTGCTTATTCACGCAGCGTATGCCATTGTGGAAGCGCTTGTGGCCGGTTTTATTGCTAAAACACTGCAGCTTGAACGCCGTGCGGGTTTATCGTTAAGCTATGCCACAGAGCAAATAATGCAAGATCCAAATCAAGTTAAGCTTTCTATGCGAGCAGATGACACAACAAGCAAAGCGGTAGTTGGTTTTAATACTTTACTTGGGTACTTATCAGATGTGATTAAGCAAGTTCAAGTACAGTCTGACTCTTTAAAAAATAACTCTAAAGAACTTATTCATGTTCATGATGAGTTAGCCAATAGCGCGCAGCAACGAAACGCGCAAACAGATGATATTGCTAATTCAGGCTCACAAGTTGCGCATGGTTTTAAGTTAGTTGAACAAGAAAGCGATACTTTAAAACAACAAGTTAATAGTATTACTGAATCAGCCAATGTTGCGCTGGAAGAAGTATCACAAACCGACAGAAAAAGCACCGAGCTACTCACCTTGTTAACAAATACTGAAGAGCAGTTGAGCCATTTAGTGGCCGCTGGCGATGTTATTACTAGCTTACTCAATGAGATTTCAGGCATAGCCGACCAAACTAATTTATTAGCCCTTAATGCTGCAATAGAGGCCGCACGAGCGGGGGAGCATGGCAGAGGGTTTGCTGTTGTTGCCGATGAAGTACGCTCGCTTGCAAATAGCAGCCAAGCAACAACAACCAAAATAGCGTCTACGCTTACTGATCTGGTAAATAATAGTCGCACGTCAACTCAATCTATGAATCAATGTGTAGAATTTGTGGTTGATTTAACAAAAATAAGCGCAACGATGAAAGAAAAAATTTCGTCAATGAGTGATCAAATTCAAGCGGTATCTGCCAGTACTAACTCAGTCGCTCAAGTGGTTGCCGAGCAGGCTGGAAATACAGAGCAAATAGCAATGAGTACAGATCAAATGCGCCAAAATCAGTATCAAGAGACTAAAATAGTTGAGCAGTTAACGGCTAAAGTACAGCTGATAGACGTAAGTATTGATGTATTAGAGCAAAGTATTGCAAAATTTAAGTAAGTCTCGTTATTTCACCATTAGCTTAATTTGTATATGGCTTGCTTTTGTTGTGTCGGCACTTGTTTACTTTCAGCTAGGGCAGCTAAAGCCCTTTGATGAGGGTAATATGCTTAAACAACAAAACTGGTTTTCGCAATTTAAAAACCAAGTACTGTGGCAAAACAAAGACAGTGCTCAACTTGTGATTATTACGCAAGAAAATTGCGGCTGTACAATTCAAGCACAGCCTCATTTATCAGCCCTGCAACGCTTTGCTACAAACCAAGGCGTTGAAGTGCAAAATTTTGTATTAAATAATGAGTTAAAGTCAGTGATTCCTGCCACACCTGCCGCCGTTTTAATTGATAAAAATGGTGAGTTTGTTTATGCAGGGCCTTTATCTGAAGGGCTGGCATGCTCTCAAGGTAGTGGCTTTGTGGAAACCGTTATTAGTAATTTACAGGCCGGATTTAACTCATCATTATTAATAGCGGATACAAAAGGCTGCTATTGTGTAAATAACGCCTAAATCATATACCCTTATATAAAAAGCGCTTACAACTAACTTGTATAAAAGTAGGTAAGCGCTTTTTATTGTTTAACGATTAAAGAGTGATTTAAACGTTATTTAATCATTATATAGCCACTAAACCATAAATACCCAACAGTACAAAAACACTGGCTGCTATCGCTCTTACGGTATTTAATGGAATTCTTTTTAGTAACGCCTTACCGGCATAAATAACAGGGACATTGGCAATTAACATGCCTACTGTAGTACCCACCGTAACCCAAAGTACTGATTGATATTGTGCACCGAGCAACACGGTTGCAATTTGTGTTTTGTCCCCAATTTCAGCAATAAAAAATAAGATTAAGGCCACTAAAAATGCACCATAGCGGTCGTATTTATGGCTCACTTCTTCATCTTTATCTGGAATAAGTAGCCACAGCCCTACCACAATAAAGCTTATATTGACTATCCAAGGTAAGTATTCGACGGCAAAGTTCCCGCTTAGCCAATCACCAAACCATGCAGATAAACCATGATTAATAATAGTAGCAGCGAGAATGCCTAAAATAAGTGCAATTTTATTATGAAAGCGAGCAGCTAATAGTAAAGATAAAAGCTGGGTTTTATCGCCTATTTCAGCAAGGGCAACAGTGACGGTAGAGGTTAAAAAAATATCCATTAATATAATCTTCAGGCGGGAATACTAAACCAAGGCAAACAGCTATCTCCCGCCATGAGGATAGTGTCTACCTAGGTCTCGCCGATAACGCTTGCTACAACATTACAAACTTACCATGCATATGAGATGCAATTATGTTGATAAGTTTACTCATTACTGAGCGGGCTACTCCCCTAAGAGGGAAGCGATTATTCCACAAAGTTTAAAGCAGGTAAATATATTCGGGTAACTTTTAAATTTAAAAGGTGGCTTTGTGGCGTTAGTGCACAAATAAACTTGCTTTTGGCTATCAAGTTAGCTGTAATAATAAACAGAAGGAAGTTGAACAATTTGAAATTATATGAACGTGTAAAGGAATTTAAATATGCAATCAACAGTCGTTAAATCAACAATGGCAACTATTCAAAATGGAGTTATGAAAGCGGACGGAAAGTTTTGGATTACGCAAACCGACTTAAATTTTGAACCTTTTAATGAAAAATTAGGGTTAGAACCATATACAATTGCCCGTGATACAATTTTAAAAGTGGTTGAATGTAAAGGCAAAGGCGCAGGCCTTGTTCCAATAACAGCTGATGCGATAGAGGTTTTCACGCAAGATGGCAGCTCGTATCAGTTTATACTCTCAAACCCCAGTGATTGGATAAATATATTGTCAAATCAAACTAGTGCTTAAAGTAACAAGCATGCCATCATTTACTCATTGTAAATGATTGAATGATGGCAAATGATGTTTTCATTTAGGTATCAGCTGCAATATGCGGCAAAATGAAAGTACCTAAACTTTAAATACATTAACTTGTCCTTGTAGCATTGCCGCAAGCTGTGCGAGTTCCTGCGATGCCTGTGCATTTTGCTGTGAGTTTTCGCTAACCGACGTGATACTCGCGCTAAACTCATTAATATTACTGCTTAGCTCATTTGCGACCATTTTTTGCTCCTGTGTGCGGTTTATATTTGAGTATTCATATCTGCAATTTCAGTAACTTCACGGTTAATTTCGCTGAGCACCTGCGAAGAATAATTAGCATGGTCAACACTCTCTTTAGCGCTGCTTTCAGCGTTACCTATGGCATTAACAGCTTGTTGGGCCATGCCTTGTCGTTTAGTGATTATTTCATTAATGCTAGCGGTTGCCTTTTGAGTATTGTGAGCAAGTTGCCTTACTTAATCGGCTACAACGGCAAAACCACGACCAGAATCGCCAGCTCTTGCTGCTTCAATAGCTGCATTTAAAGCTAACAAGTTAGTTTGCTCAGCAACGCTTTGAATCATCATAACAACTTGGTTTATATCATTGGTTTGTGTATTTAGATCTGTAATGAGCTGCGTATTAGTATTAACCAAAGTTGAAAGCGTATTTATTGACTCGATATTATCAGCAACAGCTTGTTGCCCTTGACCTGCCTTAATGTCGGCACTTGTTGCCTTGTCTGAGGTTGTTTGCGCGTTTTGAGCAACTTGTTCTATTGCACTGCTCATTTAAGTAATTGCAGTTGCAATCATAGCCGATTGTTGCTCTTGCTGCGTTGCTGAACTGGCAACCTGAATACTAATAGAGTTCATTTCTTCAGCTGCAGAGTCAAGTGTCAGTGTTGCGCCTGCCATATCTTTTACTAAACCTTGGATCCGAAGTAGCATATCATTAAAGTTAGATGCGGTATCTGCAATCTCACCCTTACCTTGAACCTCAGCACTAGCTGTTAAATCAGCATTGGTCGCAATGTGCGTTATGGTATCGCGTAAGGACATTAATGGGTTTTGTATCGAAGAATAAATAAAGTAAGCAACAATCAGTAACAGTAAAATCAATATCGCGATTATCACACTCATTATCAATTTTATAAATTGATAATTCTCATCAGCTTTAACTTTAAAATTACTTGCTTCTTTAAGTTGTAAATCAATTAAAGCTTGGTAGCTGGCACTCAGCGGATCAAATAATTGGTAAAGCTCATAAACAAATTGCTTTTGTGGGATTAAAAAAAACTCACCACTATTAATACTTACAATTAAATTTTTCAAGTGCGTAAGCACAGGCTGTAGTTTACTTTCAACATTATCTACTAAGCGCTTTTCTTCAGCTGTTAGCTGTGTGCTCAGGTAGGCTTTCCATTCATTATCAGCCGTATTTCTAGCATCATTAATATTCGCTAAAAGCGCTGATTTGGTAATAGACTCAGCACGATACTTGTGAAGTAAGTCAACAATATTTACAGCGTAATCATCAGACACATGTTTAATTTGCTTAAGTGGTACGACACGATCGTCGTATAAACTATCAATCCCTGCTACTAACCTTCCCATTGTTTGCAAGACGCCAAGCAAGTTATGTTTTGATTGAAGTTCCGCTTAGCGCTGTGAGTTAAACCATTCTATGCAACACACAGCCTAAATCGCTGCGCAGGTGTTTCGTATTCTAGTATTTTTCGCGAACTCTCATTGCCAAGGTGATTATGGATCGCATGGCTTCGCTACTTATCTGACCTACGTCAAAAGGTAGGTTGGTTAAGCCGAAGGCGCCACCCAACAGAGTTTCTAAGCATCAATTTAATAATGAAAAACTTACTCAAAGAAGGCTTTCATTAAACTTTAATGAAAAAATGATTGAGCACAGACTGACAGTATCGTTCAAACAATATTCCTATTAATTTCTTTTTTAATGATTACTATCGCACTTACTGTATAATTAATTTATTATATAACTAATTTGTTATGGATGGGTTATGAAAGTTCTATTTTTATGCACTGAAAACTCGGCTAGATCTATCATGGCCGAGGCGTTGTTAAAACATCATGGTAAAGGTGAGTACGAGGTTTACAGTGCTGGTACTGAGCCAAATAATGTGGACAGCCGAACGCTGTCAGCTATTGAACACTTTGGGTTGCGTACCGATGGTTTACGCTCAAAACACCTTGATGAAGTTAGCAATATCCATTTTGATTTTGTTATTACCCTGTGTGATAAAGCGGCAAAAGAGTGCGATAGCCGAGTTAATGGCACTAATTGCCTTGCATGGGATTTTCCTGAGCCTCGCTCCCGCAAAGAAGCCAATCCGTTTGAAAAAACACTACAAGAGCTAAATGAACGGCTCAAAATGTTTTTGCTAACAAAAGAAAAGCAAAAACTAGCGCCAATCACACCAACTACTTTTTACAAAGCGCTAGCTGATGATATTCGTTTGAAAAGTCTATTAATTATGGCTGTTGAGGGTGAAGCTTGTGTTTGTGAGCTAATGACTGCTCTGAGTGAAGAGAGCCAACCTAAAGTTTCTCGTCACTTAGCACAACTCAGAAAAACGGGCATTTTATCCGATAGAAAACACCAGCAATGGGTTTTTTATTCGATAAATCCAACACTACCAGAGTGGATGAAGCAAACTATTACATCAACGGTAGTGAATGATCCCATTTTCATTGAACAAGAGCTAGCCAGATTAAATGCGATGGGTGATCGTCCCACGCGTGTAGCAAGCTGCTGTAACTAGGGAGTATTATTATGGGAATTTTTGAACGCTATTTATCTGTTTGGGTCGCTATATCAATTGCTGCAGGTGTCTCATTGGGGGTTATTTACCCGCCGTTTTTTGAAGCAATCGCAGAGCTCGAAGTGGCGCATGTTAATATCGTCGTTGCCATCTTCATTTGGGTAATGATCTACCCAATGATGGTACAAATAGATTTCTCAACAATTAAAGAGGTGGGTAAAAATCCACAAGGACTGGTGTTAACTTTAGTGATTAACTGGCTTATCAAACCATTTTCTATGGCTGCATTGGGTTGGCTTTTCTTCGAAGGATTGTTTGCCGACTTTGTTTCGCCAGAAACCGCGCAAGAATACATCGCAGGAATGATTTTACTTGGCGTAGCGCCATGTACAGCAATGGTATTTGTCTGGTCCCAACTTACTAAAGGTGACGCAAACTACACCTTGGTTCAGGTATCGGTTAACGACATTATCATGATTTTTGCTTTCGCCCCACTTGCAGGATTACTGCTGGGGGTATCGGATATTCATGTGCCGTGGGGAACTTTGTTTACCTCTGTTGTGTTGTACGTATTACTGCCTTTAATTGCAGGGATATTGACCAGAAAGCACCTAAATGCCTCAGGTCGTGATGAAACAACTATCACAACCTTGTTAGAAAAGTTAAAACCATTTTCTGTCATTGGTTTACTAGCCACAGTTATGCTGTTGTTCGGCTTTCAAGCTAACACTATTTTAGAGCAACCACTCAATATTTTTGCTAATCGCGATTCCGCTGGTTATTCAAACTTATGGCATTTTCATCATTGCCTATTTTATTGCGCTAAAAATCAAGCTTAAACATAACATTGCAGCTCCATCGTGCTTAATTGGTACATCAAATTTCTTTGAGTTAGCTGTAGCTGTAGCTATTTCTCTTTTTGGCCTCCATTCCGGTGCAGCACTGACTACAGTCGTTGGTGTACTTGTAGAGGTGCCTGTGATGCTATCTCTTGTTGCCATAGTTAACAGAACAAAACATTGGTTTAACTAATAATTAGAGGATCTTTATGCAAACTCACCCATTTGACAAACTGACACTTGATAACGGCGCTAGCTTTATTTTCACGCCATGCCCAGGAACGAAAGACGTAGACTTAACGACATCAGTAAAGCAATTGAAAGGTGCAGGAGCGCAAGCGATTGTCACTTTAATGTATGATATAGAAATAAAGAAAAACGAGGCCGAAACACTTCCTCAAGTTTGTAACGAACAAGGCATAAAATGGTTTCAGTTACCTATTTTAGATGATGATGCGCCTAGTGATGACTTTGCAACGGCGTTCAGATCTCACCTTGATGATGTGTTAGTTATTTTGCGTAATCAGGGCACGATAGCTGTGCACTGTAAAGGCGGTTCAGGTCGCACGGGCTTAGTGATTGGCATACTGATGTATGAGCTAGGTTACAACAAGACAAGTATTATTAATCAAGTACAGAAAGTACGCCCTAAGGCGCTTTCTAACCCTGTGCAACTTTCATTTTTTAATGAATATCAAAAAGTAGGAGTTTAACCATGACAATTAAAATTGGTATTAACGGTTTTGGCCGCATGGGCCGATTAACGCTTAGAGCAGCCTTTGGTTGGCAAAATATTGAGTTTGTGCAAATCAACGATCCTGCTGGCAACGCAGAAACACTGGCACACCTATTAAAATACGATTCAGTGCATGGCACTTGGTCACATGATGTATCTAATGATGACAACAATGTGATAATCAACGGTCAAGCTATTCGGGTCACTCAAAATAAAGTAATTAATGATACGGATTGGTCTGAATGTGATGTCGTCATTGAAGCATCAGGTAAAATGAAAAAAATCGATCTGCTGCAAGCCTACTTAGATCAGGGTGTTAACAAAGTAGTGGTCACTGCACCAGTGAAAGAAGAAGGCGTACTCAATGTGGTGATGGGGGTTAACGACCACCTTTATAATGCTGAAAAACATGCCATTGTAACAGCTGCGTCTTGCACCACAAATTGCTTAGCACCAGTGATAAAAGTATTACAGGATAAAATCGGTATCAAACATGGTTCAATGACAACCATCCACGATATAACTAATACTCAAACGATTTTAGATGCACCGCATAAAGATTTACGTAGAGCGCGTGCCTGTGGCATGAGCCTTATTCCAACCACTACAGGCTCAGCAACGGCTATTACCCATATTTTCCCTGAACTAAAAGGCAAGCTAAATGGTCATGCCGTTCGCGTACCACTGGCAAATGCATCAATAACTGATTGTGTATTTGAAGTGGAACGTCCAACAACTGAAGCTGAAATTAACGCTTGGCTGAAAGAAGCGGCTGAAGGCGAGTTAAAAGGTATTTTGGGCTATGAAGAAAAGCCGCTAGTGTCAATTGATTATAAAACTGATCCGCGTTCAAGCATTATCGATGCGCTATCAACAATGGTCGTCAACACCACTCAGGTTAAACTGTATACATGGTATGACAACGAGTGGGGATACGCCAATAGAACAGCTGAGCTTACTCGTAAAGTGGGTCTATCAATAAAAGGGTAAAGTGACACTATGAAGCGCTTGGCATCATTATCAGACGATATTAAACAATACCTCGTGGTCACAGGCAATTATTGGGCATTTACCTTAACGGATGGCGCACTACGTATGTTAGTAGTGCTTCATTTCCATGCGTTAGGTTATAGCCCGCTTAGTATTGCTATGCTGTTTTTGTTTTATGAAATCTTTGGCGTTGTAACCAACTTGATTGGCGGCTTCTTAGGTGCTCGTTTAGGGCTAAATAAAACCATGAACATTGGTTTGGCTATTCAAATTGTTGCCTTGCTCATGCTAGCTGTTCCCTCTGAATGGTTAACAGTTGTATATGTGATGATTGCCCAAGCGCTTTCTGGTATTGCCAAAGACTTAAATAAAATGAGTGCTAAAAGTGCTATCAAGTCGTTGGTTACCGATGGGCAAGAAGGCACGCTTTTCAAATGGGTGGCAATATTAACAGGCTCTAAAAATGCTTTAAAAGGTGTGGGCTTTTTCTTAGGTGGTTTACTGTTAACCTTATTATCGTTTAAAGGTGCAATGCTGCTGATGACGGGTGGTTTAGCACTTGTATGGTGTTACAGCCTTTACGCTTTAAAAAGTGATTTAGGAAAAGCGAAGAGCAAAGCTAAGTTCACCGATATATTCTCAAAAAGTTGTTCAATTAACCTCTTGTCGGCTGCACGACTATTCTTATTTGGTGCCCGTGATGTCTGGTTTGTGGTTGCACTGCCCGTATTTTTGTCGCAAGCCTTTAATTGGGATCATTGGACGGTAGGCGGCTTCTTGGCACTATGGGTGATTGGTTACGGTTTCGTACAATCTATCGCACCTAAGGTAATGAATCTCAAAGAAGGTTTTTCGCCTGCTATAGAAACAACCAAATGGGCGAGTTTACTGGCACTGGTTACATTAGGTATAGCCTTATCCCTGTATTTTAATTGGCAAGTAAAAACAGTGCTCATTGCTGGTTTAATGTTGTTTGGTGTACTGTTCGCTATTAATTCATCGCTGCACAGTTATTTGATTGTTAGCATGGCCGATGCCGACGGTGTTTCTCTCGATGTTGGCTTTTACTATATGGCTAATGCGATGGGGCGTTTGATTGGTACAGTATTGTCAGGCTGGATTTTCCAGCTATATGGATTAGCGGCTTGTTTAGCGATATCGTTTGTATTTATTGCACTGGCTGGGCTTTTCTCAACAAAGTTACCAACAACAGCAACTAAATAAGCATATAGCTGATTTAATAACTATCCTATGGCACTCATCCGTCAGGGATAGTTAACCACTCCATGATGGTAATAAGCTTTTAGCTTAATGGTTGCATTGTGACACAAAAATACTGCCTTTCTAAAATAAGTGAATGTATAAATTAGCTTAAAGGCACCTATAAAGTATTTACCCTAAAGCGTTTTAGGCAGAAACGAGTTATATCTGAATGACTGTTTTTGGCACCCAGGCGTACTTCGGCAAAGAGCGATAACCGGTCATTGAGGTTGGCTAAATATCGTCGTTAATTGATTGGTGAAACTGCGCTTTTCACACATATTCATGAAAATGAGTCCTGAGCGCATATTAGTTCATTTAACTTTACCTAAAAAATTTACAAAACTTAGTAATAGTAATGCCTTAGGTAATTTGTTAAAACTATACAAAATAGATAAATGAGCGTTAAGTCGGCAGAAATATGCGCAATTTTCGGACTATAAAATATTATGTTTTACTTGGTATTCGGTGAATGAAAAAAAGAAATTCTACATTTTGTGGTGGTAAGCCGACTTGGGCTAATGCTTGTGTCGGTAACAACGGTTCACCAAGCTATGTCGAGTACGCCATAGGTTTTTCTAAAGCTGCAAACCTCATAATTGATCAAGTGCTTAGTTCTAGAGATTTTCTTGTTGATGATATGGTTTATCCCGTATGTTTTAACATGCGACACTCTGTCGAGCTAAGGTTAAAAGGGGCTATTGAAGATCTTAAGATTATTGCTGAATGGAAAGGTATTCAACTAGATTTTGACTTGGCTGGATCTCATGATATCTGCAATATATGGTCATTTTTCAAAGAAGAATCTGAAAATATAGATACACGATATAAAGTAATAAATGAACGAATCCAACCAACTATCCTCGACATTTCTGAAGTTGATTCTACGGGACAAACATTCAGATATCCAA
This sequence comes from Pseudoalteromonas sp. SCSIO 43095, assembly GCF_023650455.1. NCBI lineage: Bacteria > Pseudomonadati > Pseudomonadota > Gammaproteobacteria > Alteromonadales > Pseudoalteromonadaceae > Pseudoalteromonas > Pseudoalteromonas sp. SCSIO 43095. The sequence goes on from NZ_CP087996.1 coordinate 470,688, forward strand.
TCGACAACGAGAGCCAAAAGCATTTAACGGATGTTTCCCTTATTAATTTTACCGTTCTAAAAGATAAGTTTGGCACTTTAGAAAAAGAACTAGATAATTTGTTGCACTTAACCGAATTTCTCATCGAAGAATATTCATTAGGTTCATTTACAAAAAAGCTTTCGAGACATCAACTTTTTCTATTGGCAGATGAACTGCCAACACTATCATCATGGAAACTTGATGAGTTCAAAGAAACTAAGATGGTTATCCGAGAGAAGTTCTCGTTAACTAGTAATGACCTTACTAAAGTAATAAACCTGATAAAGTCCAATTATGAACTGTCCTTTAAAATAGACAATAGGCTACCTTTAAGAGGGGTTGATGAATATATTTTAGTTTGGTTCCTAGATTTCTGGATGCAGCTTAACCCTGAAATACTGAGTAGACATGATAAGGGCTTGTTTGAAGTAGATACGAGCAATATTTTTGAGTCGCTAAAACGTGATGATGAGATTAAAAAGAAATTTTGGGAAAACTTATACGGTTATTTAACTGCTGAAACCCTAGCAGGATTAAAGGCATTATTCTACTTCGCACAAGATAAGAAATTTTCTGAAACATATGTTCGCACGTATGAGCAAGAGCTAGAAGAGTCAACAGCACACATCAAGGGTGGTATTGATAGTTTGTGGGAGAGTTTTATGCATTTGGCTGACAAAGCCAACTTTTTTGAAAACTTGGTTATGAGTTTATTCTTCATAAACTATGACGATTTGGCACTTGAACTAATGGATATTTATGGCACTACCAATGCTTTTCCTTGGCTTGAAAAAGCAAAGAGTAGAGAGCTATTTCGTCTTCCGGCACTAGCTGGGTACACTTGTAAAATATAACAGGGCGTTACCAATGTCTGCTTCTGGCACTGAGCCGAACTTCGGCAAAGAGCGAACAGCGCTCGCTGATAAAGTCTTTACCTGCATGCAAAATACAAGACGTGACCCCATTAATACGCGTTAGATATACTTTTAGAGGAAAAATGAATCCATACAGAAAGCGATGTTTAAGTAGATACTCATTTATGAGTGAAAAAGCAATAGTTTACCTTGATACTAAATTCTGGATTATCCTTAGAGATGTTCAGCTCAATAACGTAAGCTGCGCAAAAAAAATAAAATTATACAATACAATTATTGAGCTTAATGAATCAAGAAAGATAATTATTCCCATATCACACTATGTGCTTAATGAATTTGTAAAACAAAAAGATAAGGATACTTTGAAAGAGTGTTTTGATCTAATTCTTCAGCTTTCTGGAAACATATCTATTAGAGACTATCATGAACGAATTTTTGAGGAGTTAATCTTATTTATTACACTTATAAAAAACGGAGAATTAAACACTAAGTTAGATGTAATAAGCCAATATGTTTGGACACCTATACCATATACCTTTGGCAAATTTGTTTGCTCTGATGGAGACGATGTATCATACGATGAGATTGTTCAAGATGCTATTTTTGAGTGTAAAACGATTGATTCCAAGTTCCTAAGTATGATTTTGGATAAAAGTGAAAGCATGAGCGACTACCCAGATCCAACTTGCATGATCAATGCAAAAAGGAAAGATAAATATGGAAGCTCAGCTAAGAATCAATGTAGTGAATTCTATTTAGCGCTTAAAAAAGGACTTATCGCTAACGCCTTAAAAGAAGTTATGGGATCTTATAATGAAGAGAATGTTAACCAAATTTTTATTATGCTAAACAATCTAAAGTATAAAAATAAGCTTGGAAATTTTTTACCAACTTTAAACACTTATTCAACACTCTTAAGTACATGGTTAGTTGAACAACAATCAAATATTAAGGTAAATCACTATTTTGATATTCATCATGCTTCTGCAGCACTGCCTTATTTTGACGTTTTTCTGACCGAAAAAAGTTTAAAAGATGCCATCCAACGGGTATCTCCTAAATACCTTTCATTCAATAAATGTAAAGTTGGTTCAACACCTGAAGAAGCTATCGAAATATTAAACTCCATTAAATAATCTCTCGCTAAGGAGATTTTTGGAGTCGCGTCTTGCACTGTGTATATTTGTAGATGACTAACGTCCGCTCATGGCACAAACCGGAAATAGCCCACGCACTAATTCTATATTTATACATTAAGGTTTCTTCAGACTTAATGTAATTCATTTCAATCATTCAACTATTTACTTAAATCTAAACCTATTTAAATTCAAGGTCAGACTTTAGTTAATAAATCTCAATTTAAGTGCCATACTTCGAATGAAATTCAAACAATTCTCAAGCTGCCGCGAATTCTCAACTTAAGTGGCGCTGGCCAAAAATGATCGACGCCATATAACTTGAGAATCTCAGCCATGTAATAAGATTTCAAAACAATAACTTAGCTTGTGTTCTTTATCGGTACTGCGCCTCTTAAATTGAGAATTATTTATAGCTAAAAACTGCCCCAACACAAATTCTCATCCAGCCAAAAAGTTCTCATTCTGCCTTGCAGATTCTCATTCTGCCACTGAAGAACTCTGACTTGATTTTAATGAGCACATAATTAAGTAGATTCTGTATTCGGTAAATTAGTGGCGAACACTATACGCTAATATTTACTTAGTAAAAGTGTAGTAAATCGATTAGAAAATGGATTTTTAGGATAAAGAGAAATGAAGCCATTTAAGTGAAAGTTAAAATGCAGATATGCGAAGCTTCATTTGTAATGTTGAGTTAATTCAAATTTGGTTTGATTTAGGTTTAGTTATGGATGAAATTACTAAACTTTTATTAAAAAAGGGAAAGTTAAACTTATTGATATTCAGTCGATTAGTTTTAGTGAACTGCCGGTATTGTTATTAATAAAGCATAGGCCGAGAACATGTCTCGGCCTAAAAATTAAAGTTGAAATTACAAAGTACTAAATGTCGAGTGATAGCTGTTTGTTTTGCGTTTTCGCCAACTTCAAAGTATCACAATTAAGTATACGTTTTGAATTATTGCCATGAATGTAAACGGGCCTGAGCTTACCGGTATTAATCAACCTCATTAGTTCTACCTTTGGTATACCGGTGACTTCAGCTACGTTTGCAACGGACATCGTTTTATCTCTTATAAGTTGAGTATGTAATTTACAAAAGGTATCGAATGCTTCAGGCAAAACGTGTATGGAATGCATTAAGTCTAATGAAGGTTTGTATGTTATTGATAATTCTTTATTTTTAGCAGCTATCAGTACATCAGTTATACAGATATTATGAAGAGCCATAAAGCGACGTAGCTCAGAAAGGGGGACGTAATCTTTATTGTGGCTGAACTCGGCTAAAAAGGTATAAACACCTGATATTTCAACGCGAGTATCTGTTCTTAAGGCCTTTTTTGAATCAGTTCTTATCAATCCAACTTCGACTAAAAGAGCGATTTGTTTAAACGTTACCCCAATTATAGAGGAGGCTGTTTGAGCTTCAAACCAAAGCTGAGTTATGGGAGCTTTTGAACGAATATACTCGCTATTATACATTTCATATAGTGTGGATAATGACCCCCATTCACATAGCAAATTCTGAACAATAATTTCAATTTTGTGAAACTCAATGTTCAACGGTAGATCTGTTGGTACACGTTTAGCCCTTTCACTTAAGAATACTCTAGCACTATCTGGGTTATTAAGAATATCAGCCGCTCTATTTAATAATGTGGAGGTAATCTCCTTTGGTGGGAAACTCGTTCGTGTATTACTATCGTCAACTATCACTTTAGCTATGAGGTATGCATCGTGGACTTGTTCAGGTGATTTTAATTGATTATTCAATGGCATATGCGTTAAGCGTAAGCCGCACAAAGGTGATGTGCAGCGGCCATTTAGAAGATTAATGGTAAATTGCAGCGGTGAATTGCAATGAGGGCATTCGGATAACAGGGCACACTCATGAATAATACAGTGTCGTAAAAATGGATTTTGCCACTGGGCCCTAAAATACCCATATTGGTTAACACAATCTGGACAAACTTGTGGCGTTAGCAATCTCGCATGTGTCCAGCACTTTATCTTTAATGATGATAAAGTGCGAGTTATAGGAATAAGGTGATCAAGGAGTCCGTTCTTTGTTGATCTACCTTTGATGATACTGGTTAGCATAGCCTTATTGAGTACGCGAGATTCTGATTGTATGCCATTTCTTTTAAGTAAACGAAGTACATAACCAATACCTGACTCCGCTTCATAGTAAGAGGGTTTTATTGGGAAACGCATTAGCATAACCCCGAATAGAACTGACTTCTAAGGTTTTTATCTTGCTCATTTAGATATGCATCTAATTGTTTTTTTGTTAAAAGTTCATAATCAAATGGATTGACAGCCCCAATTGCATATTTCTCAAAGTTTTCAAATAAGGCTTCTATAAGCTGATCATAGTTTTTTGCATTTCGTGTGTTATTACGTAAAAATAAATCGCGCATTGTACTCATGGTGTGCTCACTGTACGCAAGGTAAATACGATCAAGTAGCTCACTGTGCTCATCCTTTGTTAAATTTGGCAACCCAACTTGTTGAATGAACCAATTACAACAGGCAATCCAGTTTTTCGTTTTAGGAAGGATTGGCTTAATTTCAATGGGGCGCATTTGTCGACGAGACATCTGCTCGTCATCGTCAAATTTACCGGCGGTTCTACCAAATGTAATAAGGCGCTTAGCACTGCTTGTACCGGCGAAAATAATCGAACAACGGATCTTGTTGCTATCGATCAGATAGCAAAAATATTTAATAATTCGTTGAAACTCTATCCCATCATAACTTGAGGCAATATTCTGAATTTCATCAAGAATGATTAGCTCCACTTCTAGGCCTTTGAGAAGTGAGATAAGTTGGGCATCCAATTCAGCTGCAGTAGTGCGAGAATTTTGTGTTGTTCCGTCTAGCTCTGAAATTAAAAATCGAGTTATCTCTGCAGTACTTTTTTTAAACTCCTTAAAAGCGACATAAAAGATTGGTTTTGTCGTTTTTTCTGGCTTAGTAACAGGTAAAAACTGAGCGTGATACTGCTTTAATATATACGTCTTGCCAGCACCCGAGGCACCATAAATAAGTTGAGCTCGTTTATCCTCTGAAGGTACGTGATACATATTGTGGATTTCCGCTATCCTTTGCCATATCTTCATTTGTATGTCACATGCGAAAATTGTACTGGGCATAGTTACCATTGTTTTTCATTTCCTTCATCATCATTATAACGGGTAGAGGCCATTTCTCTGGTTTTGCTCACTATCGTATCTGCGTAGGTATCTTGTTCACCTGAGTGCGATATCTGTGATTTAAGTTCATTCACTTTATGAGATTTTTTTATTCGCTCTACAATGGATAAGTTCTCTTTCGTATTTTTATTGAAAGACGCTACCTTCGGGCCTCTGTGCTGTTTGCGTTTGGGCTTTTGCTTTACGAATTCAGTTATTTCACCGACATAGTGACCAGTAGGAGTATGGGAGAAAGTTTCTGTATATATTCCGAGTTGGGTCAGAGTTTGATTGCCATTTAGTTCAGCAAAGCTGACTGGTAGTTTAGTATCATGATGGTCAATATTATCAGCCACTATTTCCACAGGATTGTTCTCGCCAGGCAGTGTTGCTTGAACTGTTACTTTTCTGGCATCTAGGTCGTCATGAAACACATAAACAGAGGGGTTTTCACCCAGCTCCATGTCTGTTTTAGTAGCCGCGTATAGTTGTTTTAGCTCATCACTGTAATAATCTTGACCTAAACATCTGATAGTTCCACGTTGCTGTAATTTATGTGAGGCCTGGGCTCTGGACACGTGGAAGCAATGTTGTAGCTGATCATATGTGAATGAAGGCATAGGCGTATCAATAATGGACTGATTCCATTTTTTGATAGGCGTATGGCCAGCCTGTTTATGGTGTTTGTGCATGTATTCTGTCAAAAATATATTCAGTAGCTTTGTAAAATCAGATACCTTTATATCCGCACGTTTAGCTAATGGAATTGTGTCGAGTGAGTTCGGGTTAGTACGTTTTCCTGAATAACTTTGAAATCCAATACTCGTCTCACCACTTTGCGTTTCAATCTTCATACCTGAAAAAAAGTGATCTCTTAATACGTTAAAAAATGACTCAATGAATGGCTTCTTAGCAGGTTGATTTGATGGTGTATAATGAATATTTAACTCAAGTCGCTCCGCAGCCTTTTTTATCAAACGATTATTAAACCCTGGGCCATTATCCATAATCAATGTAGTCGGTTTGCGTCCATTCATTGTAAGATTACTATCCGCCATAAATATTTGACGTAAAAGGTTAAGCCCACCGGCAGAGTTTTCAGGTTCAAAGCTAAGCACCACAGAGATAGGTGCGCGTGTGTATACGTCTATTGCTACATACAAAGAAATAGGCGGTGTCGGAAGACCTGTTTTGTCGTCAATTAAACACATATTTAGCACAACACGGTCGCATTCAACGCGCTGCATTGCGTAATAGGTTTTTATTCGTTTACGTAGCGTTGTTAGTCGCTTATTGATTTCCGCTTGTGAAAGGCCTTTAAAATTAGCAAGTTTTTCGGCATCAGTAAGCTCTTGTAACCGGCGGTAAAAGGTGCGTTGTGATGCGATTTGAATCTCATTATTTTTCAAGCTAGCTTCTTGCGCTTCTCGTTTATAGTTACTGTAATATGCGCCTTTGAAAGCAGAGTTATTACACGAATAGACGGTAGCGATGTAGTGCTGTATGAAAGCCTCAGTGGCCGCATTTAGCCGTATAGGCCTATTACGCTTCACTCCCGCAAGCGCCTCATCATTAAAATCTGATTGAACCCATACGCGCCAATGGCGACATACCGTTTTCCATTGCGGGTGTTTTGTGGCAATAGTTGCAGGATGTTGACTCTCGACTCGTTTGATGAGCTCATCATATGTCTTCTTGGTTGTAGCAGGGTATCCTTCACTAACCAGTTCTTTCAAGATAGATTGATAAATCAATCGTGATGTAACCGTTAACTTTTGATATTCTGTTAGTTCAATATGTGGATGCTGTGCGTTTCTTAATATAAAGCCTTGATCATCAATTGATTTCTCAAAGTCGTCTCGAGGTAATAGGCGCTTCTTAGTCTCTATACCATCACCGGAAAGGAGTATTGATGTACTGTCAACAAACGCAATAGATTCAACGTTACCGTACTTATTAGTCAAGTCAGTGCCCGTAGCATATCCGATCATTTGAGGTGACCTCGCATCAATGTAGTAGAGGCGTTTAACGGCTTCTCCATATCGAATTTATATACATTTGATGCAATTAGTCCATAAGCCTCTGACACTGGGTTTTTAGCTATACCCTCCAAGCATTCGATGAGTTGACCAAAGGTTAAATCTCCATCAGGCAGCATTGTTAATGGGAATGAATGCTCCGAGTAATACATTGTTATCAGATTCAGGTTCGCCATAAAGATAGTATTGAGCTTATCGACGATGATTAACCGTAAACCTATTTGTGCTTTTTTTCGGGTGTACTCATTAAAAAGATGAATTTTCGAGTGATACTCTTTATCAACCTGAGACTCATGATGAACTTCAATATATTCAGCGAAGCCAGAATGATATAGGACTAAGAAGTCGGGTGTATAGCGGTAAACTTTTTTGTCTATAGTCACTTCTATTTGCTCAGGCTGGGTGGCAAACAGCTTCACATTAGGGTCACATTCCAGTTTAAAAGCCAGGATCAGCTCCTGAAATGACTCGGGATTAAGTGCGCACTGATTTTTATGGGAGTAAAATCGTATAACAAATCGACCTCTGTGAACGTTAGCGTTCGTCTTTGTAACGGTCATAATTTTACCTCCCAAAAAATAAATGTCTTTACACTATAGATAATGGGTGATAAATTAAAAGGTTTATCTTTAGAATAGTTGTTCTTGGTAAGCATTTTTACATTATTCCTTTCGTCATAATTAGGCTTATCAATCCTTGGAGCCACTGAAAATTTTGTTTTATTTTCAAGGGTTAATCTCACTTTAAAATTCAAAAGTTAAGTTCAATGTTTTTTCTACGAGCAAATTATTTATTCTCAAAAAAAATTTATCTTTAAAGTACTGTGAAGGTTTCTCGAGTTGTTTTTACCTTATCCAAACCGGTTTTATGTTTGTGTTTAACATGACGTTGTTATGTTCAAGTAAAACACCCAAAGCGTAATTAATATTCCGCGCTACCCCCAAAAGCTTAAATTTAAAATTTCACACCTGGACCCAGCAAAGTTGATGCTTTTCATAAGGCAGTCACTATGATTGCAGATATTACAGAAATAGAGAAGGTTAAACTGGTCAGACCTCTCGCTATCTTCTTTAAGTGTCTTTGATTTGGGTTTTAAAATTCATAAAATGCCAACGATATTAATTCTAGGTTAATTTAAGCATTTTTATTTTTTGTGTTTTTTAAGAAAAAAGAGGGGGTGTTCTTGTTTATTAAGTTAAGGTTAATGGAGGCTTAAATTTTTTTGTAAACAAGATGGAGTGACATATGAAACACAAGCCAGAAGGGTGGGTTGTTTTAACGTTTCAAACTATTGATAGCAAACCCTGCTATGTGTTGTTTTGTTCGTGGAAAAATGATGATGAATGGAGAGTAAGCTCAGGTTCAATGGTTCTACCCCACTTATCAGCCTGTGGGAATTATTGGATTTGGCCTCAAATATCAGGCTCTGTTTATGAGCTTCCCGTTGATGAAGAAAATGGCTATACCTTTTACACCGGCGCTGTATTAGATGAATTGTTAGTAAAAGGGTATCGCGATGGTACTAAGCTAAAGCGCATTGCACTTAAAGATATTATGGAAGATAAATAAGGCGATTAGCGCCTTCTAATCTGTCTATTTTACTTTTAAAGGTCATGAGCTCTACATTACGGTAGATACCTAGGGGCTTTGGTAGGCAAAGATGAGAATCTGTATTTTGTAAATGTTGCTAGTTTTACATTAAAAGCTAATAAATGAATACAGTAAAAGCTAATAAATGAATAGAGTATAGGTATAACTAACGCGCACTCCTTTAGTAATCCAGCCTAATAAAATTTGGCTAGTATCCAATGAGGTTCTGCTTGCGTTGCCGAAGGAGTTGATATTCTGGCTTCATTAATCTTTAATAAGCACAAATATTACTTCACAAAGGATTACTTATGGGAAAGGAACTCGATATTTATAAATTGCACAAACCAGATAGAACATACGATATAATTGACCTAGATATCGTATCGATGGCAGACCAAATTGCCGAAGAAAATAACCTCAGTTATAAAGAAGCAGTAATATTAGCCAAGATTGGCTTTCCAAGCGGCAAAACTAGAATAACGGATATAGTCAAAAACGGATTTAGCTGCAAAGTTGAAAAAGAAGCTTTATAGCAAGCCTACGACGTAAACTTATTTTCGAATTACCTTGTTTTGAACCATAAAGCGTATATTGCCCTAGGGAACTATCTGCAAGTTTACGGGGAATTTATACCGCTTAGGTGTGATAAAGAGCTAATTTTATTTAATCCACTCGTTTTCGAAGAAGAAGACGAATTTCTTACTGAAAAGGCTTACCTGAATGGTATTGAGGATGGCCTCAAATCCTTATCATTTAAATCAGACAAACATCTTGTTTTCAAATCATGCATTCAAGGCGGGACAGCACTTTATTGCAATGCTGAGTTTAAATCTCTGATTAATGAAAATAACTTAAGCGGACTTTCTTTTAATAGTGATTTAGTTAGCATTTTTGCTTAACAAGATAAGCGCGGAATGAATTCATTTAATAAGACCTAACCAAAACTGTCAGATTTGAACAAATAGAGTCAACCAAATCGAACAGACGCATTTGTGCCATGAGCTGCCTTTCCGATTTAACTCATTTCTGCCCCAAGACGAGTTAACGTAAATGCTCTAAGGGCAGCTTTTAGTGAAAACCAGTCATTGTAGTTCGAGCAATTTTACTTCGTATTGATATACTAATGTCATGATTAAAGTTGATTTTATGGTTGGACGATGAAAACAATAGGCAAGTTGGCTAAAGAACTTGATATAGGCGTAGAAACTATACGGTTTTATGAGCGGGAAGGCTTGATAAAACAGCCTCAAAAACCTCAAAATGGTTATCGTGTCTATGACGACTCAATCACCAAACAATTACAATTCATCTGTAAGGCCAAAGCACTTGGCTTTACTCTAAAAGAAGTGGCTTCATTGATGTCAATGGATGGCGATTGTGCCAAAGTAGAATCCCTAGGCTTGCTGAAATTGAACGTAATTCAAAATAAGATAGCTGACCTTCAACGCTTAGAAGTCGTCATAAAAGAAATGACTAATTCATGCCGCAACAATAACGATCAATCCCACTGCCCAATAATCGATTCGCTAAAATAGTATTGACTCCGTACCTACCTACGGAGTTCATACTCAAATCATTCAAATAATGTTAGACGTTAAAAATGATTAATAAGATTTTAGATAAAGTTAGCTCAGGTGGTGTTTGGCTTGCGGCTCTTAGTTGTACGGGGTGCTTCCCCGCACTCGGCTCGTTAGCATCAGCATTAGGATTAGGCTTTCTCTCTCACTTTGAGGGAATTGCTGTAAATACCTTGTTACCTATATTTGCAACTCTGGCATTGTTGGTAAATTTGTATAACTGGTATAAAAACCAAAATCATGCGAGAGGTATTCTTGGGGTTATTGGCCCTATAGCGGTTTTGTTAACCCTCTATCCACTATGGCAATACGAATGGAGCACTTATTTGTTTTATGTAGGTATTTGTTTGATGATTGTAATGTCCGTATTAGACATTGTTAAACCTTTGAAGGAGCAAACATACAAAGTATAGAGTTAAATTCTACCATTACTTGCCCTGAGTGTGGCTTCAGTAAAACTGAAGAAATGCCAACCAACGCTTGCCAGTGGTATTATGAATGTGAATCTTGCAAAGTTCTCCTAAAGCCTTTGAAAGGCGATTGTTGCGTATATTGCTCTTATGGAACAGTGAAATGCCCGCCAATTCAAGAAGGTCAAAGTTGTTGCGATAGCTAAATGACAGTCTATTAATGGCAATGAGAAGGCATAAAAAGAAATAGTGAAATGTCAGCAATCGTATCATTGCAGCCTTTATCACTAAGTCACTCAAGGGCTGCTTTTGGCACAGAGCCGTCCTTCAGCTCTAACTCATTTTTGTCCAAAAAACGAGTTTACCCGACCCTCCGCTTTTCGCTCAAATAAGACCCCGAAAAATGGCTCATATAGCTATCTAGGCCAACGCTTTCAAAAACAGAAGTATATTTCCGATAACTACCTTTGAATTCCTATAAACGGAAGTTTGCTTCCGAAATATAGCAATATTGGGTTAGAAACCGGAAGTTTACTTCCGTTTTGTACTTTAAGTTTATAAACCGGTGTTTAATGAAAGCTGGGAAGTCTAGAGGTACAAGCAAACATTGGGTTATTAAATTTAATAATTAGCTTTTAGCTAAATTTAGAAAAACTTTAAAGCTGGTAGTTTGATTATTTGAACTGACCTCTATATTTCCACCGTTTGCTTGCGCTAGAGCTTTAACTATTGCAAGCCCTAAACCAGCTCCATCGCTGTGTCGTTGGCGCGATTTATCGGGTCGATAAAAGCGGTCAAATAAATAAGGTAAATGCTCAGAAGGTATTCTCTCCCCAGTATTAATCACTGAAATACATATTTTATCAGCGGTAAATATTTCACTATTTACTGTGATTGATGAGCCTTTTGGGGCATACCTTATTGCATTGGATAGGAGGTTTGATAATAATTGGCGAAAGTGTAATTTGTCACAATAAAAACAAAGGTTTTGACCTTTTTTCTTAAATGTAATCAATGAGTCTTCAGCCAAAGCATCAAAGTACTCAAATAATGCTTCAATTTCATCATGGCTTTTTAGAGTATTTTGAACGGGTTTAACCAGTCCATTCTGAGTTTTTGCAAGCCAAAGCATATCACTAACCATCTTAGTTAGTCGTTCCAGCTCTTCTAGATTAGAAAACAATAATTCTTGATACTCTAACAACTGTCTTTTTTTAGATAAACCAACCTGTGTTTGAGTGATTATATTTGTTAGTGGAGTACGTAACTCATGCGCAATATCACTAGAGAAATTTGATAAACGAATAAATTCACCTTGGAGCCTGTCGAGCATCGAGTTAAACGACTGCACCATATTAACAAGCTCAATAGGCACTTTATTTTCATCAAGCCTTACATCCATCTTATTAGTTTGGATGTCATGCATTTTCTGACTCAAACCTCGTAAAGGGTTCAATCCTTGATGTATAGCAAACCAAGCCACCAATAAAATGAGTACCGCAGAGCCAAACATAATAGCCCAAAGACTTTGTTGAAATTGATTGAGAAAGTGTAAATGAAAGCTCATGTCTATCGCTGTAGTAATTTTGTATTGCTGTTGCCCAGTACTTAAATTACTCACCAGAGCTCGGTAGGTGTGGGTATCATTTTGCCATGAGGTAATGTTGTTACGGTTAAAGCCAGCTGAAGCATTAGCACTCATTACAAAATCACTAAAATCTCGTTCAGAACTTTGAAAAATGAGCTCTCCTTTTGCGGTATTTACCTGATAGTAAACACCGTGATGACCCGCTACAGCGTTAGATAATTCATTTTTAAGTTTCAGGTTTGATTTATACTGTTGTCTTAAAACTAATTCAATAGATTGATTAATAACATGCAGTTCACTACTATCTTGCTGGAAAAAATGATGTTTTATCGAACTATTTATTAAGGTGGCAACTAAAGTTAAGCACGCAATAACGGTTACAGCCACAAACAACACAACACGCATCGTAAGTGATAAAGGCCGTGACTTAGTAGCCATCAGTTTCAACCTCTAATTTATAGCCCATACCACGAACCGTATGAATTAATTTAACAGTAAAGTCATCATCAACTTTTGCTCTTAGCCTACGAATGGCAACATCAATCACATTGGTGTCGCTATCAAAATTCATATCCCATACTTGAGAAGCAATTAACGAACGTGGCAGTACTTCACCTTCGCGCCGTAACAATAGTTCAAGTAAGCTAAACTCTTTATTACTCAATAAAATACGCTTGCCTGCACGTTGTATTTTTCGCTTTGGAATATCCATTTCTAAATCAGCAACTATCAGTATATCGTCAACTGTTTGTACTACACCACGGCGAATAAGAGTGCGTACTCTTGCTAAAACTTCAGCAAAAGCAAAAGGCTTTATTAAATAGTCATCAGCACCAAGTTCGAGCCCCTTTACTCTATCGTCTATACTATCGCGAGCAGATAAAAATAGTACTGGGGTTTTGTTATCTGCTTCACGTAGCGACTGTAAAATTTTCCAACCGGATACGTCAGGTAACATGACATCAAGTATTATTACATCAAATAAGTCGGTCATTGCTAGGTGATGACCGTCAAGTCCATTGCGCGCCAAAGAAACCTGAAAACCAGCTTCACTTAGTCCCTGTTTTAAATAATCTCCTGTCTTTGATTCATCTTCAACAACTAATAAGCGCATACAATTCCTTCATTAAAGTCCTAACAACTACCTCTGCAAATATTATGCAGTATCTGTCACTACAGCAACATGACACCAACATTACAACTTTGTAATGTTCGCGTCATGTTTAAGACAGGTCTATTTTCTATACTCAATACATATTCTGGTATGAAGGAGTAAGGAAATGGGGTTTAAAAAGTCATCACAACAGGTTAGCACACCACGAAGACGATTTGTTCAAGGCTTAATTGCAGGAGGTGTACTTGCTGCTTTTCCGAGTGTATTACATGCTGCATCATCTTTAGTAGCAGGAACAATAACAGGCACTGTGCCCGAACTTAGCGGCAAAGTAATTGATCTGGTTATAGATGAATCGCCGGTTAACTTTACTGGCGTAGTACGTATGGCGACAACTATCAATGGCTCTATACCCGCCCCTACCTTGCGCCTCAAAGAAGGCGATGACGTTACTATTAGAGTAACAAATAAGTTATCAGTACCGAGTTCAATCCATTGGCATGGTATTATTTTACCGTATCAAATGGATGGCGTACCTGGTATCAGTTTTAAAGGCATTATGCCTGGCGAAACCTTTGTTTATAAATTTAAATTACAACAAAGCGGGACATATTGGTATCACTCACATAGTGGCTTTCAAGAAATGACTGGCATGTACGGTGCATTAATTATTGAACCGCGAGAAAAAGATATTATTAGTGCAGATAACGAGCATGTTATTCAATTATCTGATTGGACTGATGATGACCCAATGGCGCTGTTCCGCAAATTAAAAATACAGAGTGATGTATTTAACTTCAATCAGCCCACTGTTCCAGAATTTTTTGATGACGTTTCAAATAGCGGTGTTTCGAATGCTTTGCAACGCCGCAAAATGTGGAATCAAATGAGAATGAATCCTACAGATTTAGCTGACTTATCTGCATCAGCAATGACCTTTTTAATGAACGGTAGTACGCCAATGTCAAATTGGCGAGGAATGTTTAAAGTTGGAGAAAAAGTAAGACTTAGGTTTATTAATGGCTCAAGCAATACTTTTTTTGACGTTCGTATTCCCGAACTAAAACTAACAGTTGTACAAGCTGATGGGCAAAACGTTGAACCAGTGACAGTTGATGAATTTAGATTCGGCCCTGGTGAGACCTACGACGTAATTGTTGAGCCTAAAAATGATGCCTATACGATTTTTGCTCAAAGTATGGATCGCTCTGGTTACGCAAAAGGAACTTTATCAAGCTCGCCTAATATTGATGCGCCAGTACCTGCACTTGACCCTGTTGAATGGTTAACGATGACCGATATGATGGGCAATATGACCCACGGCGGTGAGCATTCTGCAATGGCAGGTATGGCTGGCATGTCAGGTATGAACTCTAAAGAAATGGATCATAGCGCTATGGAGCACGGTGCAATGGCGATGGATCATAGCAAACATGGTATGTCTGAAAACCCATTGGCAGTTGCCAGCCCTAAAGTGCGTCATGCCAAAACGGAGTATGGAGCTTCAGTTGATATGCGCGTTGATATGCCTAGAACAAATCTTGATGATCCTGGTATTGGTTTACGTAAAAATGGTCGCCGTGTTTTAACACTTGCAGATTTACACTCACTTGAAGGGATCACTAACCAGCAAGAGCCAGAAGCTGAAATTGAGTTGCATTTAACCGGAAATATGGAACGTTATAGCTGGTCATTTGATGGCTTAGAATTTGGTAAAAGCACGCCAGTGCATATGAAGCATAACCAACGTTTAAGAGTTATTTTACAAAACGATACCATGATGACGCACCCTATGCATCTGCATGGTATGTGGAGTGATTTAGAAAACGAGCAAGGTGATGTGCAAGTGCGACGTCATACAATACCTGTTCAACCCGCACAAAGAATCAGCTTTTTAACCACCCCTCACGATGTAGGGCGCTGGGCTTGGCATTGCCATTTATTATTCCATATGGATGCCGGCATGTTTAGAGAGGTAGTCGTATCATGAAACAATTAAAACTATCTAAATCATTTAGTTTATTAATGTTAACTGGGGCTTCATTAATTAGTTTCCCTTTATTAGCGCAAAGTGAAATGGCACAAATGAATAGCGCTAAGATGCAACCACAAGGAGGAAGTGCACCTAAAGATGCAAGAGACCCCCATGCTTACTCTGCGGGAACAACTTTAACAGAAGGCCCATATGCGCTTGAGGGCAATGAGCGATTAACACTCGCTGATGAGCATCCATTTTACGCATTACTAGGCGATCGTCTTGAATATAACGAGCAAGCAAACGCAGGTGTATTTGACTTACAAGCATGGTACGGCACTACCTTTGATCGATTGGTAATTAAAACCGAGGGTGATTTCAGCGAAGGAAGTATTGAAGAAAACCAAACCGATATTTTATGGGGTCACGCCGTATCAGCATATTGGGATACTCAAGCAGGTGTTCGTCTTGATTACAATAAAGAAGGTGAAAATCGGCAATGGTTGGCTTTTGGCTTACAAGGTTTAGCCCCTTATTGGTTTGAACTTGATATGACAGCATACGTAGGTGAGCGAGGCAATACCGCATTTACGTTAGAGGCAGAGTACGAACTACTACTCACGCAAAAGCTAATTATACAACCGCGAGCCGAAATTACACTTTATGGCAAAAACGATAAACAAAACGAGCTTGGAAGTGGCCTATCAAGCAGCGCGATTGGCTTTAGGGTTCGTTATGAATTTACACGCCAGTTTGCGCCCTATATTGGCGTTGAATGGAGCAATAAATTTGGCAATACCGCCGACTATGCCACATCAAGTGGACAAAGTAGCAACAACACCGCATTTGTTGCGGGTATTAAATTTTGGTTTTAATCATTTTAAATAAGAGGTAATTATGAAGTTTTTTAACTCTGCAGTAGCCATTTTAGGTTTAGTGCTTACATTTTCCGCATCAGCGCATATATCACTCAAGCAATCAATACCTGCACAAGAAGCCATGTTAATGCAAGGACCAGAGGAACTTTCGTTAATTTTTAGTGGTGAAGTAAGGCTAGCAAAAGTCATCATCAAAGATGAAAAAAATAAAACAATAAACTTTGATTTCAAACCCAGCGCCACCCCAAGCACAGACTTTAATTGGTCATTACCGAGCCTAGCCCAAGGCACTTACACGGTTAAATGGACAGCACTGGGTGGTGATGGACATAAAATGACTGGCACGTTTAGATTTATGGTACATAAAAATGAATCGCATAAGATGATGCAAGAACAATCTAATACCCACAGCAAACATAATCATTAAGTAGCAACATCATGCAATTAAGTGAATGGTCAGTGCTCTTACTATTATTAAAACTAGCAAGCTATATAGCAATTGTAGGGCTTGCGGGCACTTTATTAATGCGCTTTATGTGTGGCAACAGCAATGTTGCAGGGCATCACTTAATTAGCTTTCATCAGTTCTTAAAACGTTGGCAAATTACGTGTGTAGTTACAGGTAGTATTGCTGCACTTTTACAAGTACCTATAGAAGCTGGAGCAATGGCTGAATCAGGCTTTATGGGAATGTTTGACCCCTTTATGCTTGAAATTGTTTGGCAATCAGTCATAGGTGACCAAGCAAGGTTTAGAATACCAGCGCTTATTATTGCTCTAATTAGCGCATGTATGTGGAATGTGGAATCAGATGATAACGTAGCAGGTTATAAAAACGGTGCCGTTATACTAATCATGCTTGGGTTTATCGCTTATAGCTTCACTTTTACTGGGCACAGTGCAAACGAAAATGGGTTAGTGAAAAGTATTTTAACCTTTCACCTTATTGCCATTGCGAGCTGGTTAGGGTCATTGTGGCCGCTTTACAAAAGCTGCACTTTACTACCTACCAGTGAAGTAAAGCGGTTAATGCATTACTTTGGTCAACTCGCTATTGTTATTGTATTTGTACTACTTATTTCGGGCTTAACTCTGCTCCTGCAGTACCTAGAGTCATTTTCTGCATTGTTTACATCAGATTATGGGCAACTAATTTTATTAAAGCTGTTACTCGTCAGCGCGATGCTGCTCCTAGGTGCATGGCATAAGCTTTTTTTAGTCCCGCAAATCACTCAACAACACCATATAAGTATATTAAAACGCTCGATTACTGTTGAAATAG
This sequence comes from Pseudoalteromonas sp. SCSIO 43095, assembly GCF_023650455.1. Classification (NCBI taxonomy): domain Bacteria; kingdom Pseudomonadati; phylum Pseudomonadota; class Gammaproteobacteria; order Alteromonadales; family Pseudoalteromonadaceae; genus Pseudoalteromonas; species Pseudoalteromonas sp. SCSIO 43095. Next base: position 488,369 of record NZ_CP087996.1, read on the forward strand.
TAATTGCCCTGTTTGTACTTATTACAACAAGTGTATTTACCACACTTGTTGGTCCGCCTATTTAACGATTAATAAAAAGGGAAACGTATGTTAATTAAATCCTTTAATTTAAAAATTTTATTGCTACTAATTTTTAGCACTGTTAGTTCTTTTACTGTTAGTGCACATGACGATGAAAAATATTCAAAAAAAGGCAAGGCCTTTGTCAATGTTGATAGCGAGGCTGCAAAAACAGTCAGCCTATTTCATGCATCTCTAAAACAAGGTAATCGCGAAGCTGCACGTAAATTACTGGCCGACGATGTCATCATTTTTGAAGGCGGAAGTGTTGAGCGTTCTGCAGATGAATACGCGAAACATCATATGATAGCGGATATGAAATTCTTAAGTGCTGTTAATAGTGAACTACTAGAGCATCAAGTTTACACAAATGGAGACATAGCTTACTCAATTTCAAGAAGTAAAACTCAAGGAAAGTACAAAGGAAAAGATATTAAGTCTATGGGAATGGAATCAATCACATTAAAAAACACCGATACAGGTTGGAAAATCACTCATATTCATTGGTCAAATTAAGGAGTTAAGAATGCGAGTAATCTACATTACCTCAGCGTTATTTTTATCATTAACTATGTCATTTTCGGCGATAAGTATCGAAAAAAAACATAAAGCATTAATAACTTATGAGAATTCAGAAAAACCTAAAATTGAGCTTACCGTTTATAAAAGTAAAAATTGTGGATGTTGTAATAAGTGGATTGCTCATTTGAGCGAAAACAATATTCAAACAAAAGCAATTAACGTCAATGACATGGGGACGATTAAATCTCAGTATCAAATAAAATCAAATATGCGGTCATGCCATACAGCCGTTTCAGCCGATGGATTTGTATTTGAAGGTCATGTTCCCGCCAAACATATAAAACAGTTTTTAGCTGAACAACATCCTGAAAAGACGATAGGGCTCTCTGTTCCCGCTATGCCTGCTGGTACGCCAGGTATGGAAATGGGCGATCGCTTTTATAAATATAATATTGAAATGCTTACGCACGATTTACAGCAAAATACTTATAAGCATATTAGCAAATACGCTGAGCAGTTTTAACACTTATGGCACAACTCTTGATGTAATATTAAACATTGATTCAATGATTAAATATATAGTGGGTTTACGCCTAATAACCTGTAAGAATTACCCATTGGTATAAATGATATACAAAGTAAATGATAGAAAGGAGCCATCTAATGTCGCAGTATTTAAAGTTTTTCTTAATGATAGCCACATCAACATTAGTCATGTTTGTACTGATGTATTTGAATACTTATCAGCTAAGTCATGTTTTTTTTAGTGAAACTCGCACTTATATGGCGCTTTATATGGGAGCCATGATGGCAGTGATAATGCTACTTTTCATGCTCAATATGTATAAAGATAAAAAGAAAAATATAACAGTACTCATTGCAAGTGTTACCGTATTTGCGGGAAGTTTATTTTTAGTTCGATCACAAGCGACTGTTGATGATAGCTCATGGATGTCGGCGATGATCCCACATCATTCAATTGCAATACTCACCAGTGAAAGGGCAAAAATCAAAGATAAGCGAGTCCAAGAGCTTGCAACAAATATTATTGAGGCACAGCGTCGTGAGATTAAAGAAATGCAGTGGTTACTAAAGGATATAGAGAAAAATGGCCTAGCAGAAACTCAGGAGCAAGCACAATCTAGGACCGTACCGGATTTTAATGCTAAGTAAAATTTTATACCAATACATAAAAGGGAGCTAAACATGAGTAAATCAGCCCAACTTTTTAGAATGGCCACAGATGAGCATATTTGTCCGTTTGGTTTAAAATCAAAAGACCTACTAGAGCGAGAGGGATATACAGTTGATGATCAGCTATTAACTTCTCGAGAGCAAACAGATGAATTTAAAAAACAACACAGTGTAGAAACTACACCTCAAACATTTATTGATAATAAACGTATAGGTGGCTATGACGACTTACTCGATTACTTTGATAAGCCAAAAGCTGGGCAAGAAGGTACAACTTACACGCCCGTGATTGCGATTTTTTCGGTTAGTTTTTTGCTTAGTGTGGCATTTAGTTTTGCAGCGAATAATAGCTTATTATCAATGCAAACCGCTGAACTGTTTGTAGCCCTAACAATGGCAGTGTTAGCAATACAAAAGCTTCAAGACTTATTTAGCTTTACTAATTCATTTATAACCTATGACTTAGTCGCTATGAAAGTAGTCAGGTACGCCTATGTTTACCCATTTTTAGAAGCATTTGTTGGCATTGGAATGATAGCCGGATTACCAGCCTATATTATTGCCCCTATTTCATTGTTCATAGGTGGGGTTGGTGCTGTTTCAGTGATAAAAGCAGTCTATATAGATAAACGAGAGTTAAAATGTGCGTGTGTAGGCGGTGACAGTAACGTACCACTAGGGTTTATCTCCCTAACAGAAAACCTGTTTATGATCGCTGCCGGTATTTGGATGTTTGTTAAGTAAACAACAGCTTTAATTTAAAAACATGATGATGTACTAGTGTGATTACCAAGGGATTATGTCGCTCTAATTACCGAGCGACTTTGTCGTAAATAGCATATCAGCTGTACTAGCTCATATCAGATCTCACAGTTTAAGTGAATAAGTTTAGACTTCATCAGGCAGACTGCTATGAGCGAAAAGCAGACATTGACCGTTAATCGTTTCAACGACGGCAATTAGCCATACGTTGCATGTTTGCTCCCTTACTGGTTTTACGATATCCAAAACCGACATAACGACCATTAAGCAAATACCAAAGTAAAATAGGTATGTGCTTCAATCATATAGCCAAAGAGGATAAAGCGTTAATAGCACTGCTACAGGCCCTAGAATGCTGAAGACAGCTCTGGTATGGTTTTTATTTTTGTGCCAGTTGTATAAGTTTACCAATAGTTCCAAAGATGCAAAAATAGGTAAAAGCGTATTTACAGCTATTCCTTCGAAGTGAGAGAAGAAGCCTAGTCCTAATGCCGATGCAAGTGACCTTAATGCAGGGAAGCAGGCCGTGCCGCTAGCCAAACGCCACTAGAGCCTACTCTGTCTAATATTTTATTTATCATTTGAAAGTCTATTGGTTGATATTACCATCATTCTAAACTCCGTATATAAGTACGGAGTCAATCATTTTAATGAATCAATTATGGGGCAATGTGTTGGATCTTCGTTTTGCATACAGGTATTTGTCATATCCACAATTACTTTCTCTAAACGTTGAAGGTCATTAATTTTGTCTCGAATGATTGCTAACTTTTGTCGGCTTAATAGCTCAACTTGAGTGCAGTTGCTGTCCATAGACATTAGCGATTTTATTTCTCTTAACGTAAAGCCGAGCGCTTTGGCTTTTGTGATAAACCTAAGTTGTCCTGCTATTGTTTCGTCATATTGTCTATAACCAGATATTGGTTTTTCAGGTTGTGTAATCAGCCCTTCTCGTTCATAAAAACGAATGGTTTCTACATTTAAATTTAATGATTGTGCTAATTTGCCAATGGTTTACATTATTGCCTTTGTGAATACTACTAATCTAAAGTTATATTTAGTTTAGCTATCCAATGATTTGATGATGCCGCACGCTTCAATTGTATTGTCTGAACCACAAGCACTTGCCATCTGTTGTAATTCAGCTTTAAGCGCCCTTAATTCTTTCATACGTTTATTCACTAGTGCAAGTTGCTGATCAATTAATGCATTAACGCTAGAGCAGCTTTCTTCTGGCTTATTTTTTAATTCGATAAGACGTTTAATATCATTGAGTGATATATCTAGGCTGCGACAATGCTTTACGAATTCCAATTGTTTAAGTGCTTTACTATCATACAGCCTGAAATTACCTTCTGAACGGTTTGGATTTAACAGTAATCCTTCTCTTTCATAATATCTAATCGTTTGTATTGAACAGCCCGATTTTTTTGACAATTCGCCTATTTTCATCAATTTCCCCCAGACATTTGACTCTATAGTTACTATAGGATCTATAGTATAGGTATGCAACGAAAGGGATATATAAAAATGACTGAGAAATATTTAAACAATACGAATATCGTTAATTTTGAACACAAAGATATCCAATCCCTGATCGATCAACGAGGGTGGAAAAATTTGGATAATTTCAACAAAATTGGTGCCGCTTATCAGTTTGTAAAAGATGAAATAATGTTTGGCTATAACAAGAGTGATGATATTTCAGCAAGCGATGTGCTAGCAGATGGTTATGGACAATGTAATACTAAGGGTAATCTGTTAATGGCACTATTGCGTGGACTAGGTATCCAGTGTCGTTTCCAAGGTTTTACCATTGATCAGCAACTATAAAAAGGTGCTATCCTAAGCTTGTATTTTGGTTAGCACCTAAATACATCATTCATAGTTGGGTAGAAGTTTACTTTGAAGGGCGTTGGATAAACTTAGAGGGCTTTATATTGGATGAGCAATACTTAAGCTCACTACAGCAGAAATTTAGCCAAGCAAAAGATGAGTTTTGTGGTTATGGTGTTGCAACAAAGTGCTTATCTTCACCCGGTACGGATTGGCGTGGAGAGGATACCTATATTCAAAAAGAAGGTATTCATGACGACTTTGGGCTTTATGATTCACCAGATAAGTTCTATCTCGAAAAAGGTACTAATCTATCAGGTGTAAAACGTTGGTTGTATCAACGAGTGATCCGACATTTGATTAATATGAATGTATCAAAAATAAGAAATAAAAAAGTACTGGAGGTACAAAATGCACAACCATAGTCACAGTCATCAGCATGGTAAAGACGACCGGATTGGTTGGGCATTTTTCCTTAATGTGATATTTACCATTATCGAATTTATAGGTGGTTGGCTCACAAACAGTACGGCGATAATGGCGGATGCCGTTCACGATCTTGGTGATAGTCTTTCAATAGGTTTTGCGTGGATTTTAAGTCGTTTTTCAGATAAAGAAGCATCAGACAAATTCAGCTATGGTTATCGCCGACTTACACTTTTTGGTGCATTGGTAAATAGTATTGTTTTGATTATCGGCTCTATTTGGGTTTTATTTGAAGCAATACCTAAGCTGTCCAATCCTGAAATGCCTGTAGTTGAGGGGATGTTAGGGCTAGCCATACTCGGTGTTGCCGTAAATGGTTATGCGGTATTCAAATTAAAAGCGGGTGAAACACTAAATGAAAAAGTGCTGACATGGCACCTACTTGAAGATGTACTCGGTTGGGTTGCCGTTCTTATAGTCTCTATTGTATTGTTGTTCGTTGAACTGCCGATATTAGATCCTCTATTATCAATAGGGTTTACGCTGTTTATCTTATTTAACGTTTTCAAAAATCTTAAATCAACATTGGTGCTTTTTCTTCAAGCTGCACCCGATAAAGAGACCCAAGAGCGTATTAAGCAGTCATTAATTGAATTTCCTGAAGTAAATGGTATACACCATATGCATTTTTGGTCACTGGATGGTGAAAGTCACGTTTTAACAGCGCACCTTGAGCTGAGTGACAACTTTGACGTTAAAGAATTAATTAAGCTTAAACAAGAGGTTGCAGCTAAATTATCTTCCTATCATTTATCGCATACGACGATAGAGTTTGAGTTTTTAAATGAAAATTGTAGGGATGAAGCAGAGTAAGTTTTATCAATAAAATTTTGGAGCATACAATATAAAAAGCAGCTTAATTAGGCATAACTTAGTAATTAAGCTGCTTTTTTGCTTTTAGATTTCGTCGGATTGCTGTTTGTTACTCTCAGCGCCATGCGCCCATTGATATAAAATAGGCAATACAAACAAAGTTAAAATGGTAGAAGATACAATACCGCCGATAACAACTGTTGCTAGTGGTCGTTGTACTTCTGCACCAATTCCAGTGTTTAACGCCATTGGAATAAAACCTAAACTTGCGACCAGTGCCGTCATTAAAATAGGTCTTAAACGAATGATGGCACCTTCAATGATCGCTACGTATAGGTCGCCTTTTTCATGCCAAAGATCTCGAATAAAAGCCAACATAACCAAGCCATTTAATACTGCGACACCTGACAATGCAATGAAGCCGACACCTGCCGAAATTGATAAGGGCATGTCTCTTAAATAAAGTGAAAATACGCCCCCTGTTAATGCTAAAGGCACGCCACTGAAAATGATTAATGCATCTTTTAATGAACCAAATGCTATAATCAAAATACCTAGGATAACAACCAATGTTATCGGTACAACTAGGCTTAATCGCTTACTTGCTGATTCTAGTTGTTCAAACGTTCCACCATAATCAAGCCAGTATCCTGCTGGAATTTCTCCTTCCTGATTAATTTTAGCTTTAACTTCTTTTACAAAACCGCCTAAATCTCTACCACGAACATTGACGGTAACCACAACTCTTCTTTTTCCGTTCTCTCGGCTAATCTGCGCGGGTAAAGACTCTGATTTAAGCTCTGCAACTTCTTCAATTGGCACATAGTTACCATTCTCAAGTGGAAGCGGCAGATGCTTCAAGCTATCGATATCCGTTCTTATTTGCTCTGGTAGGCGAACAACTAACTCAAACCGTCTGTCACCTTCATAAATGATCCCCGCAGATTCACCGCCAATCGCAGTGGCAACCCAGTCTTGCAATTCGGTAACGTTCAATCCATACCTACCAAGCGCTTCTCGTTTAGGAATTACTGATAAAGATGGAACACCTGTGACCTGTTCCATTCGAGCATCAGCGGCACCATCCACGGTTTTCACAATATTTAGAATATCTTTTGCGGTAAGTAATAACCGATCCAAATCATCACCAAATATTTTGATGCCGACATCAGCTCTAACGCCAGAAATCAATTCATTGAAACGCATTTGAATAGGCTGAGTGAATTCATAGTTGTTGCCTGGAATGTTTTTCAGTACTTTTTCCATTTCTTCAACTAATTCACTTTTTGGTTTTGAAGGTTCGGCCCATTCTTTACGTGGTTTTAAAATAACAAAGATATCAGCAATACTCGGTGGCATTGGGTCGGTTGCTACTTCTGGTGTGCCAATGCGCGAGAATACTTTATCAACTTCAGGAAACGCTTTAATACGTTGCTCAAGTACTTCTTGCATTTCTACTGATTGCTCTAGGCCAGTCGATGGAATTCTTAATGCCTGTAGTGCAATATCACCTTCATTTAATTGAGGAACAAATTCTGTCCCAAGCGTAGTTGCTAACCAAAGGCTATACCCCATTAACAGCGTTGAGAATGAAACAATAATCCAACGAAATTTCATCGCCATTTTTAACAATGGTTCATAAATAGACTTGGTTGAACGAATAACTACACTTTCTTTTTCGCTGATTTTACCTTTCATAAACACAGCTACAGCAGCAGGAACCAGTGTAACTGAAAGGATCATTGCGGAAATTAACGCCATAACGACAGTTGCCGCCATAGGGTGGAACATTTTCCCTTCAACGCCAGTTAGCGTGAAAATGGGGATGTAAACAACAGTGATAATTGCCACACCAAACAAGCTTGGACGTATCACTTCTGAAGTGGCTTCAAAAACGGTATTTAGGCGTTCTCTTAAGTCTTGCCTATGACCGTTGTGTTGGGCCTGTGCTAACCTACGGACAGAGTTTTCAACGATGATTACAGCCCCGTCCACTATCAAGCCAAAGTCCAATGCGCCGAGACTCATTAAATTGGCAGATACTCCTGCTTGCACCATACCTGTGATTGTCATTAACATGGAAATAGGGATAACAGCAGCGGTAATGAGAGCTGCACGTAAATTTCCAAGTAGAATAAATAACACAACAATAACTAAAAGCGCACCTTCAACGAGGTTTTTGGTAACGGTTGCAATCGCTTTATCTACTAACGTTGTTCTGTCGTAAACAGGCTCTGCGGTAATGCCCTTTGGCAGAGATTTTTGTATTTCGCTGAGCTTATGTTCCACTTCTAAAGCAACGGTGCGAGAATTCTCACCAATCAGCATCATGGTTGTACCAAGCACTGTCTCAATGCCATTACGAGTAGCAGCCCCTGTTCTAAGTTCTTTGCCTATAGCAACATTGGCAACATCACTTATTTTTACAGGAATACCATCGTTCTTTTTGATGATGACATTGAGGATTTCATCCATTGTCGCAAGTTGCCCGATGGAGCGCACTAACACTTGTTGTCCGTTTTGCTCAATATAACCCGCGCCACGGTTATCATTATTTTTACGTAATGCATCAGAAACGTCTTCAAAGCTTACCTGATGAAAAAGTAATTTTTCGGGTTTCGGCGTTATATGATACTGCTTGTTATAGCCGCCGATGCTGTTGACCTCAATGACGCCTTTAACTTGAGCCAATTGCGGTTTAATGATCCAGTCTTGTATTTCTCTTAAGGCAATAGCGGTATAAGGCTCTCCATTAGGCATTTTAGCGTCAGGAGAAGCTTGTACGGTATACATAAATATTTCACCAAGCCCTGTGGAAATAGGACCCATCTCTGGCTCTAAGCCAGAGGGAATAACGCCTTTTATCGCAGCTAATCTTGCATTGATTAAGTTGCGTGCGAAATAAATATCGGTTCCCTCTTCAAAGATAACGGTCACCTGGGATAAACCATATCTTGAAAGAGAGCGGGTGTGAGACAGCTTTGGTAGTCCAGCTAATGCGTTTTCTACTGGAAAAGTTACCCTTTGCTCCGCTTCTAAAGGTGAATAACCGGGGGCAGAGGTATTTATTTGTACCTGTACGTTTGTTATATCTGGAACAGCATCAATGGGAAGTTTTTGATAACTCCACATACCAACGCCGATGATTACCATCAGCAAGCTTAATACTAAATAGCGCCTATTTATTGCAAGACGCAAAATTGATTCAATCATATTGCGTCTCCTAATCGTCGTCTTCTACTTCAGATTTCAAGATATCTGCTTTAATCAGATAACTGTTTTTGTTTACATATTCAGCGTCTTTACTGAGGCCATCAATGACCTCGATATAGTTTTTGTCTGAACGACCAAGGACAAGTGGTGCAAACTCGTACTCTTCATTTTCTTTTACAAAGACACCTAATTGTCCACCTAGCTCTTGTATGGCAACTTTCTCGACCGCTAAATCCACCTCAAATTGGTTTATCTTTACGTTGCCTTTTAATAATTGACCTGACGTTAGCTTTAACTCAGTGTTGTTTAATCGTACCCGTGCTAAAACATAAGGCTGATCTTTAGCTGGAATAATATTAGTGATGACTGAACTGAATGCGTGTTCACCTTGCTCAATATCAACATGCTGACCGACTTTGATTTGATTATATTGGCTGGTAAACACCTTAAATTCAGCCCACAAGGTGTCAAATTTGACGATTTCAAACAAGCTAGTGTTTTGCGTGATACCGCCAATATTTCCATTTCGCTGTAAAACAGTCCCAGAAACAGGCGATGTTATTTTATAAGTATTTAAGCTCTCATTAGATTCAATAACGGCTAATAGATCGCCTTTTTTTACCGTATCACCAACAGTGAAGTTTATTGTCTTTATAACGCCGTTATATCTAGCGCTAACTTGAAATAATTGTTCAGCGCCTATCGTCGTAGAGCCGTATACAGGGATAGTTTGGTTCAACGTTTTTGAAGCTAAATAGGCTGTTTCAACACCAACCTTTTTTGCCATGTTATTGTCGATTTTGCTTATGCCTTCTTCGCCTTCATGTTCATCTTCACTAGCGAAAACACTTTGAATGGGTGATAGATACCCAATAAAAATCAATAGTGCGAGTAAATAGTTTTTCATTTTGAATTCCTAAACGATTCAGTTAATCACTGAATCAATAAATTGTTATTAAACTTAAAGTGATGTTTATTTAGAGTGACAGCGCTTCGTTTGTTAGTTTTTCTATCTCTGCGCCATAAATTAGGGCAGCAGATGCCGCGTCAATAAGGGTTCGCCGAGCATTTAACAGCTCTTGTCTAGCCGATACATAATCAAGATATCCATATCGACCTTTTTGATAGGCGTCTTGAGTATCTTCCAGTGCATCTTCAAGCATTGGGATAACCGACTGCTTTAATGAATTAGCTGTTAATATGGCTTGTTTTCTATTGGAGTATGCTCGTAGTAAGTGATTTCTAAATCTTAACTTAGTCGCCTCTTTCTCTATGGCAACTTGGTCACGCTCTGCTAGCGCACTAGCGATTGCGCCAGAATTTCGCTTTTCAGCAAACAAAGGTAAGCTAAAGCCAGCGACCAGTGCCGTATCATTGGCTTCTTGAGAGCGCCTAACACCAACAGACCATTTGATATTGGCCGTTGACTCTGTTTTAGCCAACTGTAACTCGGCCTCTTTTAGTCGCTGCTCACTTGCATAAACTTGAATAGCAGGGTTTTTCTCTAATTTCGCAAAAAGGCTGTTAAAGTCACTATCATTGCCAAACTGAAACAGATCTCCAGTTACTCTAGAGAATGACACTGATGTTTCTCCCCAGTAAGCTGATAAAGAAAGCTTTAGATATTCCAAGCGCTTTTGTTCAGATTGAAGGGTGAGGTTAGCCTGAGCAATAACTGCTTTTGAGCGTTTCACTTCAGCCTCAGGAGTAGCACCTGCGCGGTTACGCTGAGATACAATCTCTAAGGTTTCTTGTGCTAAGCTCAAAGCATTTTCTGCCAATATAACTCTTTGTTGGGCTGCAAGTACTTCCACGTACTTCTCAGTGACTTGAGCCATTAAATTAAGCGCAGAGACTTCTTTTTCAGCAGTGAGTAGTGTTCTTGATTTTGAAACAATTCCAATCCGCGCTGAGCGTTTATCTCCCATTTCGATAACCGAAGATAGAGCGACTGTTAATTCAGCACTGTCGAATGTATTAAATTCACCTGAGCCTGCAAAGTTCTCAGCTTCAAGCTCTAGTTCATAAGCAGGATTTAAACTTGCGATTTGTTCTCGTCCAATTAATGCCGTTTGCTTGAAATCAAATATTTTAAGTTCTGGATTTTGTTTAAGCGTCCACTGAATTGCCTCTTGAAGGTTTAACTGCTTCTCAAAGGCATAAACATTAAATGTAAAAAGTGACAAAGCGAGAAACGCGATATATTTAAGCCGAGGTGTTACACACCTTAAAATTGCTATCTTGCGATGCACACAGGTATTAAGTGCCATGTATACTTTCCTATAAATTTATATGTGATATTTAGGTCATTAACATTTGACCTTTCTTAATTTTCTATAAAATTTAGGCGTATTTAGGTGGGCGGAATGGCACCGAGATATAGCCTTTTAGCTCAGGGGAAACTAAGGCGTAGGTAGGGAAATATTCTATTGCTTGTAAAATATTACAAGAAGAATCTGTATTTAAAAATAACTGACAGCAGCAACAAAAATTACAATTATCAATTAAAGTTTGGCTATTACCCTCCTCAAATAAATTAGAGCTTTCAGGAGCTTTTAGCGGGGTAATAGACTCAGTTAGTGATATATTAAAAGAACTTTCAATTAAGTTTCCTTCAATCTCTTCTTGCGAAAAAAACACAGACTGCACCGCGATTAAAATCATTATCACGTATGATATATATGGTTTAAAATATGACGGGTGCATTCTTTTAACTACTTTCTACTTAAGACTTTAGCTGTAAGATGCGGCGAGCACCGTTTAAAACGACAACAGCAATAATCAAACCAATCACTAAATCTGGATAACGGCTGCTAGTTACTGTAACTAATAAGCCAGCTAAGATTACACCTACGTTTGCGATTACGTCATTTGCGGAAAAAATCCAACTCGCTTTCATATGAGCGCCGTCTTCTTTGTTGCCAAATATTAAAAACAGACAAGCAATGTTAGCGATTAGTGCTATTCCACCAAATATCATCATTAAAGAAGAGATAGGTTCACTACCGTAAATAAAGCGTCTTACGACTTCACTCAAAGCACCTAGCGCTAGAATAATTTGAAGTACACCAGATATATGTGCCGCTCTAAGTTTCATGCTTATGCTTTTACCGACAGCATATATAGCTAAACCATAAACAGCAGCATCAGCAAACATATCTAATGAGTCGGCAATAAGGCCAGCAGATTGCGCAATAATCCCAGCAATTACTTCTATAAAAAACATGACTCCATTAATGGCTAACAACCATTTTAGCGTTGATGCTTCTTTCATCTCATTTTTTTGGGCTAGATCTTTTGCTTTTGCAGCTTCGGTGCTGCAACTTTCTTTAGTTGATGCCAACTCTGCACCGAGATTGAGTTGTTGTAATTTTTTTGTTATCTCATCTAAATTTTCATCATGAAAAACCTTGACTAAACGGCTAGGAATATCAAATTGCAACCCAACTGAAGGCTCAATTGAGTCAAGTGCTAACCTAATCAATCTCTCTTCTGAAGGACAGTCCATTTGAGGTACTTTAAATGTACTGACAAACGCGCCACTATAGTTATCTAATTGTGTATCAATTTTTACATCTTCATTGGTAGAAGATGATTGACACTGACCACTACATTTTTCTGACATATTTAACACTCCGTAATAATATTAAAATAAGTATAAAATCTATAGTGGCTATAGAGTCAAATAAAAAATTATTTAATGTAAAAGCGTGGAAACTGAATTGAAAAGCTAGTTTAAGAAAATAGTTTCTGCTAGTATTTTAAATACTATATTTAACTGGTGATAACTTTGAACCTTAATGTTGTACTAAAAATGCTCTTGGTTATTTCGATTGTTTTACAATCGTTAACTGCTGTAGCATCCTCAACATCTGAGAATCACCAAATAGATATAGAGCACCTTCAAACTCAACATGATCATGCAGATGATCGAAATGTCTCAAATGATAATGTAGGTGATGAGCAGCATAATGAAAAAGATTGTCATCACTGCGGTCATTGCAGTGGCAGCCACTTATCTTGGATTTTAGTCAGTAATTCAAATACCACGGGCAAACTAAACATTATCAATAAAACGCCTTATCAAATTGATCAAACAAATACTTACCTTGAAGCGATACTTCGCCCACCCATTTCTTAATTAGATTGATTTTTAATGACCTATTTGTCCATGAGAAGGATAAAGGGTTCGTGTTTATAAATTAAAAAATTAAGAAGTTTTATGTATATATTTTTAAAAAATACAGGTTTAACCCTGTCTTTATGCATGGCTGTGAGTTTTTCAGTTGCCACTTATGGCAAACAGAAAAGTATTTCATGGCTAGATAGTCAAATAAATAAAGATCCCGAAGTTGTTGCGGCTAAAGAGTTACTTAATGCAAGTAATCATAGAGCCAAAAGCTTAACTCAAGCCGTATATAACCCAGAGCTTGAAGCAAGCTATGAAAAAGAAGGTGATTTTGATAATTACTCTATTGGTATCAGTCAAACGATAGATTTTTGGGATAAGCAATCAACAAATAAAACCATTGGTGAAATTGATGTTTATGCAAACCAGCAACAATTGTTATCTCTACTCGATTCTAAAAAGGCTAATGCCTTAACTGCATTAGTTAATTGGCAAGCAGCAAAAAAAGCTGCTCAGTTACTTTCAGAAAGAGAAGAGCAATTGCAAACGCTCGTTGGAATTGTTGAAGACAAACGAAAAGCTGGACTTCTAGAGCCACTTGACGCTGAGCTAGTCTATTTAAACTTGTCGCAAATTTTTAGTGAAATATCTGAGTCTCAAATTGCTTTGAAAAATGCAGAGGTAAAGGTTCAGGAGTTATTGCCTGATTGGACGCCTAATACTACCAATTTGTTTTCATTTACTTTTGGAGCAACAAGCTACTCATTTAACTCCCAGTGGGTTGAGGAACATCCAAAAGTTAAACTTGCTAGAGCGAAATGGAAGGGACAACAATCTAAAGCTCAACTAACCACTATGGAATCTAAAGCTAATCCAACCATTGGCGTTAGCGCAGGGAAAAGTGGAGATGAAGACTTGGTTGGTGTGACTTTTTCAATGCCTTTAAACATCAGAAATAACTATACAGATAATGTTAAAGCCGCTTATTCAGAAGCCATTGCAGCCGAGGCGAATTTTCAGTCGGTATATCGAAAGCAGTCTTTTGAAGCAAAAGCTAATTATGAATCGCTTAATGTCAGTAGAAAATATTATGAGCAATGGCAAAAACTGACAAAAGGCAGATTAGATAGCAGCGAAAACTTATTAAATAAGCGCTGGCAAGCTGGTGATATTAATACTTCTGACTACTTACTTGCATTAAATCAACGTGCGGAAGGGCTTCATGCAGGAATACGTTTGGAAAATCAATTCAAGCTTGCAGAAATATCCTTCATTTTAAGTATGGGTCAGTTATCCAAATTTGAGATTTGAGCGCTTTGTTTTTTCAGTAGCGAAAAACGAAATCTTAAATTTATTAAAAATATAGGTTACAAAAATGAATACAGTAATTAGTAAAAAATTTTTAGCCGTAGTAATTAGCAGCCTGTTAGTTGGGTTTACTACAAATCATGATGCTTTTGCACAGTCGTCAGATGGAACTGGTTCTGTCACAAACGTTTCGAAACAAGAAGAAAAAGAACATCAAGATGAGCATGAACACGAAAAGGGACATGAAGAAGATAAAGGTGACCATGACGAGCACGGCCATGAAGGTGGTAATAAAGAGGGAGAAGAAGAACATGAAGAAGGTATCACTATTGATCCAAAGAAGATGTCGCTTGCTAAAATTAAAGTGGAAAGTGTTAAGCCTGAATATCAATTTAGCTCCGTATATGCACCTGGCGAAATAAAAGCTAATGGCTATAAAAGTTATGTGGTATCACCACGTACAGAGTCAGTCATTATCAGTCGCCATGCAGCGCTTGGCGAGTATGTAGAAATAGGTCAGAAGTTAGTTACATTATTTAGTGAAGCAATGGCACAAGCACAAGCTGACTATTTAATCGCTTCAACCGAATGGCAACGTGTAAAAAAGCTGGGTAATAAGACGGTGAGTGAAAGTCGATTATTACAAGCTGAAACAACATACAATGCGAGCTATGGCAAGCTCATTGCTTTAGGGTTAACTGAAAAAGCAATAAATGGTATTTCTAACAAAGACATTAAAGCATTTGGGCAATATGCATTAACGGCGCACCGTGAAGGTGTCGTGCTTCAAGACGACTTTATCCAAGGGCAACGTGTTGATGCTGGGGATTCAGTCATGTTGTTAGCTGATGAAAAACAACTATGGGTTGAAGCAAAAGTTTCTCCAAATAAAAAGCTAAATTTATCAATTGATTCTCCTGCGGTACTTAAATTAGAAGGCCAGAGTTACAATGCCAAAGTTATCCAAGAAGCCCATACAATTGATCCCGTAACTCGTACAAGAATTATTAGATTGGGGGTACAGAATGCTGATGATAACCTTCATTCAGGTATGTTTGTAAAAGTTTACTTTCAGTTTGCCACAAAGCAGAAAGTGATGGCTGTGCCAGAAGAAGCATTGATCCGCAGCGCAGATGGTGATTGGACCGTATTTGTCGAAGACCACCCTGGAGAATTTAAAGCTGTAGAAGTAGAACTAGGCCGAGCCTTAGGTGATTTTAGGGAAATCATTGGCCTTGATAGTGGGACGCGAATTGTAACCAAAGGCGCATTTTTTGTTGCTTCTGAAATCGCTAAAGGCGGATTTGATCCGCATAACCACTAAGGAGCAAGACTATGTTTAATAAAATAATAGATTGGTCTGTTAATAATAGACTCCTGATTTTGATTGCGCTGTTTGCCACAATTGTCGGCGCAATTATGGTTATACCAAAACTAAATTTAGATGCCTTTCCTGATGTTACTAATGTTCAAGTTGCTGTAAATACTGAAGCGCCAGGACTAGCTGCTGAAGAAGTTGAACAACTCATTACGTACCCCATTGAAGCGGTCATGTATGCCTTACCTGATGTAGAACAAGTGCGCTCAATTTCTAAAACAGGCTTGTCTGGCGTCACGGTTGTTTTCAAAGAAGGCACCGACATTTACTTTGCAAGACAACTTGTATTTGAGCGTCTTCAAGCCGCAAAAGAACTGATACCAGAAGGTGTCGGCACACCCGAAATGGGGCCAAACACCTCAGGGCTAGGCCAAGTATTTCAGTACCTTCTTATTTCAGATAAAGATGCAGGCTATGATGCTATGGCACTCAGGAGTCTCAATGATTGGGTAGTAAAATTACTCGTTATGCCTGTCGATGGTGTTACTGATGTACTCTCCTTTGGAGGTATTGTTAGGCAGTACCAAGTAAATGTAGATCCATCTAAGCTTCTTTCTTATAACCTAACGCAAGAAGACGTTGTTGGTGCCCTAGATAACAACAATGCCAATGTTGGCGGATGGTATATGAACCGTGGGCAAGAGCAGCTTGTTATTAGAGGTGCAGGTTGGTTTGAAAGTGGTGACGCTGGTATTAGTAATATCAAACAAGTTCCCGTCAAAACAGTTGATGGGACAGTTGTGACGGTTTCGGATATTGCTAAAGTTGAAATGGGCAGTGAAATTCGTCAAGGTGCTGTCACAATGACGCGCAAAACCGAAGACGGTAAAGTCGAAAATTTAGGTGAAGTTGTCTCTGGCATTGTCTTAAAACGCATGGGGTCTAATACTAAAGCCACCATTGATGGTATCAATGCAAGAATCCCATTAATTAATCAAGCATTGCCTAAAGGTGTTCGCTTTGAACCATTTTATGATCAGGCTGATTTGATTGAAAAAGCCGTTGATACAGTAGTTGATGCACTATTACTAGCATTTATTTTCATCTGTATTGTATTAGCACTATTTTTAATGAATATACGTGCAACCTTCCTTGTCCTAATATCTATTCCAATTTCAATTGGTATCGCGTTAATGATCATGGCTTGGTGGGGCATTTCTGCAAACCTTATGTCATTGGGTGGCATTGCCGTAGCCATTGGTATGCTAGTTGATGGTTCAGTCGTGATGGTTGAAAACATGTTTAAGCATTTAAATAGACCAGACTCTACCCATTTAAAAACTGTAAAAGAAAGAGTGCCTAGTGCTGATACTGATCCACATGATGTAGAACAAGATGAGCATGGTATTAAGTTACGTCTTCAAAATGCGGGTAAAGAAGTGGCTCGTCCCGTATTTTTTGCAGCTTCTATTATTTTAGTCGTATTTACGCCTTTATTTAGCTTTGAAGGTGTTGAGGCAAAGTTATTTCAACCTATGGCAATAAGCATCATTTTAGCTGTTATATCTGCTATTGTGGTTGCGTTGTTTGTTGTACCCGCTTTAGCTACTTATTTATTTAAGTCAGGTGTAAAAGAGAGGGAAAGCTTTGTTCTTAGGCCATTAGACAAACTCTACAGAAAAGGGCTTACATTCGCACTAAAACGCACCAAATTAGTCATTTCAGCCGCACTTATATTAGTTTTCTCTGCCTTTGCATTAGTTCCATTAATTGGTACTGAATTTGTACCTGAGTTAGAAGAAGGGACGATAAACTTAAGAGCAACGCTTGCACCTTCTTCCAGTTTAGATACCGCGCTCACTGTGGCACCAATTCTAGAAGAAAAACTAATGGCTTTCCCTGAAGTAACCTATGCATTAAGCCGAATTGGTCGAGCAGAAATAGGTGGAGACCCAGAGCCTGTGAATAACATCGAAATTTACATAGGGTTGAAGCCTGTTTCTGAGTGGACCAGTGCATCTAATCGATATGAACTTCAAGGAAAAATGGAGAGATCTTTAGAAGAATTCCCTGGGTTGCTACTCAACTTTTCTCAACCTATTGCGACTCGTGTCGATGAGCTACTATCTGGTGTTAAGGCTCAGTTGGCGATAAAGTTGTTTGGGCCTGAACTTGAGGTACTGGCGGCTAAAGGTCAAGAAATAGAAACAGCAATTAAAAACATTGAAGGTGCAAGGGATGTTGCATTGGAGCAAATTGCTGGTGAAGCGCAATTGGTGATAAGTCCTAACAGGCAAGAACTATCGCGCTTTGGATTGTCTGTGAGTGACATAATGGAGGTTGTGCGTGATGGTATTGGTGGTGTTGAAGCCGGACAAATAATCAATGGTAATGAACGTTATGATATTTACGTTCGCATAGAGGAAGAGTACCGAAGTAACAAAGAAGCTATTGCTGATATTCGGCTTCAATCACCTACTGGTGCTTGGGTGCGACTGGGTGACGTAGCCTCAGTCTCATTTGAGTCAGGCCCACCACAAGTTAGACGCGATGATGTACAACGAAGAGTCGTTATCCAAGCAAATGTACAAAATCGAGATATGGGAAGCGTGGTTGCCGATATCAGAACGGTAATTGCTGAAAAGGTTGACTTACCTTCAGGTTATTCTGTTTCGATTGGCGGCCAGTTCGAAAGTCAAAAACGTGCTCAAAATAGGTTAGCTATAGTTGTACCTTTATCGTTAGCACTAATCGCACTACTACTTTACTTTGCCTTTGGTTCTGTTGGTCAAGCTATGCTGATATTGGTCAACGTGCCGCTTGCTGTAATTGGCGGAGTTTTCTCCTTATATTTATCTGGACAATACTTGTCTGTACCAAGCTCCGTTGGCTTTATTACCTTATTTGGTGTAGCGGTATTGAATGGGGTCGTTATGGTAGAAAGTATCAACCAACGTATTAAAGACGGTCTAGAAGCATCTAAAGCCGTTTTTGAAGGCGCTACTTCAAGATTAAGACCTGTACTTATGACTGCTATAACATCAGCTTTAGGTTTGATACCGATGTTAATGTCTAATGGTGTTGGTGCAGAAATACAGCGCCCATTAGCGAGTGTTATTGTTGGCGGCTTGGTAACTGCAACACTGTTAACATTATTTGTTTTACCTGTTTTATATCGCTGGTTTTCAGAGAAAAAAATAAAAGAGCTATCCAGATAAAATTACTGTGAACTCTAACCCCACGCTAAAGTCACGTTTAGCGTGGGGTTATTGAGTAGATGAACGAAAAGAAAGATTAGATTTAACAATAAACTAATAGTCATGACTGCTTTGTCGGAATATTTGTCGTTAAACAGGCCAAAGCTAACTTCCGCTTTCGTATCTTTGCAGTCTTAATCTCTATGTGTCTCAAGGTCGGCTTATGGCACAGAGCAGACCGCCGGTAATTATTGAGTGATGCAATCCACGGCTATAACTGCCCATGAATACAAGTTCTTTATGTAATGAAAAATAAAGATGCGCTGTTGCTACTCCGCAAAGTATCGGCCTAAATAAACTCTACCTCGAAGTAAACCGATTAGCTTTCGTATAACAGATAGGCAAATTATCAATTCAAATCACTTACTGTAATAGATGTTTTCAAGCGATTTCTCGTTGTTTAAGAAATTTACCTAATAAAAAACATAATTATTTTTAGAGTGTAATTTAGTTAATAAATCTCAATTTAAGTGCCATATTTCAATATAAATCAACAAGTTCTCAACGCGCCGTGAATTCTCGATTTAAGTGGCACTGATCAAAAAAAATGCAAAAAAATCAATTTTTATAAAAAACCAATTGATAACTATTTTCGTTTAGATTAATATAAATCCACTAAATGAAATTGAGAGTTGTTTGTATTCATGTATGTTTGTCTTTGTCACGGTGTGACCGATAAAAAAATTGAGCAAACCATCGACGATGGTGCTACTACCATGCGCGAGTTAACTAAAGAGCTTAAAGTGGGCAGCCAATGCGGTAAGTGTTGTTGCTGTACTAAAAAGATCCTCAATCGTAAACTGATTCAAATTGCAGATATAACCGATCAAGTGGCTTAATAGTAACTTATAAAAGTAGGCCCTATCTAAACGAATTGGTTTAACATTTAAAAATTAAACATAAAAAAAGCAGCCTTAGCTGCTTTTTTTGTATTTATAACTTTAATTTACAGTTGCGATTGTAAGTAGTTTTCAAGCCCAGTATTTTTAATCAGTAGTTGCTGTGTTTCTAGCCAATCAATTTGCTCTTCTTGCTCATTTAAAATGTTATCGAGCGCTTCACGGCTAATATAATCTTTTTTACTTTCAGCTAGTTTAATGGCAGCACGTAGCTCATCTACTGTATCAAGTTCAAAGCTCATGTTAGCGGCAATCATTTCTTCGCTGTTTTCGCCAATGCGTAAGCGTCCTAAATCTTGAAGGTTCGGTAAGCCTTCTAAAAATAAAATACGCTCAATTAAACGATCAGCATTTTTCATTTTTTGTATCGATACTTTGTAATCAGCTTTGTCCAGTTTACTAAAACCAAAATCTTTAAACATACGTGCATGTAAAAAGTATTGGTTAATACCCACAAGCTCATTAGCAAGTACTTTATTTAGCGCTGCAATAACGTCTTTATCGCCTTTCATAATATAGTCCTTATTCGCCCATTTGAGCTTGGTGATAGTTTTGAGTGCCAATTTTGTCAATCAGCCCCAGTTGTTGCTCTAACCAGTAAACGTGATCTTCTTCGGTATCAAATAATAGCTTTTCTAATATTTCACGAGATTGATAATCTTGCTGTTGTTCACAGATAGCAATAACTTCTTTAACACACTCAACCACTTCAAGTTCTAAGGTTAAGTCGTTTTGCATCATGCTTTTTACATCGTCACCAATTAACAGATCACGACGTTTGGTCATGTTTGGTACGCCTTCTAAAAAAAGAATACGTTTAATTAACCAATCAGCGTGATCTTTTTCTTCTTCCATTTCATGGTTAAGACGCTCATAAAGTTTGTTTAGGCCCCAATCGTCGTACATACGAGAATGAATAAAATACTGGTCAATAGCAGCTAATTCGTTAGCTAACAATGTATTGAAGGCGTCGATTACTTTTTGATTACCTTTCATAGCGCTTATCCTAAAAATTCTAATTGTGGCTAGTCTAGTATATAGGCACAGAATTGCAAGTAATTTACTTATAAATCATATGGTTAATATTGAGTTTGATTCTCGTTTAAGTTTGCATTGCTGGCTGACAAATGGACAGGTTGTTATTTGTATTTTAGATCAGCAAGTTAGTTGAGGGTATAAGCGCGTTCATACCGTAAAAGTACGAACGCGTAAGTGATCAAAATTGATAAGTAACACCTACTGTGGCGGTTGTACCTAAACCTTTAATGTTGTATCCACCATAGGTGTAAGATTGTGCACGGGCAGGGAAGTAATCTTGGTTAAATAAGTTTTCTACCCCGATAAAACCTTGCCAACTATCTGCAAACTGATACTGACCACTTAAATTAAACACAGTGTAGTTATCAACAGGCCCCTGATCGCCAACATATTTACCATTATCATTAGGCTCAAAGCGTTTTCTATCACCCACATACAAGTAACTTAATATTAGTGACAGGGTATCCGTAGGCTGCCAGTTAAGGTTTGCTGTGGCTTTTGGTGGGCTGATTTGCTTAGAGCCTAAATATATATCGGCTTCAGTATTTTTACCTTCTACATAACTATAAGTTGCTAGTAATTTAAGAGATGGGCTTATGGTGTAGTCTACTAAGGCTTCATAACCCCAAATTTCTTGAGGTGCTCTAACCGGTTCATAAACACCGGTTACTTCATTAAATTTGTTTGTAGTGCCAAGCTCAGAGGTGCTTCGATATGCTGCGACTTCTAAACGAACTGCATCGAATTGAGAATTAAAACCAATTTCATAATTATCGATAATTGAAGCTTGTGTTTGAATAAGGCCTATATCATTTACTGTGGCAGAGCGAAGTAGGCGGCCAATATCTGATATATCAGATCCCTGTGAGTAGTTTAAAAAGGGGCTGAATTTTTCATCTAGATTGTATTTAATGCCCACGTTATAGGTTGTAGCATTGTAATCAACCGTGTCGCCTTTTACGCTAATTGGCACAGAGCATTGCGTGGCCGTTTTACATAATTTGAGCGTGCGATAATCGTCTACGCTAAGGTCAATATTTTCTTTGCGTACACCGGCCTTTATTATTAAGTCATTAGCGATGACCCACTTAGTTTGTAAAAAGCCCGCGACACTTTTCATGTCCATTTCTGGCACCCAAACCCGGCCATCAACTAGCGGTTGTGCAGTCACATCATTTAACGCATCAATTCCGTAAATAAATGACGCTTCAACTGAGTCAAAGTCAACCTGGGTATTAAAAGTTGCTCTGGCGCCTTTTTTTTCTGAACTTATAACGGATTGACCACCTTGATAATTCTCATCAGGATTGGCAAGGTTTGGAGAAAAGAAAAACACATTTTCTATATCTTGCGTATAGAGGTCTAACGTCATTTGTGTGTTTTCAAGCAGTGCGTAGTCAATGTATTTTAAGGTTATATTTTTGTTGCCTTCTGGCCCTTGTGGTTTACCTTGCTTTTGTAATTCTGACGGCACATGAATCGCGTAGGTTTTTTCTCCTAGGCTCATATCACCAACAACATCGCCTAAGTCGGTTTTTTGTTGTGAGCTGAAGTAGTTATAACTAAATTGGAGTTGCTTTTCATCATCAAAGTCATAGCCAAGTTTAGTGAAGTAATTTTGTGTAACGGCATCAGATAAACCATATTGTAAACCGAGAA
This sequence comes from Pseudoalteromonas sp. SCSIO 43095, assembly GCF_023650455.1. Classification (NCBI taxonomy): domain Bacteria; kingdom Pseudomonadati; phylum Pseudomonadota; class Gammaproteobacteria; order Alteromonadales; family Pseudoalteromonadaceae; genus Pseudoalteromonas; species Pseudoalteromonas sp. SCSIO 43095. The sequence continues at coordinate 510,863 of NZ_CP087996.1, forward strand.
TATCGCCCTGCGAATCGCGTTGTACACCGTTTTCTTCGTAACTTGCAGTTACTAAGTAGCTAAATTTATCTGCACGACCATTAAATGCTGCAGATACCCTTGCGCCTGCGCTTTCTTCAAGTTTTACCGCACTAAAACGACTCGATAAGCTTATTTTACCTTGGGTTTGCCCATCGCTTTGTGCTTGTTTGGTAATATAGTTAATAATTCCGCCTGATGCGCCGTTACCATAAATCGACGTTGCCCCTTTAATGACCTCTATTCGACCTATTGCGCTTGGATCTAAGGTTTTCACCCCTAATGATCCGTTACGCAATGGTGTTGACTGTGGCACGCCATCAATCATGATCAGTGGGGCCCGCCCGCGTAAAGTTTGTCCTGAATTACTTGAGCTTCCAGTATCTGGAGCAAGGCCGGGAACCATTTGTGCTAAAAGGCTTTGTAATTCTGGATTAACTTTTAAATGCGCTTCTATTTGTTTTTGACTAATAATAGTTATGGAAGCAGGAACCTCATCAATACTTTCAAAAACACGACTACCCGAAACAATAACGTGCTCCATTTCTGTTTGATTTAAATTTCTTTGGATCGTTGATTCGTCTGCAATACTGGCGCCACTGACTATTAATGCTATTAAGCTCAGAGATGTTTTAAACATGCGGGTCCTTCGTTTGAATGGTTTTAGTTGTATTAATGATGGGCGCAATATTAAGAGTAATTTAAAGTAAACGCAAGGTTAATGATAATTGTTGTTATTTGTATTTGATAAGAAGGGGGTAATAGAGATTTAAATATAGCGTTGTGTTAAAAATAGAGGTTTTACTCGTACCGATAGTGGATTATTGTTAGCAGGTCTTCTGCATTATGTTGCACAAGGCATAAAAATAAGGATGCGATCAGCTTTAATTACAAAGCACTTTGTATAATCAAACTAAGATGAACAACACTCAATTACGCAGTGTTCAATTGCAAATTCATCATGTAAATAGTGTTTTATGGCATTAAGCTCAATAGGGGTATCTGTTTGCATCACAATTTCACAGTGAGTGGTAGTATCGTCCAGTTGCCACGCTTTTATTGATTTTATTTGCGTAATAGCAAACTGTTGTAGTAATTTTTTGCTGATAAGTTGCTGGTCAAAACCAATGGGTGCTGCCTGCATTAAAATGCTGCAGCTGGCTTTAAGTAATAATACGCCGTGATAAATAACATACATTGATATCAATATAGTCGCTATTAAATCAACTACATACCACTGGTATAAAATAATTAAAGTACCCGCAATAATAACCACAATAGAGGCCATGGCATCAGACACATTATGAATAAACGCCGCCTTTATATTCATGTTGTTTTTAGCGCCGGCTTTAAAGGTTAATAATGCAGTGACTAAATCAATGAATAGCGCTACTGCAGCAACCCACACAATGATCCAGCCATTGATAGGTTGAGGGTTTACATACCCGCTAATTGCTTCAAAAACTAAATAACAGCCAATCACAATTAAGGTTGTACTGTTAAAAAGTGTGGCTAATATTTCAGCGCGTTTGTAGCCAAAATGATGGGTTGTATCAGCCTGCTTATTGCCAATTTTTCGAGCAACGAGGGCGATAAAAATTGAGGCCGCATCACTTAGGTTATGTAATGCATCGGCAATTAATGAAAGGCTGCCAGAAAATACGCCGCCAACAACTTGCACTGCAGTCAGTAAAACATTTATAAATACGGCAAGAGTGAGCTGTTTATCACTTTGGTTATCATCAACGTGACTGTGTGAATGACCATGACCCATCTTAGTTAAACTTCCTCATTGCTTTACTGTGTACTCATAATGACAACTTTTTGCCATATATAAAAGCATTGTTTTAATTTGTTTTTTTAATGCTCTAATGGCTAAATTGAAATAAGCTCATGAACGTTACTCATTGAATGTAAAACGATATGCTAGGGTATAAATAAATGTATTAATAGCTTAAATTATTATAATTAGTTAAGCACTTTTTATATTAAATTAGATGCTTGCCAGGCATAAAAGTAGTTTTTTAAAGGTCAATAACAATGAACACAGCAATAGAAATTCGCGATGCAAAGCCAAGTGATGCAAAAACAATTCTACACTTTATCAATGAGCTTGCTATTTACGAAAAAGAACCTGATGCAGTTAAAACCGATGAGCAAGCCATTTTAAACACCCTGTTTTGTGAAGGCGCAACGGCGCACAGTTTAATATGTTTACAAGATGATGAGCCAATTGGTTTTGCCGTGTATTTTTACAATTACTCGACTTGGTTAGGTAAAAATGGCCTCTACCTAGAAGATTTATACGTGAGCCCTGATAGCCGCGGAAATGGGGCTGGTAAAGCCATTATGAAAGAACTGGCAAACAGAGCAATCAATAAAGACTGTGGCCGCTTTGAATGGGTGGTACTTGATTGGAATAAACCCGCGATTGATTTTTATAATAGCATGGGCGCTGAGCCACAAAATGAATGGATTATATATCGTTTAACGGGTCAGGCATTAATTGATTTTGCAAACAAAGATTAGTGCCGAATATGGCCAGTAATACGCTTAGTTTTTGCTAAGCTAAGCGCTACCGAATTTACAAGAGCATTTTATGGGTGATCAGCATTGGCAAAAAGCACGTCAAAGTCGTGATGCGCGTTTCGATGGGCTTTTTTATGTAGCCGTTAAAAGTACCGGTATTTATTGCAGGCCAATTTGCCCTGCGCCCACAGCTCACGAAAAAAATGTGGTTTACTATCAGTTTGCGCACTCTGCCGCGCAAGCTGGTTTCAGGCCTTGTATTCGTTGTCGGCCCGATAGTGCACCAGGAAGTGCGGCTTGGCAGGGAACAAAAACAACGGCTCTACGAGCCAAGCAATTAATTGATCAGAATAATCAGCACGACTGCGAAAAGCTCGCTACGTGTTTAGGAATAAGCAGCCGTTATTTAAGGCGATTATTTTCTCAATATTTCGGCATTTCTATCACGCAATATCGATTATTTAACCAATGTCATTTTGCAAAAAAATTAATTCAAAAAACCAGTTTATCGCTTACCGAAATAGCATTTGCCTCAGGCTTTAAAAGTGTTCGGCGTTTTAATGATGCTTTTTTAAAACAACTTAATATTGCGCCCTCAGCGCTCAGAACCGCCAGGCACCCAACTAATATTGGGCTCACCTTAATTTTGCCTTTTCGTCCGCCGTATAACTGGCGGGCATTGCATGGGTTTTTAGCAAAGCGAGTAATAGAGCCAATAGAGTGGTTAACGCCAACCAGTTATGGGCGTACTTTTACTTATAAATCGTGTAGAGGGCGCTTTGATGCTGAGTTTGTTGCAGATAAACATCATTTTCGGGTGCAAATTGATATAGATAATACGCAATATTTACAGCCAATTATTAACAACATTCGCCGCGTACTTGATTTAGATGCTGATATAAATCTAATCGAGGCACATTTAAGCGAACACATTAATAATGCATTTCCACTTACGAAAGGCTTAAGGCTACCGGGTATTTGGTCAAGCTTTGAAGCAGGTATTCGTGCTGTGTTAGGTCAGCAGGTGAGTGTAACTGCGGCGCACAACCTAGTGACTAATTTAGTAACACAGCTTGGTGAAAAGCAACACCAACAGGTCTATTTTCCAGAGCCTGAAGTGTTAGCAAACTGTGATTTTGCATTCTTTAAAATGCCACGGGCGCGTAAAAATGCCCTGCATAACCTCGCTGAATTTTGTGCCGTTAATCCAAATTGTGATGACTTAGATCAATGGCTTAGTTTAAAAGGGATTGGCCCATGGACGGTTAATTATGCAAAGTTACGCGGCCAAAGCCAGCCCGATATTTTACTCAATGGCGATTTAGGCGTTAAAAAGGCACAAGCGGCAGTACGTTCTTTTGAACCTAAGAACTGCGCACCATTTCGATCTTACTTAACTTTTCAACTTTGGCAGCAATTATGATAGTGCAAACCAGTTTACCCAGCCCGATTGACGATATTATTATTCAGGCAACTGAAAAAGATATTAGTTATGTGGGGTTTTATCCACCGACCAGTTATATCAGTACGCCTTTAAATAAGGTGACTAATTCGCATGTTTTATCTTGTGTGGCGCAGCTTAATGAGTACTTTGCTCATACGCGTACTGAGTTTGATTTAGAGCTTGATACCGGCGGCACACCATTTCAGCAAAGCGTATGGCAGGCATTGTGTAGCGTACCCTATGGAAAAGTGGCGACTTATAAAGATATTGCCGAGCAGTTAAACAATCCTAAAGCTGTGAGAGCGGTAGGGGCTGCAAATGGAAAAAACCCAATCAGTATTATTGTGCCGTGTCATCGTATTATTGGCGCAAATAAAAAACTAACTGGTTATGCCGGTGGTTTAGAGCGCAAGCAATGGTTACTAGAGCATGAAGCAAAATAAATAAAATAATGTTTCCAAATTTGTATTCTCTGCACTTTAGGGTAGCATAAGCGCACTTTTTATTTGAAGGCATGGCTATGGCGCAATTATACTTTTACTACTCTGCAATGAATGCAGGTAAATCAACCACTTTATTACAATCAGCGTTTAATTATAAAGAGCGCGGTATGGAGCCGGTGATCCTCACCGCTGCCATTGACGATAGAGCAGGAGTAGGTAAAGTATCCTCACGTATTGGCTTGCAAGCAGATGCGCATATTTATGATGCAGATAAAGATGTATTTGAGCTAATTCAAACTCTTAATGCAGATAAAAAACGTCATTGTGTGCTGGTGGATGAATGTCAGTTTTTATCAAAAGACCAAGTTATGCAGTTAACCGATGTGGTTGATGAGTTAGGTATACCCGTATTGTGTTACGGATTGCGTAACGACTTTAGAGGGGAGCTGTTTATAGGGTCACAGTATTTACTTGCTTGGGCTGATAAGCTGATTGAGCTTAAAACGGTGTGTCATTGTGGGCGCAAAGCAAATCACGTATTACGTACCGATGAAAATGGCGAGGCTATTGCCGATGGTAATCAAGTTGAAATTGGCGGCAACGATCGTTATGAATCGGTGTGCCGCAAGCATTACAAAGCGGCGTTAAATATGGGCCGTTAAGGCTTTAATAAAGGTATCTATATCCGCTTTAGTAATACCTAAATGGGTTACTAGCCTAAGTTGCTTACTTGGGCTAATAAAAATGCCTTGTGCTTTTAAATCGGCTGCTAGCTTTGTAATGTTTATGCTGTTATCAAACGTAGCGTAAACCATATTTGTGGTATTACTCATATTTACTTCAAAGCCTGAAATTTCATTTAACTGCTGTGCTAAATAACGCGCGTTGGCGTGGTCATCGACTAAACGTTGCGTGTTGTTTTCTAAGGCATATTGCCCAGCAGCAGCTAACATACCCGCTTGGCGCATACCGCCGCCAAGCACTTTACGCCAGCGTCTTGCTTTAGCGATTAACTGCTCAGAACCTAATAATAATGTGTCAACTGGCGCACCTAAGCCTTTCGATAAATAAATAGAGACTGAATCAAAATGTTTGGTGATTTCTTTAATGTCAAGGTTAAGCTCGGCTGCGACATTAAATGCTCGCGCGCCATCTAAATGCAGTGCTAAGTTATGTTGATCAACAAATTCACGTGCTTTAATTAAATAATCAATACCCAGTACTTTGCCACCTATGGTGTTTTCAAGGCTCAGTAATCGCGTTTTCGCAAAGTGGCTATCATCGGCTTCATTTTCAATAGGCTGTGATTGAATAGAGCCTATAACGGCAGCGCCACCGCCTTCAAACTTGTAGTTATGAGCAGTTTGCCCACAAATATACTCATCACCACGCTCACAATGCGCCATTAATGCAAGTAGGTTTGCTTGTGTGCCTGAGCTACAAAAAAGTGCATCTTGGACATAGCATAGGCTTCTAATTGGTTAACGCTTTCATCATCACCGTATAGATCATCGCTAACTGGGGCGTGGTACATAATATCTCGCATTTTATTGCAAGGCTTGGTCACTGTGTCTGAGCGAAAATCTATCATGAGTGGCCCTTATGGTTGTTATATGAATTCTTCACAAATTTGTTCACGGGTTGTTTTATCAAAATAACTCCACGCAATAAAGCGACTGACTTTTTGCCCTTGTGCCATTTCAACTATTTTATAGTCGCAAATAGGGAGCTGTTTTAGTTGTGTTTGTAAAGCAGCAAGGGTCTCTTTTTTAGAAACCAACGAGGTGAACCAGATCACTTGCTCACTGTACTGAGCGCTTTCTTTGATCATGTTAGAAATAAAGGCCAGTTCGCCGCCTTCACACCACAGCTCATTACTTTGTCCGCCAAAGTTGAGGGCGTTACTGGGGGCTTTACCTAAGTTTTTCCATTTACGTTCACTGCCTTTATTGGCTTCTTCTGCACTGGCGTGAAATGGCGGGTTACACATCGTTAAATGATACAAATCTTTCGCATTAACCACCCCTTTAAAAATATGCTCGGGATTTTTTTGTTGTTTAAGCGTTATTTTTAAATCATTAAACTGAGCGAGCTGCTTGGCTATTTTTATTGCTGCTAAATCGATGTCGCTGCCAGTAAAGTGCCATTGGTATTCGCTATTGCCCGTTAGCGGGTAAACTAAGTTAGCGCCAGTGCCTATATCAAGCACTTTAATTTGTCGGCCAGTGGGAATAACCTGCTGATTATCTTCGCTGAGTAAGTCAGCTAAGTAATGAATATAATCTACTCTACCTGGAATAGGTGGGCATAAGTTGTGCTCAGGAATGTCCCAAAAGTTAATGTTGTAATGGCTTTTTAATAGCGCCTGATTTAAGGTTTTTACAGCTAAGTTATTACTAAAATCAATACTTTGATTGCCTGCTGGCGTCGTAATTAAAAAAGCAGTTAACGAAGGGGTTTGCGAGGTAAGCAAATTAAAATCGTAACCATTTTTGTGTTGATTGCGTGGATGTAATTTAGAACGAGTTGATTTTGCTTTCATGAGGCTTTTTTAACAACAGGAATAAAAGCCAATAGTAACAAATACAGACAGAAAAAGTGCATATTTTCCCTTTGGCTTACCAGGTATTACTGGTAGGATGAGTTGTTAACAATTATAAGGAATTCGCTTTGGCAGTTACTCAAGAGTCTGTTTTTATTAAATTAGGTGACCATCAAACACTGCATTTGCGCCGTATCGCCAACCAGAAGCCAAGTGGGCCTGTGGTGCTATTAATTCATGGCGCGGTAGAAAATGGCAAAATATTTTACACTCATAGCAATAAAGGGTTAGCGCCTTTTTTAGCTGAACACGGGTATTGTTGCTACGTAGCTGATTTACGCGGGCGTGGTGAAAGTAAACCAGCTATTTGTAAGCAAGCACGGTATGGACAAACTGAGGCGATTGTTGAAGATATTCCGGCATTTATTAAAAAAATTGAACAGTTAGAGAGTAAAAAACCTGACTTTTTAGTTGCTCATTCTTGGGGTGGGGTGTTGCTTAATAGCGTGTTTGCTCGCTTTCCTGAGCTGATAAACGATGTAAAAGCGTGTGCCTATTTTGGTTCAAAGCGTTCGCTATTTAATAACCACCCTAAAAAGTTATTTCAGGCTAATTTAATTTGGTATTTTATGGCGCCAATATTGGCGAAAAAACACGGTTATTTACCAGCAAAACGCTTAAAGTGGGGCAGTGATGATGAAACTCAAAAGTCGCATTATCAAAGCATGCAGTGGGCTAAGAAAAATCCGTGGATAGACAGTGATGATGGCTTTGATTACGCTAAAACATTAGCAAATCTCACGCTTCCTCCAACGTTACATATTGCGGCAGTAAAAGATAAAGCATTGGCACAGCCTATCGATATTCAAAAGTTTATTGATGAGTCAGGTACTGGGGTGCAAAAAATGCAAATATATGGCCGCCGCTTTGGGCACAAAGTAGATTACGACCATATTAATATGCTTACCCATCCACAGGCACGCCAAGAACAGTTTATGGATGTGCTTAATTGGTTTGAGGCAACGAGAGCAGACTAAGTAAAGGGGCTTCATAACGCTGCCATTTATCAAGGCTTTTGTTATTTACAGGCTGCCTAATCGCATGTTTACTGAGCGTTGTAACGGCGCTTTTATTTTTGTAAAAGTCTAGACAAGTCTGTTCAAATTCACAGCCAGTAAAACTCAATAGTGCGGTTAATTGATCTTTAGGGTTTTCAATTAACTGCTCATAACTTAAATTATAAATAGCTAAGCGGTTAAATTGCTGCCAATGGCTCATCAATTTTTCATAAAGCTGATGGTACAAAGTAAATTCATTTAAATCACAAAAATAGGGTTCGTTTTCAGCAAAGTAATTAGTAAACACTGAAAATGCGGTTGCATGAAAGTTTCGACTCAGGTTAATAAACTTAGCATCTGGGAATAAAATATAAATTAACCCTAAGTTTTGGTAATTGCTAGGCAGTTTATTGATCACAAATGCGCAATTGCTCCCAGAAGAACTTAAGGTATCTAAATACATGGCTCTGGCTTGGTTAATTAAAGGCGTTGTTAGCTTAGTTAAGCATTGAGGGTAGCGTAACCCTTTTTTTTGTTCTAAAAAAGCGACTATCTTATTACTAATACTGGTGTCTTCTCCAAGCGTTGCCCATTGACTGTGTCCTGCTAACATCTGCTCCAGTAAGGTTGAGCCGCTTCGTGGCATACCAATAATAAACACGGGCGTAACTGGATACTGCTTATTTAGGTTTGCAAAATTGAGCACACTTTCATTATTATATTCAATAAGTTGATCATAAAACCCAATTAAATCTTCAGTTTTAAATTCACTGAGTTTGTGTTGTTGCTGATTGGCAATCACAAAATAGTTAAACGCTTGATCAGTATCGTCTAACTTGTCGTAACTTTTAGCTAAAGCATAGTAGCAGACCATTTTTAAGCGTAGGTTATTTGTTTGAGTTAAAAAATGGTGTAATTGAACGATGTAATTATTTGCTTTATTAAAACGTCCTAATTGTACCAATTCAAATAAAACATAAGCCGTAACCGGTGCTATTCCAAGCTTTAATGCTTCCTCAAGCGTTGACTGTGCTTTATCGAGCTCGCCAAAGGTTAAATAGTGCTGAGCTAAATAATAATGGGTATCTGGGTTGTCTGCGGCAATACTGGTTGCGTACTCGAGTACTTTTTGCGCATTTTCAGGGGAGTTAACCGCATTAAATGCATCACTTAGTGCATACAAAGGTTCTAGTAAATAAGGGAGGTGCTGACACGCTCGTTGTAGTATATAGACAGCGGCATCAAATTGTTCTAAACGCAGCGCCACCTTACCTAGGCCAAACAGAGCATCACCATTATCAGGCTCTGCTTGTAAAAGCGTTTTGTAATGAAACTCAGCTTCTCTAAGCTTGTTTTGTGCTAATAAATGATCCGCTTTTTTTAGTAACATAATCCAAACAATATTCTTTTTATTAACTATAACCCTAAAACAGCAAAATAAGCGAGAGTAAGATTATTATTTGAGGCCAATAAAAAGGCGAAATGCACCACACATTTCGCTTTTGAGTATCATTAACACATGTTAGAAAGTATAGGTTGCTTTAGCGTAGTAAAAGCCACCATTAATTCCGTATGGAGATGTTTCAAAAGCTTAATAAACTAAGCGCACCTCCTGTGAGTCCTCGAAATAGACTATAGATAAAAAAACTAAAGAGGGTAATGGGTGATTAATCACTACTTAACAAGTTGAAACAAATGATTTATCTAAAAATAATGCATAGTTAATCATAAGTAGGGCAGGGAAAGGGGGAAAAAGCAGGCATTGATATATAGTTATTAACTAAATAAGCTATTTTAGCTACTTTCTATTATTGAATTAAACTGACTTGCTATTGATATTTTCACCATGATGTTTTTTCCACTGTGCAAGTTTTTCTTTGTACTCATCCCATACACATGGACAGCAACTACCGCCGCCGCAGCACTCATCAGATTTTGGCCTTTCGGGTTTAGTGTTGGGTATGTTTTTTTGCATGTTTTTAATTAAAACTGAGGAAAATGAACATTAAGAATAAATGATTGAATAAAGCGTGTAAATTATTCTTTGTGAACTGAAAGCGCTGTGTGAGAATACAGGCTATGCGATTATATAAAGTTATCCATCGTGCGCCCTGGCGGGTTGCTAAAATAAGTAAAAAGCGACAACAACTACGCTTTCGTCGTGCTATGGTCGCGCTTAAAATTGCGCTTGCCCAAGAAAGGCAAGAAACCAAAGAAATGCTAATAATTTATAGGCGTTATACCCAAGGGCAAACAAATAAAGCAGAACTAAAACGCGCCAACGAGCAGTTTGTTGATATATTAAAAGGACTAGGGCTAGGCGTTTTTGCGTTATTACCGTTTGCACCATTAACTATTCCACTGGTTGTTAAACTAGGTCAGTTAGTAGGGGTTGATGTATTGCCGAGTTCTTTTAGTATGAATAAGCCGATTAAAGAAATTGATCAAGAAATTGCTCAACAAAACCAAGAGCAAGACTCAACGCCCTCAAAGAAGAAGTAAGCTAGCAGAACATAATTAGCTATACCTTTTAATAGTGCTTATTGTTATGCTAAGGCATCATTTTCTATTATGTGAGTCATTTAATGAGTGCTTTACTTCGTCATACCTCTTCAGGAATTCCTCTATCATTTATCGTTAAAAACGAACTAACCGATTGGCTTACGCAGCAACCGAGTTTTGTACAGCGCTGGCTAGCAAACACAGATTTTGAAAAATCAGGACTCGCACTAGTACCAAATCCAGAAACGGGTGAGCTAAGTCAGGTATTTTGTGTAATGCAAAGCGCTGATGATTTTTGGGCTGCTGGCGAGCTTGCCAGTAAATTACCTGCGGGTTGTTATCAAATTCAAGGTGATGAGTCTTTAGTTGCTCAACTTGCTTTAGGCTTTGTGTTAGGTGGTTATGAGTTTAGTGAATACAAACAAAAAGCCACCGCTAAAGCTCAGCTTGGTATTGCTGATAAAACATTATATGAACAAGTAAAACAACAAGCGGATGCCATTAATTTAGCACGCGATTTAGTTAATACCCCAGCTGCCGATATGATGCCGCAGCACTTATCACAAGTCATGAGTGACCTAGCAGATACATTCGACGGTGAATTTTCGCAGTGGATAGGTGATGAGTTATTAGAGCAAAATTACCCAACTATTCATATGGTAGGGCGCGCGAGTGAAAATAAACCACGATTACTTGACTTGAAATGGGGGGCAGTCGATGCGCCACAAATTACGTTAGTCGGTAAAGGCGTGTGTTTTGATTCCGGTGGACTTGATTTAAAGCCCAGTTCAGGCATGCGCAACATGAAAAAAGACATGGGTGGGGCCGCGCATGTTATTGCCCTGGCTCAGCTAATTATGGCCGCTAACTTACCAATCCGCCTTCGTGTTTTAGTGCCTGCGGTTGAAAATGCTGTTTCGCGTAATGCATTTCGCCCTGGCGATGTAGTAAAAACCCGTAAAGGTATTATGGTCGAAATAGACAATACCGATGCAGAAGGGCGATTAGTTCTGTGTGATGCTTTAAGCGAAGCACAAAACGATGATCCTGAATTAATCATAGATTTTGCTACATTAACCGGTGCGTGCCGCGTTGCTTTAGGTACAGAGCTACCAGGTTTTTTCTCAACGGATCGCGCTGTAGCAAATGCCATTATGGACTCGGGCATGCAAGTTAACGACCCTGTTTGGCAATTGCCGTTATTCGAGCAATACAAACCATTTTTGAAAAGCGATGTGGCTGATATGGCTAACTGTGCAAGTACGCCATTTGGTGGCGCAATAACCGCTGCGCTTTATTTGAAAGAGTTTGTAGAGCCAAATACACCATGGGTTCACTTTGACGTAATGGCATGGAATTTACGTGCATTACCTGGGCGTCCAGCTGGAGGTGAGGCACTGGGTATTCGTGCAGTATTTACTTACCTACAAAATCGATTTAACTAAATTAAATATACCTTGAGTTATTAGATGTTAAAGTGCATATAACTCAAGGGGTAAGCCATCTGGATCGGCAAAAAAGGTGAATTTTTTGCCGGTTATTTCATCTTCTCTAATATTTTCGACGATGACATTGTGTGACTCTAAATAATGTTTAGCAGTATTAATACACCTAACTTTAAATGCTAAATGTCTAAGTCCTTGAGCTTCGGGGTAGCTTGGTCTACTTGGCGCATCATTAAACGAAAATAATTCTAACTGACTTCCATCAGGTAAAGCTAAATCGAGTTTGTAAGACTGACGCTGTGCACGATAATGCTCATTAATAATCGTGAGTTTTAATATTTCACTATAAAAATGTTTAGAGCGTGGATAGTTGCTACAAATGATGGCTACATGATGAATGCCTAGTAGTTGCATATATTTTCCTTAAAAAGCAAAAAGCGCACTAAAAGCAGTGCGCTGTTTATCAATACATGTGCATGGTTGTATATTAGCTTTTAGCTAGGCTCTGCGTCTTTACACGCTTTTACAGCCGGTGCAACAAGCTCTAAACCCGTTTTATTACACGGTGGAAGCTCAGCATCACTAAGTGCAATAGGCGTTACTCGCTCGCCCCATTTTATATAGCTTGCCGCCCAAGTAAGGCCAGCTCCAAATGCCGCCGACATAATATTTGCATGCGGTTTAATTAAGCCTTGCTCAACGGCTTCACATAATGCAATTGCAATGGTGGCAGCAGAGGTGTTGCCATATTCACCAATATTGACCATTACTTTTTCGTCATCCACTTTTAAGCGATTTTGAATAGCTTGAATAATGCGTAGATTGGCTTGATGCGGAACTAGTACATCGATATCGTCTAACTTAAGATTGGCTTGTTCAAGCACGTCGTCACAGGCTTCACTCATGCCTTTAACGGCACGTTTAAATATTTCACGGCCTTCAAATAAAAGGTCTGATGGACCAATTGGCTCATATTTATTTAAATCACTGCCAAAATTAGTAATGTGTAAAATATCACGATCTTCGCTGTCACAACCGGTTTTAGTCCCTAATAAGCCTGCAGGTGTTTCTGCTGCTTCAAGCACAACGGCACCGGCACCATCACCAAATAATACTGCGCTATCGCGTCGTGCCCAGTTTACGTACCACGTCATGCGCTCAGCGGCAATAACTACGGCTTTTTTGATCATACCGGCTTGAATTTGCGCTGTCGCCGCTTGTAAAGCATATAAGAAACCAGAACATGCCGCGTTGGTGTCCATGGCTGCAGCGCCTGTGGCACCAATATTTTTTTGTACTAATGAGGCGGTGTTTGCAACTACCGTTGAGGGGGTGCACGTTGCTAAAATAACTAAATCGATATCTTTTGCATCTACGCCAGCACAAGCAATGGCATGTTTTGCAGCCACACTAGCAAGTTCAGCAGTACTTACATGGCTAACTCTTCGTGCCTTGATACCTGTGCGTGTGGTGATCCACTCATCGGTGGTATCTACAATTTCGCTTATTTCGTCGTTGCTGATGCTTGCTGGTGGAATGCATTTACCCCAACCAGTGATATGTGCGTAAGGCATAGTGTGTTCTCTTAAAAGTGGTATGACGTGTTCGTCTAATGAGGACGTTATATCAAAAATTAGCTGTTAACACTAGTTTATAGCATGGTTTGCTTAGTAATTACTGCTATTTTACGGACTATTTGCTGCATTTTTGCTTAAAGGTAATTGACTTGTTTTTATTGTGTTAATTAAAAGCTTTTAATGATTGTGCCTGTTTTACACAATAGCTCATAGGCTTTCTAAGCTTAATAGAATACAAATACTTTGTTGACCATATATGCTTGAGTGCGGCTGAGTGAGCAGCTAATATGAGGCGCTTATTATGAAATCATTACTTAAAAAGCATTATTTATAATGGATAACAAAGCAATGTATATTCAATCAGGTGAATCTTATTGTGTTAATTAAAACCGATCCTGCTATTAGCCGGTTATTAATGCTGCGCAGTGGCGCCATTGCTGTGCAGCTTATTGCAGTGTTAAGCGTTTATTTTTTATTAGAGCATCAAATTGCGCTCATGCCGTTGCTAGCCGTTATTACGCTTGAGGCGGTTTTTCAGTTAGCAAGTATCTTTGCTTATAGAAATGTTAGCCAAGCAAAGCCTGTTGGCATGCTGATGCAACTGACCGCTGACGTACTTTTTTTAACTATTTTGTTGTCTTTAAGTGGCGGTGCAACTAACGCATTTGTGTCGTTATTATTGTTACCTATTATGATAGCGGCAATTACATTGAGCGCTCGTGGGCTTGCCTATATTGCTGTGCTGGCTATCGCTGCCTACAGCATGCTACTGATTAAAATGCCAGAGCATAGCATGCACCAAATGAACATGAGTGGCCACTTTATTGGCATGTGGGTTAATTTTGTTATCAGTGCCTGCGTGATTGCGTTGGTTATTGGTGCAATGAACCGTGCTTTACAACAACGTGAGCGCACTATTGCTAAAGTTAGAGAGAAACAGTTGCGTAGTGAACAACTGGTTACTCTCGATGGCGCAGCGGCGCAAATTACTCATCAATTAGCAACGCCTATTGCTAATTTACAATTATTGTTTGAAGAGCTTGTAGAAGAGCATCCCAACAATGAAATTATTCAGCAAATGCAAGCGCCCTTGCTGCAATGCCGCACTCAGCTTAATGATTTTAGAAAGCTCTCTATGCAGCTACGAGATAAAAACACGCAAATACCTATAAAAGCAGAGCAGCTGCAAAATCAAATTCATGATACGTTGCTATTACAATACCCTAATCAACAAATAAACTGGCTTAATGAGGCGCCTAAAGCCACATTAAAAAGTGATGCCATGCTGCTACCTGCTATTTTAAACTTATTACAAAATGCAGCGCTTGCTAACGAAAAAAAAGGCCAAATGCAATTAGAGTTGAGTTGGCAACAGTCAGATGCGCAAAGTATTGCGTTAATTATTCGGGATTTTGGCGCTGGTTTTTTATCCTCCGAGTTAGCGGAGTTAGGCGGGCAGCTCATGCCCAGCGAGCAAGGCATGGGAATAGCGGTTATGCTATCAAATGTCACGTTTGAGCGTTTAAATGGTTCGTTAACTGTTTATAATCACCCCGATGGTGGAGCGGTGGCCAAGATACAAATGCCACTATTAATAACCGAGTCGGCGCTATGAAGTTGCTAATTATTGAAGATGACATTAACCTTGCTACCACTTTGGTAAGGCGCTTAACAAAACACAGCTTTAACTGTGAGGTTGCACATAACCAAACAGAGGCCTTACTTAGGGCTCGCCAGCAGCAACCTGATTGTATTTTATTAGATATGAAGTTAGCAGATGAAAATGGGCTGGCGCTTATTGCACCGCTGCGACACTTGTTACCCAAGGCGCATATTGTATTGCTTACCGGCTTTGCAAGTATAGCTACAGCCGTAGAGGCGATGCGCTTGGGCGCTAATGACTATTTAACTAAGCCTGTCGATATGGCAAGCTTATTAAAAGCGCTAAAAGTAGAGCCGGTATCGACAGTAACCGAAATTCCTGAAGAGGTTATGTCACCCGAGCGCTTAGAATGGGAGCATATTCAACATGTATTGCACAGCAACAACGGTAATGTATCAATGACTGCAAGGCAGCTTAATATGCATAGACGCACTTTGCAGCGCAAGCTACAAAAAAAACCAGTGCAACAATAAGCCCTCGCTTGAGGAAGCAATTAATGACTAATGCCGCCGCGCTAATAAAAAGCCAAAAAATTATACTGTTCGACGCCCAGTGCAAACTTTGTAGTGCGTGGTGTAATTTTATTATTGCTTACGACCCTCAGGCCATGTTTAAACTATGCAGTGTACAATCACCAAAAGGGCAGCAAATATTAATGCACTTTGGCTATTCGACAACTGATTTTGCCTCTATGGTTTATATTGAAAACGCTCAAGCATTTATACAAAGCCATGCATTTTTCGAGGTGATTAAACAGCTAGGCTATCCGTGGAAACTTAGTGGTATATTTAGTGTGTTGCCAAATCGTTTTAACAATTGGCTTTATGATAAAATTGCATCAAATCGATATACCTTATTTGGTAAATATCACTATTGCAGGATCCCTTCAAAACAAGACCAAGCCCACTATTTATAAGTGCTTTAATAGATGCCTGAATGTATTGGCTGTGCTAAAATCGCGGCGTTTAAATTTTAGCATTAAAAAGGCACTTACATGGCAAATACGGCGCACGCACTGCATATTTTAGTAAAACATAAAGAAATAGCAGAAGACATCATCAAGCAATTAGGCAAAGGCGCAAAGTTTCAAACTTTAGCTAAAAAGTATTCGTCATGTCCATCGGGTAAAAAAGGTGGTGATTTAGGTGAGTTTAGACGAGGCCAAATGGTTCCGCAGTTTGATAAGGTGGCTTTTAGTGGTGCAATTTTAGAACCGCATTTAGTAAAAACGAAATTTGGTTGGCATGTTATTAAGGTACTTTATCGCACATAAACTAACGCAATTTTAAGTTGCCGCTATACTTATTATTTGTTCAGTTTGTTACATGCTAAAGCAACTTGGAATAACTATGAAGCTTATTATTTTATGCTGCAGTTTGATTTTAATGGCAGTGGCATTTTTTGCCAGTAGCACTGAGCAAACGCTCACCCTTAAGCTCGGTAAACCAAGCACGCAAGACATACCAAAAAACCACTATATTTTAACGTTATTAGAAAAGAGCTTTGCAGAGGTTAATGTAAAGCTCAATATTGCCTACAGCATTGAGCCAATGAATACTAAAAGGATTTTGCAAGAGCTCAAACGTAACGGTGATGTTGATTTAGCTTGGTTAACTATGCCAAGCGCCCTTGCAGAGCAAAGAAATTTAATACACACAAGTTATCCTATTTACAATGGGCTGCATTCAAAGCGCTTGCTCATGGTTAAACAAAGTCGGTTAAAAGAATTTTCTGAGATCAAAACCTTGGCACAGCTAAAACCATTTATTGCGTTGCAAAAACAAAGTTGGTCAGACTTTTATGTTTTAAAAAACAATGGTCTAACAGTTAATGGTGATTTGAGTTATGAAAGCATGTTAAAAGCGTTAGATGAAGGACTTGGCGATTATTTTCCGCGTTCAGTTACAGCAATAAAAGCCGAAATACGTAAACACCCTCAGTATAACTTTGTTATTGAGCCACATATTATGCTGCAATACGATAATTACTATTATTTTTACGCAAACGAAAATAACAAAGCAATCATTGAGTTATTAGAGCAAGGCTTAACAAAGTTAGCAGATAGCGGTGAGTTGAACGCGCTTTATGAGCGCTATTATCATGATGTTGAGGACGGGCTTAATTTAAACAACAGACAGGTGTTTAACTTAAAAAATTAATAATGTTAGGCCGCAAAATGCAGCCTAACCCGAAAAATTATTGCTCCTGCTTGGCTTCTTCTTCACTTATTTGCTTAAGTGCTTGAATAAACGATTCACTCGGTTGCCCACCGGTAAGCGCGTACTTATCATTTATAATGAAAGTAGGTACTGAGGTTATTCCCATTTGTTTAAAGTTATTTTGCTCTTGGCGTACCGCTTGTACGTATTTATCTGAGTGTAAAATTTCCTTGGCTGTGTTTTTGTTAAGGCTTACTTTTTCTACCACATCCAGTAATGCATCTTCTTGATTTAAATATTTTAAATCGGTGAAGTGTGCCTCAAAAAACGCCAGTTTTAACTCAGTTTGCTTACCTTCTTCACGAGCCCACATTAGCAAGCGATGTAAATCAAAGCTGTTGATCATGATGCGTTTACCGTCAAAATTAAAGGTAAAGCCAGCTCGTTCACCCGCATCCGCCATGTTTTGACGATTTCGTGCGCTTTCTTCTTCGGTTAAGCTGTATTTTTGCTGCAAGTGCTCGTTTAAGTCTTGCCCTTCAAGTGGCATATCCGGATTAAGCTCAAAAGGGTCCATGTAATATCCGCACTCATTTCGTCTTTTAATTCTGCCAATGCGGCTTCTAAGTTTTTATACCCAATAATACACCATGGGCACATTACATCTGAGACGATATCTATTTTTAAGTTTTTCATAAGGATCCTTGAAGGATTGCTTTTTAATAACAATGGATATTGAGATGAAGTTTAGTTTATCAATCATTGAACATAAAAAGAGCAGCGAAAGTGCTGCTCTTTTATTGAATGTTTTCAGGTTAGCTGTTTAAACCAAATGGGTCGTCAATGCTGTGGCTTGGCTGGGTAAACCAACGCGGTCCGTCATCTGTCATATAGAAGTGATCTTCTAATCTCACACCAAACTCATCTGGAATAACCAGCATTGGCTCGTTACTAAAACACATGCCTGTGGCAAGCGGGGTTTTATCGCCGCCCACTAAGTATGGCCATTCATGAATGTCTAAGCCAATACCATGGCCTGTGCGGTGTGGGCAACCTGGTGTTTGGTATTCAGGGCCTAAGCCTTGAGCTGCTAAGTAACTGCGGGCTGCTTCGTCAACCGATTCACAGGTTTTGCCAATGGCGGCTTGATTGAAAGCTGCTAACTGGGCTGCTTTTTCAAAATCCCAAAATAGGCGCTGGCGACTGGTTGCTTCACCAAATACGTAGGTACGCGTGATATCAGACAAGTAATCGTGTACTTTGCATCCGGTATCAATAAGGACCATGTCGCCTTTTTTCAAAATTTGTGGATCTTTTACACCATGAGGGAATGAGGTAGCAAGGCCAAACAATACAATACAGAAGTAATTTCCCGGAGCACCTACTTTTTGATGCGCTTTTTTTATAAATTCTTCGACTTCTACTGTACTAATTCCTTCATAAAGCATGCTCGCCGTAGCCTGATGAACCGCTAAAGTCATATCCATGGCACATTGCATTAATGCTAATTCATTGGCTGATTTATGCATTCTACAATGTGCGGTTACAGGTTGTGCGTTAACTAGTTTTAACCCTGAACTGGCTTTATTGATGCCATCAAAAATAAAAAACTGTGCGCTTTCATCAATGCCCACGGTAGCGGTGTCACTAATATTCAGTTGTTTAAGCACTTTAACGAATAGCTGAAACGGGTTCTCGTGTTCTTGCCAGCCGTGTATTGGGCCATCAATGACTTTAAAGCCATCTAAAGAGCCAATTTCAAAATGGGGGGCAATGTATTGCACCTCACCCATGGCGGGTAAAATAGCGCCGACTAGTCGTTCACTGGCGTACCATTTCATACCGGTAAAATACGTTAAGTTAGTACCTGCATTTAAATATATCGCATCAATATTATTAGCTTGCATATAAGCTTGCGCTTTGGCCATACGCACTAAATACTCATCGGCCTGAATTGGCGTTACTGAGTGGGTCATATTGCTTAAACTAGCAAGTGCTTGTTCGGGTGTGTGTGTACCAATACCAACTGTGGTCATATATTTCTCCTACAAAATTTTGCATAGTGTGTAGGCTAAATGCGTTCAATTCAAACTAATTGCGATTAGTGAACAAGGGATTGAACAAATAGGGAGAGTTATCAAGTCCCTTATTCCCAAGGACTTGATAACCTTGGGCTATTTTTTCGCGTAGGGTAAACGATTGAGCTTATTCGCCGTGTGGTAGCTATCTAATCCGGTTACTGCAACGGTATTGATGGCTTGTAAGTCTAAAAAGCCATCACTTTGGAGTGCTGATTTATCTACATAAACATCCATTATTTCGCCAATAACCAGCTCAGTGCCATTAACAGCTAAGTGCTGATTCTCTACAAATTTTACTGCGTATTTTAGTCGGCTTTGTGCAACAAAAGGCGCTTTAAAGTCGTTTAAGTACTCTGTTTTGAGACCGGTTGCATTAAATTCAGACTCATCTTTAGCGTAACGTGCCGATGTTTGGTGTGCCTGCTGGTAAATATCACTATTTACTTGGTTAATAGTATAAACGCCTGTTTCTATAATATTTTCGAATGTATGCCTTGGTACGCTGTGCGGGCGCATTATCATGCCCACTAGCGGTGGGTGAGCGCCTAAATGAATAACTGAACTGACAATGGCTAGATTGGTATTACCTTGTAAGTCTTGTGTGCCAATTAAGTTTGCACTTTTAAACCCTGAAAGTGAATTGATAAAGTGTGTACGGGTATGTTTTTCAAGTGCGGCTATGCGGTCTTTCGAAAAATGCATGTGTTTGTTCCTTACCATTTTATGGTGTTTCCTTGCCAATCTAGGTAGGCAGGTTCGCCGTTGAGTTCTAGCTGTGGGTTTTCGTAAGTAAATTTAAATAATTGCTGAGCAACAAAGTCAGGGGTAAACAGTTTACCTGCGGGCACATTTTTTTGAAATGGCTTAGAGAGCTGTGTATCTGTAGTACCTGGGTGAAATAAAACAAGTTTGGTATTTTTAGCGCGACGAGCAAGTTCAATGGCGGCTGTTTTAAATAGCATGTTCAGCGCAGACTTGGATGCGCGATAGGTATACCAGCCACCCAATTTATTGTCGTTAATACTGCCTACACGAGCGCTTAAAGCAGTAATTGTGCAATGAGTTTTGTGATTAAGCAGAGGCACTATACTTTGTAAACACAGCAGGGGGACAAGTGTATTAGAGTGCAAAAGCTGCATAAAATAATCACTGTTAATTTCTTCGAGCTTTTTTTCTGGCATGTGCTGGTCGTTGTGTAATTGACCATTAAATATTATTACCTGAGCAAGCTCAATTTGTTGTGACTTTAACGACTGGGTTAGCTCATTTAGGCTTTGCGCCGAGTAGTCGCTGTGGAAATAGGTTACCCTGTCATCATTATGCTCAATATTCGATGAGCTGACACAAATTATATTAAATTGTGCTGCTTGCTGATTTAAATGACTTACGTAGGATTGTGCAATGGCGCTACTGGCGCCAAATAAAATCACTGTTTTCATTTTTCACCTTTAGATTTGGTATTGCATTGACCATTACTACACTGCGCATTGGGCATTAAAAAACGGCTTATATGATGGCGGTATTTTGCAAAAAAAGTGTAAGCATGATCGGCAAAAAAGCGAATTACGGGCAAACGAATTATTTTAAGCCAACGGTATTTGCCAACGGTGCGCCAAGCTTGATAAGTGACGTCTAAGCCGTAAATCATCTGCCCCTTATCAGTTTGGGCGTGCAATAAATCCATGGCATTTTGTTTATCGATTGCAGGAAAACGTTCACTAAAATCATCCGCATTTAAATCTTCTAGTGTAATTTTATGATCAACATCGGCACGTTTTAAATGTTGCATTTCTGCATTGCACAGTGGGCAATTGCCATCGTAAAAAATGATCATGTTATCGCTTTGTGTTTATTTTACATATGCTTTTTTACGACAAGACAATGCAAATGGATCTATTAAATATTCCCTCTTAGTGATATTAATAGGTCTCCAAGAAACGAAGGAGAGCTAGAAATGAGTGAACAATATGCCGCCTTGCGAGGTAATGTAAATCTACTTGGTCAATTATTAGGACAAACTATTAAAGATGCCCAAGGCCAAGAGATTTTAGATAAAGTAGAAGAAATTCGGGCTTTATCAAAATCATCTCGCAGTGGCAATGAAGCCGATCGCCAAGCGTTAATTGATGTACTCCATGCGCTTAGTGATGAGGAGCTTTTACCGGTTGCCCGTTCATTTAATCATTTTTTAAACTTAGCTAATGTTGCAGAGCAGTTTCATACCGTATCACGTTTTAATGATGTTGGTTTTTGCCAACTAAATCCTCTCACTCAAACATTAAAAACGTTAGCAGCAAAGGCCGAACAAGGTCAGCTTAATCATAATCATTTAGCCGACACACTCTCAAAGCTCCACATAAACTTAGTACTAACCGCTCACCCAACCGAAGTGACTCGCCGTACTATTATTAACAAACATGTTGAACTAAGCGATTGTTTAGCGTCGCTTGAGCGAACCGACAACCTTGCGCAAGAGCGCGAAGCGATATTAAATCGAATTGCGCAGCTTATTAGCCAAGCTTGGCATACTGACGATATTCGTCGTTCTCGTCCAAGCCCTGTTGATGAAGCTAAATGGGGCTATGCGGTAATTGAAAATAGCTTATGGGATGCCGTGCCACGTTTTTTACGTGAGTTTAGCCAGCATGTTAAACAGCATTTGAGCCTTGAGCTACCAGCCAACTACAGCCCGATAGAATTTACGTCGTGGATGGGGGGAGATCGGGATGGTAACCCGTTTGTAACCGCTGAGGTGACTAAGCAAGTACTCGATCATGGCCGTTGGATGGCGCTGGATTTATACCAGCGTGATTTAGAAACTTTGTGTGCTGAACTTTCAATGTCTGATGCCAGTGATGAGCTCATTAAACTGGCAGGGCAAGAGTTTGAACCTTATCGAGCCGTGCTCAAAGAGCTTAAAAACCAAGTGGCTGAAACAGTGATGTACTTAAGCGCTAAAATTAAAAACAAGCGTACAGAATCACAAGATTTAATAACTGATATTAACCAAATTAAGCACCCAATTGAGGTGTGTTATCGCTCATTGTTAAAATGCAATATGCAAGTGGTTGCTGATGGCTTGCTATTAGATGTGATCCATCGTGTAAATAGCTTTGGTTTGCGCTTGGCAAAACTGGATGTACGACAGGATTCGTCAAGACACAGCGATGTGTTTTCTGAATTAACTCGTCATTTAGGTATTGGCGATTACAATCAATGGGAAGAGCAAGACAAACAAGCTTTTTTACTGACAGAGCTCAATTCACGTCGTCCGCTAATTCCTAGGCATTGGCAACCAAGTCCAGAAGTGCAAGAGGTGCTCGACACCTTTGATGTTATTGCGCAACAAGATGAAAAAACCTTTGGTTTATACATTATCTCTATGGCACGAACTGCCTCTGATATATTAGCAGTGCAGCTATTACTTAAAGAGTCAGGCTGTGGTTTTGAACTGCCTGTGGCGCCTTTATTCGAAACCTTGGATGATTTAAACGATGGCCACAACGTCATCACTACACTTTTAAATAACGAGTGGTACCGTGGACACATTAAAAACACCCAAAATGTAATGATTGGCTATTCAGACTCAGCCAAAGATGCAGGCATGATGGCTGCTGGTTGGGCACAATATGAGGCAATGGATAAGCTCGTACAACTAGCGGATGAACGCGGTATTGAGCTTATTTTATTCCATGGCCGTGGGGGTACGGTTGGCCGTGGTGGTGCGCCTGCTGCACAAGCATTGCATTCTCAGCCGCCGGGGTCGTTAAAAGGCGGGCTTAGGGTAACAGAGCAAGGTGAAATGATCCGCTTTAAATTTGGCCTGCCTAATGTGGCATTACAAAGCTTAAATATTTATGCGGGTGCGGTACTACAAAGTAATTTATTGCCACCACCAGAGCCTAAATCACAGTGGCGCGAAGTAATGGCATTAATTAGCGATGTGTCGTGTGAGCATTACCGTAATGTGGTGCGCCACGATGAAAACTTTGTGCCTTACTTTAGAATGGCGACACCTGAATTGGAACTGTCAAAATTACCTTTAGGCTCAAGGCCTGCAAAACGAAATCCAAATGGAGGGGTTGAGAGCTTACGTGCTATTCCATGGATTTTTGCGTGGAGTCAAAACCGGTTAATGTTACCTGCATGGTTAGGTGCATTGAGCGGGCTTAAAGCCGCGCTTGAAAAATACGGTATAGAAACCTTAAGTGAAATGAGCTTGCAATGGCCATTTTTTAGGGCGCGTTTAGAAATGCTAGAAATGGTATTTAGTAAAGCGGATAGCTGGTTGAGTGAGCATTACGATAATGCGCTGGTGGAAGAGATGTATAAGCCGCTGGGTGTAGCTTTACGTGATGAACTTGGTGAAGCTATAACGTTAGTGCAATCATTAAGCCCACAAAAAAGCTTATTGGCTGATCAGCCTTGGATCAAAGAGTCTATCGGGCTTAGAAATCCATACACCGATCCGCTGAATGTATTACAAGTTGAGTTATTACGTCGTTCTCGTGGCGATGATAAAGGCAATGAAAACGATATAGATAATGCTTTGATGATCACTATGACCGGCATTGCAGCGGGTATGCGTAATACAGGTTAATCCAAAACTAGATTAGTTTTAGAGGGAACACACGACGTGTTCCTTTTTTTTACGTTGAATAGGCTGGTATTTAGTTTGCCAACCTTTTACACTACTTAGCCATTGATCAAATAAAAACTATTATGGCTTCAGCAACTTTTAAAGTGCAACATAATACAGCACTTAGCAATTCACACATTTCATTAAACGTAGCGCAAACGCAAGCTCTACGCAGTCAATTAAAAACTCAACGCGGTATTTTATACCCAAACGATATTTCAGCGCTTTGCACCGAGCTTAATGTTAGCGAAGATATTTTATTACAAGGCTTAGTGCCTATGGCTTCAGAGTTTTCGGTTGCACCTATTTCCAAATTTCATGTCGGCGCAATTGTAAAAGGGCTCGATTCACAAGGAAACACTACTTTTTATTTTGGCGCTAACGCTGAGTTTGACCATCAAGCACTTAGTTTAGTGGTGCACGGTGAGCAATCTGCCATTAATAATGCCTGGTTAAATGGCGGTAAAAAAATTCTTAAAATAGCGATTAGTGATGTCCCATGTGGGTACTGTCGTCAATTTATGAATGAACTCGCTGATGCGAAAGAGCTTGATATTTTACTGCCAGCACAAAACTTTAAATTGGCAGAGTTATTACCTCACTCATTTGGACCAACCGATTTAGGCAATGAGCACAGCTTATTTAACCCAGCAAAGCAAACTAATTGTTTTGAAAACGAACAACTTGATGAAAAGCTGATGAGTTATGCTTTAGCGGCTTATGTGCCGTACAGCCAAAATTACAGTGCAGTAAAAATAACTACGTTTGAAAACGGTGATTTTTATGGCAGCTATGCAGAAAATGCAGCGTACAGCCCGAGTTTATCGCCATTACAAAGTGCTGTGAGTCAGTTGTTTTTAGCAGGACTGAGCTTTGATAAGCAAACAGTAAAATCAGTTACGTTATTAGAAACGGCTGGTCATGAAAACCAATCTGGGGTGGCAAAAGCCGTGTTAGCAAGCTTTACTGGCTTGCCAACACTTGAGGTTATTAGCGCAACATTAGCCAAGTAACACTTTAGCGGCTTCAAGTACCACGGCAACCGATTTTTTCTCAATCTCGCCGTGGTCTACGTTAGGAATTTCTTGACGTGTTCTATTTACTAATACACCGGCAACACAGGCTGCTTGTAGGCCAAGAGCGGCACACATAGTAAATAAAGTAGCCGATTCCATTTCGTAGTTCATCACGCCTAGTTTTTGCCATTCTTCACAGCTACCCTGTAATGACTTAGGAACATAACCAGAATGCGTATCGTAACGCTCTTGTCCTGGGTAGAAGGTATCGCTTGAAGCGGTGATACCGATATGAAAATCGATGTTTAGGTTTTCACAGGCTTTTACCATCGCTTGAGTGGCAAAAAAATCAGAAACAGCAGGGTAGCACAGCGGTGCAAAATGCTGACTCGCGCCATCCAAACGAACTGAGGCTTGGCTAATTAAAATATCGCCTTCGTTAATGTGCGGCTGAATCGCGCCTGTTGTGCCAATGCGAAGAAAGCTACGTACCCCAAGTTGAGCCAGTTCTTCAACCGCAATTGACGTTGAAGGGCCGCCGATACCGGTTGAACATACAACCACTGAGTGGCCGTTTAATTGGCCTAAATAAATGTGAAACTCACGGGTTTGAGCAAGGCAGGTTGGATTATCTAAGAACTGTGAAATGCGTGCTGCACGATCTGGATCCCCTGGAACAATAGCCAGTTTTGCACCTTTTAAATCATCAATACACAGTCCTAAGTGAAATACCTTTTCCATAACTAAGCCTTTTTAATAAGAGTTGTTGTCAATTTAGCATGATTACGAGAAACCTAAATGAAGTACAGGACGGATGTCCGTATTGGTTTATTCATTAACTCTGAATATTCAATCAATGGCTAAAATTACTAACAAAATGAGCCAGTTGACTTGTTTGCTCAGACACTATATTCATACCTCAGAGCAAACCAGTAGCTAGCTAAAAGAGTTGTTAGCTAAATTTTAAGTTGTTTATATTCATAAGGTTAGTTAGTAGGTTTTGTATTGTTTTGCCGCTGACCTAACCTCGCAGAACACAACGTTCAGTGATTTTTATAACCACATACAATTAATTTTTAATTTATTCAGCGTTCGTCGTTTTGCATAACTACTCAATAATAGACAAGATATTCAGATTGAAAAAGGGTTTACAATGAGCACACAATTTCAAGCATTTAAAAATAAAGTTGAACACTGTTTATGTGCACCTGGCGATGGTGTATTCACGGTTAATACGGCAAAAGAACGCAAAGCAGCACTCAGAAATAAATTATATGGTCAAACTGAAAATGTCGATGCTTTATGGCGTGACTCGCTAAATGAATTACCTAACTCACCCCACAAAGCGGTTATGCTGGGGATTAGCTCTGATTGTGGTGGTGGTATTTTACGCGGTGCTAACTGGGGGCCTTTATTTTTACGTTCAGCTTTAATTGACCAGCAAACACAGTGTCGTTCATTTGATTTAGGTGATGTGCGCGTAATACCGCATTTATTACACGATAAATACTTAAACGAGGCAACAATTACCAATTGCCAAAAAGCGCTTTATGGCAATGACAATAACGATCATTTCGTAAGTCCACTGTCTATTACCGAAGATGTATGTGATAGCTTTTATGCAACATTTCACGATAAAGGAATTTTTGGCATTGGTGGCGATCATTCTATTAGTTACCCGCTGACAAAAGCGTACTTAAAAGCCAAACGCGAGCAAGGTAAACGTACGGCTATTATTCATTTTGACGCCCACACCGACTTACTCGTAGAGCGTTTGGGCATCGATTTATGTTTTGGCTCTTGGTGTACCCATATTTTAGAATTTTTACCCGCGCCACATCATTTAATTCAATTTGGTATTCGCTCAAGTGGTAAGCCTAAATCACATTGGGAAAGTACCTTTGGCGTTAAACAGCACTGGGCTGCTGAAATTATTGAGCGTGGCGCAGCCGCTGTTGCTGCCGATACAATCGCGCAACTAAAGGCTGACAAGGTTGATGAAGTGTATGTAAGCTTTGATATTGACGCACTAGATGCTCAATTTGCTTCAGCAACAGGTACACCTGAAGAAAATGGGTTAACACCACAGCATGCGCTTGATATTTTGTCAGCCATTGCCGATGAGTTTCCAATAACCGGAGCAGATATGATGGAAATCGCGCCGTTTACCGACAGCTCATTAGTGGGTCAATCAAGCTCAGAGACGACGCTTAGAGAAGGCGCTAAAATTTCAGCATTCTTAATTGCAGCAATGAATCGTTAATCCCACAGGCCCAAAATTGGCTATTTGTAATTAATCCGCTATATTAAATTTGCTTTTACCAAAAAAGTAACATCTTAAATTTTATATAGTGGGTTATTGTGACTAAGTGGTATTTCGTATTATTGCTCATTGTAAGCCATCATTGTGCGGCTAAACTTACTGTTGTAACAGAGAACTTTGCGCCTGCGCAGTATCTGGACGCGAATAACAATTTAGTAGGTGATGCTGCCGATAAAGTCCGATTGGCGCTTGATAGCGCAGGCATTGATTATTCAATCTCTGTAAGCGATTGGAGTATGGCTTACAATATTGCACTGAGAGATCCCCAAACCTGTATATTTTCCATTTCTCGTTCGCCTGAACGGGAAAATAATTTTATTTGGTTTGCTAAACTCGCCCAATTTGACACTAATTTTTACTCCCTTAAAAGCAAAGGTATTTCCTTAACTAATTTAGAGCAGGCTAAGCAATACCGTATTGCGGTTTTAAAAGATAACTACAGCCATCATTATCTACTTTCAAAAGGCTTTAAAGAAAACGAAAATTTAATGCTGTTTAGTAGTTTTGATAATATTTTTAAGATAATTCAAACACGAAGTTCGAGTATTGATTTAGTGGTTATACCTGCGCAGCGAATAAACCATGAACAATCTCATTTATTAAATAAATTACAACTCGAATTACTAATGCCAATCAATGCCCATCAAGCCCCTTTATATTTTGCCTGTAATAAAAACCTCCCCGATAACGTAAAGCAACAACTTAGCGTAGCTTTTTCTTCATATGAGTCTAAACTATAAATATTAAGCTTTTGATTTTTATTAGTTATTAATATTATTTAAATATCAATTGCCCTGTCTATAAAAGCGTCTATAATCCAGCTGCTTTTGCTTGTAAAAGCGATTATTTTGGAGTTATAAATGGGTGATTTAATCGGGATTGCGTTATTAATCTTGATGAGTGCGTTATTTGCGATGTCAGAAATTTCGATTGCCGCTTCACGCAAAATTAAGTTAAGAGTAATGGCGGACGAGGGCAATGTTCACGCTTTGGCGGTTTTAAAGCTGCAAGAGCAGCCTGGGGCTTTTTTCGCCATGATCCAAATTACGCTCAATGCGATTGCGATATTAGGCGGGATTGTTGGCGAGCAAGCATTGTCTCCTTATATGCAAGAAATACTACAGCTGTTTTATCAAGGTCCATTACTTGGGCAAATTAGCTTTGTATTATCGTTTTTAATTATTACCTCGTTATTTATTTTATTTGCCGATTTACTACCAAAGCGTTTAGCGATGATTTTACCTGAGGCCGTTGCGGTGAGAGTGGTGACAATTATGCGCTGGGTTACTTTTGCGCTCACGCCACTGGTACTATTTTTTAATGGCTTAACCAATATTGTTTTACGGGTGTTTAAAGTGCCCAGTGAACGTGAAGATATTGTGACCACTGAAGATATTGTTGCGATGATGGATGCTGGTGCTGAATATGGCAGTTTACAGCAACAAGAGTATGATTTAATAGGAAATGTATTTGATTTAGAAGCGCGTTTTTTATCAAGCGTTATGTCACCGCGTGAGCAAATTGTTTATTTTGACATTGATGAATCTAGCGACGATATAGCAAATAAAATTATAGATCACCCGCACAATCACTTTTTAGTGTGCAAAGGCAATCTTGATAAGTTAATTGGCTCTGTTGAGTCTAAAGATATTTTACGCCAAGTACTCAAAGGTGAGGCGGCAAATATTAACGATGACATGCTTGATAAAGATATTTTTTTCTTGCCCGAAACATTGAGTTTATCTGAAGCGTTAAATGCGTTTAAAACCGCTGTACATCCTTTTGCGGTGGTAGTTAATGAGTATGCTTTGGTGGTTGGGATTGTTACGGTTAAAGATTTAATGAAAGGTTTTATGGGCGATTTAATTACTCATCAAAGTGAAGAGTTAATTATTGAGCGCGACGCGAGTTCTTGGTTAGTAGATGGCTTAACCCCGATTGTTGAGCTGGCGAAGGTACTTGAAATTGATGAATTTCCTGATCAAAATCATTATGAAACCGTGGCCGGATATTTAATCTATACCATGAAACATATTCCTAAACGCGCAGAGTTTGTTTTATTTGCAGGTTTTAAATTTGAAGTTGTGGACGTGGAAGGAATTCGTATTGAGCAATTACTAGTCTCTAGAGTTAATACTGACAACGAATAATGACAGCCAACATAGCTTAAGAGCAGCCAATGAAAGTTCATTGGCTGCTTTTTTATGGGTGTTGCTTAAATAACTCAGCTGTTATTTGTGTTACTTATCTATTCAATTGTAAAAATGTAAAAATGTGTAAATGTTGCTCAGTAGCTATTTTTAATTGCTTTACTTTAGTTTAGAATGATCGTTCATTCTAAACTAAAAGGTATTTTACATGCAGCGTTCCCGCATCGCTTTTTTTGTATTTTCGGCCCTCGTTGGTTCTGTTGCTTTAAGTGGTTGTGATCAGGTTGCTGAACAGCCTAAGGCTTCTGCTCCTGCAGCGACACCTGTTGGTGTGGTCACCTTAACAAGCCAAGCTATTACACTTAAAAAAGAATTACCAGGGCGTGTTAGTGCGTTTCAAATTGCTGAAATTCGTCCTCAAGTAAGTGGTATTGTTCAATCTCGCTTATTTGAAGAAGGCATACAGGTTGAGCAAGGCCAAGCGCTTTATCAAATTAATCCTGACATTTATGAAGCAGAACTCGCAGCCAGCAAAGCGGCCGTTGCGCGCGCAGAGGCTAGTATTGCAAGCAGTAAATCTAAAGCGTCGCGTTATAAAGAATTACTAGAAATTAAAGCGGTAAGCCAGCAAGACTTTGATGAAGCCGATGCAGCATACAAGCAAGCACAAGCCGAGCTATTAACAGCAAAAGCACAGCTTAAATCTGCACAAATAAACTTAGATTACAGCCATGTATCTTCTCCGATTAGTGGTCAAATTAGTAAATCGAACGTTACTGTTGGTGCGCTTGTAAGTGCTAATCAAACAACGGCACTGGCAACAGTAACCCAGCTTGACCCTATCTATGTTGACTTAACGCAATCAAGCAACGAGCTAACTCAACTTAAAAAAGCCATTTCTTCTGGTTCACTAAGTGTTGACTCAAAAGCACAAGCCGACGTTGAGCTGCAAATGGAAGATGGCTCTATTTACCCAATTAAAGGCACGTTACAATTTTCAGAAGTAACTGTAGACCCAAGCACTGGGTCGGTAACTTTACGCGCTAAATTCCCAAATCCAGATAAGTTATTACTACCGGGTATGTATGCACGTGCCTCAGTGGTTGAGGGTGTAAAACAAGACGCTATTTTAGTGCCGCAGCGTGGAGTAAGCCGAAACACCAAAGGTGAGCCAACAGCGATGGTTGTAAGTAAAGAAAACACCGTAGAAAGCCGTGTGTTAAAAGTAGATAGAACGATTGGCTCTAACTGGTTAGTTACCGCTGGATTAGCTGATGGCGATAAAGTAATTGTTGAAGGCTTACAAAAAATTCGCCCAGGTGCGCCAGTTAGCCCTTCAGAAGTTTCACCGTCTGCAACAGCCGACAAAGCGCAATAACGGAGAGTTTTAATGTCACGATTTTTTATCGACAGACCCATCTTTGCGTGGGTGCTTGCTATCGTGGTTATGCTTGCAGGTGTGTTGGCTATTCAAAGTTTACCAATAGCACAATACCCGTCAATTGCACCGCCAGCAATTAGCATTACCGCTACTTACCCAGGGGCATCAGCTCGTACCCTAGAGGATACGGTTACCCAGGTTATAGAGCAAAAAATGAAAGGACTAGATGGCTTGTTGTATATGTCATCTACGTCTGAGTCGAGTGGTTCGGCTACGCTTACGCTTTCATTTAGCGCCGATACAGACCCAGACATTGCACAGGTACAAGTGCAAAACAAGTTAGCCACAGCTACACCGCTTTTACCAGAAGAAGTGCAAAGGCAAGGTGTATCGGTGGCTAAGTCTGCACGTAACTTTTTAATGGTATTAGGTTTTGTATCAAAAGATGGCAGCATGACCAATATCGACATTGGTGATTATGTTTCATCTAATGTGCAAGATATTATCTCGCGTGTTGAAGGGGTGGGTGAAGTTCAGCTATTTGGCTCTCAATATGCTATGCGTATTTGGTTAGACCCAGCTAAGTTGCAAAACTACAAATTAACCCCTGCTGATATTAGCACCTCAATTAGTGCGCAAAATGCACAGGTATCTGCTGGTCAATTAGGGGGCATGCCAGCGGTTGAAGGCCAGCAGCTCAATGCAACGGTAACAGCACAAAGCCGTTTGCAAACCGCAGCAGAGTTTGAACAAATTATAGTAAAAGCAAACGCTGATGGCTCGTTTGTTCGCCTTAAAGATGTAGCGCGTGTGGAGCTAGGTGGCGAGAGCTACCGTGTTGTAGCTCGTTACGATGGAAAACCTGCATCAGGCCTAGGTATTAAGCTTGCCAGTGGCGCCAATGCCCTTGATACAGCTGAAGGTGTAAAAGCTGCGATTGCAGAGCTTAAAGCGTTTTTCCCTGAGGGATTAGACGTTGTTGTACCCTACGATACCACCCCTTTTGTATCACTATCGATTGAAAAAGTGGTTCATACCTTAATAGAAGCAGTGGTACTCGTTTTTGTTGTTATGTATCTGTTTTTACAAAACTTCCGCGCTACGCTTATTCCAACGATTGCTGTGCCGGTGGTGTTACTCGGTACTTTTGGTATTTTGTACACGTTTGGCTATTCAATAAATACATTAACCATGTTTGCCATGGTACTTGCCATAGGCCTACTGGTTGATGATGCCATTGTTGTAGTAGAAAACGTTGAGCGTGTAATGAGCGAAGAAAAACTCTCTGCGCTTGAGGCAACACGTAAATCAATGGATGAAATTAAAGGCGCGCTAGTGGGTATTGCTATGGTGCTGTCGGCGGTATTTATTCCGATGGCGTTCTTTAGTGGCTCTACAGGTGTTATTTATCGTCAGTTCTCTATTACGTTGGTATCAGCAATGGGACTATCGGTATTGGTGGCGCTTATTTTAACACCTGCGTTGTGTGCTACGCTTTTAAAACCAAGCCATGTTCACGATAACAGCTCGTTATTCGGTCGTTTTTTCAGTGGTTTTAACCGCGGATTTGATAAAACTAATTCAGGCGCACAAAGTCTTGTCAGTCGTATGATCCGTTTATCTAAGCGCTATCTTTTATGTTATGGCCTTATTGTAGCGGGTATGGTGTATATTTTTTCAAGCTTACCAACGGCATTTTTACCAGATGAAGACCAAGGTATTTTGTTTAATCAGGTGTCATTACCAGCAGGCTCAACGACTGAAGAAACGCTTGAAGTAGTTAAAAAAGTAGAAAAACACTTTTTGAACGATCAATCGGATGCTGTAAATGGTATTTTCACGGTGACTGGATTTAGTTTTGCAGGTTCTGGCCAAAACTCAGCAATTGCCTTTGTTAACTTTAAGCACTGGGATGAGCGTCAAGGCGAAGGTTTATCTGTGCAAGCAGTTGCAGGTAAAGCAATGGGCTATTTTTCTACCATTAAAGAAGCGTTTGTATTTGCATTTCCGCCGCCAGCGATTGTGGAACTAGGTACAGCCAATGGCTTTAATATGTTTTTACAAGACCGTGTTGGACTTGGCCACGAGGCTCTACTGGCCGCGCGTAACCAGTTATTAGGCTTAGCAAGCCAAAGCCCAATTCTCGCGGGCGTACGACCTAATGGCCAAGAAGATATGCCAGAGCTCCAGCTTGATGTAGACCTTGCAAAAGCTCAGGCACTGGGCGTTTCGCAAGCTAATATTAACAGCACGCTTGCAACAGCCTGGGGTAGTAGTTATGTAAATGACTTTATTGATCGCGGCCGTGTAAAAAAAGTATACCTACAAGGCGATGCTGAATCTCGAATGGTGCCAGAGGATTTAAACAAGTGGTATGTACGTAATGATAGCGGTGATATGGTGCCATTTTCAGCATTTGCCAGTTCGCATTGGACCTATGGTTCGCCACGTCTTGAGCGTTATAATGGTTTTTCTGCTATGGAAATTCAAGGAACAGCTGCGCCAGGTTACAGTACAGGGCAAGCAATGGATGAAATGGAACGTTTAGTCAAGCAACTACCTAACGGTATTGCCTCTGAGTGGACTGGTATTTCGTTTCAAGAGCGCTCAAGTAGCGGCCAAGCGCCATTGCTATATGGCTTATCACTGTTGTTTGTATTTTTATGTTTAGCAGCGCTTTATGAAAGTTGGTCAGTACCATTTGCAGTAATGATAATTGTGCCACTGGGTATTTTTGGTGCGATTGTAGCCGCCTTTATGGGTAACTTATCAAACGATATTTACTTACAAGTGGGTTTATTAACCACCATAGGTTTAGCCTCTAAAAATGCCATTTTAATCGTTGAGTTTGCGATTCATAAAATGGAAGAAGGCTTAAGCTTAGTTGACTCGGCGATTGCCGCTGTACGCCTTCGCTTACGTCCTATTTTAATGACCTCAATGGCCTTTGTGTGTGGTGTGCTTCCATTAGCTATTGCCTCAAGTGCTGGTTCAGGTGCACAAAATGCATTAGGAATTTCAATTATTGGTGGAACACTTGCCGCCTCGTCATTGGTTGTTATTTTTGTACCGTTGTTTTTTGTTTTAGTACGTAGACTGTTTTCAGGAAAAGCTAAAACCACCTCGCAGGAGGAAGTATAATGAGTTTAAGAGCAATCAGTTTTAGTGCTTTTACTTTAGCAATTTTATCTGGATGTCAGTTAGCTCCTCAACAAGAAGCGCTAAATTTACCTGTCCCTGATGCGTATGCATCAGAGACAGGGGATGAGCAGGTGTCCTCGTTAAAATGGCAGCAGTTTTTTAATGATGAAAAACTTAAAACACTGATATCACAAAGTCTTGAACATAATAAAGACCTACAAATAGCTGCTTTAAATGTTCAGCGCGTGCGTGGTTTGTATCAGATTGAAGATTCAGCGTTATATCCATCACTGGATTTTAATGCATCAGGAAGTCGTCAGCGTTTACCCGGCGATTTATCAGCAAGTGGTCAACCACAAATAAGTTCTCAATACAGTGCAACGGTAGGCATGACGGCTTACGAGTTAGATTTATGGGGTAAAGTACGCAATCAGTCAGAGCAAGCATTACAAACGCTTTATTCCACTCAGCTGAGCCTATACACCATGCAAGTCTCGTTAATTGCAGAGCTAGCTAATGCTTGGTTAAATTACGCGACCGATCAACAGTTGTTAGCGTTGGCACAAGAGACGTTATCATCGCAGCAAGCATCCTTATCATTAACCCAAAAAAGTGTTGATTTAGGGGCAGCTTCTAAAATTACGCTGGAACAACTTAAAAGTACGGTAGCCACAGCGAAAGCTGATATTGCTAAATACCAACGTTTAGTGAAACGCGATAAAAACGCGCTTGATTTATTAGTAGGTAAAACGGTAGGTGAGGATTTACTGCCAAGTAAGTCATTAAATTATTTATTAGACTTGCCTAGTGTGCCTGTGGGTTTACCTTCTGATTTACTAACGCAGCGACCAGATATAAAAGCAGCAGAGCATCAGCTGTTAGCCGCTAACGCTAACATTGGTATTGCCCGTGCAGCGTTTTACCCGAGCATTAGTTTAACTGCCAATGCAGGAACAGCATCACGTGATTTAAGTAATTTATTTGATGCAGGATCAGGTACGTGGAGCTTTATGCCGTCGGTAAATTTGCCTATTTTTAATATGGGACGTAACCAAGCTAATTTAGATGTCGCTAATGCAGAGCAACAAGTTGCTGTAGCAACGTATCAGCAAAAAATTCAGCAAGCGTTTCGTGAAGTTGCTGACGTGCTTGCTGATAGAGAGGGTTACAATGCCCAATTAAGCGCACTTGAACAGCTACTACAAAGCCGAAAAATAACCTATGACTTGTCACAGGCGCGATACGATAAAGGGGTCGATAGCTTTTTACAAGTGCTCGACGCTCAGCGAACTTGGTATAGCGCAAAGCAACAACTGATCACCGGTCAACAAGCTTTGCTTGCAAGTCAAATTAATTTGTACAAAGCCGTTGGTGGTGGGTGGGAAGTTACTACCGATCAAAGTAATTAGCATGCATTAAACCGGTGAGTTATGGCTGGTTTATCTGTAGTAAAGTGATACCGTTTAACGTTTACCTCTTTATTATCAAGGGTAAACGTTAGACGTTTCGAGTCTAGTGACTCGATAATGGAGTTTCGAATGAATTCTAAAAATAAAAAACACCTTGATCCGGTGCAAGCACAAGCGCGTCGTGAAC
Source organism: Pseudoalteromonas sp. SCSIO 43095 (assembly GCF_023650455.1). Taxonomy (NCBI): domain Bacteria; kingdom Pseudomonadati; phylum Pseudomonadota; class Gammaproteobacteria; order Alteromonadales; family Pseudoalteromonadaceae; genus Pseudoalteromonas; species Pseudoalteromonas sp. SCSIO 43095. The sequence goes on from NZ_CP087996.1 coordinate 546,570, forward strand.
AGGTATTAACAGCGGCTGCTGATTGCTTTCATCGCAAAGGTTATCATGGCGCAGGTATGGCTGAAATAGCAAGAACAGCAGGTATGAGCGCAGGCCATATTTATAACTATTTTGATAGTAAAGAAGCAATAATCGAAAGTATTATTGAAAAAGATATGGAAGAAATGTTCTCCATATTTCAAGAGTTTGAAGATCAACCTGGTGATATTTTAACTGTGTTACTTGATGGTCTACATCATGGTGTGCAGCGTCATATGGACACGGGGGCCTGCGTTATTGACCTAGATATGATGGCAGAGGCGAGTAGAAACAAAAAAGTTGCTTTACTACTACGCGAGGCTGACACGCAAGCACGTAACAGAATGCGGGATTTATTAGTGAGTGAAAGCAGTTTAATAAAATCACATTCAGAGCAAGAACTTGAAAGCCGCATTAATGTGATTTTTTCAGTGATGGCAGGATTGTTATTACGAAAAATGCTGTTTCCTGAGTTAACAGAAGAAACCGTGCTTATTGCACTGCGTCCAGCGATGAAAACATTACTTATGCCGTTTGATAATTAATACGCTAAGTTATTAAGTAACCCTGAATATTTGACCGTTACAATTGTAAAAAAGAAAGGGCTAGTCTTAGCTATAAACAGCTTTAAGGTTAATATTATAAATAAAGGCTAGCTTTGAATAGCTGAAATGGAAACCGAAAATAAAAATATAACTTAGTATTATCAATGCACTAGGTTTTTTTGGCGGTTTGTTGCAAGCTTGCGTTTTATACCTGAATACAGTAAACAAGAATAGTTGCTTTTTGGCGTATTACTTGCAGTCTTTGAGCTATATTAAAAGCGTTAATTTTGCGTTACCAACTTTAAGGAGAGCACATGTGGGCTGCAGTAAGTTATCTTGTAACAGCATTGGTATTTATAGTCTTAGGATTAACGGTTAACTCCATTTACTTTGCAGTTGCGTTTTTTTGGACCGCACTTTCACTACTATTAGTCAGCGGTGCTTATTTTTTTAATGCGGGGAAAATATTCAGAAAGCGAGAAAATGGCGTTATCCCTTTTTACATTCGCTGGGCTTTTGTACCTTTTTTATTAGGTGCACAATTTTATAATGCGTGGTCACGCAAGCGCGACAAAGTACCGCCTATTCAACAAATAAACGATAATCTATTTTTAGCATGTCGTTTGTTCCCCTCAGATATAGATACATTAAAAGAAAATGGTATTACCGCTGTTTTGGACGTTACCTGTGAATTTGATGGACTTGAGTGGACATCTACCCAAGAAAATATTGATTATTTAAATATTCCTGTTCTTGATCACAGTGTGCCTACACATTCACAGTTAAACCAAGCCATTAACTGGATCCATCACCATATAAAGAAAGACCGTCGTGTTGTGGTGCATTGTGCATTAGGTCGCGGACGTTCGGTGTTTGTTATGGCAGCGTATTTATTGAGTCAAAATAAAGATGCAGATGTACATGATATTCTGGCACAAATCAAAGAAACACGTGAAACTGCTAACCTTAATAAACGCCAATTACGCCATTTAGTTAAGCGCCACCGTAAGGGGGAGCTACTGATAAAAAATAAAGCGTACTTAATTGCTAATCCAGTTTCAGGCACTAAGTTATGGTCTGAAAAAGAGCATTTAATTGTTGCGCGTTTATCTGCGTATTACGATTTAACTATTTTAAAAACTACACCGGAACAAAATGGCATTACATTGGCTAAACAAGCTATAGAGCACGAGCCTGATATTATAATTGCCTGCGGTGGAGATGGCACAGTCACTGAGGTTGCCAGTGTGTTGGTGGGTACATCGTGTCGATTAGGAATTATACCGTTGGGGACAGCTAATGCGTTGGCCCATGTGCTGATGGGAATAAAATCTAAATTTATTCCTGTTGAGCAAGCGTGCGATTTAATAATTGATGGTCAGACAAACCTGATCGATACCGCATATTGTAATAACGATTTGATGTTATTGCTAATTGGCATTGGCTTTGAGCATGCAATGATTGAAAAAGCAGATCGAGAGTCGAAAAATAAATCTGGCCAGCTTGCTTATTTAAATGGGTTTTTACATTCCTTTGGCGAGAATAAAGCGCAAAAGCTTATGGTCAAACTCGATGATAATGAGCCTGAAGCTATTAATACAAATAGCTTTATTGTCGCTAATGCTGCCCCATTTACAACCCTTTTAGCCCAAGGAGGGGGACAACCCGACCACCGTGATGGATTATTAGACGTAAACTGGTTAACGCCAAACAAAGATAATGAAACGACGGTATTGAGTATTGCTGAGCTAATGTTTAGCAGTATTACGCAAACGCATTTTGCCATTAACTCACATTATACCAATGCAAAGCGTGTTGAGATAAGCGCAGATGAGAGACTTAATTATGTGATTGATGGCGAGGTCAAATCTGCAGATAAAGTGGTGGTGAGCATTCAGCCAGCGTCGTTAAATGTAATATGCCAAGAGCAAACAACTGATTAGAAAGGCGTATGTATTACGCCATTGCTATTTTTTGAGCCTTTTATTTTTTAATAGAAGGCCATACAAAACCTGCTGTATCAGGTTGTGGGGATTCTGACTGCTTAGTCGATTTATTTCTAGGCTTACGTAACGGCTTGTTATTAATGGTATGGATATAAAGCGCTTCTACTTTATCTCTTGCCCATGGGGTTTTACGTAAAAATTTTAAGCTTGATTTGATACTCGGAGAATCAGTAAAGCATTTTATGTTTACTTGTTCACCCATTGTTTTAAAGCCTAAACGTTGCTCTAGTTCTACAAGAATTTGCTCTAAAGTTATCCCATGTAGCGGGTTTTTTGGTTGATTATTCATAGTCACACTGCTTTTTTAAACTGCATGTATTGTAACGTATCCCGCCGCATCTTAATAGTTTGGAGATGGCTGGCAGATTCCAGATTGTTAACCTTGATTAATTTACAGTAATAGTTGCAGGTTTCTTGGGGTAAATAAGGTTACCTTGCTTATCAAGCTTTAGCCAAATCAATTGACTGTTGTTATGTTGGGGGTACTTTGCAGCACAAATAAGCGAAACTGAGTGAACCTGCAGTATAGCTCCTTCGCTGTAACGTTTATTATCATACCAGCACTGAGTGTTTGTGTTTATAAGCTGGGTAGCATCAACAACAGGAAGCGTTTTTATTGTGCTAGCGAAGCTTAAAGCTGAAAAACACAAGCATAAAACAGTAATAAACGAAGTAAAATAATAACGCATCAAAAACCTCAAGGTGTTTAAAATAACTACACTTAGCAAAAAAACATGCTAGGGTAAGTAAGACAACTTCAGTAAAACACAGAACAATAAAAAGGTGAACACATATGCTATTTAATCAAACCATGATTGACGAATTTACGCTATTAGCAAAATTTCCACGCGAGAGCAAAATGCAAGGAATTAAACTCCATTCTGATGCTGAGCCGGCTTTGTTAAGTGCCGCACAGCGTTTGTTTGATAAGGGAGTGATAGACAGCCCAGATGGTGGCTATTTAACCGAACTGGGCTTAGATTTAATTGAGCATGTAACGGTAATACACAGTGTACTAAAAAGTTAATCTACTTTATTAGTTTGCATCAGGTTGATTTTCAGGGGCTGCATCAACAAAAGCTGCCAACTCATTACAACGCTGATATATGGCTGCTATTTTAGGGTAGGCAGCCATATCTACTTTAAAACGAATGGCATTAAATACCTGCGGTACTAAACACACATCAGCTAAGCTTGGCGAGTCGCCTGCACAAAATGTGTTTTTGCTATCTAGCATGCGTTCTATTTTTTCAAAACCCACTTCAACCCAGTGGCGGTACCATTTATTTTTTGCTTCATCATCAACATTGAGCTCACTACTTAAATATTTCAGTACCCGTAAATTATCAATCGGATGGATATCACAGGCAATAGCATAACTTAAATTGCGAATGTGTGCTTTTTGCCATGCATTACCAGGCAGCAATGGTGTTTCAGGGTATTGCTCTTCAAGGTACTCTAAAATTGCTAGAGATTGACCTAATACGCCGTCTTCTGTTTCTAAAGAAGGTAAAAGTCCTTGAGGGTTTTTCTGTAAGTAATCTGTGCTTTGTTGCTCTGATTTTAGTAAGTTTACCGGCACCAACTGGTGATCAATATTTTTAAGATTTAATGCAATGCGCACACGATATGCTGCCGATGAGCGAAAATAAGTATAAAGCTTCATAATCCAATTATCCTTGATTGCCATTAAAGTGTTTTTTGATTGTGCGCCAGCAGTCAGTGTAATTAGCTTGACGCTCTTTACCTTCTAATGCGTATTTAGTCGGCGATATTACATAACGTGACTCAAACATAAACGCCAACGTATTATCGTAGCGTTGTGGTTCTAAGTCCGCATTTGACGCTTTTTCAAATACGTCTGCTTCAGGACCATGCGGCGACATACAGTTATGTAAGCTCATGCCACCTGGCACAAAGCCATGCTCTTTTGCATCATATACCCCTTCTATTAAGCCCATAAATTCACTCATAATATTACGGTGATAGTAAGGCGGGCGGAAGGTGTTTTCAGCGACCATCCAACGCGGTGGAAAAATAGCAAAATCAATATTTGCAACGCCTTCAGTGCCTGATGGCGAGGTTAGTACCGTGAAAATTGATGGATCGGGGTGATCAAAGCTAACGGTATTCATGACATTAAAGCGAGCCAAATCGTATTTGTAAGGCGCGCTGTTACCTGTCCAAGCAACAACATCAAGAGGAGAATGACCAATATCACAACGAAACATATTGCCATTAAATTTAGCAATAAGTTCAAATTCGCCTTCAATGTCTTCAAAAGCCGCTACTGGATAGTGAAAGTCACGGTCATTAGCATAACCATTTGCGCCAACAGGGCCGCGCTCAGCAAGAACATAAGCATGGCCGTAGTTTTCACAAATATACCCACGCGCTGTATCAGTTAATAGCTGCACCTGAAACTTAATGCCACGCGGAATAACCGCAATTTCACCGGCTTTAATACTTAAATGCCCGAGTTCTGTTTTAAGTAATAGCTCGCCGTGTTGTGGTACAAATAACATTTCGCCATCGGCGTTATAAAAAAAGCGCTTGTCCATTGATTTGTTGGCGACATAAACATGAATGCCAATACCGGCTTGCCCATTGGCGCTGCCATTTGCAGCCATAGTGATCAGCCCATCAATAAAATCAGTAGGTGCTGCTGGTATATCAATGGGATCCCATCGCAGCATGGTAGGCGGCGTTGGCACTTCAGTAATAGGCGCTGTTCTAATTAAGCCATTGTCTATGGCTGTGTAATCACCTTGCACAACAGATGGACGAATACGGTACATCCACGTGCGGCGATTATCGGCGCGCGGAGCGGTAAATGCAGTGGTACTAAATTGCTCTGCATATAAATCATATTTTACTTTTTGCGGGCTAAATTGCCCAATCGGTAATGCACCAGGCAGCGCTTCGGTTTCAAATTCATTGCCAAAGCCGGTCATATAGTTTAATTGTGTCGCCATTACTGACTCCTGTGAAAGTGGGGGAGTGTTATATTTTTGTTATTTACGCTAAGATACTCTCAAGTGAGACTAATATCAAACACACTGATTATGACCCTTGTAAATAAAAGTGAACAAATAAAAGTCGTATGTAAATAAATAAGTGATTCAATATGAAAATAGATTTAACGACATTTTTACCTTATCAATTAACACACTTAGCAACACAGGTAAGTAATGATTTTTCGAGTATTTATAAAAAAGAGTTTGATTTAACTATTCCTCAGTGGCGAATAATGGCTAATTTAGCGCAATCAGGCCAAAGCACAGCTAAGCAGTTATGTACTCAAGCGGATATGGATAAGTCGACAGTATCAAGGGCAGTAAAAACGCTAATAGATAAAGGGCTTATTTATAGCGAGTTAAATAAGCATGATAAGCGCGCTGCATTTTTGATGCTAAGTGATAAGGGCATGGCTTTATATGAAAAAATAACCCCACAAGCATTGCAGTGGGAGCGTGCATTATTAAGCTGCCTGTCGGATGCTGAACAGCATCAGCTAATCGCAATTTTTGATAAATTAAAAAATAAATTACAGGCATAAAAAAGCCCACAAAGTGGGCTTTTAAATACACTAATTTAATCAATCAAATTAGAACGTGTAACGAACACCTACACGCATTTCCCATAAAGAGGCATCGCGTTGTACAGACTGTTCAGCACTACGTGCACTGAAGTTTGAGTAAACGTATTGACCTTGGTCATTAATATTTACTTCAACCATCTTATTACCCACGAAAGAGCCTTTTCTTAATACACCCCAATCATCGTTTAACATATTCGTTAAGTTATCGATTACGAAGAATGCTTCACCTTTATGGCCATCCATAAAGCCAGGTACTTCTTGAGTGATTTTAAAGTTAAATTTCACGAACCAATCAGAGTTCTGTTGGTTACGACCAGTGATTTCACCACGTTTAAGACCTTCAGATGCGATAAAGTCATTAAACTCATTGATTTCATCAGCACTCATGTCGTAGACAACGTTTGGATCATTTTCAAGTGGTACATACAATAATTGACGCGCGCCATTAGAGTTTCTATCGCCAAATTGAATATCGCCCGCACCCGTGTCGCGATTACTCTTGTAGGTAAAGCTATATGGTAAACCTTTATATGCTTCACCAAATAAGTTGAAGCGCGTGTTATAACCATCAAAGAACTCGTGCTTATAACCTAGGTTTAATGTAAAGCGATGTGGGATTTCGTAATCAGATGATGCCACGCCAGGGTTACCTGGATTTGATGTTGCTAGGTTACCGTAGTTTGAGCTGGCCACAGAGCTAGTCATTGGGTTTACATCATCTGCATCAGTGTAAGCGTATGAGAACTGAACACTTACGCCATTATCAAACGCTTTACTTACTGCAGCAGATATAATTGAAGACTCACCACTATCACCATTCACATTCGTTAGTAATAGTTCACCACTACGGTATTTACCTGGATTTAATGGATCTTCTTTTCTTTCATAGATAGGACGACCATCAAAAGTAGTTTTACCAGAATCTTGTAAAGCAATATCTACAAGAGTCGCTGCATCTCGTTTCTTAGTGTAAAGGTAATCCAAAGCAATAACATAGTCGTTTTCTGTAGTATATGTAGCACCTAAAGAGTACTTCCACTCTGATGGGATTTCAAAGTTAGGATCTACCGCGTTCGTTGTAGCATCACCCGAACCAATTTCAGTATTTGCTACTTTGTCAAACATATCTTGTGGAACGTCGTAACCTGGAGTACCACCATTTACATTTGGCGTATCAAATAGGTCAACTAGAGTGACTTCATCATCACCAGAACCAACTTTATAAGAATTACTGATATCGCTGATATAAGCACCAATATTGGTGATACCATCATTTGAATATGAGTTAGACAACCATACATTAGGGTTACCGCCTGAGAACAAGCCAACACCCGCACGTACTTCTAGTGCATCGGTTGCATACCACTCAAAACCTACGCGTGGTTGAATTAAATCAATACCGTCAAAAGTAGACTGATTGCTAAAACCGTAACGATTAGTGAAATTCTGATTTAATGTTGGTTTGTCATCGCTTGAATAGCTGTCGTAACGAAGACCAAATGTTAATGATGCATCGATATCTGAAAAGCTGTATTCATCTTGTACATAAAATGTATTTTGTGAATAAGCAAAGTTAGCAGCTGCATCATTTGGGTTATTCGTACTTGCAGAGTTATTATAATAAACTGCATTAGCAATCCCATTTCTGTATGCGTCAATCGAAGCAAAACGCCATTCACCTTCAGTATGTTGTACGAATTGGTTAAATACTTCTAACTTTTCATACTCAAAACCAGCGGTAATCGTGTGCTGATCAAGGTAGTAGGTACCTGAGAATTTAGCTGTTGTGGTATCGTAGTTTAAATCATTTGATTGACGAGAGTCATCAGGACCAACGTACACCGTGGCATTATCTGTGCTGATTTGGAACTCACCAAAACCGCTTGCTGCGTCTAAAGATTGAACGCGAGCGTCAAGCTCTGATTTACCTAAACGAACTTCAGTTGAAAAGTTGTCATTCCAATCAGAGTAAAGTGATGCAACGATTGAGGTAAACTCAGCACCTTGCTCATAAAAGTGGCTGTCAAATGCGAGCTCATCACCATCTGCATCTGATTGAGATAGGGTAAAGCCATCATTGTAGTTATAAATTAGGTTAGCACGGTGATCATCGTTGATGTTCCAATCTAGCTTCACTAAGATTTTTTCATCTTCTACTGGTGAGCTTGCTGGTGTAGCACCGGCTTCGTAACCATAAACATCACGTGTAATTTGTTTAATTTCATCAATTTCTGCAGAAGACACTAAAGATGAATAGTTAAACTGTTTAACACCTTCAAGTTTCTCGTAAGAGGTAAACAAGAAAAGCGTATCATTGATTAGTGGTAAGCCAACGTTGAAACCATAACGTTTTTCACTGTAATCGCCGTTGTCAACGTCATTACCTTCAATCTTATCACCTTTCATCGAATCGTTAGTGTAATCGTAGAATACACCACCGTGAATGTCGTTGCCGCCAGATTTGGTAACTGCATTAATGTTACATGATGTGAAACCACCATATTGAACATCAAAAGGGGCTAATTCTACCGCTACTTGCTCGATTGAATCAAAAGAGAACGGAGCGCGAATAGTAGGGTAACCGTTTGAGCTTAAGCCAAAGTTATCGTTCATGCGAACGCCATCAAGGGTTAAGCTATTAAATTTTGGATTACCACCACCACAATTGATTGTACCGCGGCTATCATCAATTGCCACACGAGGGTCAATACGAATAATATCTTTTAAATCACGGTTAATAGCTGGTTGATTTTCAAGATCGCTTAGTGTGAAAGTTGAGGCTGGGCCCGTACCACCAGACATAGTGCTGATAGGGCGACCTGTAACAACAATTTGCTCAATATCTGAGATGTTTTCAAGTGAAGTATTAACAGGGTAGTCGCTACCAATGTTCAAAATAATATTATTGAACTCTTGGTCAGCGTAGATGTCTGAGTCTACGATTACTTTGTAAGGGCCGCCAACACGAAGTCCTTTAGCAGTAAAGTAACCAGCGTCATTTACTTCAGTTGTTTTAACAGAGCCTGAAGGAACGTGTAAAATAGTAATTTTAGTTCCTGCAGCAGGGTTACCGTTAGGTCCAGTTATTTGACCTTTAATTGCTGAGGTTGTTTCGTTTGCAATTGCAGCACCACTCACACCAACACATGCTGCTATAGCAAGTGATAGAGCTGTTTTGCGAAGTTGAATTTTCATTTTATTTTCCCGTGTAGTTAAATAAACTTTTAATAGCTTTTTTATTTTAATTTTGGATTAAGCGACCGCAAAATACACTTAACCCAAAATACTTACATAGTGTACCTCATTTGTTTGTTACAAATAAAATACAACTGTAATTTTTTTATTATAAAACACTTTATTTATGAAATTTAGCATTTTATCTATGTTTCAATATTTTACCGTGCAAATAGTAAGTAGTTTTTATGACAAACAGATGAAAAGTGATTTTTTCCATAAAAAAAGCCATTACATGCATGTAATGGCTTTTTTAATTTTACGAGTTTTTGATGTACAGGCTATCTATTAAAACTTATAGCTAACACCAATTTTAGCTTGCCAAGCAGACGAGCTAGTTTGATATTGGCTATAGTTACGAACATCAGCGCCATTAAATCTGCTATCAATTATATAACGACCTTGATCGTCTAAGCCGCCAAAGTCGTAAACTGCTTGGTCAGAGAAACCTAAGCGCTTTTCTACGCCCCAATCACTGTTTAATAAGTTAGCAAAGTTATCAATCATAAAGTAAACCTCACCGCTATGACCTTTTGCAAAACCAGGGATCTCTTGTTTAACGCTAATATCCATAGTGGTAACCCATGGTTGCGTGCCTGAGTTACGATCTAAGATTTGACCTCGCTCAGAAATACCCGCTCTATTAAGTAGTGTTTCAAGTTCACTCCATGATAGCCCTGATTCATCCCAATTTACATTGGTATCATCTGCACCAGTTGGAATATACGCTAAATAAGCTGAGCTTGAATAAAAGTCACGCGTATCACCTAAGTCACGATCTTCATACATACCCATAGTATAGCTAAATGGACGACCAGAGCGACGTTCGAAATACACATTAAATCTTGTGGCATAACCACTGAAGAACTCAGTGTTATACGCTAAATTAACTTTAAAGCTATGCTCTACTTCATACGCACCACGGGCAGCAAAGTCTTCATTTCGGCTCTTAGTGATATTGTACTGATAGTTGCTTTGTGCACGTGAAGAAGAACCTGAAGACGCTTCTGTTACATCTTGATGCGCATAGCTTGCTGAAATATAAAGGCCATTTTCCCACTCTTTAGCTAGTGCTGTTGTAATAATAACAGAACGACCATCATCAGTTGAGTTAGTCATTGCTATATCAAAGTTATCAGCTAAATCACCGCTGTAAATACTTTCATAGATGATACGCTCGCCGTCGGCCGCTACACCTCCAGGTTTAATGGCGGTGTTATGCCACACAGCTTCGTTTTCTTTTTTGTGATAAGCAATTTCTGCTTGCCATTTAAAGCCTTCACCTAGTAATTCAGAATCAAAGTCGTACTCAAATCCAAGTTGTGCACGAATACTTGACGGTAGTTCAAAATTTGGGTCAACATAGTTTGTACTACCCGCACCTTGTACTAGTGACCCTTTTATAGCGTCTGGTACTTGAGTGATATCAGCTTGATTATTAGCATAGTATTCGTCAATAACGCTTTGTGGTGCATCTACAAAAGTAATGCCATCGTTTTGGAATGAGTTATTGTACCAAACGTTAGGAATACCGCCTTGGAAACGACCTACACCACCGTTAACTGTTAACGCTTCAGTTGCGTAATACTTAAAGCCAATACGCGGTAGAATAATATCTAACCCATCGAGGTTTTCTTGATTGCTAAAGCCATAGGTGTTTAAAAAGTTTTCGTTGAGTGTTGGTTTATCATCAGAAGATAAACGCTCATAACGAACACCTGCCGTTACTTCTAAATCATCACCAACATAAAAAGTATCTTCAATGTAAAGCGCTAATTGATTACGGGTTGCGTCGTAAGCAGTGTCATTAGGGTTATTTGTAAAGGCATTGCTGTAGCTAAAATCGTATTCTCCTTTGTAGTTACCTACTTCACGATTTTCGAAACCATTAAAGTTATCAAATTCCCATGAACCGAGAGAGTTAGCTGCAAAAAGGTTGTATAAGTTTAACGACTCATATTGCATACCAAAGTTAATTTCATGCTCGTCCATTAAATAAGTGGCATCAAGAGAAAGTGTTAAATTTTCTGTTGCTGAGCTATTTGCATGGCGAAACTCATCGGTACCAAAGTTATAAGAAGGCCCGCGGAAGTATTCTTCAACTTTAACGCTACCAATATCAGAATTTGTTAAACTTCTCGATGATACATCTTTGTATGCAATACCGATTTCAGTTGAAAAGTCTTCATTCCAATCTGAATATAATTTGGTAGCAAAGTTATTAAACTTGGTTGCGTAGGTATAACGACTTGATGCAAACTGAACTGATGTGCCACCAGTACCAAAGTTTGTTTCATCTTTGTCATCTTGCCACTGATAGGTAAAATCTAAGCGATGATCATCAGCAATGTTCCAGCTTAATTTTACAAGTAATGTTTCGTTGGTGTCTTTAGGATCGCCTCCAAGAGAGTCTGTTAAGCCGTATTCGTTATTTAGAATATTAAGAAAGCGGTTATAGCTTTCTTCACTCACATCGTATTCGTTGGTTGCGCCTGAACCTTCAAAACCATAGTCTAAATCTAGTTCGCTCGACCATTTATTGTAGTTAACAAAGTAAAATAAGGTATCGTCTATAAGTGGGCCGCCAACATTAAAACCGTAGCGTTTTTCAGTTTGATTTGGCTCTACTTGTTCGACAATATATGTACGGTGGCCATCGTCATCTAAAACAGGACGGTTATCAGCAAACACTTGAGATATGCTGTCTACATCGCCTGCAATATCAGGTGTTGATGTTTCGTAAAAACCAGAAAACTTAAATTCGTTAGTACCTGACTTAGTTACCGCGTTAATAGTACCACCACCAAAGTTACCTTTAGAAGCAGAGAATGGAGAAACATCAACAGATATTTGCTCAATTGCATCAAGGGCTACCGGAGGCTGTGAAGTCGGGTAGCCGCCGTAACTTAAACCAAAGTCATCATTTTGGCCAATACCATCTACGGTTAAACCATTCGTACGTGGGTTGCTGCCAGCAAAAGTTAGCTCACCATTACCATTAATACTCGCAAGCGGATTTAAACGTGCGATATCTTTAATGTCGCGGTTAAAGCTAGGCATATTATTGATAGTATCTTCGCCAAACGTACTACTAGAGCCACCTGACTGTTGTACAATTTTATAACCAGAGACTTCAATCTTTTCAATGTTTAGCGGCGCTAATTGCGATGTTAATCTGTAAGTTTCGCCAAGGTTTAAAAAGATGTTTTCAACGGTGGTATCGTTAAACGTATCAGAGTCGATGATCACAGTGTAAGGTCCACCAACACGTAAACCATTCGCAATGAAAGTACCACTTTCATTGGTCGTTAGTTCACTAATTGTGCCGGTAGGTTGATGAACGACCTTAATTTTAACGTTTGCAGCGCTCGCACCTGAAGGTGTGGTTATTTTACCACGCATTGCAGATGAAGTGTCAGCAGCCATAGCGCTTGTTGAAACTCCTAGAGCTAGAATTACAGCCCCAGTTAATTTCGAAAGGCGAAGCTTAGTCATAATGTTGATTTCCCATGTAGATGATTTAAGTTAGAAACTAAATTTAATTTTGTGTTTGCTGTGTTAAGGCCATTTTTGATTGCGTGTTAGCAGGATCAAATAATGTATTTAACAATCCAGCCAAGCGAATTCCCGCTTGTTGCAAGCGTGTTTTCACAATAGGGGTGTTGTTGTAGATATAGTCGTAACTAATTTGTTCTTCTGTTGATTCATATATTTTTAGGGCTAAGTTGTGCGACTCTTCAAGCCAGCTTGTTGGTGTACTTTGTAAATATTCACTAATTAGCTCGCTGTTGTTGGTATTTATAAACTGAGCGTACTCAGTAAAAGATAAGTTTTCGTTTTCAACTAGTTTGGTGTCCCATAAGCTATGCAGGTTGGTCTGTTGATTAAATAAAGAAACCTTAACGCGATTGCCGCCTCTATCTTCTGCTCTTCCTGCATGAAATGGTTGATGGCTGTCACCCACTAAATGCACCAAAAAACGCAAGCTAAACTGTTTGGCCGCGAGGCTTGATTTATCATCTTTCAACACGCGGATAGAGTAGTGAATGCCTTCTAATATGTTTGTTACTGATTCTTTGTGTTTAGTGTGGTCGTGGTCAAAACTAAAGGTCGCGTTGTCATCAGCATTAATGTAATGCCAACGAGATGATTTTTTTTGCCAAAAGTCACCTGGTGCAGATCGCATTTCGTCAGGCCATGTTGAAATCTGAGCTAAAGATTCGCCATTGAGATAGGGGATAAGTGCAGTCTTAGTAGTTTCGCTTATGTGCGACTCTGCAATTTTACCCACTACACGATGCCCGTTTTGGCCCCAAGCATTACAATCTGTGCTTGCAAATATTGCACTAATTAAAAGTGTTAAAGAAAGCGAATATTTTACATTTTTGTACATTGAAGCATCCTAGTTAGTGTGACATTTATTTGGTAAACGGTGATAAGGTCAATTGTCCTCATTTTTTTAGTTGATAGAAAGGACTCAATAAAATTCATACTTTCTTATTTAAAATTATTTATATTCAATGGGTTGTGTTTAATGAGTAAAATTACCTGTTGTAATAAGTAATTAAAATTGTTCAAATGAGCTATTACTCTAATTTAAACGGGTGTTTTTTGAATATTAAGAAGTTAATGTTGCATAAAACAGCGATTGTTACATTTATGTTTCTGGGCGTGTTGCTAAGTTGGTTTTCAGGTCAAGTTATTGTGGGCGAGGAAGATATAACGTTTCCAGTAATAATTGAGACATCAACGACATGTCAAACAACGGCAACAGCTAATAAGAGTCAACTTATAGTATTTACCCCCTCAAAATACGTTGCTCAATTACTTACTCAAAATCTCTGTGGTGACAAAGTAGTGGCAAAACAGTATGGCTCTGTCATTGGCTATTGGGGGTATAGAACCGTTGATAGCTTAGAGTTTGTAGGTAAAGGTATTGCAGATTTAATTTTAGCGAAAAATAATATTATGGATGCGTTTAAGGCTGAATCTACTTACAACTATCAGCCTGTGGTTGGCTTTTCTGATTACACTGCGTTTTTTATCTCTTCAAAAGAAAAACCAAAGATCAGCAAACAATATTTTTTAGATAAAAAAATCGGTCTGTTAGATTATCCAACGAGTCGCTCAGGGCACATTTTACCCAAACAAGCCTTTAAAGAGCTAGGCCTAAACATTGCTCATCTAAAAATAACCTATGCGAGTTCACATAATGAATTGAGAGAATTATTGGCGAACGGGGAAGTAGACCTTATTGCCTCTTTTTGGAGAGAAAGTGACAGTCAGCGTTTTTCAAAAAATTATATTACGCCTATTAGTAGTAATGTGGCAGGCACCCGTTGGTACTTAAAAATGCAGCATAACAATACTGATTTACTCTGTGCTGTACAGTCTCACTTATTGAGTATGTCTAAAGAACAATCGTTTCAATATTATCAAGATGTTGAGCCATATTGGCAGTGCAATAGTTACCCTGTTACCTTTATAGGGGAGTCGTAATGAATAGGTTAATATGGATAATATGCACAATTTTTTTATTCTTGGTTTTCTCGTCTGTTTTTTATGTTTCGACAATGCAAAAACAACAGCAAGTAAATAAATTACAAATAATACAAATAGAAAAACGAATCGCTTTAGACTTACCTTTGTTAGATTTATCAAATGAGCTGCTTAAACACTCAGGTAATAAAGCAGCTTTACTTAATTATATTCAAATCTTAAACACCTTTATTGATAGAACCGGTATTGAGGTTGTAGCTATAACGCCACAACATGAATTTGATGCTTCTTTAAAAACTTCCACAGAGTTTATTCGAGAGTTAAATAGTAATAATGGTGTGGTGTTTATTGTTTTGTCTTTGAGGCAGCCGTATTTTAAGCATGATGTGGTGGCTATTTATGGGATGCTTTTTATTCTTAGCGTATTACTAACATACCTAATAAAATTAGCCTATATCAACAAAAATGATGATAAGCAGGTTATTCACGCAGAATCAAATACTACAGAGTCAAAACCATTAACCCTGATCATTGATTTAAAAAGTAAAACATTATCGAGTAGCGCTTCTTTGGAGCACCAAGTGGCTTTGGCAAACAAACCTCTATGTTTTTATTTAGCGCTTGTTGAATATTGCACTAACAATTCAGAGATCAAGCTTAATCATAACAAGAATGTACCCGAGGAATTGATAGAGCTTGCCAATAAGTATTTCTATCGTTTAGTTGAGCTTGGTCATACAGTAAGAAAGCGTCCAAACTTTAATAACAGTCTAGAGAAAACATTAAGTGAAATTCGTGCCGCACTGGATGACGTGTTAAATGATTGCCCTGAACAAAAGGGATTATACTACCCACCGAAAGCATTTGGAGAGGGCTCACGCTCACGAATGCACAGTTATGGGTTAGCAAATGTGGGTCAAGGAAATATAGAAATAATAGGAAAGTAATTTAGTTTTATCGTTTAGGGTGAGTGATTTGTGGGCTGAAATGTTTGATTAACTAGCTTTGCTCTCAGATAAAGTTTAATGAAGAGTGTCATTAGCATTTTAATGACACTCTTCGCTGTTCACATTAGATTATTTAGGTGCAAATTCACGAGCATCAACGGGGCTATGTTCAGCAAAAAATCGCTTTAAAGCTTGCGAGTCAGTTTCATCAGTGCTTACAAAACCTGCCATTTGTGTAATTTTTGGATAACTATCGCCACCAGAAGCATTATATTCATTAATACTCATGCGGTATGTTTTGTTTATATCAAGCGGCTTGCCGGCGATGAACACGTTAGTTACTTGATCCTCTTTAAGTTCAAAGGCTAGGTTGTGGTATTGCATGTAGGCTCCAGAGTCTGGTGGGAAACGCGTCACGACATTTAAATAGGTTAAAATATCATTGCCTTTGAAATCGATATAGGCGACACGGTTTTTAAAAGGCTGTACTTTGAGTATGTCTTTATAACTCACGTCACCCGCATTGATGCTATCGCGAACACCGCCACCACTGATAATGCCAAAATCGGCACCTACGGTATTCATTTGCGCTTGAATAATTACCCGAGCAAGGTTAGTTTGTTCAAAGCGTACTTTGTTACGATCACCCTCGAGTCTGTCATTCACAAAGCCAATTTTACCTTCAATTTGCTTTGCACCTTTTTTTTGGTACGCCGCTAAAAAGGTTTGTAGCGCTGGATCTGGTTTAATGTAATTTGCAGCAAGTACGGATTTTACGCTACCGTCTTTTTGCTTTTTATCTACGTACAAATTAACGGGCAATAATTGATAACTTAGTAGTGATAATTGACCGTTTTCTAATTTAAACTCCGCTTTACCCACATACTTACCCCATTCATGTGCTTGCATTATCCAGGTTCCATTTTGCTGATCAGGTTTACAGGCTAAACCTGGCTTAAAATTCTCATCTGTGACATTTTCTGCAGCCATACACACTGGCTCTTGGGAATGGCCACCAATAATCATATCAAGGGCGTTTCTATCTAAAGAGCGGGCAAGCGTAACATCACCTGGGGCATTTATCCCATAATTGGCATCTACATAATGCCCCATGTGCGTTACCGCAATAGTAATATCGGGATTGTATTTTGCTTTTAATGTTTGGGTAAGTGAGGCGGTTATCTCAACCGGATCTTTAAAATCTAAGTGACCAATGTATTGCGGGTTACCAATTTTAGCGGTGTCTGTCGTTGTTAACCCAATTACGGCAATGGTTAAGCCGCCTTTGTTGAATATTTTATAACGTTCAAAAATAGTTTCGTTAGTTTGTTTATCAAAGATATTAGCCGATAAAAGAGGGAAGTTAGCCCATTGCTGTTGCTGTCTTAATACACTCAATGGATTATCAAACTCATGATTACCTAGTGCCATTGCGTCATAGCCAATTTTCGACATGCCTCTAAAATCAGGCTCAGCAAATTGCAGGTCTGATTCAGGGATACCAGTATTAATATCACCACCTGATAATAATAACACCTGATGCCCTTGTGCTTTTGCATCGGCTCTTAGCTGGTCGATTAGGGTTTTACGCGCAGCCATACCATATTCGCCTTTTTCATTATGCCAAAAACGACCATGATTATCATTGGTATGAAGAACAGTTAAGTAGTGTACTGCAGGTTTATTGACAGAGTCACTGGCACAGCCATATAAACCAAGAAATAAAATGAGAAAAACAAGAGTACGCATAAAATACCTATCGATTAACAAAACTCAGTATAGTAGGCGGCTAGTTTAAACTAGTTCGAGTTTAAAAAAACGCACTTATTCATGTTTTTTCAGCCAATGAGGCTTCACGTTGCTGCTCTACAACCCGTTTTCTGCGTGCGAGCTCATCATGTGCGTATTGAGATTTTTGATGATTTACATCAATCATCCATTTCAAAAAGCTGACGGGAAGTTGGGTGTATGGTTCACCTTGGTGTAGCCCAAAGTCACAAATAGTCGTGTTGTTCGCCATTATATTTACTCCTATCACTGTGTAGGCTGATAATAACAAAAAAAGAGTGATTGATAAGGGGCTTTTTAAGTACCTTGCTAGGCTTAAAGTTAATTAAAAAAGAGTCACCTTGATGTATTGCAAGGCTCTCAGACAATTAACTCACCATAACGTGTTTAAAATTAAAATGTAAACAGTTGTAACTGCAGTGTAATTACTTTGATATGAATTGTAGTGTTAAGTGCTTATGTATCGATTTATAAAATGAATAACACTACTCTATGACGCCTAATGACAATAAAAAATAGGAATAATAATGAAGAAGCTTATCTTAGCGTCAATTTTAACTGCAGCGAGCTTTTCAAGCGCAGCAACCATAGTCGAAATGCAAACGAGCCAAGGAACGATAGAAATTAACTTGTTTGATCAACAAACACCTAAAACAGTAGAAAACTTCCTAAGTTATGTTAATGATGCTGCGTATAATCAAACAGTAATACACCGCTCTGTTGATAAGTTTGTCATTCAAGGGGGAGGTTTTACTTTTTCTGATGAAATGGATCCCATTACAACCAAGCCAGCGGTTATTAACGAACCTGTTTACTCAAATGTAAAAGGCACAATTGCCATGGCAAAGCAGGGCGGCAATGAAAAC
Organism: Pseudoalteromonas sp. SCSIO 43095; assembly: GCF_023650455.1. NCBI lineage: Bacteria > Pseudomonadati > Pseudomonadota > Gammaproteobacteria > Alteromonadales > Pseudoalteromonadaceae > Pseudoalteromonas > Pseudoalteromonas sp. SCSIO 43095. The sequence continues at coordinate 565,074 of NZ_CP087996.1, forward strand.
AGCGCCACTAGCCAATGGTTTTTTAATATGAGTGATAACAGCCAAAACTTAGATTTACAAAATGGTGGGTTTACCGTTTTCGGACAAATAACAGCACAAAGCCAAGAAACTTTAGATAAAATAGCGGCCTTAGTTCATTGTGCAGAGGTACCATTGGTTGGTATTACTAAAGAGCAATGTTCAGATGAAAATGTGGTTATTAGTAATCAAAACTTAGTATCAATACAAACGGTGGTTGTGCTTGATGACGATCCTAATTCAGCACAAAATTTAACACCTAAAGAGAATACATTAATTGATAACGTAGAAGTGACACCACCACAAAGTTCAGACTCTAGTGGCAGTATGGCATGGTTATTAGGCGCACTATTGCTTGTAGCACCTAGGTTAAAACGCACTAAATAAGCCGTAAAAATAACGGCGACTTATCATAGCCGCCGTTTTTTTAGTTGTAAAGTACGCTCACCAGTAGCATTACCCACATTACAAACACAGCTAAGCAGCCTAGCAAAAATACTCTAAAACGGGCTCTTAAATGATTACTACCAAGATGAATGAGGCTATGAATAATGCGTGTCGCTACAAATATACACGCCAATACTGCAATAGGGACACTCGCCATATTAAGCTGTAAAGCAAGCAAACATCCCGCATAAAAAAGCACAGGTATTTCAAATTGATTACTAAAATTACGATCAGCGACTCTGACATGATCGCCCGCATTATCAAGGCGCATAGCAGCAAAGTCACTTAGCTGTATGTGTTTGTTTTTAGCCGCCGCAAAACGTCGTTTTCCCATTATTACCATCACAACTAATGAAAGTGTTACCTGAACGAACATGGCAATTATTATTATCTTTTCCATAACTTACCTTATTATTTATATTAACTATTCACAATGTGTTACACAATTAAGTGCTAATTAGTAGCATAGTTTTAATAGATAATGGTAGTTTATAAGTGATTTAGTCTTTTTATAACACTAAGCCCATATTTAACAGCAATGGATATAACTAAAATGAAACACATCATCGGCTTAAGTGCAATTGCACTGGCAATATTAAGCGGTTGTTCGAATACCGCCACTCTTTCTCAATCATCACAAACATCACTTTTATCACCAACGCTTGTTGTAAGCCCTAACGATAATCGTGAATACAAAACACTAACACTTGCCAATGATATTGAAGTGATTTTAGTTTCTGATCCAAGCGCAGAAAAATCAGCTGCTTCATTGAGTGTCGGTGTCGGCCTGCTGCACGACCCAATGAGCCAACAAGGTATGGCGCATTACCTAGAACATATGTTGTTTTTAGGCACTGAGCGCTACCCTGACACTAAAGGGTACTCCGATTTTATGACTAAAAACGGCGGGGCGCATAATGCCTATACGTGGCTCGATATTACAAACTACATGTTTAAAATTAATAACGATGCGTTTGATGAAGGCTTAGACCGCTTTTCAGACTTTTTTAAAGCCCCTAAGCTTTACCCAGAATACACAGAAAAAGAAAAAAACGCAGTGAATGCTGAGTGGTCAATGCGTCGTGAAATGGACTTTTTTGGCCAATTTAAACTTGCACGTAAAATGATGGGTGAACACCCAGCTAATCGATTCTTAATTGGTAACCTTGAAACGTTAGGCGATAAAGCTGATAGTTCATTACACAAAGAAACTGTTGATTTTTATAATAAATATTATTCATCAAACATTATGAAAGTGGCGTTAATTTCTAATTTACCACTTGAAGAAATGCAGAAAAAAGCAGAAAAATATTTCGCTGATATTAAAAATAAAAATATTGAAAAGCCAAAAGTATCAGCCAAGCTAGATTTTGATAATGCCGGTGGTAAACGTGTTTTTTACTCGCCAAACGAAGACGTTAAACAATTACAACTCGATTTCACAATTACTAATAATCAAACTGAATTTGCAGTAAAACCTAATCGTTTTGTTGCCTATTTACTTAGCAATGAAATGCCAGGTAGCCCAGCACAAATATTACGTGATAAAGGCTGGGTATCGCAGTTATCAGCATCTGCTTCACCAAATCAATATGGTAACTATGGCTCTTTAAATGTGAACATAGAGCTGACTGATGAAGGCATGAAAAACCGCGAATCAATTGTCGCGACAATTATGCAATATATTGACTTGATTAAGCGTGAGGGCGTTAATAGTAAGTACTTTAATGAAATTCGCACTTCTTTAAATAATCAGTTTAAATTTTTAGAAAAGGGCGATGAGTTTAGCTACGTCAGTGCGCTGACTCAAAGCATGCAAGATTATCCGTTAAATCATGCGATAAACGCACCGTACTACTATGCTAAGTTTGACGCTGATGCGGTGAACAATGTACTTAAGCAACTTAATGCCGATACACTGCGCATTTGGTATATTTCTCAACAGGAAGATACAGATTCTGAGCTGCATTTTTACGATGGCAAATATAAAATTAACGATATTAGCGACGCAGAAATTGCCAGCTGGGAAAAACCAAATGAATTTAATTTAGCCTTACCCAGTGTTAACAATTTACTGCCAGAGAGTTTTGCAATTAAAACGCAGGCTTTTAAAGAGCAAAAACACCCTGAACTTAGCTATGATAAAAACGGTGTAAAAATCTGGCGCCAAGCAAGCCAGCAGTTTGCAGAGCAGCCTAAAGGTTTAGTTGAGGTGTATATCAACACACAAACAGGGTTGCGTGATATTAACTCAACCGTTCTTTATTCTGTGTGGGCAGATTTATATAACACCCAATTAAGTCAGCTACGAACCGAAGCGGCTATTGCCGGTATGAATGTTAATTTAAGCTCAAGCAATGGCTTAGTTTTATCATTAAGTGGTTTTACCGATAAACAAGATACTTTACTTAAACAAGCGTTAGCTGGATTTGACGATGAAATTTCAGCGCAAGCATTTAATCAAGCGATTGACCGTTATCAACGTGATTTACTCAATCAGCAAAAACAGTTCCCGTATGCACAAGCGTTTAGTGAATATTCAAAACTGACTAGAACCGGTAGTTTTGATACTGACGCGCTTATTAAGGCAGCTCAATCACTGACTCTCGCTGATTTACAAGCGTTAAAACAAAGCACCTTAGCGAATAATAACTTACGTGTATTTAGCTATGGTAACTATGATCAAAAAGATATTGATGCCATTGCTGCTGAATTAACGGCTATCTTACCAAATAATCATACAAAATCTGAGTTTGCTCGCAGTAAAGCGTGGTTACCACAACAAGGTGAAGCGCGCGTATTACACAAAGATATTGATGTAGCCGATGTAGCCGTTGTCGATATGACCATTCACCCAACGCCAGGTTACAAACAAAAAGCGCAGGCGGCGGTTTTACAAGGACACTTTAGAACAATCGCGTTTGATAAAATGCGTACCGAAGAACAACTAGCTTATGCGGTAGGGGCGTTAGCGCGTCCTATTGAGGATTACTCTGGTATTGGTTTGTTTATTCAAACACCGGTTAAAGGGCCAAAAGAAATTCAAGTACGCTTTGATAAGTTCAAAAAAGAGTACGCTTCTGAGCTTAATGCTATGAGTGAAGAAACATTTGCACAGCTTAAAAATGCAACTTTGGTTTCGTTAAAAGAACAGCCAAAGAATTTAAGCGACGAAATGAGTCCATTGATTAACGATTGGTACCGTGAGAACTTTGATTTTGATTCAAAACAAAAGTTAATTGCAGAAGTAGAAAAAGTCACCCTTGCTGATATTAAAGACTACTACCAGCAAACCATGTTAAATCCACAAGCAGCACGCTTAAATGTGCAATTACGTGGCAGTAAGTTTAGTGATAGCGAGTTTGCTGATTTGCCAAACCAAACTAAAGTGACAAGTTTAGATGCTTACTACAGCGATATAAAATTGCAAAAGTAAGTTGAAATTACTCAAAAACCAAACAAAACCCAGCCATTGTTGACTGGGTTTTGTTTTAACGGCGTTAATTATGGTTTTAGTAAAATGGCTACCATTGCCATGTTAGGCCATAAGTAAAAAGCCAATGATGGCAAAGCCTGCGGCAATTAAGGTATAAGGTAATTGCGTTATAGCATGACTGATCAAATTACAGCCAGAGCCTTGTGCTGCTAGTACGGTTGAATCAGAGTAAAAACAGGCTTGGCTACCAAATGAAGACGCTGAAAGCAATGCGCCAATCACCAATGGAATATTTGCATCAACCGCCGTCGCAAGGGGCATGACAATAGGAATTGAAACCGCAAAAATCCCCCAACTTGAACCCGTCGCAAACGCTAATATCGACATCGCAATAAATACCACCGCAGGTAAATAGCCAGCGGTCATATACGGGCTTAAGCTGCCAATCACAAATTGTGGCAAGCCAATTAAGTCGCATACATCTTTAAAAATAAAGGCGGCAATCACGGTTCCTATTGCGGGGATCATACTTTTAAAACCATCCAGCATACGCTCAATCATTTCGCTGAAGCTCATTAATTTTTGTAACGCATAAAATGGCAAAGTGACAGCCATTGTCGCTAATAGACCTTTGTACACATCTATTTCAAAATATACGGTAAATGCAACTAATAAAATAATCGGCAACAAAAAGTTATATAACTTACCTTTAGGATCGGCATCTTCAAAGTGTTCTTCCGCTGCTTTTACTGCATATTCATCGGCGGTTTGTACTTGAGTATAAATCACAGGCTCTAAAATAGGAGCGTGACTTAGCGCCTGTTGCTCGGCTTTTTTCATTGGGCCAAAAGTAGGGATCACGCCGGCAATAACCAGCACCACAGTCAACACCGCAAACCAGGCATAAAACATGTACGGAATGGCTTGAATATAAACGGCAATGCCTTTGCCTTCTTCTGCGATGCCGTTATCCACTAACAGGCCACCAAAAAATACAGCCCACGTTGACAAAGGGACGAGTACACAAATAGGCGCTGCCGTTGAATCAACAACGTAAGCGAGCATTTCACGACTCACTTTGAATTTGTCGGTGATCCGCTTCATGGTTTCACCCACGGTAAGCGCGTTTAAATAATCGTCAATAAATATCACGACACCCAAACAAAAGGTCATAAATAAGGAGGATCGTTTACCTCGGGTGTACTTTAAAGCCAAACTACCAAACGCTGAAGCCCCTCCAGTACGCACTAATAAGGCAATAAGCGCACCAAAGCCGCCACACACAAGTATTAACCAACCAATGGTTTCATCTGTCATTACTTTGAGTGATGTGCTGGCAAAATTTGAGAGAACTTTGCTAGGGTCAGCTAAAACAAAGCCAACTAATGCACCAATCAGTAACGATAAAATAGGGCGGCGTAAAACAACAGCCAATACAACCACTACCGCAGGCGGCAGTAGAGTTAACGCAGAAGGTTCAAGCATTTATAAGATCACAAAATTAAAAGCAGATTTAAAAAGTAAACTGCTTATACAAAAACAAAGAAGATGATAAGTTTGTTGTTAAATCATTTTCCAAGTCACTGCTTTTGTACGCGTGAAGGGCACTTAAAAAATTATGTTGAATTAATAGTTTTAGTGAAACGCGTTGGCTTTGGCGCCAGCCGGCGCAAGGAATGCATGCCGCTATTGTTGTGCCTTTAAAAACATCGGCGCAAAAATAATCTTCTTTTTTATTTCAGTCAATAAAAAAATATCGGGTCGTGAAAAATATTATCAGGAGTTATTTTGAATATTGCTTTTACAACAGAGCGCTTACACATACGCTTCGCACAAATAGCAAATGCGTCGGAGTTACTTAAGTTGGTTAATCAGGCTAATTTCACTAAATACATTGGTGATAAAGGTATTTATACCTTAGACGACGCTAAAAAATACATCAAAGACAGTTTTATATCTGCCAATAAGCAGCATGGCTTTGGGCCTTATATAATCGCATTACATGATGAAACACTAGTTGGTATTGTTGGGTTTTATCAGCGAGCTGTTCTGCAATATCCCGACTTAGGGTATGCGCTAAAAGACGGTTTTGAAAAAAAGGGCTATATTTTTGAAGCGGCAAATACCTTGCTAAACCATAGACAAAACTTGGGGATTAAACAGGTTACGGCGATCGCCCGCTGTGATAACCGCGCATCAAAAAATGTATTACAAAAGCTCGGTTTTAAAACCCAAGGTCAAGTTATAATAGAAAGCACTAACATTGCGGTAGATGTATATTTACTTGATACAGAGCGAAATTAAATTCGCGCTTTTTCAATTTCTTTTGCCGCAAGGATGTTGATTTGTTGCCACATTTTTTCAAGAGTAGCCACCAATGAATCATAGCCATCAGCATCGATTGGCATAACAGATGAGAAATTATGGATGCTTAGTAAACGCCTACCCGATTCTGGGTGAGTGTAGTATAAACGCCATAGACCTGAAATATCTGCATTACCTTGCAGATCACCGTTAAAGTGGTGTAGTTCGTATTCTAATTCGTAAAATGTTTGTTGCTGTTGGTCGGTAATAACGGGTAAGCCTTTAATAACCATCCAGTTTGTCATGGTATTAAATAATGTTTGCTGCGCGCTGGCACTGAGCATAATATCTGGCGACTCACCCCATAGATGATAATTAGCAGCATGGATTTGATTACTATCTACTTTCATAGCAATACCCCGATTATTCAATGCGCCTCTTAGGGTAACTGTTTGCACGCGCAGTTGTGCCTGTGTATCTTGCACATTTCGCGAAGAGTCATTAATGGGCTGCTCAAATTGGTAATACTGAATTGTTGTTTGAATAGCAGAGCTGCAACCACTGATAAAGATCACACCCGTTAAAAGTAAAAATAGTGCTTTCATTATTGCTTCCTCGGTTGTGGATCGTTAGGTAGTGATTTGTCAAAAATGAGCATATTAGGTTGCTCGTTCAAGCCACGAGTAAGAGGCTGAAACTCTTCTGTTAAACGCTTAATTTGTAGCAGTGTTTGCTCAAGTTGGTAGTGCATTTGAGAGCCTGCTTGATAGCTTGCCATGGTTTTGTCAAACTGGCGCATGGTTATTTCAAATTGTTCCATACTTTTGGTTATTTTTTCGAGATTACGATTAAAGTCGCCAGGTAAATTTTGTGTATCGGGCTTATTTAATAATGTGCGCATCTCACTGGCCAGAGCTTGATACTCGCTAAACGTAGTTTGCATTTTGGCTAAACTGTCTTCAATTTTTAAGTTATTCACTTTATTAAGTACATCCGATACTTGATCGGCAAGTACCGTTATACCGCTCGATACACTAGGAAATACATCGTATTGAGCAAGTTTTTTAAGCTCGCTTTTTGGGGTGTCGGTATAAAAGTCAAAATCGACGTAAACTGCACCGGTTAGCAAATTACCCGGTTTAAGTGACGCTCTCATGCCATTTTTAATCCACTCGTTAACGCTTGTTTTCCAATACTCTTTTGCTACCGAGGTGATATGGTATAAACGACCATATTCTACTTTTATCAATACTGGAACTGCGGTATTTTTGGCGCGAAAATGAGCCGGTTTCCCATCTATAATTACATTGGTGGGCGCTTCAACCACTGTGCCGACGCGTGTACCTCTATACTCAACTGGCGCACCAACACGGAGTCCTCTAATCGATTGTTCGAATTCAATAAGGTAATAATCAAAATCATAAAAACGCTCTTCTAAAGCTTGCTTATAACTTTGACTTAAAGAAAAGCTATGACCATCTTGTGCTAAATCGCCAGGGGCTTGCTGATCAGGTAAGCCAACAGAAATACCGCCTTTTAATAATTTGCTTAGTGAACCGGTGTTAATATTTATGCCATCAGCAGAGAGATCTATTTCAATACCTGAGTTAACCCAAAAAATAGAGTTTAAGGTGATCAGGTTCTCATAGGGGGCTTTAATAAAAATACCGTATTGCATTGCTTGGTTTTTCCAATCAAAGGTGGCGGTTTCTATTTGGCCTATTTTGTAGTTTTTAAAAAATATGCCAGTACTCACATCAAGTACTTCAGCATTGTAACTGAGTAACTTAAAGCGCCCACCTTGAACATCTTTACCAATTAATGCGGGCTCTTCTTGCAGGGTAAAGCGTTTTTTAAGCTGGCTACTTTCTCCCGGTGAAAACTCTAAATAAACTCCTGAAAGTAGGGTGCTCATACCACTGATACCAGTTTCATCAATGCGTGGTTTTACTACCCAAATACTGGCATCTTCGGTGAGTAAATTATCATAGTTTTTATCTATTTGTGCTCGGGCTATTACACTGTCTTGGCTATCAGAAAGGCGGACGTGATCAATTTGACCTATTTTAACACTTCGCACTTTAATTTCTGTTTTACCAGCAATAATCCCCTCGGCTTGGGGCATAGTGATGTAGATTGTTTGCCCTTTATTTAATTGATACTGATAAAGCATCCAAACACCAACAAATAAGGCAACCACAGGAATGATCCAAATTGCAGAAATACTTGGTTTTTGTGCTACGTTAGCTGTTTTAATCATGCTTTATTCTCTGCGTTATTATTTTTGGTGAGTCCCACAGTAGGCGAGGGTCAAATGCGTGTGCCGCCATCATTTGGCATAATACCATAACGGTAAAAAAGACGATGCCCAAACCGGGTGTAACCGACATTAAGTTTCCTAGCTGCACTAGTGCAACTAATATAGCCACAACAAACACATCAATCATAGACCATTTACCTATAAATTCAGTAAGTTGATACACTTTTGTGTAACCTTTTGTATGCAGGTTGGCAGGTTTTGTAACCATAAAGCACAAAAAGCTCAAAATAAGCGCTTTGGCTAACGGTACCACCACACTGGCAAAAAATATAATAATAGCAATAGGGTATGAGCCGCTATTCCATAACGTAATAACACCCGAAATAAGGGTTGCAGGTGTTTCATCCCCTAGGCTAATAGTGTACATAATAGGGAGCAAATTCGCAGGAATATAACAAATCAGAGAAGTAACTAACCATGCAGCCGCTTTTTGTACGCTGTAGGGGTTTCTTAAATACGTTTTACTGTGGCAACGAGGACAGATTGATTCAACGCTCAGTTGATGGCAAACATGGCAGGCTTTTATATTCTCATCAATAGCCCGCTCAGTGTTTGAAGTATTTTGAAGTGTAGTGACAGGGCTTACTTGTGACCACAGCCTAGCACGATTTAAACGCGTTAATGCACTAATATAAAAAATAACAAATCCCACATAGGCAAAAAAGCTGATACCAAAGCTAACCTCAGCCAATGACATTATTTTTACCATGCTAACTAAAACACCAATCAAAAATATTTCTGACATGATCCAAGGCTCTAGCGTTAAAGTGAATTTTAATAGCTTTCTTGCAACTGCTTGCGGCAGTGCTTTGAGTGCGCCTAAATGCAAAGGGATCAAAATAATCAGCAAACTCATAGGTAAAATAATAATGCTGATATCGATAAATAAGCCAAGTAGGTCACTATCATAGTTAAATAAAATCCGTGCTGCGTCGGGCAGGGTAATAGTTTGGGTAATGCCATTACTACTAAAAGAGATAAACGGATAAAACATACTGCTGAGCAACATTAATAATGCGCTTAAACTCAGTGCGACTATTTCAGTGTCATGGTTTATGTTAATACCGCGGATCTTATGGCTACAGCGTGGGCACAATGCCACTTGTTTGGCATTAATCTCGGGAATATCAATGATAAGATCACAGCTTGGGCAGGCAGTTTGCAAAATGTTAGCTTGTAATTAATTTAATAATTTAAATATTGCTATAAATAATAGTTAAATACAAACGCTGCGGCTAAATTACTAAAGAAAAGTAACCCCAATAACTGAAAATAAAAACGGATTAGGTGAAAGAGTGAAAATTGTATTTTTATTGGCCTTAGTGTGTTTATGTGGCGATAGTTTTGCATTTGTTAATGGTATTAAGCAGCACCAAGTCATTATTGCGGCTAACCCGACTGTTGCGCCTTATGTAATAAGTGAAAATGATTCAGGTATTCAGCTCGAGATTGTAAAGACAGCACTTAACAATCAAGAGATAAATTAGGTTGATGTACATTACATGTCAAATCAGCGTGCAGATGCTTTATTGAATCAAGGCCATGTTAATATTGCATTGAATTACTCGGGTATTTTAATTGCTGGCATATATCGAAGCCAATCGGTTGTTAGTTATGAGAATGTGGTAGTGAGTCTTAAAAAGAGTAACTTCACTATTAATACTATTTACGATCTGGCGACTAAAAGTGTTTTAGCATTTCAAAATGCGCCTGCTTATTTACCTAAAGAATTTGGTCACAACTTAGAGAACTTGAGAGGCTATGAAGAAGTATTCAATCAACAAGCGCAGATACACCATTTAATGGCAGGGTGGGTTGATACGATTATTCTCGATAGACTTATATTTCTTCACTATTTAAAGGAATATCAAAAAGCCAATGCCACTAAAGATTTTGTTATTCATGCTATTTTTCCATCTGTGGCAAGGCCTGCGTATTTTAACAATGATTTGCTGAGACTGCAGTTTGATAAAGGCTTGGCCAACATAATTCAAAGTGGTGAATATCGCACCATCATGCTTAACTTAGATAAGCAATATACTCAGCGCGACTTCACTGCTCTTTAATTAATCAAATAAGGCAACAGTTTGACGGGTGAGTGCAATAAGCTCCCCCGATTGTGACCAAATACAGCCATCTTCTAAGCCGTAGCCATCTTTTGAATGATGAGTGATTGCTTCAAAACCCAACCATTCACCTGGCACTAAATTAGGCGCTTGTACAAACTCTAAATACCACGACATGCTACTAGCCGGTGCTGGTTGCTTAAACATTTGTAGTAATGTTGGCGGCCATGCGTCAGTAAGAGCAATAACATGAGCTTCTGTAATTTCTTCAGGCTTGTGTTTAAATCGCATCCAACCACCAAGGTGAGAGGTTTGCGCACTACTAAACGGCATGGCGCCTTGCTGTGGGCATAAATCAACATGCTGAAAAAACTCTGGCATTTTCCCAGGTACAAAGCCTAAACAATGGCCTTCGTTTACAGGGTGTAAGGTTAACGACTTTGATACCGGCACATTAATTGATGAGTTACGATTTTTTGCAAAACAGGCCTGCACGATGACACACACCGCATCATCTTGAATAGCCTTGGCGAGCACTTGGGTACTGCTTTTACCTTCACGTAATATTTCTACCGATAATGAAAACGGTTTTTCAGCCAATAATGGCCCTACAAAGTTTGTACTTAAAGAAAGCAATCTTCTTGATGAATCAACTTTATTGCGCATTGCTTGATAAAGTAACGCAGCAGAGAGGCCACCAAAAGCAGTACGACCTTGGCACCAGTTAGCAGGAAATTGCATGGTATTGGTTAACGGGTCTGTTTCCTGACTCGCTTGGGCAGCTTGTTTTAATAATTGTTCAAAGTGCACAAATAATGTCCTTTTGCTGTTATTTGCTAAATTTATATCACACCCAAACTCATCAGACTAGACAAAAAATAAGCTCCCAAATTACAAAAAATCAGCAATCCCTACTCTTTTTAGGGTTATTTAGTAAATAAATTAAAAAAAATGCGTTTTTTTTCATTTTTACAGTTGAATTAAGTTTGTGGCATCCCTATTTACTAGTCATCGAACGTATTAACGAATTTGAAGTTGGAGAAGATTCATGGGTAAAATTATTGGAATCGATTTAGGTACTACAAACTCTTGTGTTGCAGTACTTGATGGTGATAAAGCACGTGTTATTGAAAATGCGGAAGGCGATCGCACAACCCCGTCTATTATTGCTTACACGCAAGACGGTGAAACGTTAGTAGGTCAACCTGCTAAGCGTCAAGCGGTTACTAACCCAACTAACACGTTATTTGCAATTAAGCGTTTAATTGGTCGTCGTTTTGAAGACGAAGAAGTACAACGCGATATCGGTATTATGCCGTTCAAAATCATCAAAGCTGATAACGGCGATGCATGGGTTGAAGCGGGTGGTGAAAAACGCGCTGCACCACAAATTTCTGCAGAAGTACTTAAAAAAATGAAGAAAACGGCAGAAGACTTCTTAGGTGAAGAAGTAACTGAAGCTGTAATCACAGTACCTGCATACTTTAACGATTCACAACGTCAAGCAACAAAAGATGCGGGTCGTATTGCGGGTCTTGAAGTTAAACGTATCATCAATGAGCCAACAGCTGCTGCCCTTGCTTACGGCATGGACAAAAACAAAGGTGAGAACGTTGTTGCAGTATACGACTTAGGTGGTGGTACTTTCGATTTATCAATCATTGAAATTGATGAAGTAGAAGGCGAGCACACATTTGAAGTACTTGCTACAAACGGTGACACTCACTTAGGTGGTGAAGATTTCGATAACCGCGTAATTAACTACTTAGTAGCTGAATTCAAGAAAGACCAAGGTATCGATTTACAAAATGATCCGCTTGCTATGCAACGTGTTAAAGAAGCGGCTGAAAAAGCGAAAATCGAACTATCATCTGCACAATCTACAGAAGTAAACCTTCCGTACGTAACTGCCGATGCAACAGGTCCTAAGCACATGAACGTTAAACTAACGCGTGCTAAACTTGAGTCATTAGTAGAAGACTTAGTAACTAAGTCAATTGAGCCACTTAAACGTGCATTAGCGGATGCTGATTTATCTGTAAATGATATTAACGATATCATTTTAGTAGGTGGTCAAACACGTATGCCACTAGTTCAAAAAACAGTTGCTGAGTTCTTTGGTAAAGAGCCACGTAAAGATGTTAACCCGGATGAAGCGGTAGCTGTGGGTGCGGCAATTCAAGGTGGTGTACTAGCAGGCGACGTGAAAGACGTACTATTACTAGACGTGTCTCCGTTATCGCTAGGTATTGAGACAATGGGCTCTGTAATGACAGCGCTAATTGAGAAAAACACAACGATTCCTACTAAGAAATCGCAAATATTCTCAACAGCAGAAGATAATCAATCTGCAGTAACCATTCATGTGTTACAAGGTGAGCGTAAACGTTCAAGTGATAACAAATCGCTAGGTCAATTTAACCTAGAAGGTATTCGCCCAGCACAACGTGGTACGCCACAAATCGAAGTAACATTCGATGTTGATGCCGATGGTATCTTACATGTATCTGCAAAAGATAAAGATACAGGTAAAGAGCAAAAAATCACTATTCAAGCATCTTCTGGTTTAAGCGATGAAGAAGTTGAAAAGATGGTTCGTGATGCAGAAGCGCATGCTGAAGACGATAAAAAGTTTGAAGAGTTAGTAGCTGCACGTAACCAAGCTGACGCACTTGTTCACGGTACACGTAAGCAAATTGAAGAAGCGGGTGATGCACTGCCAAGCGAAGACAAAGACGCGATTGAAGCGGCTGTTGTTGACCTAGAAGCAGCGATTAAGAGTGACGACAAAGCTGAGATTGAAGCGAAAACGCAAGCGCTTGTTGAAAAGTCTCAAAAGCTAATGGAAATCGCTCAAGCTAAAGCACAACAAGCTGGTGGTGACGCTGGTGAACAACAACAGTCAGCTAAACAAGATGACGATGTTGTTGATGCAGAGTTCGAAGAAGTTAAAGACGACAAGTAATTGTTGCTAACGCTTCTCGCTAATTTAAAACACATGACCAAATCAAGTGTTTGAGTTAGGATGAACACATGAGGCGCGTAGGCTAAAGCTTAACGCGCCTTTTGCATGTAAAGAGAAGTGCATAAAACGCTTTAAAAATTCAATGATAAATCGATATGATTTATCGGTTTGTCCAGCAGCTAACGCTGTAAATAGAAAAGAGTAGTGTGATAGATATGTCAAAACGCGATTATTACGAAGTCCTCGGCGTAAGCAAAGATGCGAGTGAGCGAGACATAAAAAAAGCGTATAAACGCTTAGCGATGAAATATCACCCCGATCGTACCGCCGGTGATAAAGACCTTGAAACTAAATTCAAGGAAGTTAAAGAAGCTTACGAAATACTGACTGATGCGCAAAAGCGTCAAATGTATGACCAATACGGCCATGCAGCCTTCGAACAAGGTGGTGGCGGTGGTCACGGTGGCTTTGGCGGCGGCCAAGGTGATTTTGGTGATATTTTTGGTGACGTATTTGGTGATATTTTTGGTGGCGGCGGTGGTCGACGTCAATCACGTCAGCAACGTGGCTCAGATTTACGTTACAACATGGACTTAAGTTTAGAAGAAGCAGTTCGTGGTAAAGACGTTGAGATTAAAGTACCTACTTGGGTTAGTTGTGAACCATGTGATGGCAGTGGTGCTAAAGCGGGTTCAAAGCCAAAGACATGTACAACCTGTAATGGTGCAGGCCAAGTACAAATGCGCCAAGGTTTTTTTGCCGTGCAGCAAACCTGTCCGACATGTCATGGACAAGGTCAGATCATTTCAGATCCTTGTAATAAATGTCATGGGCAAGGCCGTGTAGAAAAAACTAAAACGCTATCGGTTAAAATCCCGGCAGGCGTAGATACTGGCGATCGTATTCGCTTATCAGGTGAAGGCGAAGCAGGCATGCATGGTGCACCAGCAGGTGACTTGTATGTGCAAGTATCTGTTCGTGAACACAAAATATTTGTTCGTGAAGCCAACAATTTATATTGTGAAGTACCAATAAGCTTTACCACCGCAGGCCTTGGCGGTGAAATTGAAGTACCAACGCTTGATGGCCGTGCAAAGCTTAAAATACCGTCAGAAACACAAACGGGCAAAATGTTCCGTATGCGTGGCAAAGGTGTTAAGTCAGTACGCAGTGGCGCTCAAGGCGATTTAATTTGTAAGGTTGTGATTGAAACGCCAGTTAATTTAAACGAGCGTCAACGTGCCTTACTTAAAGAATTAGATGAAAGTATGGGCAAAGACAGCTCAAAAAACCGCCCTAAAGAGCAAGGCTTTTTTGATGGGGTTAAAAAGTTTTTTGATGACTTAACTAAGTAATGAGCAGGATCAATAGACCTTAGTAAAAACGGCGCTTTTTTAGCGCCGTTTTTTTATGTTTAATGTGCTAAATTATTAGGGAAATTTATTTTTGGACTTTATCAGATGACCCCCGCTATAGAGCAGCTAAAAAAAAGCGATATTAAGTTTGACATACTTAGTTACGAGCACGATATAAACAATACTAATTACGGCCTCGAAGCGGTTGAAAAGCTTAATCTTAACAGCGCCCAAGTATTTAAAACCCTAGTGCTAGAAACCTCAGAGCAACAGCTTATTGTAGCGGTGACTCCCGTCACTCAGCAGGTTAATTTAAAACAGCTTGCGAAGCTTTGTGCAGTAAAAAAAGTGATGATGGCAGACCCACAAAAAGTGCAGGCGAGTACCGGTTATATTTTGGGAGGAGTTAGCCCCGTTGGCCAAAAAAAGCGGCTAAAAACATACATACACTCCAGTGCGTTAGATTTTGAAATGATATATGTTAGTGCCGGAAAACGCGGGTTAGAAGTAACACTAAGTGCAAAAAGCTTAGCACATATAACCCAAGCTTCGTTTGGAATTTTTTAAACTTTTGTTTAGCTAAAATAAGGGGATACAAGTATCCATCTGATTACTTGCGGCAATAGGTATTGTTAACTAATGTTGTTACTACACATAACACGTTTTTGTTAATACCTTTTGGATTGACGTGTCGCCTTTACTTTGTTTTAATGAAAATTTGCTCGCAGCTATTTTGGTAAAACATACGCATGAAAATACTTGTTGTTGATGATATGCCGTTAATGCGTCATGTATTAATTAATATGTTAAGGAGGTTGGATTATATAGATATTGTTGAAGCCACAGATGGGCTTCAAGCAATAAACATACTGCAAAATCAAACGTTTGATTTGGTTATAACAGATCTTCATATGCCTAAAATGGATGGCATTACTTTACTTGATAATATTAGAAAAGATGCCGAGCTGAAAAACCTTCCTGTACTTATGGTGACCTGTGAAGATAGTTCTTCGACTGTCAAAAAAGCGATTAATGCTAAAGTGTCAGGCTTTATCGTAAAGCCTTTTAATATGAATGTGTTATCAGCTAAATTAACCCGTTTATCGATAAAAGCCTAAAGCGAATCGTTTATAAAGTAGAGTTATCTACCGACTGTTTAAAAAATATATTAGCGCAACAGCCATTCATTATTTTCTACCGCTGATGTGATAGCATTATGCTATTAACTAATCGTAAAGTAATTATTGAGGAAGTATGGCTAAGCCCAATAAAAAAGGGCCTACAAAAACGGTCGATATATTTTGTTCTGCGTGTAAGGCACCGTTATTCAAATACCGTAAAGGTGGCAAAGGTGCTTTAGTAAAATGTTTTATAGAAAGAATAACCCAAGATCACACCCATACTGAATGCGTATGCCCAGGCTGTGAACGACCTTTTGCCCGCCCTACAATTATAAGAGGAACCCCTGCCTATAAAATGATTGGTGGTAAAGTTACTTTTAAATAAACCTTTCGTTTATAGCCTAAAGTAGTGCGGGGCGGACATAAGCCCTTGTTTGCTTTTATTTCACTGGTAAGCTTCGCTGGTTTTGCTGTTTCAATGATTGAAAAAAACCCTCCCCATGGATTGGGCCAGTCAGTTGGGTTTTAAAATGGAAAAGGATAGACGTGTGATCGCACTTTTATTTGATATTGTTGGTATGAGTGGTACTTTTTTAGTGGTTGGTTCATTTTTTTTGCTGCAACTAAATAAAGTTTCACCTAAAAGTTTAACGTATAACTTAATGAATTTAAGTGGCGCTATTTTGTTACTTATTAGCCTTTGTTATAACTTTAACTTAGCAAGCTTTGTGATTGAAATATTTTGGATTGCAGCCTCATTAATTGGCTTATACAAATATTTTAAAGACAAACCTGTCGTTGCAAAAGCGTAAATTAAGCTAAAACAGCACACCTTAAAAGGTGATTAAACCGTGGAATGTAATATTTCACGGTTTTTTAGTTTCAGTATAATTGTTAACAAAAAGTTTCTTCTGCAAAGGGGGATAACTCGTTACAATATTGGCTATTACTTATTATTGGCATCATAGTTGTCATAGGCGTTTATGTTCTCCATCCCCAAAAAAATTATTTTTGCCTGTATATTGTTAGTACTATTATTGGTGATCACCTTTTCGTTTGGTCGTGCTTATGATTTAGGGCAAGCCAAAATTCAAGCTGATCAACAAGTCATCCAATTAAATAATTATATCGATAACGAACTCGCTCGATTTGCGGCTATCCCTCAGCTGCTAATTGAAAATAACGTATTGATTCGTTTTACTAATAATGAATCACAACACTTTAATGCAATTAACAATTACCTTGCTGATATTCAACAAGCCAGTGGTGCCTCAGATGTATACATACTAGATACTCATGGCGATGTTATTGCCAGTAGTAACTGGCAAACCGACTATACATTTTTAGGTAGTAACTTTGCATTTAGACCTTATTTTAAACAAGCGTTTGCCGGTGAAAAGGTCGCATACTTTGCACTTGGTCAGCGCTCAAAAGAGCGCGGAATTTATTTTTCCCAAGCTATTTACCTAGATGGAAAAGCCATTGGCGTGGTGGCGCTTAAAACTAATGTCGCTAAATTTGAAAACGATCGTTCGCTTTTAAATACCTCAAAAGGAAGCCACTTTTATTTGCAACTTGCCGATAATATTATTGCCATGTCAGATGAACCCGCATGGCGTTTAAATAGTTTTACAGAGCTTGATATTACCGCGCGTCGTGATATTAAACAGCGCCGTGCTTACTTAGATCATCAACCGCTACAAATTAAGC
The DNA here is from genome assembly GCF_023650455.1 of Pseudoalteromonas sp. SCSIO 43095. NCBI lineage: Bacteria > Pseudomonadati > Pseudomonadota > Gammaproteobacteria > Alteromonadales > Pseudoalteromonadaceae > Pseudoalteromonas > Pseudoalteromonas sp. SCSIO 43095. The sequence goes on from NZ_CP087996.1 coordinate 582,816, forward strand.
AACAGCGCTACAAAAGCCAAGGCATTGAGCAATTTAAAATTGCTGAAGATGAATACGTTGCCGCCTCAAGACCCTTAACTCATCTGAATGCAACCATGACAGTGCTTGTTGATATTTCAAACATTAACGCCTTACAGGTGCCTAGATTACTATGGCTAGTGTTATTTTATTGGGTGTTTATTTTTGTTGGATATAGCTTATTGGCACGCTTTGCCGGGTATAAAAAATTACTGTATTCGCGTCACAGTTTAGAGCTCGAAGTACTAGAGCGTACTCAAGCACTCGAAAAAGCCCAAACCGCATTAGTACAGTCGGCAAAATTAGCCACTATTGGGCAATTGAGTGCGGGCATTAATCACGAAATTAACCAACCGCTCAGCGCAATGAACACCTATTTAGCCAGTGCTAAAATTTTCCTAAAAAAGGGAAGGCTTAACGCATTAAGTGAAAACTTAATCATTATTGAGAATTTGGTAGAGCGGGTGCATAAAATAGTGGCGCAGCTTAAACACTTTAGTAAACCGGCGACCATGCAACTTCGGCCTCATCCATTGTCGGCGTTATTAAACAATGCGTTGATGATCACCCATCCGCAACTTAAACAAGACGATGTTAACGTAAGTGCACCGCAGTTTTCGCAAGAGATCACGGTGTGGGTCGATGCGTTAAAGTTTGAACAAGTATTGGTTAATGTGATCACCAATGCATCACAGGCAATGAAAGGTGAGCCAGTTAGAGAGCTCAGTTTTGATGTTGAATGCTTTGAAGAGCGCGTTAAGCTTTCTATATTAGATAGTGGCCCTGGTATTGAGCATCATGTGTTGGGGTCTATTTTTGAACCTTTTTATAGTACCAAATCAAGTAACGGGTTAGGGCTGGGCTTGTCGATTTCAAAGCAAATTATTGAATCATTTAATGGGTACTTAACTGCACATAATCGCCCTGAAGGCGGTGCGCAATTTATTATTAGTTTATCAAGCATAGAGGCCACTAAAAATGATTGAAGCCGTTGTTTGCAAACAGATTATTGTTATTGATGATGAAGCGATGATCCGCGATTCATTGAATCAGCTATTAACGCTCGAGGGGTATGAGGTACAGTGTTTTAGTGATGCAAGTGTTGCCTTAAGTCGCTTAAATCGCAGTTTTTGTGGCATTGTACTTAGTGACATAAACATGCCCACTATGGATGGTTTAACGTTTATTGAGCAGGTAAAAGCATTCGATAGCGAACTACCAGTGATATTTTTAACCGGTTATGCTGATGTTTCTGTTGCGGTAAAAGCGATGCAATTGGGCGCGTATGATTTATTTGAAAAACCACTGAACGAAAATTTATTAGATTGTATTGCCAGAGCCTCAGATAAACGTGCCTTAGTAATGGAAAACAGAGCGCTGAAGCGCGCGGTTGAGAAAACGTCGGCGCCCGGTGTACGTATTTTAGGTGATACGCTTAAAATGCAGCATATGATGAACCTACTCAATACGGTGATTGATACCCCGGCTGATGTGTTAATTGAAGGTGAAACTGGCACAGGTAAAGAATTAGTGGCTCGCTATTTACACGATCATAGTAACCGTTCAAGCTGTCAGTTTGTGGCTATTAACTGTGGCGCAGTCCCAGAGCAATTAATAGAAAGCGAACTGTTTGGGGCTATCAGCGGAGCCTTTACTGGCGCAACACACGATCGCAAAGGTAAATTTGAGTTTGCTCAAGGCGGCACCGTTTTTTTAGATGAAATTGAAAGCACTCCTTTATCACTTCAAGTTAAATTACTACGGGTGCTTGAAGAGCGAAAAGTAACCCCCGTTGGTGCTAATAAAGCGATAGAACTTGATATTCGTATTGTCGCAGCCACCAAAGTCGATTTACTTTCGCTGGTAGAAAAAGGTGAGTTTAGAGCCGATTTATATTACCGATTGAGTTTAGTAAAAGTCAGTATTCCTGCATTGAGAGACAGAAAAGCAGATATTCCACTGTTATTTAAGCATTTTAGTTCTATTGCTGCGACCCGCTTCCATAAACCGTTAGGGGCGCTCAATATAGAACTACAACAACGTTTACTAGCGCACGATTGGCCTGGCAATGTGCGGGAATTGAGAAATCAAGCCGAGCGCGCGGTATTGCTAGGCCCCGATCTGGCATTTGCACAAAGTGATTCAAGCAACAGCACGCTATCATTAGATTTGAGCCTAGCCGAAAAGGTCAGCTTTTATGAGCACTCCTTAATTGAAGAGGCGCTAGAGCTTAACCATGGCAGCATTAAAGACACCATGACAACCTTACAAATTGCGCGTAAAACCCTCTACGATAAAATGAGTAAATATAACCTTAATCGAGATATGTTCACCGATTAATGGGTGGAAATGGTGATATTGAGTGTTTTTTATGTGTGGAAACCCGCACATTTCAATGTTTATTTTTAAACCTTTATTTTTTAAATTACTGAAAGTATTTATTATTTTTTAGTTGGTCATGTTCTTGCTTTGTAGGTGCAGACAACAAGTAGCATCACATAATTAAGACACATAATGAAAAACAATATATTCCAAGGTTCAGTACTTGCTGCGTTATGCAGTGCTGCCACGTTACCTGCAACCACTTTTGCAGCAGACTACACAGTGTATGGTAAAGCCGAAGTACAAATTGCTAACACCGATACAGGCATAATGCGTTACGCTGACGAAGGCACGCAAATAGATGCCCCTTTTTCGCGTATTGGCATTAAAGGTGACCATAAATTAAATGAGTATTTTACCGCGGTATTTAAATACGAAGTTCAAGTAAAAGGTTTTGAACACGACGATACCAATGAGCCTTTTGCAGCACGCAATACTTACTTGGGCCTAAAAGGCGCATTTGGTGAAGTGGTGGTTGGGCGAAACGACACGCGCTTTAAATATTCAGAAGGTAAGCTTGATAATTTTAACGAAACCCAAGCTGATATTGCTCAAGTAATTGCAGGGCAAGACCGCTTAGGCGATACCATCACCTATACCTCTAAGTATTGGCATAACGCGCAGTTTTCATTTACCTATGCACCAAAAGATGACAACAAAGATAACGAAGCAGGATTTGCTGCTACGCTAATTTACGGCGACCGTAATTTAAATAAAACACCTTACTCTATTTCAATCAGCCATGTCGATTCGCTTAATAACATAAAAGCAAGCCGTATTGCGGGTGTGTATAAGTTTGAAAAATTACAATTAGGGGCATTGTACCAGCATTCAGAATCGATTGACGGCGCTAAGTCTGGCAACGGTTATGTACTAAGCGCAAGCTATAAGTTAGACAAATGGGTACCTAAAGTACAATTTGCAAAAGATGATTCAAAACTACGTCAAACATCAGACGCTACCCAGTGGACCACGGGTGTAGATTATGTATTTGACAAGCAAACCACAGCTTACCTTTTATACACTGACCTCGACCTAGAAGAAAATGCTGATAGCAGTGTTGCACTTGGTCTTAAATATAAATTTTAAGGGCTAAACAAATGACAAAACGTATTTTAGAAAATAACGCGAATAAAAAGCCATTTATGCAATGGCTGTTATTGTTACTTGGCCCATGTGTCATGCTACTTACTTGCTTAGTTGAGCCGCCAGTAGGGATGTCGGCGGCAGCATTTAAAACCGCAGGCTTAGCATTTTGGATGGCCTCGTGGTGGGTGAGTGAGGTAGTGCCTATTCCTGCTACTGCGTTACTCCCTTTAGTGATTTCGCCGATTGTTAATATAGCAGCGATAAAAAGTGTTGCAGCGCCTTATGCGCATCCGCTGATCTTTTTATTTTTAGGTGGCTTTTTAATCTCAATAGCGATGGAGCGTTGGGGGTTACACAAGCGTATTGCATTAAAAACAATGCGTTATGCAGGTAAAAAACCAAGCTTACAAATTTTAGCGATGATGTTAGTGACTGCATTTTTATCAATGTGGATGTCTAATACCGCTACCGCAGTAATGATGCTTCCTATCGCTTTATCTATTACCCATTTAGTTAAAAGCTCAGATCCTAGTAATGAAGGTTTTGGTAAAGCCCTTTTACTGTCGATTGCTTATGGCGCAAGTATTGGTGGTATTGCTACATTAATTGGTACTCCACCAAATGCATTAATGGCTGCGTACCTATCAGACAGTTATCAGATTGAAATTGGCTTTGCCGAGTGGATGATTGTTGGTGTGCCATTAGCGCTCGGTATGTTGCTGATCAGCTGGATTTGGTTAACTAAATTCACTTATAAAGTCGATGCGAATGTACAAGCGAACAAGCGTATTGATACCAAAGCGGTATTCTCTTCACAATTAAAAGACTTAGGTCTAATGCAGCGTGCTGAAAAGGGCGTGTTGTTTGTATTTGTGCTTGCCGCTATTTGTTGGATATTTAGACCTTTATTAGGTGATGTTACCGGGCTTAAAATTTCAGATACCGGTATTGCTATTGCTGCAGCATTACTACTGTTTGTACTACCGGCAAATAAAGGCAGCGATGCGCGTATTTTAGATTGGGAAAGTGCCGCTAAAGTGCCGTGGGGTGTGTTGCTTTTATTTGGTGGCGGATTAACACTTGCCTCGCAAATAAAGTCATCAGGATTAGCTGATTACATTGCTAATATGATTGAAGGGGCCAGTGCAATTCCTTTAGTTATGAGCATTCTTGTGGTGGTGGCACTCATTACTTTCTTAACTGAAATAACCAGTAATACGGCAACAGCCGCAGGCTTTTTACCCTTACTAGGCCCAGTTGCTGAGTCAATAACTGGCAGTCCGTTAGTGTGGGTTATTCCAGCTGCGATTGCGTGTAGTTGTGCGTTTATGATGCCAGTAGCCACACCACCCAATGCGATTGTGTTTGGCTCGGGTGAAATTAAAATGAAAGACATGATCCGTGCTGGCTTTGTGTTAAATATTGTCGCTATTGTTTTAATTACTTTAGTAACAATGACCATAGCAGCTCAGGTTTTTGGCTTTTAATAGCTTCCCTCTAATTAGCTAACAAAACAGATAACCGATGCACACAAAAGCAGTGCATCGGTATGAGTTCCAACCAACCTTATGAGTGTTTTTGCAATCCTTTTCCTCGTGTTGCAAAATCACTCTTTATTGCTCGAGTAACAGAACAAGGTTATAGTCTTGAAAACGTTATAAATCGAGTAGCTTATTTTGAACACTGACACATTATCTACAGGATCTTTGCGTTCGCAATTTAATGAACTAAAGCATGCTTTTGAAGACACCCCTTATTTACCCATTGAGCAACGTCTTGCTTTACTCAAGAAAGTACGCGCTAACATTGTAACGTTAGAGCAAGACTTGATTGCTGCAGTATCTAAAGATTTTGGATACCGAACGGCGTTCGATACCGTAGTGGGGGATATTTTGCCCACCATGCAGGGACTTGCGCATATTATTAAAAAGCTACCTCGATGGTCTAAGCCAAGTCAGCGCAGCGCGGGGTTAAGCTTATGGCCCTCAAAAGTAAGTGTAACCTATCAGCCTATTGGCGTGGTCGGTGTGATTGCACCATGGAACTATCCTATTCAACTAGCATTGGTACCTGTTATTACTGCGATTGCAGCGGGTAACAGGGTGATGTTAAAGCTCAGTGAATTTACGCCTAACACCAATGCCGTTATTGAAAAAATATTTGCAGGTGAATTAAGCCAACACTGCACAATTATTCAAGGTGGTAGCGACGTGGCAAGTGAGTTTTCATCATTGCCATTTGCGCATTTGCTATTTACAGGCTCGACTGCCGTTGGCAAGTTAGTTATGGCCGCGGCCAGTAAAAATTTAACGCCGGTAACATTAGAGCTCGGCGGAAAATCGCCCGTCATTGTGTTAGAAAAAGCCGATGTAAATAAAGCCGCGCGTGCATTATTATTTGGAAAAATGGCCAATGCAGGGCAAATATGTGTAGCGCCTGATTACGTGTTTGTTCCTAAAGCATTGGAGCACCAATTCATTAAAGCGCTTTGTATCCTTTATAAAAAACACTTTAAGCAAGGTGTTGAAGGCAAAAACCTGACCTCGATTATAAGCCCTGCACATTATCAGCGTTTGCTAGGTTATTTAGAGCAAGCACAAGAGCAAGGCGCTAAAATTACTAAACCGCTTGAACAAAACCAGCAAGATGGCGAAAAGCATCGTATGGGTCTGCATATTGTTACGCACGTAACAGATGAGATGACATTAATGCAAGAAGAGCTATTTGGCCCCATTTTACCCATTATGAGTTACGACAAATTAGAAGACGTGCTTAATTATATTCGATTACGCGACCACCCATTAGCCCTTTATATTTTAGGTCAAGATAAACAGGCGCAACAGTACATTATTAAGCAAACACTTAGCGGAACAGTTGCTGTAAACGACACATTAATACAAGTAGCTGCCGATGATGTGCCGTTTGGTGGCGTGGGGCATTCGGGGATGGGCCATTATCACGGTAAAGAAGGTTTTCTCACCTTTAGCCATGCAAAAAATACCTTAGTCTCTGGCTCGGTTAACCCGCGCATTGGTTTATTACTTAAACAAAATAAATTACTGATCAAAGTGCTAAAGTGGCTTTATGTAAAATAGCTTGCAACGCTTAAAATAAAAAAGCTGAATGAATCACTTCATTCAGCTTTTTTAATAGCTAACTTAAAACAGTCGTCCTTCGCCAGCATAAGTACCCGCTAAAATTTTGGTATAAATTGCATCGGCTTTTTCTTTGGCCTCAGCTACCTCTCTCGGGAGCATAGTACGTTCATCAAGTTTACGGCTGTGACTGGCTTGCATGTTGCCATTATACTCGGCAATGGTATTCCACACATACGACATTTCAAGATTTTTTGGCATTCCTAAGCCTTCAAAATACATCAGTGCTAAATTAAACTGCGCCAATGTGTAATTATTAGCAGCGGCTTTTTCATACCATGTTCTGGCGGCTTTATAATCTTGGCTAACACCATCGCCATTTGCGTACATTACACCTAAGTTATACTGTGCTGCGGGAAGGTTCTTATTTGCTGCTTTTTCAAATAAGGTTATGGCCATTTGTTTGTCTAATTTAACGCCATTACCTTCATCATATAAAACCGCAAGTGCAAACATTGAATCTACATGGTTTTTCTTTACGGCTTGTTGGTAAAGCTCAGCTGCTTTGTAATAATCACGGGTAACGCCATGGCCACCTTCGTATAGCTTACCTAATTCGTAAATACCCGGTGCATAGCCTTTGTCAGCTAAATAATTAAACTCTTTAAGTGCTTCTTCAAATTCACCCGCATTAGCAGCTCTGATCCCTTCTTCTAGTCCAGCATGAGCAAGAGGGGTAGCGAGCATAATACCGGCCAGTAGCAGTGCTTTAAAATTAGACTGTGACATAAGCATGTCTCCAAATTAGTTGTCGTTCTATGTAAGCGCCATAAAAGTAAAACTTACCTAGTGAATCTATTAGGGATAGGTAAAAAATTATGAGCTAAATTAATAACGCCAACGTTTATAACCTAGGTATACAAACGTATTAACAAGTAGCTTTAACTATAGCTCAAAAATTCTAAACTTAAGCACATAGTCATGATAAAAATTGCGTTAGCTTGCGATTCTATAGAAAAATGAAAAAAATAAAAGCGAGCAATGGCTTACATAATTACTTATGATGATTTTTGGCAACTAAAGCATCATAAAACGGGGTCTGTTAATGTTAAATAATTTAAAAAATATAAAACTAAGCAAAATTATTTTTATAACCAGTTTATTGTTTATTGCCAGTTGTTCTACCTCCTTTGCTTATAACAACCTTGGTTGGCTGTCTTCGTTTTGGATAGACGATTATGTCGACTTAAACAAAAGCCAATCAACGCAGTTAAAAGTGATTATTAATAACACCCGAGATTGGCATCGAGAGGTTGAGTTACCAAAATATAAAGCCGATTTACTCGACTTAAGGCAGTTGCTCGATAAACAAGCCGATACAGCGCAGTTAATGGCAAAAATAACGCAGGTAAAGCAGCATTGGCGCAATTTACTTTTGTACGCGAGTGATCCCTTAATCGAGCTGGCAAAAACGTTAACTCCATCACAACGCAGTGAAATGGTAGAAAACATTCGTGAGCAAATTAATGATGAAATAAAAGAGCACGCTTCATTAACCAAAGAGGAGCATCAGCAGTCTCGTTTAGACAGGCAACTAGACTACTACGAACAATGGCTTGGTAAGCTCACCTCAGAGCAGCGAACGCTAGTGTCACAAGCCAACAGTGAATATATCAGCACCAGCAATTTATGGTATGACTATAAACTAACTCGGTTAGGTGCACTTGAGGCACTGTTTAATCAGCAAACCCTTGATGATGCCCAATTTGCGCAGCAGTTACGCACTATCATTACAGAACGAGAGCTGTTTATGAGTGCTGAACTCATTGAGAGAAATGAGGAAAATTTAAGGGCATACGCACAGTTGCTGGTTAAATTAAATCAAACCTTAAGCCCTAAACAAATTGCACATGTTGATGAGGAGTTTGCTGACTTGGTTGGCACAGTTAATGAATTGCTTACAGAATAGCTGCATTTAACCAGTCCTTTTTACTTATCTTAAAGATGGTTGTTAAGCGTAAAGTTGTGATTATTGCATTTCAGGGTTAATTTAAACCAGTAGCTTTGATTTAAGTCTTTTATGGATAAGCCGCTCTCAACAGTACAAAAATATTACGTAAGCATGTCTTAAAATGGATGTGTTTATTTTTAGGTTTGCTGTCATTTATTTTTGCTGTGTTTAACCTATCAAAAAATCATTTTTATATTGTAGGTGGCTTAGAAGTGTGATTTCCGCACTTTGTTTTTATGTTTTTATACCATTGGTTAAAAACAAGCAACGAAATTGGTATGCCATAACGGTTTGTATGACTGTAACGCTCGTTATATTATGTGGAACCTTTTTGGCACCACTTAAAAATGGTTTGTTTTTGTGGGCGTTTTCTTTACCCATTTTGTTTTATCTACTTCTTGGTCGAAAATACGGTACTGTGTTATCGGCCACACTTTTGGTTATGCAATCATCAGTGTTGCTTTATAAATTACCAAGCCCTTCTTTTTCCTCTTTTAACCAAGCGCTCAACTTACTGTTTATTTATATTATTATATGGGTCATTTCTCATGTTTTTGAAGAAAATAGGGCCGAATTTTCTAAGTGACTTAAAAACTTGGCTTTACTTGATCCTCTTACGGGCGCAGGAAACCGTTTATCTATGAGTCATTATTTTGAAGTGGAGATAAAAGACAAGTCACAGTTGTACTTGTTTTTAATTGATCTTGACCACTTTAAACAAATAAATGATGAATACGGCCATGATGTAGGAGATAAAGTGCTGGTTGAGTTGGCAACTCTATTTAGGATTACTTTTGCAAAAGGGTATGTGTTTAGGGTGGGGGGTGAAGAATTTTCTTTAATGAGCAATTTTGATAGTGCACAATCCGCGCTGGCAATGGCTGAAAATCTTAGACAAGCCGTTGCAAATAAATATATTGAAGCCAATGGTATAACCATAAATTTAACAGCCAGTGTTGGCGTAGTTAAGTACCAACAACTAAATTTGGCTGAATTAATAGCGCAAGCAGGTAAGCAGCTTTATAAGGCAAAAGATGCGGGGCGCAATGCGGTTTTTTCTGATATTAACCTCTGTGCAGATGCGGCTTAATACATTTGATCAAAATTAGGAATATTGTTCTCCCAAATCGGTCTTTCTTTGCCAATGTATTCACGCACGGCATCAAAAAACAATCGTGTTCTTACCGGTAAATCTCGGTGTGGGTATACAGCATACATTGCATTATGTTCCATTAATTTTACATCCGTAAGTAAGGGCACCAGTTGCCCATCAATCACTTCTTTATCTAAAATAAATGCCGGCGCTAAAAAGTAGGTGGTGCCAGAGAGAGTTTTCATCAGTAATACTTCTGCATCGTTTGCTCTAAACACACTTTTTATTTTTTGCGCGCAGTGCTCGCCAGTGTGGTTATAGTAATTTATGCCTTCTACCCGCAGTGAGTTGCTGGCATAACTGGCCGCTGGCAATTGTGCCAAATCAGTGATTGTTGTAGGCATACCGTATGTTTCTATAAACGCTGGCGCGGCTAATAGTAACAAACGGTTACGGGCAATTTTACGAGCAATTAATGATGAGTCTTTGGGCTCACCCACTCTAAACGCTAAATCAAATCCTTCAGATACAATATCAACCAATCGGTCATCCAAACGCAGTTCTACTTCCACTTGCGGAAAGCGTTTTTGAAAATCGTTGATCACTGGCTGTAAGTAGCGTCGACCTATTAAAGTAGATGCGGTTACTTTTAATACGCCGCGTGGCTCTTGGTGGTAGTTTTCTGCCATGCGCACCGTTTCGCCAAGCAGACTTCGTAGCTCACCTGCTTTTTTTATCATTTCAGCGCCCGCTGCTGTAAGAGAGAATGAGCGGGTTGTTCTGTTCAATAGCCTTACTCCAAGTTCATCCTCTAACCGACTAATTTGCTTAGAGATCACTGAGCGGTCAATATTTCGTATTTCGGCTGCTTTTGCAAATGAGCCTTGCTCTACCACTTCAAGCAGCATTAATAGTCGACTGGTTGTATCCATTATTTCATCACGTAGTGAGTATTGATGCCATTTTGGCACTAATGAATTTAAAAATCTATTGTTTTTGTCATCAAGTATGTTCCGTATTATGCAACGCTAAATTAAAAGGAGCGTCGTTATGAACAAACACTTAATTGCTATAGCATTATCTGTTGCATTAATCACACTGGCCGGTTGTGCCGATGAAGATACAACACAATCAGCACCCGCACAGCAACAACAAGCAATTGATGTAGCCGAGGTCTTGGTTAAGCCAGTTCAAAGTTGGCACACCTATACAACACGCTTAGAGTCACCGCAAAAAGTGGCATTAATGCCGCGTGTATCCGGCATTATTGAGCAAATTGAATTTAAAGAAGGGGATAGCGTTAAACAAGGCGATGTATTATTTCGTTTAGACGATCGCTCATTCGCTGCAACCGTTGACAGTTTAAGCGCTCAGGTTAAAAGTGCTCAAGCAGCACTTGAACAAGCAAAAAGCGAAGCATCGCGTGCGGTACGCTTAACTGAGCGAAAAGCCATTTCGACTGAGCAAGCACAAGCGCGTACATCGACTCTGCGTCAGCGTGAAGCACAACTTGCTGCACTGCAAGCGCAGCTTAAAGCTGCAAAGCTCGATTTAGAGTTTACGTCAGTGGTTTCTCCTATTGATGGCGTGATTTCTCGCGCAAATATTACCAAAGGTAACAACGTACTTGCAGGGCAAAGCGTGCTTACTTCAATTGTTTCTAATGACAAAATGTACGCTTACTTTGATGTAGATGAACGTACTTGGAATAGCGCATTTGACGAAGTAACAGCTGCAAGCAAACAGCCTGTTGTAATGCAAAAAGTAGGACAAGACGATTTTAACTATAGCGGCCATATTAACTTTATAGATAATCAAATTAACGCATCTACAGGCACTTTACGCGTTCGTGCGGTATTTGATGATCGCAGTAACGAGTTGCGTTCGGGCTCATTTGCACGCATTAAGTTAGCTGCTAATGCAGTACGTGAAACTGTCATTATTCCAGACAGAGCCATAGGCACAGATTTAAAAAATCGCTTTGTGTTAACGGTAGGCGAAAACAATGTGCTGCAGTATAAGCTTGTAACGGTAGGTGAGCGCTATGGATCGTTGCGAGCCATCACATCAGGACTTAAGCAAGGCGATGTTATTGCTGTAAATGGCCCTGCTCGTGTAGGACCGGGTATGCCGATATCACCAAATAAAGTGGCAATAAATACCCAAGGCGTGGCATTTACGCTAAGTGCTAACCCTGCCGATTTAGTTGCTAAGCAATAAGGTTATTAGATGAAATTTTCACACTTTTTTATACAGCGACCGATTTTTGCGGCCATGCTGTCGTTGATTATTTTAATTGCAGGTAGCATTTCATTATTTCAGCTGCCGGTCAGTGAATACCCAGAAGTCGTACCACCGACAGTGGTTGTGACTGCCAGTTATCCAGGTGCGAACCCGACGGTTATTGCACAAACAGTGGCAACACCGCTTGAGCAAGAAATAAATGGCACCGAAAACATGCTGTATATGTTTTCACAAGCAACCAGTGACGGACGTATGACGCTCACGGTGACATTTGCGTTAGGCACTGATTTAGACCGTGCCCAAGTGCAAGTGCAAAACCGAGTAAATAGTGCGCTGCCGCGTTTGCCACAAGAAGTGCAACGTTTAGGGGTTGTTGCTGAAAAATCATCACCCGATTTAACCATGGTGGTGCATTTATATTCACCCCAAAACAGCCATGACACCGCGTATTTATCAAATTATGCCGATTTAAATATCAAAGATGAAATAGCGCGTTTACCTGGTGTGGGTGATATTCGTTTATTTGGTGGTGGTAAATATGCAATGCGAGTTTGGCTTAACCCAGATGCGCTAGCATCACGTGAGCTTACTGCAAGTGACGTGGTCAATGCACTACGCTCGCAAAATCAGCAAGTTGCAGCGGGCAGTTTAGGTTCGCAACCGATTTCAAATGACAGTCAGTTCCAAATTTTATTAAACGTCAAAGGACGCCTTAATAGCATTGAAGAGTTTAAACAAGTCATTATTAAAGTTGGGGAGCAAGGGCAGCTTACGCGTTTGTCAGATGTGGCACGTGTTGATTTAGGCCAAGATTCTTATGCATTGCGTGCTGAGCTTGATAATAAACCCGCTTTAGCGATGCCAATATTTCAACGCCCAGGGTCAAATGCCATTGAGCTCTCTGATCAGGTGCGTGAAACGATGGCACGTTTATCAAAAGACTTTCCAGCAGGTGTTGAATACGACATTGTTTATGATCCAACGGTATTTGTACGAGGCTCAATTGATGCGGTGATCGCCACTTTACTCGAAGCAATCGTGCTGGTGGTGATTGTGGTTATTGTGTTTTTACAAACCTGGCGCGCATCTATTATTCCGTTAATTGCGGTGCCTATTTCACTCATTGGTACCTTTGCAGTAATGCAATGGCTTGGGGTTTCTATTAATACCTTATCGCTATTTGGTTTAGTACTGGCTATTGGTATCGTGGTTGATGACGCAATTGTGGTTGTAGAAAACGTTGAGCGAAACATAGAAGATGGCTTATCTCCGCTTGAAGCAACCCGCGTGGCAATGACGGAAGTAACCGGCCCTATTATTGCGATTGCATTAGTATTATGTGCGGTATTTATTCCGACGGCTTTTATTACTGGGCTTTCAGGGCAGTTTTATAAGCAATTTGCATTAACCATTACTATTTCAACGGTAATTTCGGCGTTTAACTCATTAACGCTGTCGCCAGCACTGGCTGCTTTATTGTTGAAATCACATGATGCCGAGCCTGATGCGTTTACCCGCGTGCTTAATAAATTATTTGGCCGTTGGTTATTCCAACCTTTTAATCGCGTGTTTGACCGTGGTGCTAAAGGGTATGAAAAGCTGGTACAAAAGCTTATTCGTATGAGCGTTGTAGTTATGGTTGCGTATATTGCCTTAGTTGGCGGTACGATTAAATTGTTTGATGCGGTACCGGGTGGGTTTATTCCACAACAAGATAAGCAATACTTAGTCGCCATTGCGCAGTTACCTGACGCTGCAAGTTTAGACCGTACAGAAGCGGTGGTAAAACAAATGCAGCAAATTGCATTAGAGGTACCTGGGGTTGCGAACACGGTAGCGTTTCCTGGCCTTTCAGTGAATGGTTTTACTAATAGCCCAAATAGCGGCATCGTATTTACACCACTGGCGCCTTTTGCAGAGCGTACGGATCCGAGTATGTCGGCTTCGGCTATTGCAGCGCAATTAAACCAACGTTTTGCGGCCATTGATGAAGCCTTTGTCGCTGTGTTTCCGCCACCGCCAATTCAAGGTTTAGGCACCACAGGTGGCTTTAAATTGCAAATAGAAGATAGAGCTAACAAAGGCTTTGAAGCCTTATTTAACAGTTTGCAATCAGTGATTGCTGCGGCGCAAAAAGATCCGGCGTTAATGGGGCTGTATTCAAGCTTTAGAATTCAAGTGCCACAAATGGATATTGATATTGACCGTGAGCAAGCGCTTATTCAAGGTATTCCATTAGATGAAGTGTTTAACTCGTTACAAATTTATTTAGGCTCAGTGTATGTAAACGACTTTAATTTGTTTGGTCGTACTTACCAGGTTAATGCCCAAGCTGATGCTGATTTTAGGGTAGACCCAGAGCAAATACTAAACCTAAAAGTGCGTAATCGTGCCGGTAATATGGTGCCGTTAGGCTCAGTATTAACGGTAACGCCTACCATCGGCCCAGATCGTGTAATGCATTACAACGGCTACCCAAGTGCAGAGCTTAATGGCAGCCCAGCGCCCGGTTATAGTTCTGATCAAGCGCAATTGGCGATTGAAGCTGTACTAGCAAAAACATTGCCTACTGGCATTGAATATGAGTGGACTGAGGTAACGTACCAGCAAGTATTAGCAGGTAATACTATGGTGTATGTATTCCCTCTGGTTGTATTGCTGGTGTTTATGGTACTGGCCGCACAGTATGAAAGCTTACGTTTACCACTGGCCATTATTTTAATTGTACCTATGACTATTTTCTCAGCGTTATTAGGGGTGTGGTTTGTAGGTTCAGACAACAACATATTTACGCAAATAGCGTTGATTGTACTGGTCGCATTGGCTTCTAAAAATGCCATCCTTATGGTGGAATTTGCTAAAGATAAGCATGACACTGGGTTATCGCACCTTGAGGCGATGTTAGCGGCGTGTCGATTACGTTTACGCCCAATTTTAATGACATCAATTGCGTTTACCGCAGGTGTCATACCGCTTGTATTGGCAACCGGTGCCGGTGCAGAAATGCGTCATGCCATGGGTAATGCAGTGTTCTCGGGCATGATTGGAGTAACTGTGTTTGGACTATTATTTACACCGGTGTTTTATATGCTGGTGGTAAAAAAGCCGCGCGTTAAGGAGTCTTCGCATGACTAAATTTAACTTAAGCGCCCTTAAATTATCGCCATGGTTGAGTTCTGCATTAGCGGTTGCTGTGTTATCAGGTTGTGCGAGTAAAATTGACACAGCTGCTCAGCAACAACAGGTTGATGAGTTTGTTGCCAAGGCAATATCTGCAGAGCAGTTTATGGGTGAAGATGAGCAAAACTGGTGGCATAAGCTGGGCTCAGCGCAGCTAAACCAACTGCTGAGCAACGCACTTGCTAATAATTACGACTTACAAACAAGTCAGCTGGTATTAAAAAGCGCTTTGGCGCGTATTGGCGAGCAACAAGCGCAATACTTACCGCAAGGCGGTGTTGAGGTTGGTGCAAAGCGAAGCGGGCTAGGCAATACCAATAGCCGACAATCAAGTGCGAATGTAGCACTTGATTGGCAGCTCGACTTATTTGGTCGAATTACTGCGTTAGTCGATGCCGCGAATTCTCAAGCAATGAGCCAAGCTGAGCAAGTTAGGTTATTGCAAATTGAAGTGGTGTCGGCTGTGGTTAAAGGCTTTGTGAGTTATCAAGGTAATCTGCAAAAGCAGCAAATTATTGAAATGCAAATAGAAGCGCTTGAACAAAGCATTCAAGTGCTGCAGGCCCAAGTTGATGAAGGTGTGGCCAATGAGCTCGACTTAAACCGCACTATGGCGCAACTTAGGCAGCAGCAAGCCTTGGTGCCGGCAATTAAATATGCGAAGTACCGTGACTTATCTACTTTGGCCGTATTAAGCGCGCAAACTACGCAATCACTGAGCATTAATGATGAACGTACTATATTAACTAAGGCATTTGCGGTGTCATTGGCAAAGCCTAATGATGCAATAGCACTAAGACCTGATATAAGTCGTGCTTTATTTGATTTTAGCCAGGCAAATAGCCTGAGTGTAGCAGCCAGTAAAGCTTTATTGCCGGATATTAGCTTAAGCGGCTTTGCAGGCGTGTTAAGTTTAGGGAGCAACGGTTTTAGTGATACCCAGCAGCAATGGCAAGTAGCGCCGCAATTGCAGTGGTCATTATTAAGTTACCCTGCGCTTTTAGCACAACGCGATGCGCAGCAGTTTTTAAGCCAAGCAGCGTATACTGACTACCAGCAAGTGGTATTAAAAGCGATTAACGAGAGTGAACTTTCTCTGCAATTATTGGCCAATCAAGCACAGCAATCGCGCTTTGCTGAGCAGCGTTATCAATTTGCTAATAATGCATTTTTACAAGCACAAGCAATGTACGAAGAAGGGCAAATTCCTTACTTAGAGTTGTTAGATGCGCGTCAGGATGTTTTAATAGCGCAAGAAAATGCCGTTGATTCAACTATTTCATCGCTACTTGCCAAAGTAAATGCCTACCAGTCATTTAATGGGCGATGGAGTTACGCGTTAAGTAATACTAACAAGTAGAGTTTTTGATGCCTAATACTGCAGATACAAACCCAAATACTATTCCTACATTAATGCGCTCTATTGTGTTAAATGAGCCCAATGAGGATATTAACTTATCGGATACTCTGTTACCTGTGCCTCAGTGCACAGGGAATGAGTTATTAGTAAAAGTAGAGTACGTTGGTTTAAACCCGGTGGATGCACAATTTGCCAAGTCTGGCTTTTGTACGTGGCAATACCCGCATGTTTTAGGTTTGGATGCAGTGGGGACAGTGGTTAAAGCGGGCAAAGGTATTTTTCCGGGGGTAGGGGAGCGTGTTATGTGGCACGCCAGCGTAGGTGAGCAAGGGGTACTGAGCGAATACGCAAAAGTGCCTAATTATGCGGTGTCTATCCTTCCTCAGCAATTAGCCAGTGACAAAGCTGCAACTTTACCCTGCGCCGGAATGGCGGCATTGATCAGCTTAGATAAACTATCAGTAACTGAGGGCGATACGCTCTTTGTTGAAGGTGGCGCTGGCGCTGTAGGGCAATTTGCTATTCAGTTTGCCAAGCAGCGCGGTGCAGATGTATTTACCACCGCCTCTAAGCGCAATCATAAGTTAGTTAAGCAACTCGGCGCCGATGTGGTCTTTGATTACAACGATAAAGCCTTATGTGACAAAATTCGTCGAGAGTTAGGTCCACAAGGGTTTGACGCTATTATTGATATTATGGGGGGGGAATCGACCATTCAAAATATCGAACTAATGCGTTTTTGTGGTCGTATTGCTTGTTTAAATCCACTTCCTAACTTTGAACAGCAGCTAATGTATCGGCGTGCGCCTAATATTAGTATTGTCTCCTTAGGAGGTGCGTGGCTAGCTAACAGCTTATGTGCGCAGCAGCGGATGAGTTTCATGGGCAATTTGTTGCTTGAAAAGGTAGCAAATGGCGAGATAATTCCTCCAGAAGTATTAGCTGTTGATTTTAACGCAAAGGCTGTTTCGGCTGCATTAAACAATCAGTTAGCAGGTGGTTTTACAGGTAAACAAGTGGTTAAAATAAGCTAATTTCACCCAAATTCTCGTATTAAAAAACGCAGCCTAATTTTAGGCTGCGTTTTTTTGTTTCTACTTTATTACCAAATCCGTATTTGCGGCGCCAACAACCAGAATTATTAAATTTTTTACAAAAAAAATAATAATTCAGCGTACAGTTGTAAGCCTTTTTATTTCAACAGTTTACGTTCAGGTAAAGAAAATAAATTGCAAAAACTGTTAATTAATTGAATAGAGTAATTGATCTAAACCGATTTTTATGACGTAATGTAGGTATTATTTATCTGGTCGGATGAGTTCGTTATGAGTTTACGTACAAAATTAAAAAAAGTATTACCAAGTATTTCAGTTACTGAGCAAGAAGCGTTAGACGCTGGCGATGTATGGCTAGAAGGGTCTATCTATCAAGGTAAACCAGATTTCAGCGCGCTACGCGACGTACCTGCGGCTAAATTAACCGCAGACGAGCAAGCGTTCCTAGATGGCCCAGTACAAGAATTACTTGGCATGATTGACGATTCAGTCATTCAAAATGGTATTCATTTACCAAACGACATTTTAGAGTTTTTGAAAAAAGAGCGTTTCTTCTCGCTGATCATCCCTAAATCGTTTGGCGGTTTAGAGTTCAGCCCATACGCTAACTCAACAATTGTAGGTACAATTGCTACTAAAAGCTCAGCGGTTGCGGTAACCGTAATGGTACCAAACTCGTTGGGCCCGGGTGAGTTACTTCTTCACTTTGGTACAGAGGAGCAACAAGCACACTACCTACCACGCCTTGCAAATGGTACAGACATTCCATGTTTTGCATTAACCAGCCCAGAAGCAGGCTCTGATGCAGGCGGTATTCCAGATGTAGGTACCGTAACTAAAGGTATGTACAAAGGCGAAGAAGTACTTGGCTTAGAAATCACGTGGGACAAACGCTATATTACACTCGCGCCAATTGCTACTGTACTTGGTTTAGCGTTTAAAGTAGTTGACCCAGATGGTCTACTAGGTGGCAAAGAAAACCTAGGTATTACTTGTGCACTTATTCCAAAAGAGCACCCTGGTGTAGAACTTGGTAACCGTCATGATCCTATGGGTATCCGTTTTTACAACGGTACTACACGTGGTAACAAAGTATTTGTACCAATGGACTTTATTATCGGTGGCCAGAAGAACATCGGTCGCGGTTGGCAAATGCTGGTTAGCTGTTTAGGCGCAGGGCGTGGTATTTCATTACCAGCATTGGGTGTAAGTACAGCACAAGTTGCATTTAAATCAGCTTCTGAGTACGCAGCCGTGCGTGAACAGTTTGGTTTATCAATTGGTCAATTCGAAGGTATTCAAGAAAAGCTAGCTGACATTGCAGGTAAAACATACCTACAAGAAGCAATGCGAGTACTGACAACTGAAGGTTTAGGCATGGGCTTAAAACCATCGGTAGTGACTGCAATCGCTAAATACCATATGACAGAGCTTGGTCGTGATGTACTTGATTCAGCAATGGATATTCAAGCAGGTAAAGCGATTCAAAACGGTCCACAAAATACATTAGCGAGTGGTTACGTGGCGCAGCCTATTGCCATTACGGTAGAGGGCGCGAACATTCTGACTCGTAACCTAATGATATTTGGCCAAGGTGTTATGCGTTGTCACCCATACTTACAATCTATGGTTGAGTCTATCCACAGCGATGACAAAAACGCAGATGCAGAATTTAATAGTATTTTACGTAAAACAATTGGCTACAGTACAGCAAATAGCTTACGTGCATTCCGTTTAGGTGTATTACCGTTTACTGCTGGTGCAAACTCGGCATTACCAGAAGTACGTGACTACGAAAAAGCAGTGCATAAACTATCAGCTAAATTAGCTGTGTATGCTGACTTCTCGTTACTAGTACTTGGCGGTAAACTAAAGCAAGCTGAGATGCTTTCAGCACGTTTAGGCGATGTAATGAGCTTCTTGTATGCAGCTATGGCATCTATTAAGTATTACGAGCAAAAAGTAGCAAGCAGCGAGCGTGAGCAAGCGGCTCCTTACTTCCATTACGCAACACGTTTTGCATTACAAAGTGCTGAAGAGGCATTGCACAAGTTCTTAGATAACTTCCCTGCAAGTGGTACACGTAAGTTCATTCGTTTCATTACCATGAACTACTCAACTAAAATGCCAAAAATCAGCGATGATTTAATTCGTGAATTAGCGAAACAAGCTCAGCTTGATACAGCATTTAAAGCGCAAATTACCCATTTAGTTAAGCCAATTAAAGGTGATGGTCATCACATCAACGAGCAAGCTTACAAAGCTAAAATGGCATCACTTGAGTTATTAGCAAAAGTGAAAAAAGCGCTACGTGCTAAAACCTTTAAGCCGGGTACGCGCTTTTCAATCACGCTTGAAAATGCACTTGCTGCAAAAGTAATTAACGACGCTGAGTTTGTTCAGTTAAGTGATTACAACAAAAAACGTGAAAAAGCGATTCGTGTTGATGAGTTCGACTTCGATATGAACATTCTAGACGACAACGCACAGCCAGTTAATCCACTTAAAAGCGTGGTTAACCAATAAAATTCAATAATGCAAAGCGCCTGCAGTTTAGGCGCTTTTATTGATACAAAATTAGTGTGGAGCTCCGCTTGTGTAAAAACAAGCGGGGCTTTTTTATGGGTTTTCAAAGTAGAAATAGATAGCGGTATTGGTCTTAAAACGAATATGTATTCGTAGAGAATTAAAAAGAGATGCTTATAATCTTGAAAAAGGGCTAACAACCCCGTTGGCACCTTGTTGCAGTACATGGGTATATATTTGTGTGGTTTTAACATCAGAATGGCCAAGCTGAGCTTGAACAGTTCTTATATCGGCGCCATTAGAGTGTCTTAATGTATGAGGTGTTATTATTTTTGTTAATCCTGATTTTTGGACGGCTTTTTTAACCTCTTTTCTAATACAAGAGTGATGAAAATGATGTCGTCTTATTTCACCACTTTGAGGATCTGAACTTAATATATGAGAAGGAAATAAATACTGCCACGCAAGCGATTTTGCGGCACTTGGATATTTTTTTGTTAAAGCATATGGCATCCACACACCAGCATATTCCGTATTATTTAAATCAAGTTTTAAATAGTCATCAACGTTCAAAATTTGATTTCTCAGCATAGGAATTAGCTCTGTGGCTAGCGTTACAATACGGTGTTTATTACCTTTCCCATTCCATACTTGAATGCATTTATAATCAAAATCAATATCTTTCACCCTTAACTGCACCGCTTCCATTACTCTTAAACCGCTACCATACATAAGGCCTGCAATAAGATAATAGCGCTTATTTAAATGAGTCATAAGCAGCTTAACTTCTTCTGGCGTCATTACGACAGGCAGTTTTGCTTGTTTTTTACTGCGGGCAAAATTTAAGTTTAACGATAGTTCACTTTTTATTATGTGCTTGTATAAAAATGACAATGAATTAAGTGCTGTGGCTTGCGTTCGTGGTGCAACATTTTGCTTTAAAACTAAGTGTTCTAGATAGCGTTCGACTTCATTGTCTCCCATTGAGGCGGGGTGGCGCTTATTATGAAAATGAATATAAGATGCAATCCACCTCAGGTAGGTATCTACGGTACGTAATGAATACTGACGAACTAGCATATATTCAGCTATGTAATTTAAAAATGGGGAACGTGTTTTCATACTATTACCAACAATAGTGCTGTTTTTATATACAGTATAGTTGTGATGCTCACATATTCAAGAAAATGAGCTGCGAGCGCATTTTCTCTTTTATTGAGAGTTTGAGTGCTAATAAAAAATTATATATAGCAATGTGTTAAGTTATTTGGTAAAAATGATTTATAAAATACATGAGCGTATCGTTGGCAGAAATATGCGCGATGAGCGCACTATTAAATTGTTGAACTAAGCCGCTACGCGGAGATCCTATTCTTATCATTTGAGCCACACTTACCTTGGGGTTATCCCATAACTTGGAGGTAAGTCATGAATACACTCATTGAACAAGTCAAAACTGAAATAGCCTATCGTGGTTATTCGCAAAGTACATGTAAAAGCTACTGTGAACATTTACTAAAACTCAGTCATTATTTTAATAAACCGCTCGATTCGATTACTGATGAGGAACTTAACGCCTTTTTTAACGATCCTGCGATTCGTAAACTTTCTAGAGCAAGCCAAAAAATACAGATAAACAGTATTTGGTTCTTGTTTAAGAATATTTTACATCGGCCACTTAACTTAGATATTGTACTGCCAAAAGTAAAACTTCGCGCACCCACGTATTTATCGCGCGATGACATGCGACGGCTTATAGAAAGTTGCACCGATATGCGCTTAAAAACATTGATTATGGTGTGCTATGGGTGTGGCTTACGTATTAATGAACTGCTACGCATTAAAGTGCAAGATATCGATGGACAGCGTAAAACTATTTTAATTGAACAAGGTAAAGGGGATAAATCACGATATGTGGTTGTATCAGATAGCGTGCTGGCTCAATTACGTTGTTATTGGAAAATGTATCACCCAACAGGTTGGATGTTCTATTCACGGTTATTAATGGATAAACCTATGTCAGCATCAACCTTCAGGAAGCCATTGAGAAAACATGCACAAGCGTGTGGCTTAAAGCACTGTAATCCACATACTTTACGCCATGCTTATGCAACACACCAACTTGAATCAGGTATGCCACTTCATCAACTGCAACATCAGCTTGGCCACAGTGATATTAAAACCACACAAAGTTACTTACATTGGTTACCAGAGTTAGGTCATGGCGGCATTGATTTGCTTGCGAGCTGGAGTAAACAATGAACGCCTTACACCTCGCTGATATTTTAAACTCAAGCCTTGAGAGTTATCGCCAACATCATACGGTGAGTTATCAACAACTGCGCGTGTGTCAGCACCTTCAATCATGCAGAACGGGTCAGCTCGGTTATCAAGCATGGCAATGTGATAGCTGTGGGGAGTCGCAAAAGATTGGATGTAGTTGTCGAGACCGTCATTGTCCGCGTTGCCAAGGCATGGCTACTGCTAAGTGGGTGCAAAGGCAGCAAGAGGATTTATTACCGTGTCGGTATTTCCACCTTGTTTTTACGCTCCCTCATGAGTTGAATATCATTGCGCACTACAACCCAAACGCGTTGTATCAGTGTTTATTCAAAGCCACATGGCAAACGCTGAGTAAATTTGCGAAACGAAAGAGGCATGGTCAGTTAGGCATGACAAGTGTACTGCATACGTGGGGGCAAAACTTAGGTCAGCATATCCATTTACACTGTTTGATACCCGCAGGCGCGCTTGATAAAGCGCACTGGCATGAAATAGAAAAAGGCTATTTATACCCCGTTAAAGCATTATCAACAGTGTTCAGAGGGAAAATGCTGGCGGCGCTCAATGAATGCGATAGTTCATTCGCGAAGGTAAGCACGCCAACCAAATGGTGCGTGTATAGCAAAGCCTGTTTAACGTACAGTGAAAAGCTAGTTAGTTACCTTGCTCGTTATACCCTAAAAGGCGTGATGTCAGAATCGCGATTAGTGTCAGCGACTGAAGAAACAGTGAGCTTTAAATACCGCGATTATGCAGATAACAACCGCGATAAAGTCATGACTCTGAGTTGTGATGAATTTTTACGGCGCTACTTACAACATGTATTGCCCAAAGGGTTTATGCGCATTCGCCACTATGGCTTTTTAGCTAATGCGTGTCGCAAGCGAAAGTTAGCATTAATAAGGTCACAAGAATCACACAGAGGTAAAGTGGAGAAGCTAAAGACAGAAAACGTAACACTGATACCGCATTGGCCTTGCCAGCATTGTAAGGCAGGTATCTTGCGGTTAATTGGCGTATTCCAGTTATATGAAACAAGGACCAAAGTAGAGCGAACGAGTTAGCAGCTAGGTAGCTGCTTAAAATCAATTAGTTAACCTGCTTAACTGCTCAGGCTAGCGGCCTCTGTACGTGTAAAAAATATAATTGCTTATTAAGGCAAATTAAGGTGTAATGAATACATAATAAGCGCTGAGCAATGCAGGGAAAGCTTACATAACACTAGCTAAGCTGATTAAATCAGCTAGGAAAGTGAGAGCCTCCAAAAAGCAAATTCCCATAGCATAAACAACACCAACGCTGACACACCGAGCAGGTAGCGGCTCAGTCCAACAAGCGATTATGCAACACAAACAGCGTGTCGCATAAATACTAAAATGTTAGAAGGCAGTATGAAGTTACCACTGGTTATACTAATATCGCTATTCGCCTTACAGTCGATGGCTGATTCTTGCACTAAAATTTCCAGTTTCGATGAATCAACATTAGAAATTTTTATCGTATGCCCTGATTTTCCAAATAAAACTGAAAATGAACTTAGTTCTATTCTGTACAGAGTTTTTACGGAGAATAAATTTCCAGTTAAAGACTATGTAGTTAAATTCGTTATTTCGGATAAATATACGGGTAATGAAAACCTAACAAAAGATAGCCATCTTGGGACTTATCACGCTAGTGATAATGGGGTTACAATTTGGCCTAAAAATAAAGAGAAGAAACGGCAGATTCAATTACGAATCTAAAAGCCTTCTAACAAAGCCAGCCAATTCGCCAGCAAGCTGGCTGGACTCGTAAACTCGCCATTGCTGGCAGGCGTTATACGTTTTGAGGAATAACTGATATCAATGAAATGGTTTACAAAGATAGATCAAAAGAAATTCAGTTTCATTTTGTTGGCCTTGTTATTCATTTTTCTAGGCATTGGCTTTTTTTGCGATACAAATTCTTACTTTGTCGGAAATTTAACACCCGAGATAACAGGTGTCTGCTTAGAACTTTTAATAATTATATGGGTTTTTGATAAGTGGCAAGAAATAAACAAGAAGAAAAAATTAATTTCACTAGAGAGACGCTTGCGGGAGTATCTGATTTTCTTCTTAAAACATAATTTTAAAACGCTACCACAGGAGCTTCGCGTTGGTAAATTTTTCGGCATTGATCATGCCAAAAACATTGATCAACTAGACGCACTTCTGAAATACATTAGAGAAAATGGTCTTTCAGAAAAAGAGGTTATGTCAATTCAAGAACACTGCATTAGAGAATCTAGTACCTTGGATAATCTTTTACCTGTTGCATCTGAATTAACTAACGATCACTTTAAAGCATGGTGTCGAATTGTTTACTTTGTAAATTGTATTGCGAAATCTAGTGAGCCAGTTAGCAAATCTACAATTGATATTATTCAAAACATAAAGAGGTTTGATACTGCATCATTTGACAAAAAACTTTATGTTGGTGCCGAAAACGTATAACAATCGCATCAAGGCGGAATCAAAAAGCTTGGCTTGGTTCGTGCCTCACCAATTAAAGCCAAGCATTTTGTTCCGCTTATGCGGGCGTTATGTGAATCAAGCGGCTACTAATCAATATTTCGAGGCAAATATGAATTTTAATACAATAAAAAATATACTCTCAAGCGGTCAAATTGCATCTGATCAAGTTAATCCAATCATTAATACTATTAAAGTTGAAGATTTGGCTTCATTAACTGAAATCGAAAAAGAGGCTTTAACTGAACTTGTAAACAAGATGCTTTTTCTTATTCAAGATTCTGCTTCTGGGGCATATTTAGAAAATCCTGAAAAAGCTGAGTTAATAGCGCAAGCCATGCTGTAATTTTCACATAACAAGCCAATCAAGCGGGACTAAAAACAGTTTGCTCGGTTTCGCTTCGCTACACATTTTAGCAAATAATTTTTAGCCCCTTATTGGGGCGTTATGTATTTTAGAAGCCGCCAGCATGTGTGCAGCAAGATTAACAAGCAAGGAGACAAATTAGTGTTGGATTTTATAAGCGATGTTAAACCATTTTTAGAGGTGCTTTACTTCATAGCAGGAATAGTTGTCGCTTGCTCTGCAATTTTTGCACTTAAGCAAATATCAATATTGAAACGAACTTTACAAGTGCAATCAAAACGTGATGCGTTAAAAATAACCTCAGAACAATGTGAAATATACTTCAATCAAATAATAAAACAGCAAAATGAATTTCACGATCAAATAAAAAAGCATGATGTTAAATATTTTGAAGGCTGGGATATCAAGACAAAAAATAATTCAATTTCTATTAGT
Organism: Pseudoalteromonas sp. SCSIO 43095; assembly: GCF_023650455.1. NCBI lineage: Bacteria > Pseudomonadati > Pseudomonadota > Gammaproteobacteria > Alteromonadales > Pseudoalteromonadaceae > Pseudoalteromonas > Pseudoalteromonas sp. SCSIO 43095. The sequence goes on from NZ_CP087996.1 coordinate 608,446, forward strand.
CGAAAATCTAAACCTAGTATGAAAGGATTTGAGGATATAGTTGATTCTTTGTCTGTTTTGAATTCAATGGAATCATTTTCCTCATTCTTTATCTCTAAAGTCGCCGATGAGACGGTTGCATATAATACGATTGGAACAAATTTCTTAAACTTCAGCAGAGAACTAATGCCATGGGTCTTAGGCTGCAGGGAAGATGGTCATTTTCAAAACTTAACGAAACTGTTTATTCTGTGGGAAACACGTAGGTTGCATTTTGAGCTTCTAAATGAGAAGCGAGATCTAGAGAAAAAACTGCAGAATACAAGCTTTGAAACTACTACTCCTTTAGGTGCAGAAAATACATAACAAGGCGCTCAAGCTGATTCGTAAACGCGTGCCGAACTCGCTATCGCTCAGACATGGCACACGTTCACTCACAGCTTAGCTTTGCGTTAGCTGTCTTATCAATATCGCATGTTCAATTTACTGTACAACTGGAGTGGTGAAGACTATACTTGTTCCATTAAACGTACATGTGGAGGTTCTTATGAGAATCGTATCTTTTACTGAAGCTAGAAATGGTCTCAAAGCTGTTTTGGACGGTGTAGTTAATGACGCTGATACAACAGTTATTACACGCCGCGATTCTGAAGATGCTGTGGTTATGTCTTTAGACTACTACAATAGCCTTATGGAGACAGTTCACTTACTACGCTCTCCTCAAAACGCTGAACACCTAAACCGTTCAATAGCACAGTACCGTGCTGGTAAAACAACAGCACGAGAATTAATTGATGACTAGTAGTCAACGTTTACTGTCGTGGACTGATGACGCTTGGGATGACTACCTGTATTGGCAAACTCAAGACAAGAAAACACTCAAGCGCATCAACAAACTCATCAATGATGTTAAGCGCTCTCCATTTGAGGGCATAGGTAAACCAGAGCCGTTAAAAGAGAACTTATCTGGTTTTTGGTCTCGTCGTATTGATGACACTAATAGGCTTGTTTACGCAGTCGATGATCAAGCGATAACGATAATTTCGTGTCGTTACCACTACTAAATCAGGTTCAGCGATCTGGCATCTAACAAACAATTTAAGAGTGATTCCCAACGCTTGGCATTTTTCATTCCATCGTTGGGTTTTGTGTTTAAGGTATAATGGTTTCGTTTCGTGGTAGCGTTGCTCACACCTTAATTGGACGTTAGCTTCCATAACACATCACATTAACGAGAAATATATGCGACCAATTGTTTTTATTGTAATAAGCCTTCTTGGCATGAACGCTATAGCAAAAGATAGTCGTACTGAAATTCTTATCAAAAGCTATGCGTATGATTATCAAACACTCATATACTGCTCTACTTACTTTGAAGAAAAAGGATTCTCCTTACAAATTGAGCCTGCTACAACGGCGGCTACAAAGGCATTGACTGAGCTTTGGGGTATTGGAGGAAAAAACCATAAAAAGGAAAAAGAGGGGAAAAAAGATGCTGCCACTGTTTGGGTAAATGGCGGAAGTGACAAAACAAATCTCTGCTTGAAACTAATGAACGAATGGGGTTGAATTATTTTGGGTGCAGATAATATTTACTATAACTGGGCTGAGAAATCTTCACTAAATGCTATGTCACTAGCTAGCGAAGCTAGGATTTTACTGAACTCAGGAAAAGAAGAGCGCGCTTACTACCTTTCTCATATGGCAACGGAGGAGGCATCGAAATCGATTATATTGAAGTTTATCGACTTGTTCGGAACATCTAGCGATCAAATGGAAAGGGTCACGAAGTTACTGAGAAATCACAAGAAAAAAATAGAGTTCATATTAAGTCTATCAAAATCGGAAAATCCAGAACTTACAAAACAATTAGAAGGCTACGAAAAAGACTTAGTTGCTCATATAAACGACCTTAAAAACAACTCAATGTATGTTACTTATATTAATGGTGCCATTTCAACTCCAAGTGAATCAATTGCTGAAAAAGATGTCACCAAATTCATTGAGTTTGCTGAAAGTATGGCTAAATATTCAAGTATAAAGCTAACAAGTAAGTCCAAAGGACTCGTAAACTCGCCGCTGACTTAGGCGTTGGTATGACTCCCACTGTCAAGTTAAACACACTGATCCTTGCCTAACTTTTTAAGCCATAATTACTTCAGCTCGAATTAGGAAATGAAACAGACACCCATCTTTAATTTGGAATGAAACAGACACCCATCTTTAATTTTGCGGAATAAAACACAATAAAACAGACACCCATCTTTAATTTTGTACTTTCAATGGTTTCAAACTATGCTTTAGGTAGTATGAATAAATAGGCTGGGTGTTCCATGGCAATTGCAAGAAAGCGTCAGGTTAGTTTGGCTGATACGCGATATTATCACTGTATTTCACGTTGTGTACGCCGAGCCTTTTTATGCGGAGAAGACCATTTTACAGGTCAGTCTTATGAGCACCGCAGAGGCTGGGTAGAAGATAGGCTACTTGCCTTAGCAAAAGTATTTTGCATAGATGTGTGTGCTTATGCTGTGATGAGTAATCACACTCATTTAGTATTATATGTAGATGATAAAAAGGCCAATAGGCTAAATGACAAAGCCATTATTATTCGTTGGCATAAAGTGTGTAAAGGCACGTTATTAACGCAAAAATACCTGCAAGGTGAAAAACTCACTAAAGCAGAGCTTATCTTTTTCAATCAAACAGTAAAACAATACCGAGAGCGGCTATCTAGCATCAGTTGGTTTATGCGCTTGTTAAATGAAGATATTGCGCGCAAAGCGAATAAAGAAGACAACTGCACTGGTCGATTCTGGGAAGGGCGCTTTAAATCACAGGCCTTGCTAGATGAAGCCGCACTAGCTGCTTGCATGGCGTATGTAGATTTAAATCCAATTAGAGCAAAGGTAGCCAGCATCCCCGAAAAATCAAATCATACCAGCGTGAAAAAGCGATTAGAAAGTGCAGCAACAGGCAAGCAGCCTAAAAGTTTATTACGTTTTGCAGGATTACCACGCCAAATCATGCCAAAAGGCCTACCTTTTGAACTTAAATCCTACCTTGAACTCGTTGAATTAACAGGCCGTGTTATAAGAGAAGACAAGCAGGGACACATTGACAATATATACCTTCCTTTACTAGAGCGAGTCAATATTAGCCCTGAGAACTGGCTGAAATTGACGACACAATTTACGCGTGTGTTTCATGGTGCAGTCGGTAGACCTTCTTCACATGAAAGCTATTGTGAAAATCTAGGGAGAAAGCGGCGAGCAAACATGAGTAACTGCGAAAAATTACTCGCATAAAGCTTAATCGATCAAATACGTAAACTTACTGTATAGAGCAGGTATTTCCATGTCTGTCATTTAAGTTTTACAACGATATTTACTTATTTAAAGCTGAAACCAGCCTTTTAAAGTTGCAAGAAACTAAATGCAGAGCTTAATAGTGAATTTTGTGACACAGGTTCAATAGGTCATTAAAATGGGTGTCATCGTATGATAATCACAGGTTCAATAGGTCATTAAAATGGGTGTCATCGTATGATATTTAAGTTTTACAACGATATTTACTTATTTAAAGCTGAAACCAGCCTTTTAAAGTTGCAAGAAACTAAATGCAGAGCTTAATAGTGAATTTTGTGACACAGGTTCAATAGGTCATTAAAATGGGTGTCATCGTATGATATTTTTAGGCGCGCGCTGAGCTTGGCGTTAGCTTTCATCGACCATCTATCAAGGATTCTGGTAATAAATGTTTATAAAAATAGTTAAGACGTTTTTGATCGCACTGTCTTGCATAATTACTCTAGGAGTTGTTAACGCTTATGTGTTCGTTCCTGACCTACAGCGACATGGCGAGATCGTGGCCTATCGAGGAGGCGGAAGCGCAGTTAATTATGAAAAACTAAATAAAACTGGCTGTACCGCCCTTTCAATAAAACCATCAAACATCAATTCTGTTGAAAACACACTAGAAGCCGTGGCTTCTTCCGTTGCAGCCGGAGCGAACGTAATTCATCTAAATGTTCACAGAACTCGTGATGATCAACTGGTTGTTTTTCATGACTGGACGTTAGATTGTGCTACAAACGGGTATGGGCCGGTACATAAAACATCGTTTGAGCAGTTGAAAAGTATTGATGCAGGATATGGATATACGTTTGATGATGGTGCGACTTTCCCATTTAGAGGAAAAGGTTTTAGGATTTCCAAGTTAGAGGCGTTTTACGAACGGTATCCAAAGCATGAGTTTTGGTTAAACCTAAAGGATAACGACATACGTTCATTCGAAACTCTATATGAGTATCTATCTGGCAAAAAATCTAGCCATATTGTAATTACCTCTTCAAAAGGTAAAGAGTGGTTTCGAAACAAGGATTCATCTTTACGGTTAGCAAGTGTTGGTAGTGTAAAGAGTTGCGGAATAGATTATCTTTTAGTTGGATGGGCGGGATTAGTTCCTAAGTCCTGTAGGAACACCATTCTTTTTATACCTCCCTCGATGACAAAGTATTTTTGGGGCTATCCTGAACGCCTTGCATCAAGATTACAGAGCTATGGTTCGGATGTTTATCTTTGGTCTCGACATGAATCGATCACTCAACCCTACGATGACGTTGTCGCATCGGGTATTGGAGTTATCACTAGTGATCTTGATTTTATGCGTGCAACACAAGCTAACAAACGCGTCAATCAGGACGCTCGCTAGCTCGCGCTTATTACGCGGGCGTTAAGTTTCCAAGGGGACCATGTACAAGTTATGCAGAAACCCACCTTAAATTTCTTACTTTCAATGGCTTCAAACTATGCCTTAAGAAGTATAAGTAATGAGCATTGTGTGTCATGGCAATTGCATGAAAGCGTCAAGTCAGTTGGCTGATACGCGATATTAACACTGTATTTCATGTTGTGCGCGCAGGGCTTTTTTTATTAAGACCTTTTATTAAAAACACCGTCTAATGTTAAACTAACTAAAATTTAGCAACCTAATATGGCTATGTCTTTTTATCTTCCGTTACTTATCCCGCATTTTGAGCGTATAGCCATTGGCGAAACCCTAACTTCACTTTGGAGTGACTGTGGTCAAATTGTGAAGTGCCAACTTGATGAGCAAGCCTGTGTGATTAAAGCGATTAAAGTACCCGATCACATTAATCATTCTAAAATTAAACAAAGTGCGTTTGCGCTTAACAGGAAACGTGGCTCTTACCACGTTGAATATACATTTTATCAGCAATTTAGTCATAAACTGCCCAAGCAAGCGGCAGCTATTGAATGCATTAAAGCAATCAACAAAGGCGATGAGTTTGCCTTGGTGTTTAAAGATTTTTCAAAGCAGGGTTATATCCAAGCATCTACCGAGAATATAAAAGCGATTTTAATGTGGTTGGCACATTTTCATGCCTTTCATTTAAATACAAAATTTGATGGTTTATGGCCGCAAGGAAGTTATTGGCATTTGGATACACGCCCTGATGAATTTAATAACTTACCTGAAAAGTCCGATATTAAACAGGCTGCATCATTGTTAAACAGTGCGTTAAAGCAATGTAATTATAAAACGTTAATTCATGGTGATGCCAAGCTTGCTAATTTTGCAGCTAATAGCCAAGGGCATATACGCGGTTACGACTTTCAATATGTGGGTGCGGGTGTTGGGGTGGTAGATGTTATGTATTTTATGACCAGCTGTTTGGATGATTCTGAGCTTCACAAATACGCACAAACTTACCTCAACTATTATTTTAGCCAGTTTAAAAACGCACTCAGTCACTACCAACCAGCAGTGAATGCGGATGACGTTATTACACAATGGGCTCATTTATGGCCGGTGGCGTGGGCAGACTTTTATCGGTTTTTACTTGGGTGGAGCCCCGAGCACAAAAAAATTAACGGCTACATGCAAGCCCAAGTAAATAATTGGTTAGCCAGTAACAACTCATAAACACAAAAAGTTGAACAGTTATGGCTAAATTAAATATTTTGGCACGAACTATGAAATCAAGGCTAAAATTAACAGTCAAACGGCCTGTTTTAATATAAAATACGTCAAATTTTTTATCACTAGGTTTATTACTATGGCTATTCACGTTATTTCTCACCCCCTTGTTCAACATAAGTTAGGTTTAATGCGCGCGCATGGAATTAGCACGAAAAGTTTTCGCGAGTTGTGTTCAGAAGTGGGTACCTTATTGACTTACGAAGCCACTAAAAACCTAGAATTAGAAGATAACGAAATTACAGGTTGGGACGGTAATAAACTTAAAGTTGAGCACATTAAGGGTAAAAAAATTACCGTTGTGCCAATTTTACGCGCAGGCCTTGGCATGATGGACGGCGTAATGCAATTACTCCCAGCGGCTAAAGTGAGTGTGGTGGGTTTAGAGCGTAACGAAGAAACACTTGAGCCAGTGCCTTATTTTGAAAAGCTAGTAGGTAATATTGATGAGCGTTTGAGCTTAGTGATTGACCCTATGCTGGCTACTGGTGGCTCTATGATCGCCACCATCGATATGCTTAAAAAAGCAGGCTGTAAAGAAATTAAAGTTATTGTACTGGTTGCTGCGCCTGAAGGCGTTGAAAAAACATTAGCCGCTCACCCAGATGTAGAGATTTTTACTGCCTCAGTTGATAGCCACCTCAATGAAAAAGGCTACATTATCCCGGGATTAGGGGATGCAGGTGATAAAATTTTCGGTACGGTTTACTAGGGTTTAGCAGTGCAAAATAATTCTACGTTTTCAATAAAAACCATTTTAACGGGTGCCCAAATGCTATTTGTAGCGTTTGGTGCACTGGTATTAGTGCCTATTTTAACCGGCCTCGATCCGAGTGTTGCCTTGTTTACCGCAGGTTTAGGTACTTTGTTGTTTCAATTAGTGACCAAAGGCCAAGTGCCTATTTTTTTAGCCTCGTCATTTGCGTTTATTGCACCCATTATTGCCTCAGTGCAAATGTGGGGCATACCCGCCACTATGGGCGGCTTAATGGCAGCGGGCTTTACTTATATGCTGTTGAGTTTATTGGTGAAGTTTAAAGGCACAAAAACCTTACATAAAATTTTGCCGCCAATTGTGGTCGGCCCAGTCATTATGGTGATTGGCCTCGCACTCGCGCCAGCTGCGGTTAATATGGCCATGGGTAAAAGTGGCGATGGTGTTACACAAATTATTGCCTACGATAGTGCCATTATTATCTCTATGTTCTCATTACTAGTCACTTTAGTGTTTGCCGTGTGGGGCAAAGGGGTATTTAAACTAATACCTATTTTAGCCGGTGTTGTTGCCGGTTACACGCTATCGTTATTTATGGGTGTAGTGCAGTTTGAAACAGTCAGTAATGCACAGTGGTTGGCAGTGCCTAACTTTGTACTGCCAGAGTTTAAATGGCAAGCCATTTTGTTTATGGTGCCGGTGGCAATTGCGCCTGCTATTGAACACATTGGCGACATGATGGCAATTAGCCAAGTTACAAAAAAAGACTATTTGAAAAAGCCAGGGCTACATCGCACTTTATTTGGTGATGGGTTAGCCACGTCTGCTGCGTCATTATTTGGCGGCCCACCTAACACCACTTACTCAGAGGTAACCGGTGCGGTAATGCTAACTAAAAACTTTAACCCTAAAGTGATGATGTGGACTGCCATTATTGCAATTTGTTTGGCGTTTGTGGCTAAAATGGGCGCGGGCTTGCAAACCATTCCGGTCCCTGTAATGGGCGGCATAATGATTTTATTATTTGGCTCTATTGCCGTTATTGGCTTAAATACTTTAGTTAAATCGGGCGATGACTTAAGCGAACCTCGCAATTTAAGTATTGTGGCGCTTATTTTAATTTGCGGTATTGGTGGTATGCACATTGGTAGCAGCCAGTTCAGCCTTGAAGGTGTGAGCTTATGCGCTGTTTTAGGTATAGTATTAAATTTAGTATTCCCAAAAGCACAGAGCAACGAGAATTAAATTTGCACTGTGGTTAAAAATATTGCACCAAAAAAGCGCATTTTAAATGCGCTTTTTTTTTAACCTACTAAAAAGTAACAATAAATAATATTGGTCTAGTAACTGCATTTCCTTATTCATACCCTATAGTTGAATCAGGGGTTGTTATATTGGAGGCCAATAGTGTGGATATAAATGCTTTTTTAGTAAAACATCAATTGCCGTTGAAATATCAATATATTAGTGAGCAGTATTTTTCTGTGATTGCTCAGGATATTTTAACCAGCAAAAAAAATGCGCCTTTATTTGTTGCCATCAACGGCTGCCAAGGCTCAGGAAAAACCACGCTTGGTGACTATTTAGTGACTTGGTTTGAGCAAAACACCCACCTAAATTGTGTCGCACTCTCTATTGATGACTTTTATTTATCAACCCAAAAACGTCAGCAGTTAGCCCAAGATGTGCATTGTTTATTCGCCACTAGAGGTGTACCGGGTACACATGATGTTGCGTTGATGGATAACACCATTAGCCGTTTATTAAATGCAGAAGTAAATGTACCGCTGCCACGTTTTGACAAGCAACAAGATGAACCTGTAGCAAAAAATAAATGGTTAACCAATAGTCAGCCAGTCGATATTGTTATTTTAGAAGGGTGGTGTGTAGCCAGTGAACCACAGCAGCCTTTTACTTTAGTTGAGCCTATTAATGAGCTAGAAAAATCATATGATCAACAAGGGTTGTGGCGTCGCTGTATTAACAGCTGTTTAGCCAATGAATATAAAACCGTTTTTGATAAAATCGACTACACAATAATGCTCAAAGCCCCAAGTTTTGATGATGTGTTTGCCTGGCGACAAGAGCAAGAGCACAAGTTAATTGCCAAACAAGGGCAGGGCGCAGGCACTATGACCGATGAGCAGTTATTGTGGTTTATTTCTCATTTTGAACGCATCACTCGTGAAAACCTCAATACCCTCAGTGCTAAAGCAAATGCACTTATAGAGCTTGATAGTAATCGTGATGTAGTAGCAATGCAGCTAACTAGCGACAATATTGGTCAGCCCATTCTTTTTACCGATTTAGATGGTACGTTATTAAATCATAGATATTACAACACCGATGCGGTAGATACCTTACTACAAGAGCTGCAATACAGTGGTGTACCCGTGGTATTTAATACCAGTAAAACATTTAGTGAAGTAGTGGCACTGCAGCAAGCGCTCAATATTAAACAGCCTTTTATTGTTGAAAATGGCTCGGCTGTTTATATTCCTAAAAATTACTTTACCCTCAGACCCATTGGCTGCAGCGAATACCAAGGCTATTGGTGTTATTCATTTGCGGCACCCATTAGCAATTTATGGGCTGATTTAACACACTTAAAAAAAGACTACGGCGATCAATATAGTTTATTCAGTGAGTTATCGTGTGAGCAGGTAATGCACATCACTGGGTTAAACGCGATACAGGCGGCGCAAGCACAGAATCGTCAATATTCAGATCCGCTCTGCTGGCATGGCGAAGAGCACAAACTCAACGAATTTATAAACGCAATAACAGTGTATGGCTACGACGTTAAAGTAGGCGGGCGCTTTATTCACATTGGTAAAAATACCGATAAAAGCATGGCGCAACAATGGCTAGTGGAACAGTTTACTGCGCAGTTTACTAAGCCGCTAAGCATTATTGCGCTTGGAGATAGTGATAACGATAAGCAAATGCTCGAAGAGGCAGATATTGCCATTATTATTGCCAATCCAGAGAGCAAAAAGCCGGTTAAATTAACCCATAACAAAGCGCGTTATTCTCAGTTGCCAGCGCCGTTAGGCTGGGTAGAAGAAATCACTGCATTACCTTGTATTAACAGTATTTTACCCAGTTCTGAGGAGTATAGTTTACATGGCTGATTTTTATCAAAATGGCATTATTACAACACTACATAACATTGCTAATAGACCCGTAGACGATTTAGAAAAAGAGTTGCTTGGCTTTAGTAAACAGCGACCCATGGGGCTTATATTGCCTTCATTATTTAGTGAGTTAGAAGGCCCTGCTTTACAAAATATTGTTAAAGAGCTGCAACAAGTACCGTATTTATCGCAAATAACTATAGGCTTAGACAGAGCCGACGAAAGCCAGTATCGCTATGCATTGAACTTTTTTAAATCGCTTGATCAAAACCATAAAGTGTTGTGGAACGATGGCCCACGTTTGCAGGCGCTCGATAAAGAGCTTCAAGCTTTAGGTGTGGCGCCACGCGAGCTCGGTAAAGGGCGTAATGTGTGGTATTGCATGGGGTATAAATTAGCCACCGCTGAGGTTGAATCAATCGCCTTGCATGATTGCGATATTTTAACTTATGACCGAGGCTTATTAGCGCGATTAATTTATCCCGTTGCACATCCTCGATTTAACTATGAATTTTGTAAAGGCTTTTACCCGCGCACCGCCAATGGAAAAATAAATGGTCGAGTATCGCGTTTACTAGTTACTCCGTTATTGCGCTCGTTTAAAACCATTTTAGGCAGCCGTGATTACCTAGAATACATGGATTCATTTCGTTACCCATTAGCCGGTGAATTTTCGTTTAGGCGTGATGTATTAAACGATATTCGTATTCCTAGTGACTGGGGGTTAGAAATTGGCGTATTAAGTGAAATGTACCGTAATTACTCCCATAACCGCTTATGCCAAGTTGATATTGCCGACAACTACGATCATAAACATCAGGCGTTATCGCTCGACGACCAAACCGCTGGCCTTTCTAAAATGTCGATTGATATCACCAAAGCACTATTTAGAAAGTTAGCGACTCAGGGGGTTACCTTTACCAGCGAAACTATACGTTCATTAAAAGCGACTTATTACCGCATTGGTTTAGATTTTATTGAAACCTATCACAATGATGCACTAATGAACGGTTTAACCCTTGATATTCACCAAGAAGAAAAAGCCGTTGAAATGTTTGCGCAAAATATCATGAATGCCGGTCAGCACTTTTTAGAAAACCCAATGGAAGCCCCCTTTGTGCCAAGTTGGAACCGTGTGGCCTCGGCAATGCCAGACGTACTTGAGCGTTTAAAAGAAGCCGTTGAGCTAGATAACGAGCAATACAGTTAACATCATTAAACGAGGCGCCTGTGAGTATAGTTAAAGAACAGTTTTTTCAACGAGTTGAACAACATTTATATGCTATTTATCAAGATGTTGAATTACCGATAGCAATAAGCGAATTGACTGAAGAATTGATCACCTTAATTCTAGGTGATAACCCACTTCGCGATCCCACGCCACACACTAACCGCTGGGATGAACAAGATGTTGTGCTAATAGCCTATGGCGATTCGATAATAAACCATGAAGACAGTGAGTTAGCCGTTGGGACTCCCTTAGAAGCCCCGTTAAAAACCTTGCATCGCTTTATAAAAGAGCAGTGCGATCATCAGCTTAATGCACTGCACATTTTACCCTTTTATCCGTATAGCTCAGATGAAGGGTTTGCGGTAATGAACTATGCACACGTTAATGAAGCGCTGGGCGACTGGCAAGACATAAATGCGATTGCCAACGATGTAAAGTTAATGGCTGACTTAGTAATTAATCATTGCTCTAGTCGAAGTATTTGGTTTGAAAACTTTTTAACTGACACACACCCCGGAAAAGATTACTTTAAAACAGCCAGTTTAACTGACGATTTAAGCCAAGTTGTTCGTCCTCGTACGTCGCCACTATTAAATACGGTAACAACAACTAGTGGTGAAAAACATGTATGGTGCACATTTAGTCATGATCAAGTGGATTTTGATTTTGAAAATCCCGAGGTGTTAAAAGAGTTTGTCGGCATTATTCGCCACTATTTAGATAACGGTATTCGCTTGTTTCGCCTTGATGCCGTGGCCTTTTTATGGAAACAGCTTAATACCAGTTGTATAAACTTACCGCAAACCCATGAAGTGGTGCGTTTACTGCGAACGCTGATTGAGCATGCTGAGCCTAGTGTGGTTATTATTACCGAGACCAACATTCCCAATCAAGAAAACCTATCTTACTTTGGTAATGCCAACGAAGCCCATGCAATTTATAACTTTGCCTTACCGCCGTTGTTATTGCACACTTTACTTAGTGGTGATAGTACCGCGCTTAAGCACTGGGTGATGAGCATGCCGCCAGCGCAAAACGGTACCGCATATTTTAATTTTATAGCCTCTCATGATGGCATTGGTTTGAGGCCAATTGAAGGCTTATTACAACCGAGTGAAGTTGCTTCGTTAGTAAGTACGACCATGCAATTTGGGGGGCGTGTTTCAATGCGCACCAGTCTCGATGGTACACATACCCCCTATGAGCTAAATATTGCCTTGTTTGATGCCTTACAAGGTACGCATAATGGCGCAGATAAATATGGCCTTGAGCGTTTTTTGTGTGCCCATGCCATTATGTTTGCAATGGAAGGAATACCGGGGCTATATATACATAGCTTACTTGGTACAACTAATGACTATGAGCGTTTTGAAAATTCGCAGCACAATCGCGCAATTAATCGTCATCGCTGGCAAGAATCAAAATTGTTAGCGGCAATTGAAGAAAAATACAGCCATCACCACCAGGTGTTCAAGGGAATAAAACAGTTATTAGCAGTGCGTAAAAGGCAAGTAGCATTCCATCCTAATGCCACACAATTTACTTTGCACTTAGGAGAGGGGTTATTTGGTTTTTGGCGACAAAGTATAGACCGCCAACAAAGCATTTTTTGTGTTTATAATATTAGCAGTCAGCCACAAAGCTTAACCCTAGCCGATTTAAACTTAATAAATACTCAGCAATGGGTTGAGCTGCTCTCTAAAACAGTGCTGGATGAAGAGCTTAAAACTATGCAATTAGCACCGTATCAAACACTCTGGTTATCTAATAGAGCATAAATAACGACGTTTAAAGTAATCAATGTAACTGTAAAGGGGCTTTACAGTTACATTACTCAAGCGCGAGTAGTAAGTTTTCTATAGTAAATTCAACTTTGTCTGGGCGGGTTTTACTAAACTGCGAAAAGTCTATTTCGGCTAGGTTATTCGCATTAATTGCATTATATAAAGGCTTATTTGTATCGTTGAGTGGCTGAAAAATATCATTAGTGCTGTGAAAAAGTGGCCAACGCTTTAAATCAGTATGGTTATCAAATAAGTTTATAATTGCATGAGCCCCCAATAAAACATGACCTCCTATAGATACATCAAGCTCTGAACCAGTATTAGGTGGAACCTCCCAGTTAATACCGCCCACAATAACCTGTGATTGTATGTTTAGCTGTTTTAATGCCCTTTTTGCGCCAAACGCAATCGCGTCATTCGCACACCAAATAATGTTAATTTCAGGGACTTGCTGCATATACGCCAAGGTTTTTGTAAACCCTTCTTGTTCAGACCAATTGGCAACCTCTTTAGCGGTTAAGGTGACTTGCGGTGTTTGCGTTAAAAAATCCATTAACCCTTGAGTGCGCACAATAGAAGCAGGCGTTGCATAGTCGCCTAATAACGCCAATATATGTGCGCTAGTTGTTGTTTTATTGGTAAACTTTTTATAAAGCTGCTGCATCAATGATTTACCTGCAACGCGATTATTTGGGGTAATACTGCCGACCACATTGACGCCATTTTTTTGCAATTGCTCGAGAGACGCAGGGGAAGGGCGATTTAATAAAAAATAAATGGGAACATTGTTACTGTTTATTTTAGATAGGTATTGGCTGGTGACATTTTTTTCGTTTACCAATAACAGGTAATCAGGCTTATCGTTAATGGCCTGCTGGATCAGCTCTTTCATTAAAATATGATTTCGATTGGCGTATTTTATAGTTAATGTCACATCTAAATCTGTGGCAGCATTTTGCATAATTTTAGAAACATGAAACCAAAAATCACCGGTTTTATTGCTATTAGCTTCAGTTGAATTTGAAAAGCCAGGATTGATGAATATGATCTCTAAGGCATTAATACTGTAACTACTGAATAGCAGGCAGGAAAAAGTTATCAGGCGGTGTAATTTAAACAAAGGCATATGTTTCTCTATATATTTTATAAAGCTCGATTTTTATCTTGCTAACTAGCTCCGTGGTGACATCTAAGCGTTATGCTATATAATACCCTAGTAAGTTTACCATGTATGCAGCAATTAATTTTTTTAGGATTTATGAATGAAAGCAGTTTTATTGTTAATAGTATTACTCTTTAGTCAAACAGTTGCCGCTAATGACGTAAGTGATTTAGAAAAGACCATGAAAAATATAGGGCTGGCTTATAAACAAAGTGTTGAAGCAACCCAACTTAAAGAATTTAATGGTGCTATCGATGAATTTATTGGATTGATAGAGCAAGGTAAGAAAGCCAAATTTTATAAAGAAGCTGAGAAGTCGGTGCAAGGGCTCGATAAAGTACTTGTTCAAGCCCAGTTAGCCAAAAAAGTAGCGAATGAGCAGGGACTCGAAGCTGCAAAAAAACCACTTAAAGCTATCGATAATTTACGCAAAAAATATCATAAATTACATGAGCCTCCAGGCTTTTTTGAATTACTGTTTGGAAAATAAGGATTAGCAATGGAAATTTCAGTTTCAATGTTAGAAGGTCAAAAGTTGAGTGCTAAGTTTGGTGAGCATGAAGTTATAAGCGATCAAAGCATAAACGCTGGTGGTGATGCAGAGCACCCAGAGCCGTTTGACTATTTTTTAGTAAGCATGGTGTTGTGCGCTGGTTTTTATGCGCGTAAATTTTGTCAGCAAAGAGAGATCTCGACTGAAGGGATGACACTGACACAAAATAACGAAAATGTGGATGAAAACGGTAAGAAGCTTTTTTCAATCGAAATTGGCTTGCCAGAAGGTTTCCCCGAAAAATATAAAAAAGCACTTATTGCTGCTGTAAATACATGTACCGTGAAAAAGGTTATTCAGGCAGTGCCTGAGTTTTCTGTTGAAGTAAAGTAAATACCCTTTAACAATAATGCCGAGTATAAACTCGGCATTATTATTTATCCCACTATTTTTTCTTCATACCCTGCACGGCTTTAAATCTAGGGTTGTTTTTACATATCACGAATACTCGCCCTTTGCGCTTTACAATTTGACAACCTGGTCGTTGTTTTGCACTTTTTAATGAACTTAATACTTTCATTTGCTTTCCTTTTTAGCTGTAGAGAGGTTTTTAAAGCGACGATTAAATTGCGCAACGCGGCCATCAGTAGCAAGTGTTTTTTGTTTTCCGGTATAAAATGGGTGTGAGTCAGATGAAACATCAATAGGCACATAGGGATATGTATTACCGTCTATTTCGATAGTGCGATTGGTTTTAATGGTTGAACCAATAATAAAGTAAGAATCAGCTGCAGTATCATGAAAAGCAACCACATGGTAATCAGGGTGAATATTGGGCTTCATAAAATGCCTTTAATGTTACGTGATAGTATATCATTTAATCTAGCGTATTTATTTTCCCTTTGCAAATCATTTTAAATAGCCTTAAACGCAGCGTAATTGCTACGTAATTGCTGCGTATTTGCACAAAGCAGTCAAAAAATAAGCACTTAGATCAAAAGTACTAGCTATTAGTATTTAGGCTGCTATAACTAGTCTCAGCAAAAAAAAATAATAAAAATTTAATAACGTTAATAGAGGTAGTTTTATGAGTGACGCTCAGGCACAACAAGACCAAATCGACCAAGGAGTCATGGATACTCTTAGGGAGCGCGATCATAGTGTATTGGCAAAACAAGTTGACTCACTCGCATGTACTCATAACGATATCATTGAATTACTTGCTCATTATTTAGCATTAAGCGAACAAGAAGATGATGAGTTATTTGACGATTGGTTTGATTCACTTTCAAAAGAGCAACACACCGTATTAAAAGTATTTGAAGTTTATCGCGGGCAGTATGAGCACCAAAACTAATCCGTTTGGTTGTAATAGCCATTTTATTAAGATGATGCTGGCTGCCAAGGATGTAATTTAATGTTAACAAAGGTGTGTGTTTTTATACCTAAGTAAAATATAAAATCACACTTTTTTAAGACAATAGTATGTACTTTTTCTCTTGATTATCTTTCATATAACTAATTGATGTATAAAGCTTTGTAATGAGTTACACTTATTTGTATAAACAGTAGCCTCACTATGTTTAATAAATGCACTCCTTTTATTAGGTGAACAAAGAAAAGGATCATTCTAATGCCGCACTTAAATGAAATACGCAAAAGAAACAACGTCAAAATAATTGGCAAGGGTGATAAAACCTTAGTGTTGGCTCACGGCTTTGGCTGTGACCAAAATATGTGGCGATTTATTATTCCTGCCCTTGAACAACATTTTACTTTAGTGCTGTTTGATTATGTAGGCTCAGGTAACTCTGATGTGGCTAAATATAATAAACAGCGCTACTCAACCCTTGATGGGTATGCCAAAGACGTACTAGAAATATGTGCCGCACTTGAACTTACCGATATTACATTTATAGGCCACTCGGTTAGTGGCACCATTGGCGCACTTGCTGCCATTGAGCAACCAGAGTTATTTACTCAGCTGGTTATGGTGTGCCCCTCACCGTGCTTTTTAAATTTACCCCCTGATTATTTTGGTGGATTTGAAAAACAAGATTTGCACGAACTACTTAACCTAATGGATAAAAATTACATTGGCTGGGCCAATTACTTAGGGCCTTTGGTTATGGGGAGTTCTCATCCTGATGAATTTATAGCGGAACTATCGGGAAGTTTTTGCTCAACCGATCCCCTTATTGCAAAAACTTTTGCAGAAGCCACGTTTTTATCCGACTACCGTTTTATACTTGAACATATAAAACAGCCTACTTTAATTTTACAAAGTGAAAATGATGCTTTAGCCGCGCCTTCTGTTGGGGAGTTTGTAGCGAATGAAATTTCAAATGCAACACTTAAGGTTATTAGTGCGCATGGCCACTGTATACATATGACGCACCCAGAAACAGTCAGACGTTTAATTTTTGATTTTGTGAGTTAGCCACATGTCACTTAATAAAGTAGATGAAAAACTTGCTGATTATTCCGCAGATCACTTTTTAAATGGTGCATTAGTGACAAATGCAGATAACATTATTGTTTATGCAAATACTTATTTTCAAAAGGAATTACAGTGGAATACTAATGAGCTTATTGGCAAGTCGGTTGATAAAATTATAACTAAATCATCAAAAATATTTTTACAAAGTTATGTGTTTCCTACCTTACTGCACGAAAAGCAATGCCAAGAAATGCAGTTAATTATGCTCAGTGCTCAAGGGGAGCGGATTGCGGTTACCGTTAATGCTCAGCTTGATGAAAAGAGCTATATATACTGGAGCTTTTTTAACGCGACTCAGCGAGATAAGCTTTACGACGAGCTGATTAAAACACGGGAAAAGTTAGAAGCGCAAACTGAACGCTTACAATCTTTAGCGTCTACCGATGAGTTAACCAACTTATTAAATAGAAGAGAGATGAATTGCCGCAGCGTGCTGTTACTCGAACAGGCTATGCGATTAAAGCAGTCGGTTGCATTATTAATTATCGATATTGATAATTTTAAAGTCGTTAATGATACCTTTGGGCATTTAGAAGGGGATCGAGTTTTAAAAGAGTTGGGGCAACGTCTTAAACATTTTGGTCGACAAACCGACCTTATTTCTCGTTATGGCGGTGAAGAGTTTTTAATTATGCTGCCAGATACAAATAAAGCAGATACTTTGTTATTTTGCCAAAGGCTGCATTTATTAATTGCTGAGATTAAAGTAGGTAATCGCCCAGTAACCGCCAGTATTGGGGTAAGTTTAAGTCGTGCGAAAACGACGTTTACTGATTTATTTGCTCAAGCCGATAATGCGGTATATGAAGCCAAAGAGCGCGGAAAAAACAGAACCCAATTATACGATAACCCCTAACTAAATAGAGGTAAACTCAACAAGGTATTGAGTTGAGCTTACCCAAAAGACGGCAGTTATAGTTGATATTATTGCTCTACACAGTTGTTTTTTGCTAATGGCGATGCCAATACGGTATCGGGGTGCCAAATTCTATCCCATATTTTAGGTAAGTTGTTTAAGTTGGGTCTTTGACTTATTTTTTCAAAATTACCGACCCTGATTGCTGAGCCATCTTTCTGACCGACAACAAAATTAAACACATAGGCACACTCCATGCCCATGCGTAAATCAGAGAGAATAACGTTGTCTTGCTGCTCGCGAACGGAATAAAACCCTTTTGTAAACCACTGCAAGCGTTTAACACCCCATTCATTTTTAATCTCGTTTAGTAAAGAAGGGGTTGTTTGGTATGCATTTAAGGTAACCTCGTTGGGTGTATCAAACACCGATGCATAGCCTTCATAATATTTCCCATCCGACATAACAATCACCCGCCAAAGCAAAGTAGTAAATGGTGCTGGTGTGCTAATGTATTCATTGACTGTGATGCCTCTGTTTTGAAGCGCAGTGTTGACTTTATCGTCAATATTGAGTTTAAACACAAAGGCAAGGCATAAATACGCTGTGCTTAGGCTAAGTGTAATTGCATTGATTTTATAGGCTTTACTTGTGCTTACTTTAGGTAATAAAGTAAAAGCTAAACCAATTAATAACGGCAAGGTGTAAAGGGGATCAATAATAAACATGCTGGATACCGCAAAAGGGTATTCACTTAAGGGCCACATTAGCTGAGTACCATAAACGGTGAGTGAATCTAATAAAGCATGTGTTGATAAGCACAAAAAAACCAACCAAAACCAACGAACTTTATAAGCCTGCATGCCTGTGTGTATTTTTAATATTAGCCATACAATTAGCGGACTTATTAATAAATGCACAAATAAAGAATGGCTAAAACCGCGATGATAGGTAAATGCCTCTACACTACCGCCATAGGGTAAAAACACATCTAAATCGGGTAAAGTGCCTAAAATAGCGCCCCACGCAACGGCTTTTCTACCTACTTTATTGCCTAGTACCGCGTAGCCTACGGCACTGCCTAATGCGACTTGTGTTAAAGAATCCATACTACCTCATCCAAATAATGCAACTGCAGTGTTTATACTCAGCTCAATCTTAAAACCGTCAATAATGTAAATTATTTCATTAAGTTGCTCTTTAAACTCAATTTAAAAGCGATTTATAAACTTAGTCGCGGTTGTATAAAATCTAAAAATGCAACGATACGGGAAGAAACCGCCCCATTTTTGTAATAAACGCCATAAATAGACTCTCGGCTATTTGGGCTACTCACGCTGTGGGGTAAAACTTCTATTAATCGTTTTTTGGCTAAATCTTCTGCAATCATAAATTGTGAGAGAAGTGCTATGCCTTGATCAGCAATACATAAATGCCTAATGGTTTCGCCGCTGCTAGCCCTTAAATCAAAGTGCAGCGATTGCTCATGCTTCAAGGGCCATTGATTAAGAGTATTGGGCTCACTGAAACCAATTAGGTTATGGTTTTTAAGATCTGAAACTTGCTGTAATGGTGGCGCCTTTTTTAAATAATCAGCGCTTGCGACCAATTTTAATTTACTTTGGCCTAATTTACGCGCGTGTAGGTTTGAATCTTTTAAGTCTCCAATGCGAATAGCTAAATCTGTTTTGCGCTCAAGTAAATCAATAATATTGTCGTGTGAGGTAATATCGAGCGTGATTTGCGGGTATTGCTCTTTAAACTCATTAACTAGTGGCGCTAGTTGATGCAAAACAAAAGGGCTTGCTGCATCTATACGTAAGTGCCCGCTAGGTGCTTGCTTTAGTAGCTTTATTGTTTCTTCCCCTAAGAGCAGCGTGTTTAAAGCCTTTCGCGCATATTCTATGTATATATGTCCTTCCTCGGTCAGTTCTAAACGCCGAGTTGTTCTGTTTAATAATGTGCAGTTTAGCCTGTTTTCAAGGCGAGATAGCGCTCTTGAAACCTTAGCTACATTTAAATCAAGTAAACTAGCCGCACCGGAAAAACTGCCACAATCCACAATGGTAATAAACATTTCTAGATCTTCAGTTTTAGCTTGAACAGGCATAAATTCACTCATTTATATTTGCAAAATAAACAAAAGTATTTTGCCATTTATGCTATTTATTGCAAAGGGGTTTTTACACACACTATGCATCTATTTAAAAAATGAGGATGTATTTATGCCATTGGCTTTATGGGCGCTTACCTTAAGCGCATTTGCAATTGGAACAACCGAGTTTGTTATAGTGGGTTTAGTGCCAACTATTGCAAACGATTTAGGCGTGAGCTTACCATCAGCAGGCTTACTAGTGAGCTTATATGCAGTTGGTGTAGCTATTGGCGCACCGGTACTCACTGCATTAACGGGGCGCTGGAACCGAAAAGTGGTACTTATAAGCCTTATGGGCTTATTTGTTATGGGTAATTTATTAGCTTGGCAAGCGCCGAGTTACGAAACACTAATACTGGCGCGCATACTAACTGGCTTAGCTCACGGTGTATTTTTCTCTATTGGCTCAATGATAGCAACAAGCTTGGTAAGTAAAGACAAAGAGGCGAGCGCTATCGCAATTATGTTTACCGGCCTTACGGTAGCGCTTGTAACGGGTGTGCCATTAGGAACATGGATTGGCCAGCACTTTGGCTGGCGTGCAACTTTTTTAGTGGTTTCGGCATTAGGTTTAATTGCGCTAATTGGCAGCGCTATTTTAGTACCAAAAAACTTAAAGCAGTCTATTCCGGCGACGTTTAAAGAGCAGCTACAGGTTATTGTTAAGCCGCGCTTATTGCTCGTTTATTTAATGACTATATTAGGCTACGGCGGTACGTTCACCGCGTTTACTTACTTAGCGCCTATATTAGAGCAGCAAACTGGCTTTGCACCATCCGCTATTGGTTTAATAATGCTGGTTTATGGTGTGTCGGTGGCTGTTGGTAATATATGGGGCGGAAAATTAGCCGACAAGCGAGGCCCAATTAGCGCACTGAGTATTATATTTAGCGCGTTAACAATTATTTTATTGGCTTTCACCTTTACTATGGAATCAAAAGTAGCCGCGGTGCTGACTATTTTAATATGGGGGGCATTTGCATTTGGTAATGTACCAGGATTGCAGCTTTATGTAGTAAAACAGGCAAAAAAGCACACTCCTAATGCGGTAGATGTCGCATCGGGCTTAAACATCGCAGCGTTTAATATTGGAATAGCCTTAGGCTCTGTTACAGGGGGGCTTGTAGTCGAGCATATGGAACTAAAAGATACCGCATGGAGTGGGGCCGTTGTTTCATTACTGGCTTTAATAGTCACTCGATACAGTGGCAGGCTAGATAAACATAATGTTCAGGCTAAATAAAGCCGAACTCATATAGGTTAGTCTTGAAATAAAAATGAATGGCCTCAGTGTTTATATGAGGTCAAAATTTTAAATCAAAAAAATAATCGGTGTATTTAGTAAACGCGACGTTTGAATTTTAAACCAATTATTTAATAAGGATAAAGCTATGACACAACGTGTAATTGAAATGCCAGACTTAGGTATGGGTACTTTTCGTTTAGAAGGTAAAATTGCTTATGAATCTGTAAAAATGGCGTTAGAAGTAGGATTTCGTCATATTGATACCGCGCAAATTTATGGTAACGAAGAACAAGTTGGCCAAGCTATTAAAGACAGTAATATCCCCAGAGATGAATTATTTATTACCACCAAAGTATGGAACAATAAACTCAATAAAAACGACTTTATCGCAAGTGTAGAAAAGTCATTAGAAAAGCTGCAAGTTGACTCGGTTGATTTATTGCTAGTTCACTGGCCTGCACCCTCAAACAATGAGCCTATGAGCGAATACCTGACTGAGCTACTAAAAGCTAAAAAGTTAGGGTTAACTAAACATATTGGCGTATCAAACTTCACTATTGCCAATTTAAATGAGGCAATGCAAACCTTAGATCCTCGCGAAATATTCACTAATCAAATTGAGGTACATCCATATTTAAGCAACACTAAACTGCGCGCCTTTTGTGCTCAGCATGACATACATGTTACCGCCTATATGCCATTTGTTGTGGGTAAGGTATTAACAGATCAAACCATTATTGATATTGCTAACAAGCATGATGCAACGCCAGCGCAAGTGGTTATTGCATGGGAAAATGCCAATGGCATGACCACTATTCCATCATCGACTAAGCGTAAAAACCTAGAAGATAACTTTAACGACAAAGTTAAACTTGATGATGAAGACATAGCACGTATAGATGGCCTTGACTGCAACGACCGCCAAGCATCGCCAGACTTTGCACCGCAGTGGGATCAATAACCAAAGAGCTAAAGCTAAAACAGGTGCAGTAAAGCTGCACCTTTATTTTTTAAACAAGGAACACCCATGTTAACGGTAATTGTCACACTATCGAGCGAAAATAGCGATGCAGAGCGCCTTTTAACCGAGCTCGAAAACTTACAACAGTATTCGCGGCAAGAAGTAGGCTGCCTGCGTTACGAGCTATCAGTTAAAAACGATTCTGAGCAAACCACCTATTTAGTGAGTGAGCAATGGGCGTCTTCTGAGCATTTCGAAGCCCATAAAAACGCACCTCACTTTAAAGCCTTTGGTGATGCTGTAGGTGCATTTATTACCTCTATCAATATTGATGTGTATAAAACCATTGGTTAACAGCACAAAGCTAATAGCCAAGTAGGAGTTGTAACCTTTATTTAATCGATAAATCGTATTTTAAAATAAGGGCATCAATATAGCGGCTTCGTAATGTGAGTTGCTTTTCGTGATCGGCGCCATGGCTTAGCGCTTTATTTAAAAGCTTCATGGCAGGGTGAATGCGGGTGCGCTCATCCTTATCTAAACTGGCTTTGCTGCGCAGCTCGGTTATATCGTCTACTAATAATCTGCCAATATCCACAGCCACAATTTCATCAATTAAGCCATTTTGTGTAAGCACCCCATATTTGCTGCATAAAAATTGTTGCCACACTTGCTGTAAATGCTCTTCTATTTCACAGCCAAACAGCTCTTCGTTAAATATAAAGCCTTGCTGTGCAAGCTTAGCTAAGCATTGGGTATAGTACTGAGCAAACAAATTAAACGCCTGATTAGATGACTCAATTTTTTGCTTTATAACTCCTTGACCCCAGTTTACGCAGCCACGGGGATAGTAATCGTCGTATTCTTCACATTCATACAAGCCTGAATAAGAGCTGCAACTCATCTGGTTTTTAATGCAATAACTGGGTTTAGGGAAAATGCTTTGCGCTTGCCAATCTTCAAGAGTTTCAGTGTCTATGTTGAGTGCTTGGCATAACTCATCAGTGTGATAAAAGTGAGTGCTTAAATAGTCAGATAAACGCATAGTGGCTCGCTTAATAGTAAAAAACAAAATACTGTTTATTTATACAGTTGTTTATTTTGTATCATCAAACTCAATAACACAAGCCATTTTATAATTAAATACTGGCTATCACTGCAAATAGCGCGGTAAATATGGTACAAATAGGCCAAGTATTAATAACAATGATTTTTTTATGCGCACCCTAGAACAAATTAAACAAGCAAGCCTTATTACTGCAATTAAAACACCTTACTTAGCCAATGGTGAGATCGATCTTGCAAAGTATGATGAACTCGTTGAAATACAAATTGCAGCGGGTGTTGACGGCATAGTTGTTGGTGGCACCACCGGTGAAGGCCAGTTAATGAACTGGGAAGAGCACTTAATGCTAATTGCGCACAGTGCCAATAAATTTGGTGATAAATTACTGATTGTAGGTAACACCGGCAGTAATAATACGCGCGAAGCAATTAAAGCAACAAAATATGGTTTTGCCAGCGGCATGCATGCCTCATTGCAAATTAATCCTTACTACGGGCGCACATCTATTGCGGGTGTTAAAGAGCACTTTAAACGTGTGCTTGATATTGGTCCGGCGTTTATTTACAACGTAGCAGGGCGCACAGGTCAAGACCTCACCCCTGATATTATTGAACCACTAGCACAGCATGAGCACTTTATTGGTGTTAAAGAATGTGGTGGCAATGAGCGTATAGCGCACTATGAACAACAAGGCATTGCGTGTTGGTCTGGTAATGATGACGAAGCACACGATGCACGCCATATCCATAAAGCACATGGTGTTATTTCAGTTACGTCTAACCTGATCCCAGGGTTGTTCCGTCAATTAATGGATAGCAAAAATGATGCGCTTAATAACTCATTACAACCATTAATGAACTGGCTGTTTTGCGAGCCAAACCCAATTGCCATTAACACCGCGATGATCATGACAGGTGCGGTTAACCCCGTTTTTAGAATGCCTTACGTGCCGCTCAACGATGAGCAACAGCAACAAGGTGAAACGCTAATTAATCAGCTGAATGAGCAAGATTTTGTCGGTAGCCGAGCGCAGTGTGTGGATATTAGTAAAGTTTTGATTTTATCTTAAATTCTTAAAGTCTTTATTAGACACATTTTTAAAGCAGCCTACTGTAAACTCAGAGGCTGCTTTTTATATCACTGCCAATAGTAGTTGAGTTTAAGCTGCCACATAGCGGAATTAGCATGAGTGACCGCTAATCGAATATCAATATCTTGGCTAATAGGCACTGCCAGTTCTAGTTTGGTTTGCGCTGGGTTTTTAGCATTTAAGAATGACTTTTCATAGGATGCTCTGAGCTTATATCCCACCTATCTCACTTTGGCTATTTTTTACTAAAATACTTAGCACACTAAAAAAGGCCAGTTCCAGATTCAATAGGAATATTTGACATATTGAACTGCTTAACAACATTATTTTCATCAAATAACATTACTAGCTCACTACGTGTGCCTTCTGATTTTGTACTAGCTAAACCATAGGCAAATAAGATAGAGCCAACTGTTTCAACCGTAAATGCTGAAGTATTATCATAACGATACTTCCATATTGATAGTCCACCATCTGTATAGCTCGTCTTATACGGGCTTCCAAATTCTATACGTATTTCTTGCTGAGTTGTTTTACCTTTTATTATTTTTGCACTGGCATCTACTTCTGTTAAATCTTCCATTGACGGGTTACCGCTATTTGCACAACCACTTACCGTAATGATTGAACAAAGGATTAAACCCCAAGCGAGTATTTTTTCACTATATAACTCAATTTATTTAAATTTCTAGTCAAAAACTAACATAGGCATACCTACCCAAATTGTAAATCAAAATTTTAATCCTTAATCAACTACAAAAGCCTTCTATTGATTAACTTTATTTAGAATAGCCATTGTAGGAAATAGCTAATTACCCTGCATTTTATAAATTAGCGGTTTCTGGTGTTTAAAACTAACTGTTTAAGCGATTTTACTGTATAATTTGCGACCCTTGATAATGTGGCCGCAGGTTATACAGCAATGAATTTTAAATCTTTTAGTTTTGCCCCTGAACTAATTCAGGCGTTAGACGAACTTAATTACCACACCCTTACGCCCATTCAGCGCGCAGCTATTCCGGCTGTTCGTAAAGGTAAAGACGTTTTAGCAAGTGCACAAACCGGTACAGGTAAAACCGCTGCCTTTGCACTCCCTATTATCCAAAAGTTATTTGAGTCAGATAGCAGTACTACGAATGCGCCAAGCGCCTTAGTCCTTGCGCCTACGCGAGAGCTTGCAGAGCAAATAGCGAATAACTTTAAAGACTTTGCTAAGTACACTCAGTTAAAAGTAGTGAGTTTATTTGGTGGTGTTAATACCGCAGGACAAGAAATTGCACTCAAAGAAGGTGTGGATATTGTAGTAGCAACACCAGGGCGTTTACTTGATCATATTCGTTTGGGTAACTTAAGCCTTGCCCAAGTAAAACATTTAGTCCTTGATGAAGCTGACCGTATGCTCGATATGGGCTTTATTAATGACATGCAAAGCGTAATAAAAAGCTGTGCTGATGAGCGTCAAATCTTATTGTTTTCAGCAACTTTCCCAGCAGCAATTAAACAATTTGCCTCTAAAGTGCTAAAGCAACCTGAAATTGTGCGTGTTGATCAAACTAACAGCACCGCAAGCACAGTACAACACGTGGTTTACCCGGTAGAAGAGCGCCGTAAGCAAGAGTTACTTTCTGAGCTAATTGGTAAGAAAAACTGGCAGCAAGTGCTGGTGTTTGTAAACATGAAAGAAACCGCAGATGAGCTAGTCACTGAACTTAACCTAGACGGTATCCCAGCGGCAGTGTGTCATGGTGATAAATCGCAGGGTAACCGTCGTCGTGCGTTACGTGAATTCAAAGAAGGCAAAGTACGCGTGCTCGTTGCAACAGAAGTAGCGGCCCGTGGTATTGATATTGACGGTTTACCGCGCGTTATTAATATTGATTTACCTTGGCTTGCTGAAGATTACGTACACCGCATTGGCCGTACCGGTCGTGCTGGTAACCAAGGACAAGCAATTTCGTTTGTGAGTCGCGAAGAAGAAAACATGTTGTTTGAAATTGAAACCTTAATTGGTCAAAAAATTAAACGTGTTTACTTAGAAGGTTACGAAGTAAGTAATCGTGAAGTACTGATTGATAAAATTGGTAAAAAGCCAGCGCATTTACGCCGCACCCGTGCTAATAAGCCATCAGGCCAAGCTACCGGTGAAGCGAGAGCGAAAAACCGTTCGCGAATTTCTAATGTACGTAAAAGCTTAAAAGGCGAAAAGCTGTCACTTAAAAAGTAAGACAGCTAAGCCATTAAAAAAACCTGAGTTTACTCAGGTTTTTTTATGCCTAATACATTATCAATAATAGCAGCGTACTTATACGCAGCCGCTTCATCGTTCTGATTAGCTATAACTGATAAACCAACCGGTAAGTGGCTTACTTTACCAACCGGTAAAGTAATATGGGTCGTCCCTGCAATAGCAGGCAATGAACTACTACTGCCTTTAAAGTTATCACCGTTAATTAAATCGGTTTTCCACGCGGGCGAAACGGTGGGGGCAATTACAATATCGAGCTGATTATTGCGGTATAAATTGCTAATAGCGCGGTTTGCTAGTGCGCGATATCGCGCTTTGGTGCTTTTGTATCGTTGTATTTCACTCAAATCAACCGCGTTAGCTTGTTGTAAAATATCTTGCTCAAAGTAGGGCATTTCCTGCTGTTTATTTGCGCTATTAAATGCGATTAACTCATCTAAACTTTTTACGGTTACCTGCGTTGGTGTTTTGCTTAAGTAGTGGTTAATTTCGGCTTTGAAGTCGTAAAGTAGGATGGCGTATTCATCAACGTAAAGCGTGCTTAAGTCATCTTTTACTGCAACATTGACAACGGTATGACCTGCGTCTTTTAATGTTTGTAACTGCTTAGCGTAAAGCTCTTGTGTTGCCACAGTAAACTTACTGGCAGGTAAAGCGCCTATTCTCAGTGATGGCTTAGGCGCTATACTATCAAGCTTTCTATTTACGTTGAGTGTAGATACATCGTCTGAGTCTTCACCTTGAATGACGGACAATACTGCGAGTGCATCTTTTAAAGAATGCGCCATTGGGCCTACCGAATCTTGGCTACTTAAAAGAGGGATCACGCCTGCGCGCGAAACTTGCCCCATGCTGGGTTTAATGGCGTACACCCCATTAACCGAAGCAGGGCAGGTAATTGAGCCGTCGGTTTCAGTGCCCAGCGCAATAGGCGCAAAATTTAAAGCAACCGCCACAGCAGAGCCCGAGCTAGAACCACACGGATTACGAGTTACATCATGGGCGTTATGGGTTTGCCCACCTATTGCACTCCAACCAGATGATGAATACGATGAGCGAAAATTAGCCCATTCACTTAAGTTCGCTTTACCTAAAATAATCGCCCCTGCTTGGCGTAATTGTTTAACCACAAAGGCATCTTTATCGGTAACGTTATTTTTAAGTGCCAGTGAGCCCGCTGTGGTAGGTAATGTACCTGTTGTTTCAATATTATCTTTTAGTAATACCGCGATACCATGTAAAGGGCCTGCCCATTTTCCGGCTTTAAACAGTGCATCGAGTTGTTTGGCTTGTTCAATTGCAGTGGGCTCAATACTAATTACTGCATTATATTTAGGATTGAGCTCGTTTATTCTGTTGATATAAGTGCGGGTAAGCTGCTCAGCGGTGGTGGTATTATTTTTATAGGCACTGTGAATGTCACTAATGGTTTTAAGCTCTGTATTGTTAGTCGCTGCGTGTAAGTTAGTTATTGTGCAAACACATAAGATTAAAAGTAGCCGTTTTATACTCATTGTTATTATCTATTTTATGGAAACACAGGACATTTTTAGCACAAAAAAACCTCACAACGTGAGGTTTTTCAGTAAAGGTCAATTAAATCGAGTTAGGCGTTTTCTAGCATCGATAACGCAACCGCCTCTGCGGCTTTAATGCCATCAATACCCGCTGATAAAATACCGCCTGCATAACCTGCGCCTTCACCTGCAGGGTAAAGCCCTTTGGTATTAATGCTTTGGAAAGTTTTATCGCGCTTGATACTGATAGGTGATGAAGTACGCGTTTCTACACCCGTTAGTAAGCCATCATTGGTTGAAAAGCCACGAATTTGTTTATTAAAGGCAGGAATTGCTTCACGTAGCGCTTCAATCGCAAAAGGAGGTAATACGTTGCTTAAATCAGTCAGTTTTATGCCTGGTGTATACGAAGGCTGTACATCGCCTAAATTAGCCGATGATTTACCTTTTAAAAAGTCGCCAATCAGCTGTGCAGGGGCATCGTAGTTTTTACCACCAAGTTCATAGGCTTGCTCTTCTAGCTTACGCTGTAAATCAATGCCGGCTAGGGGATGCCCAGGGAAGTCTTTTTCTGGCGAAATACCCACTACAATAGCGCTGTTAGCATTACGTTCACTACGTGAATATTGGCTCATGCCATTGGTGACGACTCGGCCTTCTTCAGATGTAGCGGCAACCACCGTGCCGCCAGGACACATACAAAAGCTATATACAGTACGGCCGTTATTACAATGGTGTACTAATTTGTAATCTGCTGAGCCTAAAATAGGGTTACCCGCATTATCGCCAAAGCGGCATTCATCAATCATTGATTGCTTATGTTCTATTCTAAAGCCCACTGAAAAGGGTTTAGCTTCAACATAAATGCCTTTATCGTGGATCATTTTAAACGTATCGCGGGCACTGTGGCCAACCGCTAATATCACATGGCGAGTTTCAAGCTGTTCACCATTAGAAAGTGTAAGCCCAGTCACTTGGCCTTTGTCTAAATGAATATCGTCAACGCGGGTGCTAAAACGAATTTCTCCACCAAGTTCTATAATACGGGCACGCATTTTTTCAATCATGGTTACTAGTTTAAAAGTACCAATATGCGGCTTACTCACGTATAAAATTTCTTCAGGCGCGCCGGCCTCTACAAACTCAGTAATGACTTTACGGCCATAATGTTTTGGATCTTTTACTTGGCTGTAGAGCTTACCGTCTGAGAACGTGCCTGCGCCACCTTCACCAAACTGTACGTTTGATTCTGTATTAAGGGCCTTTTTACGCCAAAAGCCAAAGGTGTCTTTGGTGCGCTCACGCACTTCTTTACCGCGCTCTAAAATAATTGGGTTAAAGCCCATTTGTGCCAACACTAAACCGGCAAATAAGCCACAAGGGCCAAAGCCAATTACCACAGGGCGTTCTTTAATACTGCTATTGGCGTGCGCTACAAATTTGTAGTTGGTGTCAGGGGAGACTTTAACGTGTTGGTCTTTTTCAAACGAGGTTAACAGTTGTGCTTCGTTATCCACTTCAACATCAAGCGTGTAAATCAGTAAAATAGCGCTTTTTTTACGTGCATCGTAACCGCGTTTAAACACATTGTAGCTGTGTAGCTGCTCTGGGCTTATATTTAATTTATTGATGATGGCTTGGCCTATGGCATTTTCGTCATGGTCAAGCGGCAGCTTTATTTCGGTTAAACGTATCATTAATATCTCTTTAGGTGTCATAGCGGGGATTAAATTCCGCTCACAATAAGGGGGGGCACAAAGCGCTGATTTATAAGCGCCATATGTTACGTTAAATTGCCCACTTTTGGCACTTATTTATTGTGTTTTGGTAAGGGTTGGGTATGATCCGCAGCTGTTATTGTGAAACATTAGGTATTAAACCATTATGGCGTTTGTAGTCACCGAAAACTGTATAAAATGTAAGTACACTGATTGCGTATCAGTATGCCCTGCAGATGCATTTTTTGAAGGCCCTAATTTTTTGGCTATTAGCCCTATTGACTGTATTGACTGTGGTTTATGCGTACCTGAGTGTGCCGCTGATGCTATTTTTCAAGAAGATGAATTACCTGAATCGCAAAAAGAGTTTACCCAATTAAATGCGGAGCTAGCAGAAATATGGCCACGCATCACCCAAGTTAAACCCGCCCCGGAAGATGCCGATAGCTGGAATGGTGTGGCTAATAAATTAAAACTTCTCGACACATAATCATTCTACTTCGTTGTGTCAGTTTGACATAATAAGCGGATTTAATAATTTAGCACCGAGTAAAAACCTGCAATTAACGCCAACATTAACCGCACTGAGAAACGATCAAAAAACACAAGTACCTGGTGCGTGGGATAATGGCGATGTAGACACTGAATTAGGGCTTGATCTTCGTTGGGGTATTACTAAAGATGCCGTAATTAATGCCACCATAAACCCTGACTTTTCTCAGGTAGAAACCGATTCGTTAGAACTGGATGTAAACACCACATATTCTATTTATTACGCTGAAAAACGCCCGTTTTTCTTAGATGGCGCATCTTACTTTAAAAGTAATTTATTTGAACTGCTTTATACCCGTACCATAGCAGAGCCTACTATTGGTGCAAAGCTCACCGGTAAAACCGACAGCCACAGTTATGCGCTAATGTTTGCTGATGACGACAGTAATATTTTATTGCCAACTAACCAAGGCTCGGGCTTTGCCAACTTAAATGATAAAACCAAAGCGGCGGTGGCGCGATACCAATATGATATTGGCCAACAAGGTACTATTGGTGTCACTTCTACACATAGAGAAAGTAGTGACTACCATAATACGGTGCTATCGGCTGATGGCAGCTATGGTTTAATCAGTCAGATACGCTTAATTATCAAATCGCGAATGCTGATACCAACAACTTGCCGCTTTTAGACCTACAAAAGATCTAAGATTATGGTTATACGCCGAATACGCAAGCCGTATAGATTACACTAATGAGCAGTTAGGCGATGTTTTAACTACACAACCGCAGGCTGTTTGGGATATTAATAATCATTGGCAGGTGGATGTTAGGCATAATTATAGTCATTTAGATGATTACCAAGGGCGACGTGTTTTTACCGCAAACCTTATTGATTTTAGGCTTTATTATAAGTTTAGCATGCGCGCTATGCTTAAACTGATTTTACAGTTTGAAGATATAGACAGAAATGAAGATGCTTACTTTTATCAGGTTAGTGAAATCAACAAAGATTATGAAAGTCAGCTGGTTTACTCATACAAAATTAACGCACAAACGTTATTTTATTTAGGTTATTCAGATAAAGGTTATCAGGGTGACTCGTTAAAAAGCATTGAGCGTGACCAATGTACTTTCTGTACTAAAGTAAGTTATGCGTGGCAGTTATAAGGTTATAAACATTATGAAAGCAAGGTTTTGCTAGGCAATAAAAAACACGCTACTGGGTAGCGTGTTTTTTGTTTTACTAAATGGTAAACCTAGTTATTACAAGTCAAAAGTACGTGAGATAGCAAGTACAATTCGCTCATCGGCGTAATCGTAGTCCAAGCTGGTATTCTCAGCTGCTACTTCAATACCAAACCCTTCATAGCTTGTTTGGTACGCTAAGCGGTAGTGATAATACGATTTGTCGCCCTTAGCTTCATCCCATTGGAACTTATTGCCATCGAGTGAGTTTGAAATATCAAAGCTGGCACGAATCGCATGATTTGGCGCAAGCTCGAAAGTGTGCGCAATCATCGAAATCACATGGCCAGTATCGTAGCCAAAGTAATCCCAGCTGTACCAAAAGTTAAGCTCTGTTTGGCCGTAGTCACTGGCGTAACCAAATTTAGTATACGCTTCTGCGTAGTTACCATCGCTGTTATTACCTTGGTAAGTGTAATAAGCAATACCGTAATCAAGGCTTACTTGTTCGTTTAACTGAATGTATCGGCCTACGTATGCATCTAGTTCAAAGTCGGTGTCATCACCAAAATCTACGTTTGATGCCCATACACCGGCATAAACACCGTTATCATACGCGTAGTCAAGGCTTGCTTGTAGCGCAGGATCGTTATCTGTTTGAGTTACACCATTAAAGGTGTAATCAGATGCAGCCGTAATCGTTGTTGACCAGTTAGCCGCTGCTGTTGTTGATAAAACAGTTAATGGTAAAGCGATAAAAAGGTGTTTTAATTTATTGTTCATGTGATTTCCTAGCTGATTGTTTCTATTTTTGTGTAATCAATTTTATTCGCTTTTGGCGATCCTTCGATATTGCTGACTGTTTTAAGTTTGCTGTAGGCAATAAAACCAATACAAATAAAGAATAACCCTATAACTAAAGCACCAACCCATTGAATTTGTAAAAACTCAAGCTTAAATAGCAATGTTAGTAGCGACAAAGCAACAACGTTCATGGCAATGTACTTAAATTTACCAAGGCGTTTTACAGTTAAGTTTAAATTATCTGTGTATAAACGGATCAGTGAATCGAGCGAGTTGATAACAAACACGATACCTACAAACACCATGGCAAAGTTTTT
Source organism: Pseudoalteromonas sp. SCSIO 43095 (assembly GCF_023650455.1). NCBI lineage: Bacteria > Pseudomonadati > Pseudomonadota > Gammaproteobacteria > Alteromonadales > Pseudoalteromonadaceae > Pseudoalteromonas > Pseudoalteromonas sp. SCSIO 43095. The sequence continues at coordinate 641,105 of NZ_CP087996.1, forward strand.
AATACCTGAAGTTGGAATGCCGGCTTCGTGATAGTGATATAACACACTAAACCAGATAGCGATTGGAATTGACGGGAAAATTAACATAGCGCCCAGTACTTGGTATGTTTTTAAACCGCCCACAAAACGCGATGTAAATTGACCAATCATAATACTCCACGCAAACCACCAAAATAAGTAAAACTCATGGTAATCATTCAGTGGTAATACAAACTCATTGATGTTGGCAAAGTAATTACCAATTAATCCGATGTTTTTAGTAAATGCAGAAAGTTCACTGTCGCCAAATAAGAAGGCATCAGCCCACATAAAGCCAATTAGGGCTATAAACAACCAAGTAGTTGCAATACTTAAAAAGCGTACATATTTAATATCGGTACTTGAATACACCGCAAAGCAAATAGCGGCAAGCACGATTAAGTAAAACGCAGGAATAACATTTGAGCCATCACCGAGTTCAGGTAAATACCACGGCAAGTTACTCAGTAATAAGTAAGCGGTAAACGCACAGGTACCAATAATAACGACATTATTTATAAACTTAACCCATGGAATTTCAAAAAATTTCACTTTGGGTTCTATTACACAGAAATAAAAGCACGTAAGAAAATAAAATCCCCAAATTAAAAATCCCCAATAACCAAACTCAATAGAGAGTGGGTTGGCAAATGCATATTCTGGGCTTGCTTTTATGTCTGCATAACCGGCAAATTCGGTTAAAGGAAACATAATAAGGCCAACGTCTAGGCCTGAGGTAAACAGGATTGCTATAAAAGTGAATGTTCTCACTGGTGTGACGCCTACTACACGTACATTACCCCATTTTATTAAAATAGTAAAAATGGCAAGTAAGGTGAAAATAATGCCTGCATTAAGCCAAATAGTCATTATCGCCCTCCCAGAATGAATAAAAATAACACATATATACTCCGTTTTTTATTGTGCTTGCATTAACACAGGCATAACCTATTTATGCTTGTGAGCCACTGCAAGGCGCATAAAGGCACTCCTTAAAGCATTTCGCTTAAAAGAGTGGCCTTTATGGCAGGCTAAATTAAAGGGTTTTATTTCGTTGTGAAGTTTGCCAATCAGTGGCATTCACAACATCAACTCCTGTATGAGCTAAAGGCTTATTACCTAAAATAATATCAGCGGCTTTTTCGGCCACCATAATGGTAGGCGCATTTAAATTACCATTAGGTATGGTTGGAAAAATCGACGAGTCAACTACACGCAAGCTTTGCATGCCATGCACTTGGGTATTTGAGTTAACTACAGCCATGTCGTCTTCACCCATTTTACAAGAGCAAGAAGGGTGGTAAGCACTTTCCACTGCTTTGCGCACAAAGGCATCAATTTGCTCATCCGTTTGAACTTGTTGCCCTGGTTGAATTTCTTCACCACGAAAGTCGTCAAAGGCAGGTTGTTCAATAATTTCACGCGTTAAACGTACGCACGCCCTAAAGCCTTCAATGTCGTCTTGGTGCTCAAGATAATTAAACACAATCTTTGGTGGCTGCGTCGGATCCGCTGAGGCAATGGTGACGCTACCACGACTTTTAGGTTTGTTATGACCTACATGCACTTGAAAACCATGCCCTGCAAATGCACTGCGTCCATCATAACGCATTGCTGCGGGTAAAAAGTGATACTGAATATCAGGCCATTCAACACCAGGTTTTGAGCGAATAAAGGCACATGATTCAAAGTGATTAGTTGAGCCTAAACCTTTACGGGTAAGCAGCCATTTTGCACCAATTAAACCTTTAGAAAACAAGCCTAATTTACCGTTTAAGGTAATGGGTTGTTTACACTTATATTGAAAGTAAAACTCTAAATGGTCTTGCAAGTTTTGACCAACACCTGGTAGGTGATGTTTAACTTCAACACCTGCTTTTTCAAGTATTTGTGTATCACCAATACCGGACAGTTGTAACAGGTGAGGAGAACCGATAGAGCCCGCACTTAAAATAACCTCTTTACTTGCTGTGGCTGTTTTAACTGTGCCATTGAGCTTGTATTCAACACCGGTTGCTTTTTTACCGTCTAAAATAACGCGCTGCGCAAGTGCATCGGTTACAATTGTTAGGTTACTGCGATGTTTAATCGGATCTAAATATTCACGAGAGGCTGAGCTGCGCACACCGTTTTTAACGGTCATGTGCATAGGGCCAAAGCCTTCTTGTTGAGCACTATTATAATCAGCTGTAGTGGCATAACCCGCTTGAGCACCAGCATCAATAAAGGCGCTATACAAAGGGTTTTCCATGTTATTACCGTTATTAACGCCAAGGGGGCCTTTTCCACCACGATGGCTGTTTTCACCTAGGTAAAAACTTTCTGCTTTTTTAAAATACGGTAAACATGCTTGATAATTCCAGCCATTAGCGCCATGTTGCTGCCATTCATCAAAATCTTTTGCATGACCACGTACATACACCATGCCATTAATAGATGATGAGCCACCAAGCACTTTACCGCGTGGGCAGTGCATTTCACGGTTATCTAAGTACTTTTCTGGCTGCGTATGAAATTGCCACGCATACTTATCGGTATTCATTGGAATCGACAGAGCAGTGGGCATTTTAATAAAGATGCTTTTATCGCTGCCGCCGGTTTCAAGTAACAATACCTTGTTACTTGAATCTTCAGACAAGCGATTTGCTAACACACAGCCTGCCGACCCTGCGCCTACAATAATATAATCAAAAGAGTGGTTCATAATGATTCCTTAAAATGGGCTTTCTATGTCAGCCATACCAACATAAACAGACTTAGTTTGCGTGTAATGATCAAGCGTTTGTATGCCGTTTTCGCGGCCGATACCTGATTGCTTATAGCCACCTACAGGCATTTCTGCCGGCGAGTTACCGTAAGCATTGATCCAACAAATCCCCGCTTGTAGCTGATGAATAACGCGATGAGCACGTTTAATATCGCTAGTGAAAACGCCTGCAGCTAAACCTAAGTGAGTGCCGTTAGCACGTGCAATAACATCATCTTCGTCATCAAACACTAAAACGCTCATTACTGGGCCAAAAATTTCTTCTTTGACGATGGTCATTTCATCGTTGCAATCAACAAATACGGTTGGCGCTACAAAATAACCATTTGGCGCTGATGCTGGTGAAAGCGTTGAGCCACCGGTTAATAGCGTTGCCCCTTCTTCAATGCCTTTGTTGATGTAGCTCAGCACTAAATCTTGATGCTTTTTAGAAATAAGCGCGCCAAAGTTAGTGTTTAAATCTTGTGGATCGCCGGCAATAATATTGTTTTCGGTGCGTGTTTTAAGCTCATCAATAAACTGCTGGTACACATTTTTGTGAACATAGATACGAGTGCAATTAGTACAAATTTCACCTTGGGTATAAAAGTTCCCTAACATTGCCGCGCTTACTGCTTGCTCTATATTGGCATCGTCAAAGACAAGTAACGGCGATTTACCACCTAGTTCCATAGTCACATCTTTTAATGTACCTGCAGCACTGGCGACGACTTTTTTACCGGTACCTACTTCACCAGTAAATGATACTTTTTCAATATCTTGGTGTGCAGTAAGCCATTGGCCTACCTCACTCGCGCCTTGAACTACATTGAATACGCCAGCGGGTACACCTGCTTCAATAAACACCTCGGCTAATTTAATTGCGCCAAGCGGGGTTTCTTCTGAAGGTTTAAAAATAAATGCATTACCCGCTGCAAGGGCAGGGCCAGACTTCCAACATGCAATTTGTAATGGGTAGTTCCATGCACCAATACCAGCACAAATACCTAAAGGCTCTTTGCGTGTGTAGTAAAAGTCATCGCCAACCATTTGTTGTTGACCAACTTGCGCAGGGGCAAGGCCTGCAAAATATTCAATTACATCTGCACCTGTTTCAACATCTACGCAGTTAGCTTCTTGCATTGGTTTACCGGTATCGAGCACTTCAACTAGTGCAAGCTCATCATTACGCTTGCGTAAAATAGCAACGGCGTTTAATAAAATACGGCTGCGCTCAATAGGGGTCATAGCTGACCAGACTTTAAAGCCTTGTTTTGCACTTTCAATTGCTGCGTTTTGAACGTATTCATCGGCAACTTCAACGGCATAAATTACTTGGCCGGTTGCAGGGTTTACTACATCAAATGTTTCGCCGCTTTTGTTTGCAAGGAATTGACCGTTGATAAAGTTTTGATAGATAGGTGTAGTCACGTTAGGCTCCATATTGCTTGATAAGTGAATGCACGTAGTTTTTAGCCAGTGATTCACTGTGTTTAAACTGATTTTCGTCTGATTGGCTTAATACGGCTCGTAGCCATAAACCATCAATCATTGCTGCGGTTAACTCTGCCGCGAGATTTGCTTGCGCTAAAGGCATTAATTGCTTAAATGAAACGGTTAAATTGCTTTGCAAGCGTTTGCTGTTTACATTTTGTAAACGATGAAGTTCCTTGTCGTGCATTGATTGCGCCCAAAAACTTAACCACGTCCGAGTGGTGTCTTTTCGTTGTTGTACTAGCGCAAAGTTTGATTCAACAATAAACATTAACCTTTGAGTTGGCGTGGTCTTTTCATCTACTTTGCTGATCAAATCATCTTTCAAGTTAGACAGTAAGTAACGCACAGTTGCTTCAATTAGCCCCTGTTTCCCACCAAAATAATGGCTAATTATGCCAGAGGACATCCCCGCATTTTTGCTAATACTATTAATTGTGGTTGCTTGTAACCCTTTTTGCGCAACTGACTCTATTGTTGCGTCAATTAGCTGCTGACGCCTTACAGGTTCCATTCCAACTTTAGGCATAATTTTTATTAATTGATCGTTCAATAAAGATAAGCTTAAGGTAATAGCTCTAACAATTCAAGGTTCGTGCAAATGGTGAGTGTCTGAAATGTGGATAAATAATTAATAAAATAAGTCTAAAATGAAGTTATATTAACAAGCTGGATTTTTGTAAAATATCATTTAATAACAATTTGTTACGTGTGTTTTTTTGATTGTATTTTGCGGTGTAATTATTTGTTTACATAATTGGTGAAACTTTTAGTGATTTATTTATTAGTGTGATAACTATTAGAGTACTAATTGTATTTTTTGTGGGCAGATTACTTTAAAAAGCGGTAAGGCGAGTTTGTCGGAAGATCCAAGAAAAAAGATTCAGGAAGTGAAATATGAGATTAATTTACAGAAATGTTAACTTAGTGAAGAGATAAATAAAGACGCTGTTTAGGTTTCAACAACGCCTTTAAATAACAAAGGATAACGTCTTAAACGGTTGCCAATATAATCGTCAGCCATAATTTGGTCGCAAATTTCATCAATATTATCGGTCGCTTCAAATACCCAATCAAAACGTTCTATTGCAAGTAAAAATCCACGTTTTAAATGCGTTTGCGCACGGTAATAAGCAAGGTTGTTTTTGATGAGTTGCAGTTTTTCAGGCTCTGCTTTTAATTGCGCAATAACTTGATTAATAAACTGCAAATTGCGCGAACTGGTTGGTCTGTTTCGTCGGTATGTTGATCGCATCACTCTTCATTAGCTATGTTGTAAAGTTTTTTCAAAAAGTCGTCTTTGTGTTTGTCATGTTCATAATCAAGGTGATAAGTATTATGAAACCCAAAGCGAAGTAAAACACCACTACCTTGTAAATAGACGGTATAGCCATCTATGTCAGAATATGCAGTGATCCCTTGATAAAATTTACCTTCTTCTGTGACTTCTCCGCGTTGTTGAATGCGTTCGTAAACCGCTAGAATCTGTTTATTGTCGATTTCATTTTTCATTGTTTGTCCCTTTTATTTAATCACTCATACGCTATAGAAGTGAGGATCGATCATCATAAAAACAATAGTCTAAAAAGTATGATATTGCTTTGTTATTTTTCATTTATAAATTATGCTCAAAGTTCACTTTTTGTTGAGCTTTTACCATGATAGACAAAGCGTTACTTTTGAAAACTCGTGAATTATCCGACCAACTCATTGCATTGCAAACACCCATTAGAATACTCGATGCAATAAATTGGGATAAACAAATTAAAGAGGAATTTTTTAGACAAAAATGTCAAAAAAATCCACTTATTGATCGTGCTTATTATCAACAGCGCGATTTAGGATTTGTTCCTAGCGAGTTGCGCCAAGCATTTTCAACACTGCACCGCAATATTATTAACCAGTTGGGACAATTAAACCCAATTGCACAATATATGGGTAAAATGTGTACCGAATATAAAACGGTTCTGAGTATGCTTGAATACCGCGGTACGCCAGAGTTTCATGACTTATCAGTGGAGCTATTTGGTCATCCTAAAGATTTGTTTCATGCCGGTGAGCCTTCGCTATCAGAACTGGCTAATATGCTCGAACAGCCTTTAAAAAATTTACTTGCAGCGGATATTTTGCCAGAAGATCCTAAAAATATTGAGGCCAGCGACGCGGTGCGGATTTTATCTGAACAGGTCAATGCCAGCATGCCGGGAATAAACGTAGAAGTGATGCTAAGTGATGGTATTGTCAGCGATGCGGCAGCAGGTGCTAATAATATTAAGCTCAATCAAGATGTTAAGTTTTCTCAGCGCGAATTAGATATTTTAGAGGTGCACGAGGGCTGGATCCATGTAGGCACCACTCAAAATGGCTTAGCGCAACCTTATTTAACTTGCTTGAGTAAAGGCACACCAAGCTCTACGGTGACCCAAGAGGGGCTTGCAGTACTGACGGAAATTATTACTCTTAAGTCAACACCACGTCGCTTATCAAAATTAGTAAACCGTATTCAAGCGGTGACGAAAGTAATTGATGGCGCTGAGTTTATCGATATTTACCGAGATTACGTTGCTCAAGGTTTATCAAAAGACGACAGCTATACCCTTGCACAGCGCGTTTTTAGAGGCAGTACCGCAACCGGCTTACCCTTTACCAAAGATATTGCTTACATAAAAGGCTTTGTTTTAGTTTACAACTTAATTAGGGTGGCGATACAGCTTGGTCGAATTGATCAGTTGCCATTATTGCTGGTGGGTAAAATATCAATTGATGACTTTAGATTAATATCGCAATTGCATGACTTAGGTGTCATTGAAAATCCGCAATTTGTGCCGCCTCATTTTAAAGATTTAAGAGGCCTTGCTACGTGGCTCAGCTTTGGTCGATTTATTGGCGATTTGTCATTCGAACAACTAGAAAACGACTATAAGCCGTTGTTTTTATAATATTAAAGAGGAAGGGCGGCTACTTTTTTTAGCAAAAAACGCAGTTGGAATAAGCAACTGCGTTTAAGTTTACTCACATAAGCCTGCATGCCCATAAGGGGGCAATTGATTGTTCTCATTTTTATTTATCGTTTTATCGATACATAAAGTTGTTTTAAACCATTCATTAGGCACAAAAAAAGCCCAAAAGTGGGCTTTTTAAATTCAACACACTTTGGTTATCGTGCGTTGGTGCTTTCAAATATTTTGTCTGCAGAGGCAGCGACAAAACCGGTGTAAATTTCACCATCAGGTTTTGGATAACGAATAGCAAACTCGTAAAAACAGCTAGGAATGCGCATATCGCCATCGCTAAAGGTTACTGCGTATTCATCAGCTAATGTTGATGATTGCTCTAATAGCACCTCTGGTGAGCCTTTTACTTCACCTCCTGAGGTATTGAGTGCAAAACCTGCATCTTTAAGAGCTTGGTTTACATCATGGATGTTATCAAACTTAGCCAAAGTATTAATGTTCACGGTGAAGTGATTGGCACGATAACCCCACGCAGACATCCACGCCGCATATTCGCTCTCAGCTAATAACTTTTTGTATGTATCGGTGCTTACTTGCCAATGCGTGCCTGAATATAAAAAGTTATCGGCAGTCACTGCGCTTTCGTCAATTTGTGAAACCATATCAGTGACAATTGCTTGTAGTTCAGGCGAGCATTTTTCAACTAATAACTCAGAGATAAACACTTTAGGTTGCGTTGGATCGCTGTGCTCGTAATGCTTAGCGTAGAGTTTTTTTGCTTCAAAATGATACTCACCACACTCTTTGTAGCCAATGGCTAAAAAGTGTGCAGCTAGTTTTTCAAGGCCTACTTTTTCAATATTAAAAGTACGCAGCGCAATATGGTCGTTGATTATATCGTCTTTTTGCGTTGAGCCTAATAGGTCATGAATTTTGTCAGCCGATGGCGTTACGCTTAGGTAGTTTTGCCACAGGTTATCAAATAATGTGTTTACATCAGTATGCATGGTAAATCCTTAAATCTGTTTAAATTGTTATTCAATTATTAAGCCCGGCGCGAGGGTTTGCGGTAAGTTAACTTTTTCTGACTCTACTGAGGCCACTGGGTATGCGCAGTAATCTGCAGCATAGTACGCACTGGCTCTGTGGTTGCCACTGGCACCTATACCACCAAATGGCGCTGCGCTTGATGCGCCTGTAATAGGGCGGTTCCAGTTAACAATGCCGGCACGAATACGTTTTAAAAAGTGACTGTAATCATCTTCGCTATCAGCAAGTAAACCAGCAGATAAACCAAAGCTGGTGTTGTTTGCTTCTGTTATAGCGCTATTGAAATCAGTGTAACGATATACTTTTATAAGCGGGCCAAAGTGTTCTTCATCGGCAATTTCGCTTATATTAGTGACATCAATAATGCCTGGGCTTACAAACCCAGTGCCTGATTTTAACTGCTTAAGCTCAACAAGAATCTCAGCACCTTGTTTAACTAGCTCAGCTTGCGCTGCCACCATGCCTAATGCGGCTTTTTCACTGATCATGGCACCCATAAAAGGTTGTTCGTCCGCAAAGCTATCGTCTACTAAGATATTTTTGGTGGCGCTAATCAGCTTTTCTAAAATAGCATCGCCATTGGGCGACTTTTCAATAAACAAACGGCGTGCACAAGTACAGCGTTGGCCTGAGGTGATAAAACCCGATTGAATAATATCGTGCACGGCGGCGCTAACATCAGCAACATCTTTAACCACTAGCGGGTTATTACCGCCCATTTCAAGCGCTAAAATTTTACCTGGGTGGCCAGCAAATTGTTTATGTAATAAATGACCAGTGTTTGAGCTACCAGTAAAAAATAGGCCATCTATATCTTGGTGTGAGGCCAGCGCTTTACCTGTTTCTAACTCACCTTGAACAAGGTTTATAACCCCAGCAGGTAAGCCTGCTTTTAACCATAGTTCTAAGGTAAACTGCGCTACATGAGGTGTTAACTCTGATGGTTTAAATACCACGGTATTACCGGCTAGTATGGCTGGTACAATATGGCCGTTTGGTAAATGCCCAGGGAAATTATACGGACCAAAAATAGCGACCACACCGTGAGGTTTGTGGCGAATAAAGGCTTTTGCACCAGGCATTGGGTTTTCGGTTGTACCAGTACGTTCATTGTAAGCACGGATCGAAATGGCCACTTTGCCTGTCATCGCGCCCACTTCTGTGCGTGTTTCCCATAGCGGTTTACCTGTTTCACGAGCAATAATAGTGGCCAACTCTTCGCTGTGTTCTTTTAGTTGGGCTACGAAGTTTTCTAAAATAGTAATACGTTGCTCAATTGGCATATCTGCCCATTGAACTTGCGCGGCTCTTGCCGCTTTAATGGCACTGTCAACTTGCTCTGCGTTGGCGCCATTACCTTGCCATACAATTTCACCATTACTTGGGTTAATAGAATCAAACGCTGGACCTTTGCCTACAAGCCATTGATTATTAATTAGTTGTGTGTTCATAAATAATGTTACAGGCGGAAAAATCGCGCTGCATCTCCTTGTTTTAAATGAAGTGCATCAGCTACTTCTTGGCTGATGATTAAGGTGTGCTTTGCCTGATTATAATGAGCATGTTTGGTGAATGTGGCTCTAAAGTCACTAACCCCTTGATTACAAATAGCAAGGGTGTCTGAGCTTTGCTCATTGATATGTTCAAGCTCGCCAATAGTAATAGGGCACACCTGTGAATCACGAATACTGCGAATATTACCGAGTTTTGCTTCTACAGTGGGGCCTGCGTCAAATAAATCAACATATCCGCGGTGTTCAAATCCTTCTTTTTCAAGCAGTTTAAGTGCTGGTTTGGTTTTATCATGCACATGGCCAATCACCGCTTGTGCTTTTTTGCTCAGCAAATTCACATAGATAGGGTATTTAGGCATGAGTTCGCTAATAAACACTTTATCGCCTAACCCCACTAAATGGTCGGCTTGTGGGAATTCAATGCTAAAAAAGTGTTCCTGTAACCATTGCCAAAATGGCGAGTGACCGTCTTCGTCGCTAACACCACGCATTTCAGCAATTACTGTGTCGGCAAAGCGCTCGCTGTGTTGCGCCATAAATAAAAAACGTGAACGTGATAAAAAACGTCCCGTCAGGCCTTTTCTACTGTCTTCACGTAAAAATAAAGTACATATTTCTGAGCAGCCAGTGTAGTCATTACACATACTCAAAATATCTACGGTATTGTAAACGTTTAAGGTAGGTGAGTGATGAACGGTTTTACCTAGATGATAATGATACAAAGGTACAGATAACCCGACGGCCGCTTCAATGGCGGTAGTACCAATTACCTTTCCGGTTTCACTGTCTTCTAAAACAAATAGATAGCTTTCGTCGATGGGCTTATCTACGTTTTTAGTAAAACTGTTTTGCGCACGATCAATTTTTTCTTGTAGTTGCCCATCATCGACAGGTAAAGAGGTAAAGCCATGGCCAGACTCAATGGCAATCTCTTTAAGTGCTGCAAAATCATTGACAGTAATAGGACGTAATACTTGCATTAACTACTTGCTCCAACAACATATAAAATCCTGAGGTAAACGTGTGTTTGCCTCAGGACTTAGTTATGTTTTACTTAGTTATTAACCGTTTACTACATCGCTTACTGCTTTTTCAAAGCGAGCTAAGCCTTCTTTAATGTCCTCAAATGGGATCACTAATGAAGGTGTAAAACGAATAACGTTCATACCGGCTACTAAGTTCATTAAGCCGTTATTTGCACTTGCTACTAAAAAGTCACGAGCGCGGCCTTCAAATTTCTCATTTAGTACCGCACCGATTAGTAAGCCTTTACCACGGACTTCGCTAAATACATGGTATTTTTCATTAATTGCATTTAAACCATCACGGAACATATGTTCACGCTCTTTTACGCCATCTAATACAGCAGGTGTATTAACGGTATCAAATGCCGCTTCTGCAACAGCACAAGCCAACGGGTTACCACCATATGTAGACCCATGCGTGCCTACTTTTAGGTGTGCTGCAATTTCAGTGGTGGTGATCATAGCGCCAATTGGAAAACCGCCACCTAAGGCTTTAGCCGTCGTTAAGATATCAGGAACAACATCTAAGCCTTCGTATGCGTATAAGTGACCTGTACGGCCAACGCCGGTTTGCACTTCATCAAAAATAAGTAGTGCGTTGTGTTTAGTACACAGTTCACGTACTTTTTGTGCAAATTCATTAGTTGGTGGCACAATGCCGCCTTCACCTTGTAATGGCTCCATCATTACCGCACAGGTATCATCACCAATTAAGGCTTCAAAAGCGGCAATATCATTGTAGTCACAATGCACAATATCAGCAGGTTTTGGACCAAAACCGTCAGAATAAGCAGCTTGGCCACCCACTGTTACAGTGAAAAATGTACGACCATGAAAACCTTTATTAAAAGCAATAATTTTAGTTTTTTCAGCACCAAATTTATCCAGTGCAAAGCGACGTGCTAATTTTAATGCTGCTTCGTTTGCTTCAGCCCCTGAGTTTGCAAAGTAAACTTTTTCAGCAAACGTGGCATCAACCATTTTTTTAGCTAGACGAAGAGCTGGCTCATTGGTCATTACATTTGATAAGTGCCAAATTTTTTCGCCTTGCTCTTTAAGTGCACCGACTAATGCAGGATGGCAATGCCCTAAACAATTAACTGCAATACCACCGGCAAAATCGATAAATTCGTTATTGTTCTGATCCCACACACGTGAGCCTTCACCGCGAACAGGAACAACAGCTGAAGGGTTGTAATTAGGGACCATTACGTCGTTAAATAAATCTCTGGTTACTTGCATTTTTACACCTAAATTATTCACATAAAAAAATACGTTGCTGAAAAAATAACGATAAGGTCAGGATGATTCAGCAATACAATGTGTTTTACTTATTAAAAATGTCATTATCAAAGGTTATGAATGAAATTTGCAGTGCTATTTTGTGAAAAATGATTAGAATAATAGTCAAATTAACGAATTGAATTAGCATTATGATAACTCCCCAAGATGAAAAACTACTCTCAATATTAAAAACGAACGCCCGCGCTAGCATTTCTGATCTTGCAAGGCACTTGAGTTTATCTCGTTCAACGGTGCAAAGCCGAATGCTAAAATTAGAGCAAAGTGGGATCATTAAGGGTTATAGCGTTGACTTTGGAGATGACTTTTTAAATAGCTTGGTCTCTGCGCATGTTTCAATAAAAGTAAAACATAAGCTAACAACAAAAACTAATATTGAATTAAAGCAAATTGATGCGATTTCTCAGTTGTATGCAATTAGTGGAGAGTTTGATTTAATTGCCATTGTAGAAGCACAGAACCTTGAGAAGTTAAGCCACTTACTTGATGATATTGGTAACTTAGATGGGGTAGAGCGTACCCGTTCCTCGGTTATTTTAGAGACTAAATTTAAGCGTTAATTCGATTTATTTAGTACATTCAGTGAGCATTAATTATTGCATTTAAGCTAACTTGATTGTAGTCTACTCGATATTAGGAAGAAGGAATATTTTTAACCAAATCAATAGGCTTATTGTCCTGCATTTGTTGCAATCCTCCGGTACTTAATAAATCTCATCAATACAGTTACTAACCTTATTAGCATTGGCTAATAAGGTGTGAGTGAAATAGGACGTTTTTAGCACCACTGGGCTAAGACTTTACAAGGAAATGTTATGAAATACACAACAATGGCTGCTGTGGCATTATTAATAGGTGGCTCATATTTAAGTGCAAAAACGACTTTATTTGACCCTGCACAGAGCATAACGGTTGAAACTTACAGCGATATATTCTTCAAATTAGAATCCTCTCCTGTCAGCATTAATGAAATTATTACCGGGGCGAGTCAATTTGCCGATAGCTTGTGTGATGAAACTATCTACCAAGAAGTAATTGGCGAATCGGTAAACTCATGTAAGCAAAAATTCAAACAATCTCAAGCACAATGTGCTGAGTTTATAATAAAAAATAACGAGCCTATGTACACTGATAAAGTGGCTATAACACAGCTCTCTGAGAAGTTTATTAATTGCATGACCAATAGCTAAAATAGCACTTACAGTTCTTAATATATTAAAAGCGCGGCTCCTAAACTGAATGAGCATTGATGCTTGAATTTTTATTTAGCATATTCCACTGCGTGGTCTATGCTAAATTTTATTAATGCTCAAACGCCCAGTTTGCTTTAGGGAGTACAATGCAAGAAAATTTACTGAATTCAGTCATTAAAATAACAAAAAATAGAGATGTAGATTCTCTTGAATATAGTTTGATATCGACCATCCAAGAATTTATAGGCTGTAAAAAGGTCTTAGTTTATAAAGATATAGAATTTTAAGGCCAACTGACTATTGAGCAAAGTCTTTGCTTAAAAGTGACGGGTGAAAAGCAATTCGAGTGGGTACAACGACAAATTGTTGCACAGCCTGAGGATGAACTTCTATCGTGTTTACGCTCTGCCTGTATTATTACTGTTCAGTCTGCCGATGGAATTGAACGCCGTTGCCTCCCCATTACCCGCCAAGAAAAAACAGTTGCTGCCATTTCTGTGGTTTCAAAAAGTTTAGGTAGTTCGGCTCAAGTGATGCTATATGCTTATTGCCGCATATTTGAAAACTATTTAGTGATACTCCATTAAAACGAAAGAGATAAATTAACGGGTCTGTTAAATAGATAGACCTTTGAAGAAAATAAAACAGCTAATTGAAAAACAAGTATTAAAAATGCACGGCTCATCCCGAGATGAGGATAAAAGGCAACAAAAGCAGGCATCAACATCTTGGCTGGCTATTTTAGATATTGATCATTTTAAAAATATAAATGATCAATAAGGTCATATCTGTAAAGATGAAGTGTTACTGGTATTAGCGCAAAAAATGCGTCACTTTTTTCGCTCAACAGATTTAATTTTTCGTTTTGGTGGGGAAGAATTCGTGATTGTTTTTGAGCCCACAGATGCTGACTCAATCAGTAATAAAATGGCTGAATTTATACAGCTCATTAGGTAATACATCGTTTCCTTTTGTTGAAAATATGACGATCAGTGCTGGTTTAGTGCGTAATTAGTCCTTATGATTTTCTAATTGCAGTGCTAGAAAGCGCAGATAAAGCGCTTTATTATGCAAAAAATAATGGCCGAGATAAATTTTGTATCTAGGAAGATTTATTTGCCGAGAACTTAATAAGTGTACAAGTTAATTTCTCAGAAATAGATTTATTTTAAACTACTGCGGCTGAGGATGGCTTCGCTGCACTTTTACTTTGGTTACTTGGTCGAGCTTTATAAAATAAACATTGCCGCCAATGCCTTTGAATTCTTCATCGGTAAAGGCGATGGTGTTGTCATCATAAAAGGTGATTGCCTCTTTTTGGGTTACAATACCTAAGTCAATTTTAAATACATCGCCAGAGAAAAACTTATCGCCTTTAAAGTTTTCAAACAGCCAAATACTGGTTGAATCTAGTAGTGCGAGCTTTTTTCTATCTGGGCTAAGTGCTGCGGATGTGATCCAGCAAAGCTTTTCCATAGTGGTGCACGTTTTAAATGAATCTATCAGCTGGGCATCAAAATTCGCTGCATGGTCGCCTACTTTGTAAACGTTAGTAATTCCATCGAATGGCTCTGTGCGATTTTTAGTAAACAAGTATAAATGTCGTCCAAAAGCCACAAACGCTTCTAAGTCATAATTACGTTGATCAGGCTGTATTGGGCTGCCATCTAATTCTGGGTAGGTAAACTTTATAATTTCAGCTTCTGTTGTATTGGTTTTTATATCTATGGGGTTTTCTATTTTATAAATTGTTAGCCATTTACGTTCATTTTTATTATTACCAAAGTCGCCTAAAAAGAAATGACCAAACTTATTTTGCGTCATATCTTCCCAGTCTATATTTTTTGCATTCGTGACGAGTACTTCTTTTGCAATTGAACCATCGTCATTGAGCCTATAAAGCTTAGGCTCGTCGCCACTATCGTTAATAGCCCAAAGCCGTTTATGTTTATCAAACTCAATGCCTGAAATTTCTTTTAGTTTTGGGTCTACAGAGACCACCTTTTTACTATATAGTGTATAAATTGAACTGCCTACAACAGCCGTAATGATGCTAAAGACGATAACAGAAGTAATAAGGATGCTTTTTTTCAACATTGTATTTAAGTGTTCATCGGGTTGGCTCAGTAGATAGTTATTATCGCTGATGATGTTGTTAAGCTAAAGGTTTTTATAGTTTTAATGTAGTAATAAAAATTAATAAGTTTGTGTATAAGGACAAAAGCAAATTAATTAGCTGTTATGGTGTAGTTGGTTTAAAAGTTGCTCAGTTGAAGAGCTTACGTAAAAAATCAGTATTAATGGTTAAAATT